>CAMHRP010000114.1:0-2602 GCA_946187645.1 uncultured Bacteroidales bacterium | reverse complement strand
GAGAAGGAACGCAAGGAGATTGCCGGCATCAAGAAAGCCGCCCGCGAGAGCGCCAAGAAGGTCAGCCTGAACAACCGCAAGCTCCGTGACTGCCGCATCCACCTCAACACCAACCACGAAAAGCGCCTTGAAAGCACCATCTTCATTACCGAGGGCGACTCCGCCTCGGGAAGCATCACTAAGAGCCGCGACGTGCAGACCCAGGCCGTGTTCAGCCTGCGTGGCAAGCCGCTCAACTGCTTGGGAATGACCAAGAAAGTGTGCTACGAGAACGAGGAGTTCAACCTCCTGCAAGCCGCCCTGAACATCGACGAGGACATCGAGAATTTGCGCTACAACAACATCGTCATCGCCACCGATGCCGATGTGGACGGAATGCACATCCGCCTGCTGATGCTCACCTTCTTCCTCCAATTCTACCCCGACCTCGTGCGCAACGGCCATGTCTACATCCTGCAAACCCCGCTTTTCCGCGTGCGCAACAAAAAGGAGACCTATTATTGCTACACCGACGAGGAGCGCATCACCGCCAAGGAGAAATGCGGCAAGCAGGCTGAAATCACGCGATTCAAAGGTTTGGGCGAAATTTCGCCCGACGAGTTCCGTGGCTTCATCGGCCCCAACATGAGGCTTGAGCCTGTCATCCTTCGCTACGACTTCGGCATCAAGGAGCTGCTGGATTATTATATGGGCAAAAACACCATGGAACGCCAGAAGTTCATCATTGAGAATTTGAGGATTGAGGATGACTCAGAGATGGATAAGATGTAAATTTTCTTCATAAACTATCATATAATGCAATAATTTCCTATTTTTGCAGTCTCAAATGATAGTTTATTATGACAAAATCGACAAAAGGAACCCTGCTTCCTAGGAAACTCGCCAAAAACCTCTCCATCGTTGGGGAACAAATTAAATTGGCACGATTGAGGCGTGACCTGAGCATTGCACAGGTGGCTGAGCGCGCCACATGTTCCCAACTTTCGGTGATGCGCGTCGAGAAAGGTGCGCCCACCGTAGCTATAGGGATTTATTTGCGCGTTTTGTATGCCTTGCAGTTGGACGAAGACATTCTCTTGTTGGCACAAAAAGATGAAATCGGGCGAAACCTGCAAGACTTAGACTTGAAGCAGCGCCAAAGGGCTTCAAAAAAGACGGAATGATGGAAAGGCTTCAAGTATATGCGGATTTCGACTGGCTTGATGCCCCTGTTTTGGTTGGCACATTAAGTCATGAAATGCTTAGAGGAACGCCTTCATACGGTTTTTCTTTCGACGCGGAATGGCTACGCTCGAATCGTTCTATCCTTTTAAGTGGAGACTTGATGAACTTCTCGGGCGAACAATACAAATCAGGCGAGATTTTCGGCTGTTTTGGTGATGCCATGCCCGACCGTTGGGGCAAAAGGCTGATTGACAAGCGTGAGAGAATCAAAGCCGAACAAGAAAAACGCATCCCAAAGGCTTTTACCGACTATGATTACTTGACCCAATTGGATGACTTTTCACGGATGGGTGCTTTTCGTTTCATGCATGATAATGCTTTCGTGGGTGTATCAGAGAATGAAATGCGCATACCACCATTGACCAGTCTCCGTGAATTCGTTTTCATGGCAAATGAATATGAAAGAAATGAGCAATCAGGACGGCCCATGCGTGAAGAATGGCTTGATAACCTGTTCCACCAGGGTTCATCGTTGGGAGGTGCTCGACCCAAAGCCAATGTTATGGATGAAAATGGCCATTTGTGTATCGCCAAGATTCCATCGGTTTCTGACGACTACGACGTTGCCCTTTGGGAGCACTTTGCACATGTGATGGCCAGAAAAGTTGGCATCAATACTGCCGAAACCCGTTTGTTGAAACTTGACGGCGTAAAATATCACACGTTGTTGTCACGTCGGTTTGATCGAACTGACAATGGTCGTCGGCATTTCGCTTCTGCCTTGACTTTAGCCAACCTCAAAGACGGTGACAACGCTTCCACAGGACACGGTTACCTGGACATTGTGGATGTCATCATTGGCCCCACAGGAGTGGCTGACACAAGTGCCACGCTGAAAGAACTGTACCGCCGTGTGGTATTCAACATTTGCATTGGCAACCATGACGATCATTTCAGGAACCACGGATTCCTTTTAGGTAAAAAAGGTTGGCAACTGTCGCCCGCCTACGACCTGAACCCAACTAATATGACGACACAAAGTTTGTTGATCTCTTCCAATACAAACGACTCCTCTTTAGACATTCTTTTTGATGCTTGCGAAGATTACATGATTGACCAAAAAGAAGCTGAAACCATTATCCGAGAAGTAAAGCAAGGAATAACGAATTGGAGAATCACGGCAAATCAATGCCAAATCCCGAAATCTGAACAAGAGAGGTTTGCCCAGAGAATTGAAATGGCGATTGGATAGATATTCCATCAACGGCAGTTACTGAGTTTTTCTCGGCAACTGACAATTCCATTAGAGTGGTTGTTTCCATTTTGGAAAATACCACTATTCTGCATCAGGGACTGTTATTGCATAATTTGTAACAACTGAAGAAAATTATTGCTGTCCGCTAAAATTCAAAATAGAGGGGAACACTTGTCCTCGATG
>CAMHRP010000113.1:0-2712 GCA_946187645.1 uncultured Bacteroidales bacterium | reverse complement strand
TAGTCGTCGCCTTCGTAAAGGTTGAAGGAGAAGCTGTTTTTGGCATCGGGCGACCAGGTGTATTTGGCGTTGATGTCATGGAAGCCGTAGGCCATATTGTAGTCCTGTCCGCCCTGTCCTTTACTGATTTGGCTCGCAATGTATAGCAGTGCTTCCGTCAAGGTCTTGCGGCCTGTAACGATGAAGCTGGAGTTTTTCAGTCCGCCAGGACCTTCCACGGCAAAGGCCAAGTCGGTGAGCCCTGCGCTGAGCGAGCCTTTCAGCCGCGTGGGGTCGCCTTTCTTGGTGGTGAGGTCAACGATGGAGGAAAGCTTACCGCCATAGCGTGCAGGGAAGCCTCCTTTGTAGATGTCCATGGTGTTGATCATCTCGGAGTTAAACACCGACATGAAACCGCCCAAGTGGTTGACATAGATGAGCGGCACGTTGTCGAGCATGTAAAGGTTCTCACCCGGATTGCCACCGCGCACGATCATCAGGCTGGAGGCTTCAGTGGCCGCCTCAATGCCGGGTAACTGTTGTGCCGCCTTGATGATATCGGGGCGACTGCCGAGGGTGGGCAGTTGGTCAATGCTCTTGGCATTGAGAGTCAAGGTGTTGAAGCTTGTTCTTCGCTCAATGCGAGAGGCACTTACTTCCACAGATTGCAAAGTCTCAGTCAAGGGCTTCAAACGGATTTGCAAAGGCTGGTCGGCATGGTCCACCTTAATGCATTTTTCTTCGTAGCCTATGCACGAGATGCAAACTGTGGCAGGCAGCTCCACGGCAAGATTGAAATAACCCTTTTGGTCGGTGGCCACGCCTTTGGAGAGGTCTTGCAGAAAGACATTGGCCCCGATGATGCGCTCGCCGTCGTTGGCATCGCTGACGAAACCAGAGATATGAGTTTGTTGGGCTTGGGCAAAAAGAGAAACCAAAAGACCTAACAGGAGAAATAATCTTTTCATGGTGCGTCAGTTTACTTGGTTGATGAGAATGGTGTCGCAGGTCATGGGGGCGATGGCGGCAAACACACCGCGACCGTTTTCCACATTGCTGTAAAGGTTAACGGGGCTTATGACGCCTAGGAAAAGGTTGGAATAGGCATCGGGTTCCTCGAAGGCGTTTTGGCTTTTCATGTAATGATAAGCCGATTCCGAAAGGCCATGCATCCTGACCACCACCTCGCCCGTTGTCTCTTTGATGCCACCATAGTGCTCGCTACTCCATCCCAAAGTACTGAAATAAGCATTCACTTTAAGGGTATAAGTGGTGTCGTTGATGATTTCGTTGCTGAACAGCAGGGCATCAGAACCTTCGTTGAGTAGTACAGGGTCATCTGTATTGATGGACGAACTCATGTTGCCTTGTGCCGTGGAGTAGCCAAGGTGTGCATGGGTCTCAGCATCATAGAAATCGTTTCTAAAACTAGCGTAAATGTTGGACTTGTAATATAAGTTTTGGTTGGGGTCAGTTCTGAAAGTGACCAGAATGGCAGGACAAGGACGGCCTTCGTCGTCAACGGTGGCATTATCCATGATCTCCACACCAGTCACCACGGGTTTCTCGGGCATTTTGGTCTGAGCAAAGAGCGTGTCGAAGCCAGGGACGACCACCTTGCAGGCATATTCGTGCAAAGCCTCGGCGGTGGTTTCACCCATATAAAGGCCATCACCGCTATGTTGCAGTTTTTCAGCAAAAAGTCCATCCACATAAAGCAGAACTTCTGCATTGGTACAGGGCGAGGGATGCACTGAGTCAAGACATTGTGCAAAAGTGACCAGCGCCCACACGGGTTGGTCTTCCTGAAGCACGGCGTTCAAAGAGGGTTGCGGGTCAAAACTGGGGCGTTCGTAGTCGCTGACCTGTTTGCGGCAGCCACTGAGGACAAGCGCAGCAAAAAGGAAAAGGATGAATGAATTTTTCATGTTAAAATGTTGATTTATTGTCTGTAGGGCTGTCGTACCACGGCAGCCGCTTGAAATTGTTTTTCCCGCGCCTGCCATGGTTCCTGAGCTTGTCAAAGGACGATGTGACAGCCTTACAAAAGATTACCGTTGCCATTTCTTCGGCCCGCCAAAGCGGACATTGATACCTATGCGATGGTTGAAGCGCTCATACGTGCAATAACCAAATTCATAGAAAAGGCCGAAATGACGGCTGAAATTGACACCTGCACCCAGCATTCCTCTCAAACTAATGCCCTTGAAACAGGAAAACTTCCTTTCGGGGTCTCCGCCTGTGGTGTTGGCGAAGGTGCCGATTTGGGCAGAAGCGTACAAATCCGCCCAAGAAAATGAAGGATTGATGATGGCAGGGAAAAGGTGGGCTTTTGCAGCCAAGCCATAATTGAGGACAAGAGGATAGTACAGCCTCCCTTGATTGTTGTTGATTTCGCCTGACCTCAGTCTGAGGCATGAGCAGAACACCCCTGTTTCAAGCCAGTCGTTGATGCCATACATCACTTCCGAGGACATATAGCCGAAAAAGAACTCGTGGTTCATCATCCCTTGGGTATCCTTGATTCTTCCAATGTTCACGTTGATCTGGTTGCGAATGTAAGGGAATTCTTGCTTTGTTTCTGGTTGTTGTGCAAGGCCCATGCAGCATGTCAGCATGAAAGCCAAAATGAAAACGCTTTTTCTCATGATTGGTAAATGTTTTTTTCGTTTGTGGTTTTTGTCATTTATAATCGTATTGGGTTAACGCAGGCGTTTTGGTATTATTGCTGTT
>CAMHRP010000112.1:0-2969 GCA_946187645.1 uncultured Bacteroidales bacterium | reverse complement strand
TCCGACATGGACTGGGCTGGTGAACGCCTTGGCGAGCGCATCAAGAATGCTTACGCTTACCAACAACTGCTACAGCAAAACAGCTGGGTCATCAACGGCACCGACTTCCCCATTGAGGACATCAGCCCCATCTATACCTTCTATGCCGCCGTGGCCCGCAAGCACTTGGACGGCACGCCTGCTGAGGGTTTCCAAATGGAGAACGCCCTCACCCGCGAACAAGCCTTGCGTTCCATCACGATTTGGGTGGCCAAAGGGTGTTTCCTCGAAGGCCGCAAAGGGAGTATAGAAGTGGGGAAAGACGCTGATTTCGTGATTCTTGACAGAGACTTGATGACTGTGGCAGAAAATGAAATTCCAATGGCCCAAGTGAAGAAATGTTATATTCACTAAGGAAACTGTTTTAATTGAAAAACTTGCCGATATCGGCAAAAATCACTATCTTTGCAGCGGTTTTCAATAAAAACATGCCGATAGATGGAGTACATTTCAGTCAGTCAATTTGCCGAAAAATACGGCATCAGCGAGCGCACCGTCCGTAACTATTGCGCCAAGGGCAAAATCGAAGGGGCTTTCCTCACGGGTAAAACATGGAACATTCCTGCCGAGGCCACCTTGCCCAAACGCAGTAAAAAAAAGGTGTCGCCGTTGCTCACCGCCTTGCGCGAACAAAAGGAGGCCAAGATGAAAGGCGGGATTTATCATCGAATACAGATAGACCTGACTTACAACTCCAACCACATCGAAGGCAGCCGATTGACCAAGGAACAGACGCGTTACATCTTTGAGACCAACACCCTTGGCATCACAACGGAGAACACGCGCATCGACGACATCATGGAGACTGTCAACCATTTCCGTTGCATCGATTATGTTATCGACCATGCCACGGAAAGAATCACTGAAACGCACATCAAGCAGTTGCACCTCATTTTGAAAACCAACACTTCCGACAGCCGCAAGTCATGGTTTGCCGTTGGCGATTACAAACGTCTTGCCAATGCCGTGGGAGAAGAAGAAACCGCCCAGCCCGAAGAAGTTCACCGCCGAATGAAATTGTTGCTTGCCAATTACAACTCCCAAAAGCAGGTTAGGTTTGACGATTTGCTGGACTTCCATGTATGCTTCGAACGCATCCATCCTTTCCAAGACGGCAACGGGCGTGTTGGGAGGCTGTTGTTGTTTTGGCAATGCCTTCAGGCAGGCATTGTGCCATTCATCATTACTGATGATTTGCGCCTGTTCTATTACCGTGGCATCCAGAATTGGGGCAAAATCAACGGCTATTTGCGCGATACTTGCTTGACCGCGCAAGACAACTTCAAGGTGGTGCTGGGGTATTATCGGATTGGTTATTAGAGAGAAAAAAGGCTCCGCCAATCCGACGAAGCCTTTGACATTCAATGAAATCTGACGACTTTAAAGATTCACCGTAACATTTCCCTCAAACTCGCCAGTACTGACATTGACGACTTCCACTTGGACATAGCTATAATCAACCCTAACACTAATGAAATAACCCACGGCAGAAAAGTTATTGGGCTTTACGGTTGTGCTTGGATTGTACAGTCCGCTTCCTTGACCATCAATTTCCTCTTTGAGCTTTAGAAGATACTCTTTCGCAACAACTTTGTATCCTCTGCCGATAAGATAATCAACGATGTTGCTTTTTGCCAACTGTCTGTCGGTTTGCTCGTCCAGAATGTTGAGTCTGTCTAAAGCAAAACGATTGCCCTCATCGATTTCGCGAGTAGCTTTTCCGATGGCTTCATAGATCTTTTGCATTACTGCATCTGGCAGTTCCACCACGGTGTAGTTGTAATAATAAACCACCGAACCATTAGAATTGAATGTAGCTTCTCCTTTCGTAAGACTACGGATGCCAACATTCTTGCCAGAATAGGTTTGTTGTGCCTCCCTCAGTGCGGCATTGTACGCATACTGATAAGAATCATGGCCGTTTCTTGTGCGGTTGTTTCTGCTTAAAACAACCTCTTTTTGTTTTGGCGGTTTTTGGGCCGTGTTGAAATTTTCCTGAGCCATTGCCATTGCGCTGCAAAGCAACAAGCCTACTACTAAAGCAAATAATCTTTTCATATTCAATTGATTTTAAAAGTTTATTGTTGCATTTCCTTCGTATTCTCCCGTGCTGACGTTAACCACTTGTACACGTATAGAAGTTTCTGTGACTTTTACATTGATGAAATAACCTACGGCTGAAAATTTGCTTCCTTCCACCGTAGTATCTGGGTTATATAGACCGCTATTTAGTTGATCTTGTTGCTCTTGGTAGAGCTTTTGAAGATATTCTTTTGCAACAACCCGATAACCTTTGTCTATTAAAACATCAATCAATTGATCTTTATAATCTTCCTTGTTGATTCCACTCCAAACAGTGATTTGGTCAATTGCTATTCTAGAATCTTGGCGTACATTTCGAAAAGCTTTGTCTATAGCTTGAGAGAGACTTCTATTTGCTCCTTTTTTTGCATCTGGAATCACTACTGATGCAGACATTATATATGTATAACTTGTCCCTGGTGAATAATTACTACCAGACCCATATGTAGTAATGTCTTTGCTTCTTTGATCATAATTAAAGTTTCTCAAAGTAAATTTGGGGTAAGTATTGGCGTATTCATTTTTAGCCTTCGTCAAAAGCTTTTCATACAATTGCTCTTTAGTGTAGATAATTACTTTATCTATCATTGGATTATCATGAGTAACCCGAAAGTATCCTCCGTCTACTGTATGATTGATTATGCCTATTTCTGTTTCTGAAGGCTGTACTGGTTTTTCCCATTCATATTTTCTTTGTGCATTACCGAAGACGTACATCCCAGCCAACAAGGCCACCATGAAAAATTTTGTTACTTTTTTCATTTTCTTGTGATTTTAATTGTTATTACTTGTTTCAATAGTCCGTTAAATTTTGAATAGCTACGCCGCGTAGGCGATGCCATAATATA
>CAMHRP010000111.1:0-3213 GCA_946187645.1 uncultured Bacteroidales bacterium | reverse complement strand
TCGACGGCGGCCAACTCCACCCTCGTCGAACTGACCATCCGTGACAGTTTAAAAGACAACATATATGCCTTCACCATCAAGGACAACGGCAAGGGCATGACCCCCGAGTTTTTGGCCAAGGTGACCGACCCCTGGACCACTTCGCGCACCACGCGAAAAGTCGGTCTTGGTTTGCCTTTAATCAAGATGAACACCGAGAATGCCGGCGGCGGCATGAAGATTGAAAGCGAGGTCGGCAAAGGCACGGTGCTCAATTTCTGGTTCCAGCACAACCACATCGACCGTCCCCCGATGGGCGACCTGGCTGGCTCGTTGGTGATGCTGTTCGCTGCGCACGAGGACATCCATTTCATCTACAAGCACATCACCGACGACGGCGAGTTCGTCTTCGATACTGATGAAATCAAGGAAGCCCTTGACGGCATGCCGATGAACGACGTCAACATCATGAAGTATTTGAAGGAGATGATCGAGGAGAATTTGAAGGAAATACATTATAATGATTGATAAATTTCGGGGGTAACTCGAATTTTACAAGAAAAAATTTCGGGGTCAGCTCGAATTTTTGAAGAAAAAATTTCGGGGTCAGCATATTTTTTTGTATTTTTTTGCTAAAAATCAATCTTTTACACGAAAGACCTGTAAGACGACTGAAAAACCTTGCTGCTGCCGGTTTACATGACTATGATGGTGTGAGGATGTGTTTAGGAAATAAGACAAAGAAAGGCGCGACAAGCTTGCCGCGCCTTCTAATAATCATCCTATTGCTTTACGATTTTCTTTTCCAAAACTCCTTTTTCCGTATGCAATTTGATTAGATAAATGCCTGACGGTAAGTTGGAGACATTGAGTTCTGCACAAGTGTTGTCGACGACAAGTTTTCCGACCAACTTACCTGACAAGTCGTAAATACAAACCTCGTCAATGTTGACATCACCGTCGATTTGGACATAATCGGATGTGGGATTCGGGCATAAGGTGATCGTTTGGGTAAACTCCGAACCAACACCATTAGGACCGTTCGGCCCATAAACAGTATAAAAGCCCCACATCACACACATCGGGTTGTTGACCTCTTCGACTAATACGGAATAGGTGCCGATGGGCAGGTTGTTTATAGTAGCTGTCGTTTCGCCATTATTCCATGTGTAATTGTATGGCGGGTTGCCGTCCGTAACATGTACGGTGGCCGATCCTGTTCCGGAATAGATGGAATTGGTAGTCGAATTGGTCCCTGTAACATAAATGGAAAGGCGACATCCTTCGGGCACGATGTTGCATGTGCCAACCCTTTGGCAGTCATTCGCATCGGTGACCAAAACGCTATAGCGTCCTGGAATCAGGTTTTCGATGGTCGGCGTGGTTTCAAGCGTGTTCCATAAATATTGGTATGGTGGTGTGCCGCCCATAGCAGTGACGGAAGCAGTGCCTTCCTCGGAATTGGCCGTGACCGTGATGTTGAAATCGGCACACGAAGGCATGTTGAACACTATGGCATCAACATAAAACTCACTGCCAGCCACAGGAACCGGTAGACCCAATGAGCCAGGACTCGGCATCCATGGGAAAATGGCTGAATAGTCGGGTACAGAGCCGATGCTTGAGGTGATGAAGATGTTCATCTTTTCGGGTTGCAATTCGGAAGCATACACAAATGGGATATTGATGTTTGTCCATTCATCAACCGTTGCACTCGTTTCGAAGTAACATTCACCAACGATTTCATCTTCTTCCGTTTGGGAGTTGTAGCGGGTGAGTTCGACATAAAAGCCGCAAGCGTCATTGGGCATGGGGTTCGATTTATACATAAAATCGACCGAAATGGGACGTTTAGTGTAAGGAATGCCCTCGTCGCCGATTTCGCCCAATTCAACGAAACCACCAATCGGGTCAGGGAACGGCAAAGTCATAAAGCCTAAGCCGAAATTGGGACATTCCGGGCAACTGCCTGTTACGAGCTTGAGCGAGGAATTTCCCTGTCCGGGATTGGATGTCTCCCTGAAAACGGTTTGGATGCCTCCGCCATCCATCGACAGTTCGTTGGATGTCGTCCAGCTTGCTGGGTCTGCCCCATTCCAGTTTTCGAATCCAAGGTTTGATTGTGCAGCCATTTGTAGGAAAAAAGCCATGCACGCTGCAAGTAAAGTACATTTTTTCATGTTTCTGACCCTAATTTGTGACGGGCGCAACTTTTAAAGATTGGTTTGAATGAAATGAATTAGATTCTTTAAAAAAGACAAATAATGTACCAATTATGTCCTTTGGTGCCACTACGGACGGGTTTCACAAAAAGAAGCGTGGCACTGATATACCACTTCTTAGAATGGAGGTCGTGAGAATTACCCTGATAAGCAGAAATCGCAATCAGTCCACGCTTATCTATGCGCGAACTATTACGCTTCTCTTGCTTATCATAGAAGTTTCTCACGTTTCCATTCGCAAGACGAGCATAACGCTTCGTGTTCCTTTATGTTGGCGGCACAGATTCCGCCTAAGAACCGCCGCAAAGATACAAAGAAATCGGAAAAGCAAGCGGATTTGGAGATTTTTTCTGACAAAAGCCGGGATTTTTTTCCTTACTATCAAAAAAAGACCTATTTTTGTGCAATTAAACTGATTATCTGGACTGCTTTGCCGCGCATTGCTCGCGACACCTCGCGGTGATAGAAAGCGGCCCTTCGACTGGCTCAGGGACTTTAGTCCCGAGTCACGAGTAACGAAGTCACGAATCAACAGTTCAATGATTAAACAATACAACAATTCAACAATACAATGAAACTCAGAGAAATATCTGAACTTTTGAACGCCAAGGTGCGTTGCGGCGAAGACCGTTTGGACGAAGACCACGAAACCGCCTTCGCCTCCGACTTGATGAGCGATGTGCTCACCCTCGGCGACTACAACCCCGTGATTCTGACGGGATTATGCAATATGCAAACCATCCGTACCTGCGAGATGGGCAACCTCGACATCATTGTCCTCGTGAGGCGCAAGAAAGCCACCGAGGAGATGATCGAAGAGGCCGAGGACGAAGGCATGGTGGTCATGGAAAGCGACTTCTCCATGTTCAAGGCCTGCGGACTGCTCTTCAAGGCGGGTATGCTACCCATTTTCTGATGTCTAACCAAAATCGAACGCCATGCACTTAGAATACCAAGTATATGAAGCGGACTTCGTGAACGCGGGAGCCGCATCGAGCGCCATCAAGAAGAC
>CAMHRP010000110.1:0-3622 GCA_946187645.1 uncultured Bacteroidales bacterium | reverse complement strand
GACTCACGTCGCCTGGCAGGGACTCACGTCGCCTGGCAGGGACTCACGTCGCCTGCTTAATGTCCTGTCGCCCCTACGGGGCTGTGCTTGAGTTCTTCTATGCATTTTTCCAAGCTCTCCCGCCAATCTGGTATCTCAATCCCTGCATACTCCTTGATCTTGCTCAAATCCAACACACTGTATGCTGGCCGTTTCGCTTTGGTGGGATATTGGTCTGTCGTTATCGGGTTTACCTTACAAGTTTTTCCACCGATCTCCATAATGGCCACGGCGAAGTCGTACCATGTAGTCTGCCCTTCGTTGGTGAAGTGGAAGGTCTCGTGGACTTCTTTCTTGCCGTTTTTGTTGAGCAACACCATCAAGGCAACGGCTAAGTCGTGTGCCCAAGTGGGGCAACCTTTTTGATCGGCCACCACATTGATTTCTTCTTTGGTGTCACCCAGCATGAGCATGGTCTTCACGAAGTTTTTGCCTACTGAGGAGTAGAGCCATGCCGTGCGCACAATCATGTAGTTGCAGTCGCTCTCGCGGATGAGGCGCTCGCCTTCAGCCTTAGTGCTACCGTACACCGATTGCGGGTTGATGGGGTCGTCCACCATATAAGGTTCGTTGGCTTCGCCGCCAAAGACATAGTCGGTGGAAATGTGAATCAGCAGCGCATTATGTCTTTTGCAGGTGTCAGCCAACACTTTGGGTGCGAAACTGTTAATGAGTGTAGCCAGTTCTGGTTCATCTTCGGCTTTGTCGACGGCAGTATAGGCGGCACAATTGATGCAGGCTTCTATGCGGTTTGTCTCGAAGCACTTCTCAACCGCGGCTTTGTCGCAGATGTCCAGGGTGTCGACATCGGTGAAAAGCCAATGATGGATTGTATCGCTTGCGGCTATTTTCTGTAGCTCAGTCCCTAATTGGCCTTTACATCCTGTGACTAATATATTCATTTTCAATTGGTTTAAAACTTGTGTAAAAACGCAATCCCTATCGACTCCTTGAATTGGAGCTTTGGCACATTGTCGACTACGGTTTGTACGCCTTCAATCTCCTCGTATTTGGGGAAGGTGGTGTTGTGGTCGTATTTCAGATGGACGAAGAGTATGGTCGACAAGAATTTGGTAATGGTGAAGTGGATAGTGTTCTCCCAATTCACGTCGAGGCGTAGCCTATCGTCATCGCGGCGCTCAAGATAATTGTAGAAGGTGTTGAGCATTGTGGTGTAGTTGATGCTTTTGCTGATGGGCTGCTTGTAGTTGATGATGACGTTGATTCCGATGGCGGGGGCGATGTTCTCGCCAGGAATCCAAATGCTATCCTGATTGTAGTAGCCTTTTTTGACGCCGAAAGCACCCTTGTCGGCCAATTCTTGGTTCATCACAAACGTGACCTTGCCGGCCAAGGGACTCATGAAAACCTGAAGATGCTCGTCTTTGGTCTTGTATGAGTAACCAGCCGATACAGTGAGGTAGGCGGGGGCGAAGAAAGTGGAGATGATGGTGGAGTCATTGGGGTACTTGTATCCATTGGCAAACTGGGTGTTGAAAGTGGCTACAGCCGAAATGTTCCACTGGGTTTTGCTGTCGAGCGAAAGTGAATAGGTGAGGTCGATTTTGTCGTCCTGTTTTTCAATTCGTTTGTCGCCGAAGCGTGAGATGCCAAAGGCGAAGGCTCCGACGAGTTTTTGCTCGAATCTCTTTTTGTGATAAATCAATGCAAAATTGGCAAAAGCCTTGCCCGTCCATGCATTTTCACCACCCGCTGCCCAGTTGGAAAGTGCCAACTGGTTGATGTTTAATCCGTAATTGCCATGGAACGAGAATCTTTCGTTTAGGATGTCGATAATGTTCTCTTTGGGACGAGGACCATCCGGTCGCTTTGGGGTAAGCGAGTCGATGTGACGGTTGACGGCATCGAGTTCGTTCTTGATGGTCTCCAAATCGCTCAAGTACTCATCCTTGTTTTGGTTCAACATGTCGATGGTACGCCCGATTTGCTCGATGTCTTGATTGACTTGGTATTGCTGAAGGATAAGTGATTGCCTGATGCGGATATAGTCAAGGGTGTTTTGGCAGATGGAATCGATTCGAGGGGTGAAAAAAACATACCGCTCTTGTCCAAAGACTTGGAAAGAGACGGTTGTAATGATGAAAATCAATATGATACGAAATAATTGCCTCAACTGTAATCTCATCAGTTTGGTGAATCATTGTTTCCAATCGCAAAATTATGCGATTTTGGGAAACAAACGTACAATTATGGCAATTTATTTCTCCTCAATGATAGGAATTTTATGATTGCTTTGATAGAGATGCTTCTTCACGTTCTCATATTGGTAGGTGACCTTAGTCCACATCTCCACGCTCTTCTTGATGCCCAAGATACGACGTGTAGTGGTTCTGAGGCTTTCGTCGAGGCTGTGGTAGATGGAACCTGAAACGCCGACATAGAAAGGACGAGCGCATTCCTTGCAGATACGTATGGCTTTATAGATGCATGAGCCGAACCATGCGATGTTTTCTGTGCCATAGTCGGACAGCACTTTGGTGCCCATGATATGTCCGTGGTCAAGACCCATGGCAAACTCTACATTGGAGATGCTTGAGAAATAGTGCTTGTATGTCTCAGTCAATGCATAAACGACTTTCAGTGCTGCAGTGACCGCCTGCTTAATACTTTCTTCTTTTCCAGGATAAATGAGAAGAAATGCGGTAGGGGAAAAGCAGTTAAGGAGGCCTCCTGTTTGCTCGGCAAGCGCTGTAAGTACCTCGTTGTACATGGTGTAAGCCTGAGCGGTTTTTCTTCGCCCATTCTCCTTAAGGAGATAGGTTATATTCTTGATTTCAAAATAGATAATCGTTGCATCAGTAAAGATGCCAGTGCATCCAAGATCCAATTGAGAAGTTCTGCGGATGTCAGTGGTTTCTGTATAATCGAACTCTACGCTTGACAAAGCGGCAAGTTTTTGTTCTAAAGTATCATTCCAACTCATTTCAAATGAAGTTTAAATTTTTGCAAAAATAATCCTTTTTCTTTTTTGTTTGACAAGAAAAAGGATTATTTATAAAAATATCGGAAACAGCATCACGAAGATGCTGTTTCCTAATGATAGGTGTTATTCCATATTGGTGTAAACTGCCTGGATGTCTTCGTCTTCATCGAGTTTGTCGAGGAATTTCTCGATTTCCACCATCTGCTCGTCGGTGAAGCTGACGGTTTGGTTGGGGAAACGCTGCAGGTTGGCTTTCACGATGTTGATTTTACGCTCTTCAAGGGCGTCGTGCATGGTGCCATAGTCGGTCCAGGCGGTGTAGACGGTGGTCGTGGTGGTGCCTTCTTCCTCGTCGGTCTCGGTGACGATTTCGTCCAAGCCGTAATCGATGAGCTCAAGTTCCAGTTCGTCTTTGTCCATGCCTGCGGGCATCTCAATCTCGAAGACAGCCTTGCGGGTGAACATGAACTCCAACGAGCCGATAGGCAGGAATGATCCGCCGCACTTGTTGAAGTACGACTTCACATTGGCCACGGTGCGGGTGGTGTTGTCGGTGGCACATTCCACCATGCATTGGATGCCATAGGGGCCTTTGCCTTCGTAGGTGATTTCAACGAGGTTGGCAGCGTCCTTATCGGT
>CAMHRP010000109.1:0-3833 GCA_946187645.1 uncultured Bacteroidales bacterium | reverse complement strand
CATTTCCTCATCAACACTTTTTGTTTGATGATTGGCATTACGGCGGCCACTTTGCTGTTCCAATGGGTGCTGCACGAGTTTTCCTACGACCGTTTTGTTGAGGACGGCGACAGAATTTACCGCTTGGTGTCGGTGGATAAGGCCACGGGCACAAGATACACCGGCGGTGTCTGCCAATTGCGCTATGACTTGCCTGATGCCGTGCCACAGGTGGAGGAATGTGTGAGCGTGGTTTCACACTATACCAACATGAATCCCAACACGGTCAGAGATATGGAACGCAACGAATCTTTCGAGGTGATGGCTTTGACGACCAGCGACAATTTCTTCAATGTGTTTACCTATCCCGTAGTGGAAGGTGAACCTCATCACATTCTCAAACCCAACGAAGTGGCAATTTCCAAAGAGATGGCGCAAAAACTATATGACGGCTCGGCCATAGGGCAGCCTTTGGTCTGTTCCTATATGCACATAGAGACCGTTTACACTGTTGCATTGGTGGTGGATGTGCCAACCAACACGCATCTGCCTTTCGAGGTAGTGATGCCGATGGATAGCCGTCAACTCAATCTTTACCGCAATATCACTGAAAACCAGACGATTTACGTCAAATTGAGGGAAAATGCGCTGTTCAGCAAGGCAGAGATGAAACGCTTGGCCAACATCCAAACGGAGAAGTACGATAAGCAGCAATGGTTGGAATTCCAGCCTTTGCGCGACATCCACCTGCACACCGATTACAACGACTCGGAAAGTGTGGGTAACGGCAATGCCTCGTATGTATGGATTATCATCTTTGGCATTCTGCTCATTGTGGCGGTCACCATCGTGAATTGCGCCACGCTCGATGTGTCGTATTCGGTGCAGCAAACCAAAAATAGGGTCGTCGAGCGGGTGTTTGGGTGCAGCGAGTTCAGGATTTTTTCGAGTAACCTATTGGAGACCCTGCTCATCACCCTTGTAGCGATGGGGCTTTCCTTGTTGGCGGTATGGGCATTGTTGCCTGCGTTCCAGTCGTGGATAGGCGTGCCCGTGCAGTTGCGTTTCGACAAATGGCTGCTCTTTTTCTGCCTTGCGCTTTTAGTGCTGTTGCCTTTGGCGTCAAGCCTTTTCGGGCAATATTGCCTGCGCAGTGTGGCCTTTGCCGATGTGCTGAAAGGCAAGATGCGCCACTTGAAAGGCATCCGCATCAGCAATGCAAGTTCGGTGTTTCAGGTGGGCCTCTCTTCGCTTGCTGCCGTGTTTACGGTTGTCATTCTGTTGCAACTCACTTTTATGCGACATTCCGACAAAGGCGTTGATATGTCTAACATTGTGTCACTCAACAGTCTGGTAACGCCCTGCTACAAAGTTGGACCCATTCGTGACGAACTGATGAAAAACCCCGACATCTACAGCGTCGGCCTTTGTATGGGTGACTTTTCCAAGCCTAATGGTTTCATCCGTGACGTGGACTGGGAAGGGCGAGAGGAAGGAAACGATGCTGTATTTCAGGTGCTTTATACTGATGGCTATTTCCAAGAGATGGTCGGGATGGAGTTGGTGGCAGGCGACTATTTGAGCAAGGACTTGAATTTGGATGATTATTTTGATGGGATGTACGAAGGGAATGGGCAATATGTGGTCAACGAAGCGGCGATCAAGGCAATGGGCTGGAGCGCTGAGGATGCCATTGGCAAGGACTTGACACTGACCGTGACTTCAGGGAGAATCGTCGGGGTGGTGAAGGACTTCCATTTCTCCGATATGCGCAACGCCGTTTCACCACTTATCATGGAATATGCACCAGAGGCACAGCCGAATATCGTGGTGAAAATCGCGCCCGAAAATAGACAAAAGACCTTGGCTTACATTCAAGAAGTGGTGCGTCCGTTCAATTATACGGATGTCTTTTCCTATTCGTTTTTGGGCGAGAAGGAACTTTACCGCGAAGAGCGTCAGGTCGGGCACTTATCGTTGTTGTATTTCCTTGCGGCTATGCTGCTGGCATTGTTCGGCTTCTTTGGTGTCGTTTCCTATCATCTGCATCAGGAGTCGCTCAATATGGCAGTGCGCAAGGTGTTTGGTGCCAGCACCCGCGAGGTGCAAGGGCATTACCTGAAAACCCGGTTGCGGATGTACATTGTGCCCGTCATTGCCGCAACAGCGTTGTCGGTCTATTTTTCGTTGCATTGGCTTCAAGGCTTTGCCTATCATGTGCCCGTTTCCCTTGTGCTGACGGTGGCTCTGTTGTCGTTCTTTGCGGCTTTCCTGCTCCTCTCGCTGATTGTTTCCGGCGTGGTGCAGGCCATTTGCAGCAGAAGGATTACAGAAGTGTTGCAGAGAGGGTAAAGTAGAATGTTTTGCTTTCTGTAATGAGCAGAATTCAGGAAAAATTGCTTTCTGCAAAAAGCAAAAATGAGGGGATGAGTCTGGTGATAGCGTTGAAGGAAGAATGAATCGTTGTCACAAAATCTCCTCTTTTTCCTTTGTTTGCAACAATTTATTTGTATTTTTGCCGCAAAATATGCGACGATATTGACCAAATAACGACGCAAAAACACAGAAACATGTATATACACGAGCATGAGAACTGGACGGATTTCCTTTGGTCGCCCGAAGCGGTGGCATTGCCCTTGGACGAAGTCTGTCGCGAACAGGGGAAACTGGTTGGCCGATTGAGTAACTTGGGCTTCGACAGCCAACTGAAGGCCATGGCCGAGAACTTGACCAGAGATGTGGTCTATTCCTCCGAGATAGAAGGCATAAGGCTCAATGTGGATGAGGTGCGCTCGTCCATAGCCCGCCGTTTGGGAATTGAGGGTATGAAGTTTACGCCTTCGTCGCATTATGTCGATGGCGTGGTGGCCGTGATGCTCGATGCGATGGAGCACTTCGACCAGCCTCTTACCAAGGAGAAGCTTTGTGGATGGCAGTCAGCTTTCTTCCCGTCGGGTTTTAGCGAAGGCGCCGCCATTGAGGTGGGCCGGTACCGTACCCATGAAGAGCATGTCGTTTCAGGGCTATGGGGGCGCGAGCGTGTGCATTATATGGCACCTTCTCCCGACCGAGTGGAAGAGGAAATGGTCAAGTTCATTGACTGGTATAATGCCGACAAGCCTATCTCTCCCGTCATACGCTCGGCCATAGTGCATCTTTGGTTCGTCTCCATCCACCCCTTCGAGGACGGCAACGGCAGGTTGGCGCGCATCCTTGGCGACATGTACCTTGCCCGTGGCGACAACAGCCGTTTCCGCTTCTACAACATCTCATCGGAGATCAATCGCGACAAGAACCACTATTACGATATCCTGGAACGGGTGCAGCACGGCGACGGCGACATCACGGAGTGGGTCGTTTGGTATCTGCATACCCTTTTGGCCGCCATCCGTGAGGCTTCGGCCACGGTGAGCACTGTTCTCAACAAGAGTTTCTTCTGGATGCGTTTCGCCAGCGTTCCTTTGACAGAGCGTCAAACCAATACACTTAATCTTTTCCTCGACGGTTACGAAGCCAAAATCACTTCCAAAACATGGGCGAATTTGAGCAAATGCTCAAAAGACACTGCTATTCGTGATATCCAAGACTTGTTGGAGAAGCATATCCTTATTGAAGACATCCCAGGAGCCAAACGTCCCAGCTATTCCATCAATTACGGTGGCTCGACGGATGACATCATGAAACGTTTCAGTGATATAGCCATACAAGAGGAGGCAGGAGGCTTTTTTCTCACCGCTGTCCTCGATGGAAAGACCAAGGTCAGGGAACGCCTACTCGCTTTGGATGCCGAGCGCTACCAGAAAGGCGACCTGCCCATGGAGCACCTGTTGGGGAAATACTGCACTTATATGTTG
>CAMHRP010000108.1:0-3844 GCA_946187645.1 uncultured Bacteroidales bacterium | reverse complement strand
TGTAAAACAATATGAATCAACAAGATATGATTTTCGCTTTTGTAAAAGTGTAAAGATTCTTTACAGTGGGTGTAAAGAAACTTTACAATCTATTTTTCCAATAATTCTTTTGCCAAGCGATTGAGTCCATTGGTGTCAATAGGTCCCAAGATGATTTCTTTGGGTTCGAGATCCAAGAGAAACTGCATATAATTCGGAAGTGTCAGCAATGGACCTTCACGACCAATATTGAAATCGCCGAATTTTACGGCATGGTATACATGGTACTTTTCAGGATGCTTCAGTGCAGTTGAAAGGCTTTTTGCTTTGGCTGTCTTGGCTTTGACCTCAACGGGAACACATTCTCCCTTGTAACTAACCAAAAAGTCCAGTTCCATGCCAGATTCCTTACGGTAGTAGTACAGATTCTGCTCTTTTTTATGGAGTGTATCAGCCATCAAGTTTTCAAAGATAGCCCCTTTGAAACCGCCCAAGTTCCCTTGTATAAAGTCATTTCGAGTGGAACCGCCAAGCATGGTGACAAGCAAGCCAATGTCGGTGATATACACTTTGAAGACGGATTCTATGGCATTACCTTCCATGGGCAAACCCGTTGCTTCTGTGTTATAAGAGCGACGAATCATTCCAGCATCTTTTCAAACGAATTAACGCTGCAAAAATACACTTTTCCAAATGAAAAAACAACTACATAACCCGTTTTTCTGAACGAATAATTGGATCATAACCCACTTTTCTGAACGAAAGTCGTACTGCTTCCTAAAAATAGACAAGTACATGTTGTTGTTTTTGTCACAAAACCCGCAAAACCGTCAAAACACTTTTTGCAAGGAAAGTAGCCAACTGACTCCTTTCCGGCGGCAAGGCGGTTGCAGCGCCGCACCTGAAATGATTAAGGTTTTGCATTGTTTTGTGGGTTTTGTGATTAAAATTATTCACTCCTCAACGACTTCACCGGATTCATCGTTGCTGCCCGCAGGCTTCGTAAGGTGACCACCGCTATCGTGACAGCCAGGACGGCCAACAGCGCAAGGGCAAACACCCAAACGTGCAGCGGCACCTGATAGGCGAAGCCCTCCAAATAACGCCGCATGATGACAATGCTCACGGGCACGGCAATGACGAAGCACACAAGCACAACTTTTACAAAGCGCGAGTTAAACATCGCCAAAATCTGCCCCACCGTTGCCCCATGCACACGACGGATGCCGATTTCCTTGCGGCGGTGCTCCGTCTCGAACATCACCAAGCCGAACACACCCATCAGCGAGATGACGATGGCCAAAATCGTGAACAAAGTAATCAATTTCGAGAGGTTTTGCTCCTTTTTGTATTGGTTTTGAAGCGTTTCGTCGAAGAGTTGCACATCGAAATCGGCGGCGGCAATGCTCGGGTCAAGTTCGTTCAGGGTGTTTTGGATGCGCTTCATCACTTCGGGGATGTCAACGCCGGCCTCGGTGCGGACAAAAAGCTGCATGCAAGGCCGCCACGGTTTTTTGCCGAAGACATACAAGGCAAACGGCCCAATCTCGTTGCGCAAGGCCGAGTAGTTGAAGTCCTTGCAGATGCCGGCAACCTCGGCCAAGCCGTCGGTGTGGCCTTGGATTTGGTCGCCTACCGTGATGTCATACATTTTTTGGGCGGTCTCGTTCAAGATATAGACACCGTTTTCCGATTGCTCGTCGGCGGGGGTGAAACTGCGGCCTTCTACGATTTCTATCCCCATGAAATCCAAGAAGTTCCAAGAAACTGGATAGCATTGCCAATTCACATTGGCATCCTTGTATTTTCTGCCCCAGCCCATGCGTTCGTCTTTGACAAACCCACCATCGCCCCAAGCCACATCCTTGATGGCGGCATCGGCCTTGAGGCGGTTTTCACAGGTTTCACGGTCGAGGTAGGCGATTTTAGCCGTTGTCTGCAGCGTGAGTAGTTGCTCGTGGTCGAAACCCATGTCGCGGTTGAGCATGAACTGGCGTTGCTCGTGGATGAATATAGCGCAGATAATCAGTACGATAGATACCGTAAACTGCAATCCAATCAAACCAATGCGGAAAGCCTTGCCTTTTTGCGTGGTGCCGAGCGTACCTTTCAAGGCAAAGGCAGGATTGAACGAGGTGGCGAACAAAGCGGGATAAATGCTGGCTGCCACCGAAATAAACAACCCAAGGCCGACGGTCAAGGCGACAAGGCCCCAGTTTTGGCCGAAGTACAACGATGTATCGATGAGCGAGGCCAAGGTGGACTGCCTGAACAGCGTGACCACGGCCACGGCCAACGCCAAGGCGATAATGACCATCGTCACCGACTCGCCGACAAACGACATCACCAATTGGAAACGACTGCTGCCTAATATCTTGCGCGTGTTGACGCTCTTTAATCGCATAGGCACCATAGCGAAGAAGAAGTTGATGTAGTTGATGAACGCGATGACGATGACCGCAATAGCAATGGCGAGTAAGGTCATCGTCGTAGTACGGTTACCCGTCTTTCCTGACGCATTGATGTTTTTGGCAAAATACATATCGGTGAGTTTTATCAGTTGGAGATTGGTGCCACCCACCGACTCCTCACACAGAGCCTTTTCCTCCTCGCTGAGCGATGTCGGGTCAATGCCGTTCAGCCGCATAAAGGCGTCCTTCATGGCAGGTTTCGAGGCCTCTTCAAACGCTTTCGGGTCGGCGCCTTCGCGAAGTTTCACGAAATAGTTGAAGCCCCATTCGCTCCAATTGTCCAAACCCCGATTGCCGATATTGTAAAACATATCGAAAGTGGTGCCGTCGCTGTTGGCGGGCATGTCCTTGTAAATGGCGACGATGACGGCGTCTTCAAGTTGCAGTCCCTGCCAACTGTTCGTCCGAAGTTTGGCCACGTCGCCCACTTCCACGCCAAGCCGTTGCGCCGTCGATTCCGAAACGGCGTAGGTGATGCCGTTAATCCAGTCGTCCCAGTTGCCCGCAACGAGTTCGAAGCCGAAAACATCCTTGCCGCCATTGCTGAAGGCACCGATTTTCACACTCATTTGACGGTCGTCGTCAAGCAAAACGGTGGCGGTCGAGCAGTTTTTGCCCACATAGCCGCAGCCGCCCGCTTCCACGTCGGGCGAGGCCGCAATGACCGCCTCAGAAATCGGTCGGTTAATCCAGCATGAGGCGCCATAGTCAGCAAATCGGTCGCCGACCATCATGCAATAAATCCTGTCGCTGTCCTTAAGCGCCTTGTTGTAGGTGAGGTCGTGGTGCACCTGCACGAGGATGATGTAGAGCGCGGCGAAGGCTGCCGTCAAGCCCAAGATGTTCAGGATGGAAGACACGAGGGAGGTCTTGCCTTTTTTATAGATTCTCATATTGTTGAATTGTTGATTGTTGAATTGTTGACGCGGGACTTCGGGACGTGGGACGCGGGACTTTTTTCTGCCGCTTTGCGTCACTGCGAGGCACGAAGCAGTCTAGAGTTTTTGTTTTTAACGAACAATTATTTTGAATATTCTCTCCGCTTTTTCAAGTCCGAAGAACTTTACCAACTTTTCGAAAAGCGTTTGGTTGATTCTCGTTTTATTATGGTTTTTCATCACAACTTTTTTTCTTGTTGTTTTCTGTTCCCCAGATTTTATTGATCTTGCCGCCTACTACGGTGCCTACCGCCTTGACATCGCCTGGGTATGAGATACTACCCGTGCCAGCAACGCTGTAGTCCATCGATTCCATCTGGCAGCGTGCCTCAATGGAGCCCGAACCCGCCACAGTAAGGTTCGCTTTTTTCACCTTACCATCCTTGATAATGACATCGCCGGAACCAGCGACACTTGAACGCAGGTGATTGGCTTGGAGGTGTTCGCAAACCATCT
>CAMHRP010000107.1:0-3935 GCA_946187645.1 uncultured Bacteroidales bacterium | reverse complement strand
CCTGTGCTCTTTTTTTCATCATTATTTCATCTTTTTTGAACTTGCGAAACTTGAATGATTTTATTTCGAACAAATCGCGAATACTTGTTTGGATAGATTTTGTGTATGACTTTATTTTGCCATTGCTCTGTATTCGACCTATCACCCAGCCTCTTGAATATTCAGGAATATAGTAATAATCTTCTTTTTCACTCAATAGAGATATTTTCTTGCCCGTTCTTGCATCAATATAAGGTTTACCTGTATCTTCATCAATAACATATCGATACTTTTCATAAAACTCTCGTGTAGCATTTTCGTCCACCATCAGCAACAATAATAGTGACTTTAACGTACTCATAAAAGAATGAAATTTTATTTCAAAAGTATTGAATTCCAACACTTTCCTTTCTTTCCATTCTTTATCTATACTCTTTGTTTCTTTGTAAATGATGCCTTTCCCAACATCTTTATCAAATACAAGTTCTGAAAGATTCTCATAATTCAATCGTGTTTGTGCTGCCATAATTACGAGTTTTTACAAAAATACAACAATTCAAGAATTTGTTCAAAGAACAGAAAAATGTCATTGTGGAAGTTTCTGCTCAACATCCTCTAATTCCTCTTTCTTCGATATAATCCAATGATATTCAGAGGCTACACGATCCAAATCGCCATCAACATTGACATAAGTGTTCTCCAACTCCCAGCCGAACTTGGCCAAATGGTTCATAGCATCAACCATCGTACTAAAATGCATCGTCTTGCCGTTCCCATCTTTGAGCATATAGGCAAAACGCTTGCTGTTCTTTCCAAATTCCACGCTGACAGTAAGGCTAGAATACTCATTGCCGACAATCTCTGCATAGACCTTATTTTGCGCCAATGATGCTATCACTATACCAAACATTACAAACAATAACAATACTACTTTTTTCATTTTCAAGAATTTATATTACAACGAAGTCATAATCAATATCAAAATGGTGAATACAATGCAGATGATGAAAAAGACAAAAGCGTTTTTTTCTGCCTTAGACGAAAAAAGGCTTTCGTCACTTCTTGGCTTTGGTTGGTATGGCTTGTATTGTGGTCTTTGAAATTGCGCTGGCTCCCGCCAAAAATCCTCCCATTGGGGTGGGTCTTCGGTGCGGTCCATGTATGGTGTACCAATCCAGTTGGCCTCATAGTCATCCAAAGCCTGTTGATAGTCGAGCCAAGCTTGCTGTTTAGGTGTCAGGCCAGTCCGAGGGTCAACATAAGAATAGTCATTGGGATCGATGTATTCTTCATCAGGTTGTTGATGGAAGTATTCATCCATTTCCGCTTCAATCCATTCTTCGTCGTCCATAGTGATTATTACTTTGATGGGGCAAAAATAAACAAAAATCCTATAAAAGCCTTTTATCTTACTTTTTATGCTAAAATTGCAACGGAGGTTGCAAAATGCGGCATAAAATTTCACTTGCAACACACAAAGCCGCAACTTTCGCTATATTTGCAGCCAAAATCAATCATCTACTATTATGGCTCTACTCACTGACATCAATGATTTGCTCAATAGACGCAAGGTTGAATCCGACCGCATCGAGTTCAAGAAAGGCTGGAACCCGACTGCCATCTACCGCTCTATCTGTGCGTTTGCCAACGACATTGAGGACATTGGTGGAGGCTATATCCTTGTCGGTGTAGAGGCCATCGATGGGGTGCCCGTGAGACCCGTCACAGGCTTGTCGCTTACCGAAATCGACAGCATCCAACGCAAGATGATTGACTACAACAATATGTTTGAGCCTTATTATATGCCTCGCCCTTCCGTTGAGGAGGTTGACGGGAAACATATCCTTGCCATTTGGGTGCCCTCTGGGGTCAATCGTCCCTACGCCATTCCTTCCGATGTCAACGCGAAACTGAAAAAGCCAACCTATTATGTGCGAAACGGGAGCAGTACCGTTGAGGCAAAAGGCGAAGTCCTTGATGAGTTGCGTGGTCTGGCTTCTCATGTCCCCTTCGATGACCGTCCCAATCCTGACATCAAATTAGACGACCTTTCTTCGAGCCTGATGCGCGATTTCTTTGTCAGCATTGGCAGCAAACTCAAAGACCAAGACCTCTCTGGCAACAATATGATGGATGCGCTTGAACAGATGAATATGCTTGATGGCCCAGCTGAACGCCGCTACATCAAGAACATTGCCGCAATGATGTTTTGCGACCATCCGGAAAAGTTCTTCCCCAAGACCCAAGTCGAAATCGTATTCTTCCCTGAAGGACGTGAGCGCAATCCCAACAACATGTTTGAGGCTCCTGTCATTCACGGTTCCGTGCCACGAATGATCAATGACACTTTACAATACCTTCGCACAATGGTCATTCGCCAACGCATTTTCAAGCCCAAAGACGATGAACATTCCATAAAGTCGTTCAATTATCCCTATCAGGCCATCGAGGAGGCCGTGGTCAATGCCTTTTATCACCGCGATTACCGCGAGTATGCGCCTATCGAAATCACCGTCGAGCCTGACCGCATCACCATTTTCAACCTCGGCGGTCCCGACCATTCCATCAGTATGGAGGCCATTCGTCGTGCCAAGTCGTTGCGTTCCCGTCGTTACAGGAATGTCCGTCTTGGTGATTGCCTCAAAGAACTTGACCTCACCGAAGGTCGTGCGACTGGCATTCCCACCATTCAAGATGAACTTCGCGCCAATGGTTCTCCTTTGGCCACCATCGAAACCGATGACGAACGCTCCTTCTTCCTCATCGATTTGCCTTGCCGTGCAGATATGGTGGAGAATATGGCCATCGACAAAATCATCCGCTATAATGATTCTTATGGAGCCGTTGATTTCACCAAAGATTTCACTAAAGATTTCACTAAAGACTTCATAAAAGAGAACGAAGCGGAACTAACTGAAAGACAGAAAGAAATTCTCATTCTTTTAGCGGATGATTGCACCTTGACTTCCCAAAAGATTTCCCAAAAGATTTCCCAAAAGAAACCCGTTTCCAGCCGAACAATAAAAACGGATTTATTTGACCTCCAGAAAAAAGGCATCATTAGTCGTGAAGGTGGTCGTAAAAACGGTTATTGGCAACTGCTATTTTTGCCAATGGAATAATTTGACCTCAAGATGCCCCATAACCATCCATACAAACTCCATTAACAACTCGACATTGTCAAATACGACATCAAAACAGCCAAAATCCGACACCCAAAATTCCACCTATCTATAGAAAAACCTAAATATTTCAAAAAAGGTTGGGCACATGGTTTTATTTCTTATCTTTGCAGCAAAATAAACGAGTTAAACTTAATCAACAAATTATAAATCAAACATTTAAAGCAATAATTGTAATGAAACAGGCTTTTAATTTCAACGCAGGTCCCTGCGTACTGCCCAAGCAGGCTATCGAAAGCACCGTCAAGGCGCTCTATGATTTCGACAACACCGGTATCGGTATCGCCGAGATTTCTCACCGCACCCCGGGTTGGGAGCGCATCATGGCTGAGACCCGTCAACTGTGGCGCGACCTCCTCAACATCCCTGAGGAATACGAAATCCTCTTCCTCGGTGGTGGTGCCAGCACCCAATTCTTCACCGTGCCCGCCAACTTGATGAAGACCAAGGCCGCTTATCTGCAAACCGGCGTCTGGGCCAAGAAGGCCGCCAAGGAGGCCAAATTGTTCGGTAAGGTCGACATCGTTGCCAGCAGCGAAGACAAGACCTACACCTACATCCCGAAAGGTTACACCATCCCGACGGATGCCGACTACTTCCACATCACGACCAACAACACCATCTATGGTACTGAGATCAAGTACGACATGGACTGCCCCATCATGCTCGTCGCTGACATGAGCTCCGACATCATGAGCCGTCCCGTCGACGTGAAGAAATACGGCCTCATCTACGGTGGCGCCCAGAAGAACGTCGGCCCCGCTGGCGTGACCT
>CAMHRP010000106.1:0-3991 GCA_946187645.1 uncultured Bacteroidales bacterium | reverse complement strand
GTTCAAGATGCTCAACACGCCCGTTGGCAAAATCATGTTGGGCAAGGCTACCATCGCCGAAATGAGCAAGAAATCGGGGATGGAAGCGGAGACCATCATCGAGAAAATCAAAGGATTGATTAACCAACACATAAACCAATAACAGAAAGGAACATCATGAAGTACAAAGTGAATGACAGTTGCATCGGCTGTGGGCTTTGCGAGTCCACCTGCCCAGAAGTGTTCAGCATCCAAGGTGACGTGGCTGTCGCCATTGAGGGCGAAGTGCCAGGGGCGGCAATGGCTTCAGCCGCTGAAGCCAAAGAAGGCTGTCCTGTGGGGGCCATTGAAGAAGCGTAAAATCTAAAAGATATGACACACGGACACGAAGTCCTTGCCATGATGCAGGGACATAGTTATTCGGAGAAAAGCCTATTGGAGGCCATCATCGAGAAGTTCGGTACTGAGGAACGTTTCTACACGTGCAGCGCAGAGAACCTGACGGCACAGGAACTGATCGACTTCCTGAAGAAACACGGCAAGTTCAAGCCGACGGACGACGGTTTCACGGCGGATGTCGGCAAGGTTTGCGAACACTAATAATCCAAAACGATTGGGATTACCGCCGCAAGGCCTCATCGCGGGCGGAGACCCGCGATCTCCTTTGCGGCGGTGTTTGTTTGGCTGCAATGATGGGAATAGGATGCAATTTGTTTTTTTTGATGGATTTTGAGTAATTTTGTGGCGTGAAAAGTGTTCGAATCATAGTTGGTTGTTTGGTGTTGCTTGCCTTATGGGGTTGCGGGCAACAGCGGGGACGTGTTGCTGATGAGGTGATGCAACAGGCTCAAACCGAGTATGATAGTGGGGTTGCCTGCCTCAAAGGGGACAGCTTGATGGAGGCACTTCCGCATTTCTTTGAGGTGGCCAATCGTTTGGAAAAGCTGCCTGAGGACATGACGAATGAGGAGATGCTGCTTGCATCGAAGGCTTATTATCAGATGGCGAATGTGTTTGGAGCCAAGATGGAACATAACGCCGAAATTGACGCGCTGCACCAGGCTTTGGGTTTTCAAACTGCTATACAACACGACACCACTTGGATGATACGCTCAAGCTTGCAATTGGCCAGCGCTTTGGAAATCATTCAGGAAAACGATTCGGCCTCTTTTTATCTCAATCGTGTGATGCCGTTGCTCGACACTGTTTCTGACGATGTTGAGGATTATACCAGAGCCCGCTATCTATTGGCGTGTCTGTATTTCGACAAGGGAGAAGTGGACTCTTGTGTGATGGTGCAGAAACAGCTCATCGACTTCAAGGCACGGCGCGGGATGGACACCAAAAACGATTCGGTTAACATCGGTATAAACTTGTTTTTTGCCGACTTCCATGCTGAGGCGAAGCCTTATCTGCTGAAAATGAGGGAATCGGATTTCGATGATGTGAAACGTGGTGCTATAATGTCGCTGTTGGGGCAAATCTATGAGGAGGAAAACAAGCCCGACAGTGCGGCATTGTTCCATAGCTTTAACCCCACATACGTGGAAGCTGAATCGGAGCGGGTGAGCGATGGGATGCTGGTCGTGAAGCAATACGAGCAATTCAAGGCGGAGCGTGACACACGGCTACAGGCTTTGCGGGAACAAAAGACAAGCCAGAAACGGAATACTTACCTGCTATTGGGTGGCCTGGCCTTTTTTATGCTGGTGGCCATCATTGCGGTGGTGTTCAAGCGGAGGAAAAAGGACAATGTCTCTTTTGCGCAAAGTTGGGCGCAGTTTGAGCAGTCGGAAATCTTTTTGCGTATCCGGGAGCGGTTGGCTGCCGATGGTGGGAAGATCTCATCAAAAAATGTGGATGACTTTTCCAATCTGGCATTGGGCCAAGCTGACTTTGTGGCCTTGAAGGATGCCGTGGATGCTGCGTTTGGAGGCTTTGCCAGCAGTTTGGCAGAGAGGTATCCTGACCTCAGCCCCGCCGACCTCAACGCCTGCTGCCTTGCCCTGACGGCCTTAAGCCATGCCGAGATGGCCGTGCTGCAAGGCGTGAAATACAACTCGTT
Organism: uncultured Bacteroidales bacterium; assembly: GCA_946187645.1. GTDB lineage: Bacteria > Bacteroidota > Bacteroidia > Bacteroidales > F082 > Limimorpha. The sequence continues at coordinate 1,947 of CAMHRP010000106.1, read as the reverse complement.
CACCAACCGCATCACGAAAATCAAGAAAACCCTCGGTACCGAAGAGAGCCTTTCGACTTGCCTGAAAAACATGCTGAAAGAGGGCTGAAACGCTCGATTTTCGGGGAAATGTGTCTTTTGTGCGGCAAAAACGCGCAAAATGTGTGTGAAATGTGTGTGTGATTTTTGCGCATCACATTGTTTTTTACTATATTTTTGTTGCTAACGAATGCTAAAGAGTTATCGTTATGAAAGCAAAGTCACTTTTTTTGATAGCCCTTGCCCTGTTATTCGGGGCCAAGGCCTTTGGGCAGGAATGGGAATACTCCATCCATTATCAACCTTCAGATTCGGAAATGACTCGCCAGTACTGCGCTTATGAGATGTCGGACGGACGCATCATTGTCAGTGCGTCTTTCCTTTTCAATGTTGGGTCATACGCAGCCGGTTATCCTTTCTATCCGCCGCACAACGCTTTGGTGGTCTTATCGCCCGAGGGTGAGGAACTGGCGCGAAACAACTACCTCAAACCTGGATATTGGGGTTCTTCCTACAATCCGTATGTGTTTGAAAACGAGAACGGCGAGTTGTTTGTGCTGACCACCTTCAGCCCCGACCACGAATCGCGTTATTTCAACTATTTCCTGAACTACGACAACCCACCAACGGATGCCATTCTGGGATTGTACAAACTCGATGACAATTTGGAGATAGTAGAGAGTTATGAGTATAGTTTTCCCGTTGATACGGCTCAAGGCCATGACAACAGTAATCCTTGTGAATCGAGCGGTAGTATTCATCTTCATTCCGCCATTCTCGACGATGACTGTATGGTAGGCGTTTACACAAAAAATGTCAGTAAAGACTATAACGGCATCCATGGTTATGATTCCTTGTTCTTCTTTAGGATGAACTTTGATGGGGAGTTATTGGCTAATGTCGGCTATGAGATACCGTATTCAGGATGTTCTTGGCAGATGATTTTCTGGCGCGAACAATTGGTGCCGACCGATTACGGCTACATCTATTATAATAGTCTGCCCAATGTGCCGCCTGCGACCAGCCTTATTGACAAAAATCGTGTTGTCGGAGGGTCGGTGGCTTACTTGGATAAGAATTTCAATCTTTTGAGAATAAAGCATTTTAAGCATCCTGGAACGACAAACGACCCTTGGACTTTTGATGACGTGTCCATCATGAGGAGCCGACACAATACGACTTATTTTGCCACAAGGTCGAATAAGAACTACGAACAAGGTCATGACGATTGCTATCTTTACGAATTTGACGACGATGTTGAAGGTGTTCAAGAGGTTGTGCCTGTTGTCCATGAACTTCATAGAGGCAATTATGATTTTGACTTTGTGGCTGAATGCAGGGCTGTGGATGTCGGCAATGATTTTTCATTGTATTTCTGCTATTCATTGAATGTTGGTGCCTCGCTTTTTGGTGATTCATGGGTAGTGGTTGAGCAGCTTGACAACGATTTTAACACCCTTGCAGAAGTGTATTACGGCACCGATTCTGATCTAATGTGGTATTGTGCTGAAAGCATCACTACGACAACGGACGGTGGCGTTTTAATGACCGCTCAAACAAAGAAACTCAGCGACCAGAACCAACAAGGGTCAGTGGTTGTGAAGTTTCCAGCCGAGGTTTTCGATGGCATCGACGAAGCCCACGACAACGGCCTGAAGGTGGCCGTCGCTTATCCCAATCCGGGGAAGGAAGTGCTGAATATCAGGACGGGATTGAAGGATGCGCGGGTGGAGGTATATGATATGATTGGGAGGCTTGTGCATAGTCAGGATATTACGGAGAATGTCACTTCTATAAATGCTGAAGGGTGGCCTTCGGGAGCTTATGTTTGGAAAGTTATCGCCGATAACAAAGAGGCTGAATGTGGAAAATGGCTTAGTACATGACAATTTTTATAAGCAACAGAAAAAGTTCAAGTTTGGCCAAATA
>CAMHRP010000105.1:0-4080 GCA_946187645.1 uncultured Bacteroidales bacterium | reverse complement strand
GTCTTGCCTTCAGAGCCAGCGATGAGCAAAGCGTGTCCGTAGGTGCCTTTGTGGGAGTATTTTGTGCGGTTGTGCAGTATCGGCTTCACCATCGCCTTGACGGTCAGCAGGTTGTTGGTCTCCACATCTTCCAAATAGCGCGGATGCAGACCGATGTCCAAGACCTCGAAGCGCCCCACATACGGGTCGTTTTCGGGCAGCAAGAAAGCCAGCTTAGGATTTTGGAAGGTCAGCGTGTAGTCGGCCTTGAAGATGAAGCCCAAGGCGCTGGGCTGGTCGGCGAAGAGGCCAGAAGGGATGTCGATGGCCACACGGATGGCCTTGGTTTGGTTGAGATAGGCAATCAAGTCGGCGATCATGCCCTGCGGCGGACGGTTGAGACCCGAGCCGAAGATGGCGTCGACTACCACATCGTTGGCATCCACTTTCGGGAAGTCATCCTCGGTGAGGATGTCGAACATCGGCACCTTGGTCTCGTTCACAAGGCGGTAATAGTTCACCTCGCAGTCGTGGCTCATGCGGTCGTTGTGGCGCACTATAAACACCTGCGGGACAATGTCTTGTTGGTTAAGCAGTCGGGCCACTACGAGGCCGTCGCCGCCGTTGTTGCCCATGCCGCAAAAGATCTTGATAGTCTTGTCGCGCGGCGTGCGGCGATAGAGCCACTCGAAGACTTTCGTGGCCGCCCGTTCCATCAAATCGACGGACTCGATGGGTTCGTTTTCGATGGTGTATTTGTCCGCTTCGCGGATTTGATTGACTGAGAGGATTTTCATATTCTTTGTTTTATGGGATACACTTCGTGTAGAAATGCTTTGCATTCGGCGAAGCCAAATCTTTCAAAAATCTGTTTTCAAAATCTTATAAAGCCCCTCGATTCATCAGCATTTTGACAATCCAATTCACATTAAACCAAACAAAAGCAATTGCCGGAAAAAGTATTGCTCCCAAATTCTTCTTTCCCGTCCATTCCTCCCTATGTGTTTCCATTATCATTTTGTCTCTGCCTTTATACACAAACAAAAAGAATTCTAAAATCAACAGAATAATGGTAAATGCAATAAAATACCATTTTGACAAAGTAGTCGTATTGTCGCCAAATAAAAAGTAATCAAATGACATTACAATATTGAGAAAGTAAAAGAATGAGCAAAAAGTAATGAAAAGAACAGCCATAAAAGTAGGCATGTCGCCATTTCCTACTTTTACTTGCCAGTTATAATACTTAAAAAAAAGATATTCTAGGAAACGCATAATGCTGATGATTTTTTGCAAAATTACGAATAAAAATGTGATAAAAGCAACACATTCATCGGGGATTTGGAAAAAAGTTGCAAAAATGGTATTGAAATAGTGGAAAAAAGTAGCAATTTTACAATTGCTTTAATGGGTAAAAATGACAAAAAAAGCATTGAAACACAGAAATATTTCCGTTGGCACAGAAATTGTGATTATCTTTGCGGCGAAAAAAGAAATAGAAAGGAAAACACTATGAAACGGAAAGATCCTATAGAAGAAGCCAGACGCTATGTGGAAAATGCCAAAGAAACACTTCAGGAAAAAGGTGAGTTCAACGCCGAACTGAACCGTTACGATGACGAAAAATATGTTCGCGCCGCTGGAAACTACCTATGGCTTGGTGTGCTCATGGCACTTGATGCGGTATTCCATGTGAGGGAGGATCGCCGTACTCGCGCCGATATTCGTGACTACAAAGAGGCTGTTGGCAAACGCGACCGCAAATTGCTTGCGTTGGTCAATGACGGTTACGACACAATGCATTTGTCGATGAATTATGATGGCAACCAATCGAAAGACGTGAGTGATGGTGGCTTCCGTTTAGCCAATGCCATCATTGACAGATGCGCCGCGATGGTGAATTAGCATTAGTAGTTTTTCTTCCAAATTTTCTTTTCCCTCAAACAATATCCCCGTGATTCCCAAAGCATTCGCCGCGGCAACATTATTCGGGTTATCATCAATAAACACCGTTTCCTCGGCCTTGATGCCGAAGCGTAGCAAGGCCAGTTGGAAAATCTTCGGGTCGGGCTTCATCACCCGCTCGATGCCTGAAATCACCATATCCTCCATGAGGTTGAGGACGGGATAAACCGGCCGCACCAAGGCGAAGGTCTCCTCCGACCAATTGGACAGTCCAAACACACGGAAGCCTTTGGCTTTCAGTTCCTTGACATATTCTTCCATACCTGGTATCTGTCCGCCCATCATCTTCATGAAGTCGCCGTAGTATAGTTCTATCTCCTTCTTCCACTCGGGATGCTCGGCGATGAGTTCCGCCGTGCCTTCCGCAATGGGTTTACCGTTGTCGTGCTGGGCATTCCATTCGTAGGTGCAGATGTGCGTTAGGAACCACTCGGCCTTGTCCACATCACCGAAATAAGGGTCATAAAGATAATGCGGGTTCCAGTCGAGGAGCACACCGCCGTAGTCGAAGATTAGGTTTTTGATCATATCACTTCAAGGATTGGTAAAACGACTGCAATTGGTCTAAGCATCCAGGTATCAGTACAGACGCCAATACCAAGACCAACAATAACACAATAAATCCAATTAAGGCACCGAAGCAGCCCCATTTGCGATTCCTATCAGGGAGTTTTTGAGAGAATAGTGTCACAATCAAGCCTATCAAAGGAGAAAAGACCACGGAAAGCAAAAACGCCCAACCGAAGCCTATGTTCCTATGCGAACCAATTAAACCAACAATGGCTGCCAATAGGGTGCCTGTCAGCAATCCAAGAATAATTACTAGTAGAGACATAACGCTGAATATTTGCCGCAAAGTTAGCGAAAAACTCAAAGAAAACCGTATTTTTGCATCTTTAAACCTAAAAATATGCCAAACACCATAGACTTCGCCCCGCAAATCGCTCAGGAGCTCAACCTCGCCGCTCACCATGTGGCCAACGTCATTCGCCTCTTCGACGAAGGCGCAACCATCCCTTTCATCGCCCGCTACCGCAAGGAAATGACAGGCACAATGAACGAGGAAAACGTGGCCGCCGTGCAGAAACGATTGGAACAACTCATTGAACTCCAAAAACGTAAGGAAAGCGTCATCGCCTCCATCCGTGAGCAGGAGAAACTCACGCCCGAATTGGAGCAAAAGATACTGAACGCAAAAACTTTGCAGGAAGTTGAGGACTTGTATTTGCCGTACAAGCCCAAACGCCGCACCCGCGCCGCCATCGCCCGCGAGAAGGGTTTGGAGCCGCTTGCCGCACAAATCATGGCGCAGAATGTAGACATGGTGGACCGCCTCGCTGCACGTTATGTCAATGCGGGCAAAGGCGTCAACGACATCGAGGAAGCCTTGCAAGGTGCCAAGGACATCATGGCCGAGTGGGTCTCGGAAAATATCAACGGGCGCAACCGCATCCGCAAGATCTTCCACATGCAGGGCGACATCAGTTCCGCGGTGGTCAAGGGTAAGGAAGAGGAAGGCAAGACCTACCAACAGTATTTCGACTTTCGCGAGCCGATTTCAGAGGCACCCTCGCATCGACTGCTGGCCTTGTTTCGCGCCGAGGAAGAAGGCATGGTGAAGCTGAAAATCAAGGTGGACGACGACTTTGTGCTGAACTCGTTGGAGAGCATCTTCCTGAAGAACGACAATGAATCGTCGGAACTCGTGCGCGAGGCCATTGCCGACTCATGGAAACGCCTCTTGGAACCTTCCATCGAGACCGAGATCCGCAATTATTATAAGGAGAAGGCCGACGAGACCGCCATCCGCGTCTTCGCCGAAAACTTGAAACAACTCCTCTTGGCCGCCCCGTTGGGCCAAAAGCGCGTTCTTGCCATCGACCCGGGCTTCCGCACAGGCTGCAAAGTGGTAGTCTTGAGCGAGACGGGAGCCCTGCTCCACAACGAGACCATCTACCCCCACCCGCCCAAGTCGGACACGGTGGGCGCGATGCGCAAAATCAAGAGCCTCGTGGATGCCTACCGCATCAAGGTCATCGCCATCGGCAACGGCACGGCAGGACGCGAGACCGAGGACTTCATCCGCAGCATCAAGTTCGACCGCGACCTGATGGCCGTGATGGTGAGCGAGAGCGG
>CAMHRP010000104.1:0-4086 GCA_946187645.1 uncultured Bacteroidales bacterium | reverse complement strand
ACTTCGGAGTTTTGATTTTTTTGGAAAAACACGATTTTCATTGAATTAGGCCACGTATTGCCCCATGAATTTTGTATCTTTGCACCTTTGAAAAGGTACAAAACCACAAACCAATGTTCATCCAAGACATACCTTCAGGCCAACTGCTTTATATCATGCTCTATGGCGGAGCGGCCATGGCTGCCCTCATCGCCTTCGTCTATCTGCTGCTGCGCAGGGGCAACGCCTTTGCGCCCGACGTGACGCCGCCGCTGGCCATGCGCCGCTGGGCTGCGGCATTCTTTGCCGTGGCGTGTTTGGGCCATTTTTGGTGGCTCCTTCTATACTTCCGTTCTAACGACATCAACTCTGTGGGCGGCATGGTGGTTTCGTTGCTCGACTGCGTGGGGCTGCTCACCACTATCGCCGGCACGCTGTTTGCCATGCTCCAAGACCGCAAGCGACCTGTCTGGCCCGTCGTCGTGGCGATTTTACCATACGCGGTGCTCCTGGCGCTGAACCTTGCCTTCCCCGATCGCCGGTTCTATGACATCGCCATCGCCTGCATCTTGTTGTTCTACGTGCTCTTTATCATATATATGGTGTTCGCTGTCAGGCAATACAGGCGGTGGCTGCGCGACAACTACGCCGACTTGGAGCATAAGGAGGTCAGGCAGAGCTATATGCTCATTGTCGTCGTCTCGCTGCTGCTCATCCTCTTCTATATGTTCGACACCCGCTACATGGCCATCAGCTTTATCGTGCAAGCCATCGAAATCCCGTTTTTCGGTTTCCTGCTGTGGCGTGTGGAAACGCTGCAACAATTGGATGGCACGCCAGTAGAAGCCACGGAAGAAGCCCCTGCGGAACAGGAAGATGATGATGCGTCACCGTCAGACGCTCCCTCCGGCATCGGGCAACTGCTTGAGCTGCATTGCGAGGGAACCCAGCTGTATTTGCAGCACGACCTCTCCCTTTCCCAACTCTCGCAGGCCATCGGCACCAACCACTACTATCTCAGCCAGTATTTCACCCAGCAGGGTCTGACCTACAACGCCTACATCAACGGGCTGCGCATCCGCCATTTTGTCAATCTCTATAATGAAGCCGTTGCCAACCAACGTTCCTTCACCGCGCAACAACTGGCCAGCGAGAGCGGCTTCAGGAGCTACAGCACCTTCAGCGCAGCCTTCAAGCAACGCGTGGGACAGACCGTGACGGCCTGGATGCGCGGTCAGGGGCAGTAGGGAGCTGCCCCAATGACTTTTAGATTCTGCAAAAACGGATTTGCAGAATTTGCAAAACAGTTTCAAAATCTGCAAAAAATAAAACGGTTAGTTGCAAAATCTGCAATTTTTGCGGAATCCGCAAAACTTTTATCGGGATTTGCAAAACCTCTGTTTTGGGGTTTTTGAGGCGCTTTTCATATAAGAAAATGTACTACTTTTGCACGCCTTTAAGCAAGAGGTATGGCCGAGTTGAAGGCCGAATAATCTTGAAAAACGTTATTAAATTTTGAATCTTTAAATCAAATTTTGAATCTTTAAATCTTAAATCTTTAAATACCAATTATTAAACTATTAGCTAAATGAAAACAACCAAATCTTTGAAAACTGTCGCGTTTGCGCTTGGGCTGGCGGCCATGGGGCTGACAGCGGGCAACCTGAACGCCCAAACGGGTGGAGGGTTGTTTGGCAAAGGCGCAGAAACGGAGGCTGGCGCTTCTAACGAAATCTTCATGCGCGCTACGGGAGGCACCGGCAATGGCTTCAAAATCTCGGTCGAGCAGTTCGGCGGCGAGAATGGCGGTGGCGAGGGAGGCTTCAACATCGGCACCGAGCAATTCGGCGACGAAGACTCACCGCTCGGCAGCGGACTCTTCATCATGGCTGCGGCTGGCGCGGCCTACGCATTTTCAAAAAAACGTAAAAAACAGGAAAACAACTAAAAACACATCAATCTACAATGAAAAAACTTAGCACAATCATCATGGCCTTGGCTCTCGTGCTTGGTATGAGCCAATGCAAGAAACAGGAAACACCCACCACGGGCAACACCACGCCTACCAACCCGGGGGTTCACATCACCGTGAACGTGGGCGACCAGGACGGCAAGGACGGCAAGGACAATAACGGCGAAAAACACAACATCGCTCCGGCGTACGGTCTGTTTTCCTTCTCCAGCAGCGACCAGCTCTATGTGGGCCACAACGGCGAATATGTGGGCACTTTGACATTCGCCAACGGCTTTTTCGACGGCACCATCTATCCGGACGCAAGCGTCACCGACCAGCCCCTGCACTTCTACTTCGTAGGCAATGCGGATGTTACTGGAACACCTGTGGCCGAACAAACCACTTCGCTCAGCATCAGCATTGCCGACCAAAGCGAGAACCTGCCCGTGCTTTCCTACGGCGCTTCCACCAAGCCTTTCACCGGCACAGGCACCACCTATTCCACCACGCTGAAGAACAAGTGTGCCTTGGTGAGGTTCGACCTTCAGAATCAAGGGGATTATGAAGTTACCCTGTCAAACGTGCCTACTCAGGCCACCGTTGACTTTGCCAACAATGCCATCACGCCCAACACCAATGCCACGGACGACATCACCCTTTATGGCGAGGAAGGAAACACCGCTATCAGATGGGCCATCCTGCTGCCTGGTACCAACCTTGGAGACAAAATTGGAGAAGATGAAGGTGATTTGACTTGGAATGGAGAAGGCGAGCTGCCTGTCATGGGGAACAACACCTATATCAACTCAGACCTCAGCATCAACAATCCTCTGCCTTTGCCAGATGCGCCTGATGCCGAGTATGCTGTCAAGACAAGTGGTGACGAATTGACCCAATTCTCGGTGAGTGCAAATAAGAAGGTCTATTTCTCGAGAGGAAACTTAAAGGCTGACTTCACCAGTGGTGGTTACGCCGAGGGCTGGAGCTTCCACGACACTCAGTTTGGCGAGGTTGCTGGCCCTACACAGAATTTGGATAATCCCAATGATAAATACTATTATCTTCACTTTCAATCTGGAACTAATACGAATAACCCCGCTGCCCCGAATGGAATAATTTTTATAAATCATCAAGACTACGGAGATAGATTCACTTGGGGGTATTTCAGCAGTATTACGCTAGCAACAACGGAGTATGTTCATTCAGAAGAGGATTTGAGCAAGACTGCAGCCGTAGCCAAAGACTGGGGCTGTGTGTTTACGGAGAATAGTCCAGAGGGTGGCAATTGGCGCACACTGAGTGCAAACGAGTGGATTTATTTGTTCAATGGCCCATCCACAGTGAGGGGAGACAAACGTTTCTTAAGGGTAAGAATAAAGAATTTTAATGTCAATCCCATTGACGATCGTTATAATGAAGAATACTGGGGAGTCTTCGTGTTTCCCGATCAATACCAAGCCTCAAACCTCACCGGCACTTACACTTTTAATTCTGACACTTCTACTGAAATTGATTATAGTAATGCTGATGTGGCTCAGATGCTGAACGACGGGGCCGTGTTCTTGCCGTGTGTAGGCTATCGTTATGATGATAGGTACTATGATTATGTTTGCTATAGTTTGGGTTATAAAATTGGCGCCGGTATTGGTTACTATTGGTCGTCCACTCATATTGACGGTACTACTAACTATGCGAAGGCCTTGAAATTTGTTGTTCGTGGTTACGCCCCTAATAGTACTACTGGAATTTCAATTGAGGATTTGCCCCGCAACTATGGCTACTGTGTCCGTTTGGTGTGGGATGCCAACTAAGCGAGCTGTGCGTTGCTGCGGGCGTGCGAGCGCGCTGCGGCACGAGCGCAGAAGAGACTAAAAAATGATTGAGGCGGCCTTCTTTTTTGGGAGAAAGAAGGCTGCCTTTTTTGTTGTTTTCAATGGACAAACACAAGCGAAGTCAATTTCGTTTTTGGAAAAAAGGTGCACTTTTTTCTTGCTTCGACCTATTTTCTTTTTACCTTTGCAAAAAGAAACAATAGTTCAACAGTTAAACAATCAACAATTCAACAAACAACAATTAAACATTATCGCTATGGGTAAATTTATGCAAGAATTCAAGGAGTTTGCCATGAAGGGCAACGTCATGGACATGGCTGT
>CAMHRP010000103.1:0-4177 GCA_946187645.1 uncultured Bacteroidales bacterium | reverse complement strand
CGCTCTTCCAGAAACGGCGGCGCGAGAGGCGCACGTACCAGTTGCTGAGGTGGGCATCCACGAACTCGCTGATGGCACGACCAGCACGGGTGGGCTCATAGCTCTGGTAGGCGTTGTCGACTTCGAGGATGAGGGAGTTGAGTTCCGAAAGAATCCAACGGTCGATTTCAGGACGGTCCTTGATGTCGATGTCGGCTTCTTTATAGTCGAACTTGTCGATGTTGGCATACAAGGCGAAGAAGGCGTAGGTGTTGTACAAGGTTCCGAAGAACTTGCGGCGCACCTCGTCCACACCAGCTTCATCGAATTTCAGGTTGTCCCAAGGCTGCGAGTTGGTGATCATGTACCAACGCACGGCATCGGCGCCAAATTTCTCGATGGCGCCAAATGGGTCGACGGCGTTGCCCAGACGCTTCGACATCTTGTTGCCGTTCTTGTCGAGGACCAAACCGTTGGAGATGACGTTCTTGTAGGCCACACTGTCGAAACACATCGTGGCGATGGCATGCAAGGTGAAGAACCAACCACGGGTTTGGTCGACGCCCTCGGCGATGAAGTCGGCGGGGAAGGGGAGACCCGTCTTGTCACCCATGTAGTGGTATTGGGCATACGGCATGGCGCCGCTGTCGAACCACACGTCGATAAGGTCGGGTTCACGGAACATCTTCTTGCCGCTAGGCGACACCAAAACCACGCCGTCGATATAAGGACGATGCAGGTCGAACTTGGTGTAGTCTTCACTAGCATAAGGGTTCTCTGTCATGAAGCCTGCCTTGATGGACTTCTCGATTTCGTTGCGGAGTTCTTCGACGCTGCCGATGCAAATCTCTTCCTTGCCATCCTCGGTGCGCCAGATGGGCAACGGTGTGCCCCAATAGCGCGAACGCGAGAGGTTCCAGTCGACGAGGTTCTCCAGCCAGTTGCCGAAACGGCCGCTGCCGGTAGCTTCAGGCTTCCAGTTGATGGTCTTGTTGAGTTCGATCATGCGGTCCTTGAGAGCCGTGGTCTTGATGAACCAGCTGTCGAGGGGATAGTAGAGCACAGGTTTGTCGGTGCGCCAGCAGTGTGGGTAGTTGTGGGTGTGTTTCTCGCTCTTGAAGAGTTTACCTTCTTCCTTCAGCATCACCACGATGTCGACGTCGAGGCTCTTGTCTTTTTCGGTCTTGGTGGGGTCGTAAGCATTCTTCACGAACTGTCCGGCATAGGGGCGATAGGCTTCCACATTCATGCAGTTCTTGACGAAGTCGGGGTCGAGGTCTTCGATGCGGAAGAACTTACCTGTGCGGTCGACCATTGGCTGTGCCTTGCCGTCCTTGTCGATCATCTGCAAGGGCGGGATGCCAGCGGCTGCGGCAACGCGCTTATCGTCGGCACCGAAGGTCGGGGCGATGTGGACGATGCCCGTACCGTCCTCGGTGGTGACATAGTCGCCGGGGATGATGCGGAAGGCGCCTTCGCCCGGGTTGACCCAAGGGATCAATTGCTCATATTCGAGGCCAACCAGTTCGTTGCCTTTCACGGTGCCCAGCACCTCGTAAGGCAGTTTCTTGTCGCCGACTTTCCAGTCCTCAAAGCTGGGCTTCTCTTCTTCAGCGGGGAAGAAAGAGGCCATCAGCGGCTTGCCGAGGATGAGATAGGTGGGTTCGCCCGACACGGGGTTGACCGAGCGGACGAGGTTATATTCGATGTTCGGACCAACGCACAAGGCGGTGTTGCTTGGCAAAGTCCAAGGGGTGGTGGTCCAGGCAATGACTTGCACCTGACCAAAGGGCACATCAACACCAAAAGGCAGCTTCGTGAACTTGCTCTGTTGTGCCTTCAGGCGGAACAAAGCAACGCAGGTAAGGTCTTTCACATCGCGATAGCAGCCGGGCATATTCAGTTCGTGCGAGCTGAGGCCGGTGCCGGCAGCGGGCGAGTAGGGCTGGATGGTGTAGCCTTTGTAAAGCAGGCCTTTGTTATAGAGGTCTTTCAAAAGGAACCACAAGGTCTCGATGTAGTCGTTGGTGAAGGTGATATAAGGGTCGTTGAGGTTAACCCAGTAGCCCATCTTGCGGGTGAGGTCGTCCCACATATCCTTATATTTCATCACTTCCTCGCGGCAGGCGCGGTTGTAGTCGTCCACCGAAATCTTCTTGCCGATGTCTTCCTTGGTGATGCCGAGTTTCTTTTCCACGCCGAGTTCGACAGGCAGGCCGTGGGTGTCCCAACCGGCTTTGCGGACGACGTGTTTGCCTTTCAGGGTCTGGTAGCGGCACACCACGTCTTTAATGGAGCGGGCCATCACATGGTGGATGCCTGGGGTGCCGTTGGCGCTCGGCGGACCTTCATAAAACACGAAGGCGTTGTCTTTGTCGCGGTTGTCGAGGCTCTTTTGGAAGGTGTCGTCGGCTTCCCAAAACTCACGGATTTCATTGGCTGTCTCGGTGAGATTCAGCTGTTTATATTCCTTGTAGTTGTTTTTCATTTTACTATGAATCCTATTTTAGGTTGCAAAATTACGAAAACTTAATGAATGGTTGACATTGAAGAGAAAAATAAAGAAGATTCCCCACAGAGAATATTAATATTTCAATTCGGGAAGCCAAACCTACCGTTGTGGTATCTGAAGAATGCTATCAGTCATCGGCATTATCCAAAGTGAACACGAGTTTGAAACGGTTGGTGTAGTCGGTCGCTTGGGTGTCGAAGCTGTAGGTTGGGTTGGCTAGCAGGTTGATGTCGTTGTCGTTCTTGTTGTCGATAAGGTGCAGGTAGCTGAATTTTACGTTCTCAGTGATGAAGCTCAGTGTGTAGCTGCCGTTCTTCTCAGTCTTGAAGTTGATTGGCATCTCATTCATGTTGTTGGCATAGACCACGGCATAGTTGGCATCATTCATTGGGAAGTAAATTTGAATGTGCTGTGGGTTAAGCATGAGCTTCATAAGGCTATTGCCTTGGCCGAAGCGGATGTAGGCGACGTCGCTCATGCCATCGCTGTCGCTCACGCAAAGCTTGATAGATCCACCATTGTTGAAATCACCACCGATACCTTGGGTGAAGGTGACAGATTCGCCTTCTCCTGTAGCCTTGACAAAGATGCCTTCCATCGGTTCGACGTAATTTCTTGAGGCAGCTTCAAGTTCAGTGCCTAAGCTATTCATGGTATAGAACGATGTCCTGTCGATGTTGGCTTGTACGGCGAAGGGGTTGCCGATGAGGTTCCATCCCGCCAAACGGGCTTCTGGGTCGTAGTCCAGATCGATTGTCTTGGAGGCTTCAGTGAGAGCTGTGCCTGTGAAGGTGAGGACGACATCATTTCCATCGCCATTTCCACTGTTGGCATAGAGGTAGCCTCTGTTTTGTACGAGGGTGGTGAAGGTTGGGTTTTGGTTCGCCCCTATGTTGTAGTTGATCCATTCCAAAGGGTCATTAGATTGGTCGAAGTAGTAAAGGTCGAAGGTGTTGCTGTTCAGATTGTACACTGCATCAACATTTATCGTTCCTACGGGGGAAGCGATAAGGTGGAAGTGGTCGTTTCCGCCAGCGGTATAGGGAGTGATGTTGAGGACGTAGGTTCCACCCGTGGTGGATGAAAAGTTTATCGGGATAGGGGTAATGGCGTTTCCAAATATATCACCAGCATGATAAGGATAATCTGATAAATTTGGAGGGGTCATAGAAGTAACTTCTGAGTCAGTCGCATGGTTCCAAATCCTTGGAATGTAGGTTTCACCGTTAATACCATGGAAAGTGAATGCATAAATATAGGTGCCGAATGGGGTGATAATTGGCCTTCTGGTGGCGCGACAGTTTCCATCAACACTACTAAACATACCGATTTCAAGGTTTGCGTTTGCTTGAGTCTCTCCATCAAATTGGAGTTCAGCAGTCATCGTCATGGAGTTGCCATCGACGTGTACCGCTGTCCAGTGTGTTGGTAGCTGTTGTGCAAACATCATTGTGTTTGACAAACAGATTAGTAGCAATGATAGTATTTTATTCATTTTATTACTTTTCCGGAAGGTATCATAGGCTTTCCGAAAAATTAAGTGGCAAAGATACAAAAACTAATTGAATGAGAGAGTTAGACGAAAAAGATTGTTTGATTTCGTTTGCGAGAGCAATAATGAAACAGCGGCGGCGAGAAGCGCTTACGAATTGCAAGCGTTTCAAGCCGCCGCTGTTGGTTAAAGCG
>CAMHRP010000102.1:0-4259 GCA_946187645.1 uncultured Bacteroidales bacterium | reverse complement strand
CTTTACACTTTTACAAAAGCGAAAATCATATCTTGTTGATTCATATTGTTTTACAAATTTGGCACGGATTATGCCATACGACATACAACAATTAAACAATTAAACAGTTAAACAAATCGAAGATTCAACGAAGTTAATCAACAATTAAACGGTAATGAGCAGTTACATCAAATTCCTCTCCCGAAACAAACTCTACACCATCATCGAGGCCATTGGCCTGACGGTGAGCCTCGCCTTCGTGGTCATCATCTTTTGCTATGTGACACAACATATCGCCATCACACGTGAAAACCCAAATAGAAAGGAGATATATTGTGTGGCTTTGAATGACATAACCCTGTTCGAATACGGGATGAAGAAGAGCATAGGGGAGAGCATCCCTGAAATTGAAGCAGTCACCGAGTGCGGCTTCATCTATGGCACAGAGATGAAGGCAGATGAGCTGACGCTAATGCCAAGCGTGTTGGGCTGCGACCGCGACTTTTTCAACTTTTTTCCTGTCCAATTGTCAGAAGGCAAACCCGAACAAATTGACGATGTTTTGACGGCTTTCATATCGGAAAAACTGGCGCAAGCCCTATCGGAAACTGGCGAGGTCGTGGGACGGACCATCCATCTTTTGGCACATGACTTCACCGTAGCGGGTGTGTTCACTGACTTGGGCAACTCGCTTTTCGATGTTACACCCGACGTGATTGTCAATGTGGACCTCACCGATGGCAGAACGTTCCGAGGTGGTATCAACAGTCCGATGCGACCCGCCAACATGTTTGAAAACGTGTGGGTCTTTGTGAAATCGCATCCTAATGCCGACCGAGAGGTGCTGCGAGAGAAGATGGTTGTAGCTTGTCAGTCATTTTATAAGACGATATTGGGAAGCGATTTTTCCATCGAATCTAAGAACCTGACCTTGATTCGACTGGATGAAATACTCTACAGCGATGCCAGCACCAACCTGAAGAAGGGCGACAAAACCATGATGCGCAGCTTGTTGGCGGTAGGTTTGTTGCTGCTCATTTCTTCGATATTCAACTGCATCAATCTCAATGTGGCTTTGACGAGCAAGCGTGCCAAGGAGATGGCCACACGGCGATTGCACGGAGCCACCAAAGGCCGAATCATCGGGAAATACCTGCTT
The DNA here is from genome assembly GCA_946187645.1 of uncultured Bacteroidales bacterium. Lineage (GTDB taxonomy): Bacteria > Bacteroidota > Bacteroidia > Bacteroidales > F082 > Limimorpha. The sequence continues at coordinate 3,121 of CAMHRP010000102.1, read as the reverse complement.
GAGTCGTTGGCGTTTACCACGGTGTGTATGGTGCTGGGCATCTTGCTGGCTGAGGCACTCGCACCGCTAGTCAACCGCCTGTTGGGTGGTGATATTGGTGTAAAGGTTTTGCTTTCACCATCCTATTTGCTTGCCTATCTGCTGATGGTGGTCGTGGTGGCGCTGTTAGCAGGCATTATCCCTGCTGCAGTGGTGTCGCGAGCCAAGCCTATCGATGTGGTGACTGGCGCCTTCCGCTTTCGCAACAAGATGGTGCTCTCGAAGGTGTTCATCGTCTTGCAGAATGTCATCGCCATCGTGCTAATTGCCTTGGTAATCACGATGGAGGTGCAGATGCGCCACATGGAGCGAAGGCCTGTCGGGTGCCGCACCGAAAACCTGTTTTTCATCGAGTCCATCTTATCGGGTGACGAGGCCTTTGAGAACGACCTGCTGTCCTTGCCTTGCGTGAAGCGGATGGGCCATTCCTACGGTTATCCGGGAGGTGCCCGTATGGGTTCAAGTTGGAAACGTCTCAACGATCCTGACAATTGGATTCAAGTGATGTACCTGATGTGCGACACTACGGCTTTCGATATGTTTGGCTTTGACATCAAGGCGATGTATGGCCAGCTGGATGAACGTCAATGGTTGTTGACGCAGGGTCTGTTGGAAAGCCAGATGGGGATGCCGATGGAGGACTTCGCCCCTGACTCGCTAGGCGCATGGTACAAGCGGAATGTCGGTTATGACTTGTGCGGTGTGGTTGGGGATTTTGCTATTACTGACGCGGCGCATGTAGTGGATGAGACTTTCGGCGCGGTGCAAATTGTGGGAAAGGAGCCGATGTTCAGAGGCGTGGCGTATCATCCTGTATTGGAGATTGTGGGCGATCAAGCAGAGGCGCGTAAAGCCATTATGGGGGTTTATGATAAACACATGAGTAAGAAATCCGTTTATTGGGAAGCTACCGCCGACTTTATCGACAATATGCTGCTGCAAGATTTGCAGGGCACCAAAAACAGGATGCGCCTTGTGGATCTGTTTATGGCAGTGGCGGTGTTGCTGTCGCTGCTGGGTCTCGTGGCCATGAGCACGCATTTTGCCTCCGAGCGCGAGAAGACCATCGCCGTCCGCAAGGTGTTTGGCGGCACGATGCAAAGCGAGATTCGCCGCAACCTGAAGGAATACATCATCATGATACTGATTGCTAATGTCATCGCCATCCCTATAGCGGTTTGGGTCTGCGGGCGCTATTTGGAGGACTTCGTCTACCGCATCGACCTGTATCCCTGGATCTTCGTGGTGACGGTAGTGCTTTCGTTCGTCATCGCCATCGGCTCGGTGCTTTGGCAAATCGTCTCCGTGGCTAGGGTGAACCCGGTGATGGCGTTGAAGAAGGAATAACAATGCCAGAAAAACTACATCGGACTGAACACGATCTTTTTGTTCGGTAGTTCTCGTTCACGGAGATACATCAACAGATACACCGGAAGATATATGTTTCGGTCTAGGATTTCAATGTTCTTTGTCGTATATATAAAAGCCTCTTTTATCGCATATTCTTCATTTTTCATCACATTGCAAAGAGCGTTATGCCGTTTGTAATCCTTCCCTGACTTGATTTCTATCGGGAGAGCCTGATTGTCGTGTTCAATGACGAAATCGAGTTCTCCCTGTTTTTTACTGTTGAAATAGTGAAGGTCGTAACCATGCGAACGAAGTTCTTGTGCGGCAAAATTCTCAAAAACGGCACCGAAGTTTGCATTGATTTCGCCAATCATGATATTGAGTTGAAAACTAGATGAGTACATGCAGGACAGCAGGCCAACATCATTAAGAAACAACTTGAACAAGTTGCGTTGTTCATTGAGTTTCAACGGAACACAAGGTTTGTCGACATTATATGTGGGTAAGGCTACCCCTGCATCGGTCAGCCAAAGGAAGCTGTTCTCGTATTTTTCGAATTTTGCTCTATCGTTCAGCGATTTTAGTATAAATCTCTTGTTTTGGGCATTGAGTTCCGACGGGATCCTGTCAAAAATCTCTTTGATGAATAGTTTGTTGTCGGCATATTTGGCAATGTCCTTTTTGTATAGTTTCAGGATGTTCTCCTGCTCGTGTCGGACTTCCTGCATGTTGTTGGTATCCAGATACTTCTCCACAACAGCTGGCATTCCTCCGATTACAAGGTATAGACGAAGCAATTCCATCATCTTCTCATGAACGACAGAATCGATGGGAATTCTCTTATCGTAACATTCATGAAGATGCGTCATCACCTCATCGCTCATGCCTAAAGCCAATGCGAACTCCTCGAAATCGAGTGGAAACATTTCTTTTTCAGCCATGTAACCGACAGGGACGCTTCGCAAGTCTTTCAATTCGACACATAAAAGAGAGCCGCTCATGACATAACGATAACTTCCTTCCTCGACAAGAAACTTAATCGCAGTGACAATTTCTGGACATTCCTGCACTTCATCGAAGAAAATCAAGGTGTTGCCTGGTTCCAATTTGGTGTCGGTCAACGCAGAAATGCGCAACAGGATATCGTTTGTGTCGATCGGATTGGCAAAGATGGTTTTGAGTTTCGGATTTTTGATGAAATTGAATTCCACAAAATGCTTGAATGTTTCTTCTCCCACCTTGCGTATGGCAAATGTTTTTCCTACTTGTCGTGCACCCGTAACAAGGAGCGATTTTTTGTCATTCAAAAAGAAATCTTTTAAAGAACTGTAAATCTTTCTATTAATCATTTTTTAATGCTTTTTTCCAACCGCAAAAATACAACTATTTTGCTTTTTTCCAACCTTAATTAGGATGTTTTTATGCTTTTTTCCAACTTATTCATAAAAATAGGGAAATAGCCTGCACCCAATTTACATGACGACTGTAAAGTTTCTTTACACCCACTGTAAAGAAACTTTACACTTTTACAAAAGTGAAAATCGTATCTTGTTGATTTATATTGTTTTATAATTTTGGTATAAAGATTGTTTACTCATTTCCTTATTTGACATTTTTATCTCATCAAATTGAAATAACAACAGTATGAACAATTCAATTCTCAGACCCAAACACAAGCATTTCCTCATCAACACTTTTTGTTTGATGATTGGCATTACGGCGGCCACTTTGC
>CAMHRP010000101.1:0-4321 GCA_946187645.1 uncultured Bacteroidales bacterium | reverse complement strand
TTCCCCCTTTCTTTTAAGTGAATACTCAGTTTACATCGGCGCAAAATTTGTTTCGCGCCGCGAAAATAGTGTTTTTTGTTGAAAAGTTGGGAAAAAACCGCAATTTATTTCCACTCGAAGGTGTTAAACAAGTGGTCAATGTCCTGTCGGATGAAATTGATGACGGGTTGCATCGAGTCGTTGTTGGGTTGGAAATTGAAGTATAAGGCGCCTCGGACAAAGTTGCGGGTGCTGTCGGTAAGATAGAACTGCATCGGGGTGGCCACACCTTTGCCGTCCATCTCGATGAATAAGCCATAGACTTGGTGCTCCTCGTTGATAATTAGACTGTCACGTACACCATTCGCCTTTTGCAAGTGCTTCACTACCATGGTATGAACATCTTCCAAATAATCACCCAGATTGCCATTGACGGGCTTGTGTGTCAGGTGAATGGACCCTTTGAATTGTGGAAACTCGATATTGATCCAGTTTTTTTCGTCAGGTGAGTAGCGGTCATAAGTCAACAGGGCATAGTCCGGACATTCGAAACTGTATCTTTCGATGGTGTCAACCTTGGTGTAGGTCTTCTCAGGCAAGTCGATACGGAAATAGCCTCGTGGCTTTGGCAGGTAGTTGGGCTCGCGGTCACAGGAGATGGCGATGATGGCGATAGCAAGGGCCACAAGTAATACAGATAGTCTATTCTTCATCAAAAACAACTTTTACTTCTTTGATACGCTTGGTGTCAGCATCGGTGATTTCCATGTGGAACTTCTCGAAATTAAACTTGAACCCAATTTCAGGGATACGACCTTCGATTTCGAGGATGAGTCCAGCCAAGGTGTCGGCTTCGCCTTGCATGGGCTCAAAATAGCCTTCATCGACGCCGAAAACTTTGCAGAAGTCAACGATACTGGTCTGAGCTTTAAAGAGATAAGAGCCATCATCAAGTTTTTTGTAATGGTCTTCTATGTTGGCTTCGTCAAACTCATCATTAATCTCGCCCACAATTTCCTCAATGACATCTTCCATGGTAATCAAGCCCGAAGTACCACCATATTCATCGACTACGATGGCGATATGTATTTTCTTCTCGCGGAAGTCTTGAAACAAGTCGTTGATTTTACGATTCTCGGGCACATAGAAGGCGGGACGGATGAGCTTCTGCCATTCGTACGACTCGGCGTCAAGATAGGGGAGAAGGTCTTTCACATAAAGGATGCCTTCCACCTTGTCCAAAGTCTCGTCATAGACGGGAATCCTCGAAAAGCCGCTTTTGATGACGATGGCCAACATGGTGGCGAAATCCATGTCTTTTTCCACCCCGATGATGTCAACGCGAGGAATCATTACGCTACTGACTTCCTTTTCACTGAATGAAGCGATGCCTTTCAGCATCTGTTTTTCATCAATCGGAGTGGATTCTTCAGTGGCAATGTCGACGGCAGTTGAAAGGTCTTCCAATGAGATTTCACTTTTTTTCTTCTCCAAATGCTTGTCCATGAACGAGGTGGAGTTGACCAGCAACTTGCTCAAAGGTTTGAAGAGTCCGATGAGAAAACGTAGCGGTCGAGCCATGAAACGAGCCATTTTGACAGGACGTTTGCTGGCATATATCTTTGGTGTGATTTCGCCTACGATAAGGATTAATGAGGTGACGATCACCACTTCCAACAGAAAAGCCGCCACGGGATAGTTCACCATATCGAACATCTGGGACATGATATAGGTCGACAGCAGTGTGATGGTGACGTTGACGAAGTTGTTGCCTATCAAGATGGAGGCGAGCAAGGTCTTTGGCGTTTCCCGGAGTTTGAGAACCAAACGGCTTTTGGCATCGTTGCGCGATTCCAAGTCGTCGATGTCGGCAGGTTGCAATGAAAAATATGCTGTTTCGCTACTCGAAATCAAAGCCGAAGCTATGAGGAGAAGACACAAAACAATCAATCCAATGATGGCGTCGACGGTAAATCCAGTGAAAAAGTTGTTTGAAACAACAGAGAGGAGTCCTATGAGAGGGTCAGGGTCAGGTGTTTCCAAAATCTTATCATTTAATATTGAGGCTGCAAAAATAGAAAAAACTCTTAAATTCGCGGCAATATTCTTTGGCCTAAAATGTTTACGTAAATTCTAGCTATTTATAAAACACGAATTATCAATAATTTGTCACAAATTATTCCCTGAAATATATTTTTTGTAATTCGTGTATAATTTATGATAATTCGTGTTGAAATATAAAGACTCTATATGAATAATTCAAAGTCAGAAAGGTAGGTCGTTGCCTTCGTCGGGAGTGTCGAAGTTGTTCTGCGGCACATAACCTGGTGTAGGTTCAGGTGCGGCTGTATAAGGTTGACCGTATGACGACTGAGAGACGGGGCGTGCAGGTGCCAGTTGCATCATCTTGTCGGCGTTCACCTCGGTGACATAACGGACGATGCCCTGTTGGTCAGTATATTGGCGGGTGCGGAGTTTGCCTTCAATGTACATCAGGTCTCCTTTCGAGTAGTTGCGGCGGCCGTCGGCGATGTCGTTGGCGAGGTTGCCCCACACTACGATGTTGTGCCAGTCGGTTTGCTCCACCCAGTTGTTGTCGCGGTCGCGGTAACGTTCCGAAGTGGCCATGGTGACCGATATCTTCTTGTTGCCGTTTTCAAAAGTGGTGATTTCTGGGGTCTTCCCAAGTCGTCCTATAAGGATGACTTTGTTTAAACTTGCCATAGTGTAGTTTTTTAATTGTTTAAGTATAAGTCGATTAAGCGTGGAATGGGAAAACTGCCCAAATCCGTTTCGGGCGTCAAAAATAAATCTTTTGTTTCAATCCGCAACAATTTTTTTTCAAGTTTTATTTCGATGAATTGAGCGATGATGGTTCTATGGGTCAGTTTGTGGGTTAAGAGTGGGGAAACTTTTGTAACGGTAAACGGTTTGTTATCAATAAGTTGTTGGAATTCATTTGAGGCAATGACTTCATCGACATTCATTGGTTTTGGCGTTTCAATACACGGAAAGTCATAGAGGTTTTTCCAAATGCCGTTGTCGCTGCGTTTATGGAAATAAACACTGCCATTGATTTTGAGAACCAAATAGTTGAAATATCTTGTCGTGATCTTTACTTTGGGCAATTTCACGGGTCGTTGCATTACGGTCTGATGTGCAAAGGCAAGGCATTGGGGTTGTAGTGGGCATAACAAGCAGTTGGGGTTCTTGGGTGTGCAATGCAGGGCACCGAATTCCATCATGGCTTGGTTGTGGAGACCAGGTTGCTTGCGGTTGAGTAGCTCGTCGGCGAGCAAGGCAAATTGTTTTTGCCCTTCTTTATTATTAATAGGAGTGTCGATGTCGAAGAGGCGAGCCAGAACGCGGTAGACATTACCGTCAACCACAGCATGTGGCAGATTGAAAGCGATGGATGCAATGGCGGCTGCAGTGTAGTCGCCTATGCCTTGAAGTTGCTTAAGCTGTTCAAAATCAGCGGGGAATTGACCTCCATATTGTTCCACAACTTGCTTGGCACATTTGTGCAGGTTACGAGCGCGCGAGTAGTAACCGAGTCCTTGCCACATCTTTAGTACTTCTTCCTCTGAGGCTTTTGCAAGGTCGTTCACCGTGGGCCACTTTTCGGCGAAACGGAGGTAATACTCCCAGCCTTGGTTGACGCGAGTCTGTTGCAAGATGATTTCTGAAAGCCAGACTTGGTAAGGCGTGGGGTTATTCCGCCATGGCAGGTCGCGGTGGTTTTCAGCATACCAATTAATTAAGGTGTCTTGTATGATGTTCATCGTGTTCCCTTTTGCGAAATTCTTTATTTATAACTCATTAGAATAAAAAAATTGCATTAATTAGGTCTTTGTATTAAAATTGTTCGTACCTTTGCCGCAAATTTACGACAAACATAATAACTAACCATTAAAATAAGAGAAAAAATGACTAAAGCAGAAATCGTTGCTGAAATCGCAAGCAAGACCGGCATTGAAAAAGGTGCTGTCCAGAATGTTGTTGAAAATTTCATGGAAGTTGTGAAGAACGCTATGGCTAAGGGTGAAAACGTTTATCTGAGAGGCTTCGGTAGCTTCATCATCAAGACTAGAGCTGAAAAGACTGGCCGTAACATTGGCAAGAACATCGCCATCACTATTCCTGCTCATAAGATTCCGGCCTTCAAGCCTGCTAAGACCTTCATGAATGCTGTCAAGTAAGATAAACAACAAGATAAAATTTTTATATTATGCCAAACGGTAAAAAACACAAAAGACACAAAATGTCGACGCACAAGCGCAAAAAACGCTTGAGAAAGGACAGACACAAGAAGAAATAAGCTCTTCTTGAGCCTAAACAC
>CAMHRP010000100.1:0-4611 GCA_946187645.1 uncultured Bacteroidales bacterium | reverse complement strand
TCCAAAGTATTGTCAATCATTTCTTTAACTCCATTCGAAGTCTTGGTTGCTCCAGTGATGGCATCAAATTGAATAGGAACGATGTTCCCATTTTCAAGTATCTGTTTTCCAGAAAATTGACCTTTGAATTTCTCGGTTGTGATTTCACCGCCCAAACCAGGGGTTTCCGACTTGTGGTCGAAGTTGGCGCCCATAATGGTCTTGCCATCGGCAGCAATGGCGAGATAGCCCCAAATGGGACCCCAAAGCCCGTTGCCCTGCATGGGAATGACACTGATTTGACGATCAATGACAAATAAAGGAAGGGTGCCATCGTCAGAGATATTGCCGCTCTCATCCAAAAGGAAAGAACCTGTGCAATGCTTCTCGAACAGCAAGGGGGCGTTTTTGGCATCCACGTTGGGAATGCCCGCTGCTGTAAGGATGCTGATGCGTTTCTCGTTCTTCTTGTTGCGGTCTTGGAAAGGCTGTAGCCACAAGGCAGTCACTGTGAGCAGCACCGCCACAATGACGATTAAAATAGTGGCGTACAAGAAGATATATCGATTGCTATTGACATCTTTCTTCATGACTTAACGGTTTTTGAGAGTTTTAAGGCACGATGTTGTCGCATTTTGATGTTCCTGGCCACCACGCAGTGGTCGATGAGCGGGGCGAAGCAGTTCATGAGCAGGATGCTGAGCATCATACCCTCGGGATAGGCCGGGTTGATGACACGGAGCATCACGGCGAAAATGCCGATGAGCAGGCCATAGATCCACTTGCCTGTGTTGGTCTGAGCCGCTGTGACAGGGTCGGTGGCCATAAAGACCGCCCCGAACATGAAACCGCCCATCAGATAATGGTAGTAGAACGGCACTTGCATATATTCGTTGGCACCGATGGCATTGAATAACAAACCCATGAGACCACCTCCGAGGACGACAGAGAGCATGACACGCCAACTGGCAATACCCGTGAACAACAACAGAATAGCGCCTAACAAAATGGCTATCACAGATGTCTCACAGGTAGACCCAGGAATGGTTCCGATGAACATATCCAAGGCGGAAGCCGAAGGATGCACGCCAGCGGCCAGTTCAGCCAAAGGCGTGGCGCTCGTGATGGCGTCGGTGCCCCAGAGGTCGGCGGCAATCCAAACGTTGTCGCCCGACATCCTAGTAGGATAAGCGAAAAAGAGGAAGGCGCGCGCCACCAAGGCGGGATTGAGGAAATTCATGCCCGTGCCGCCGAAGACCTCCTTGCCGATGATGACGGCAAAGGCCACAGCAAGAGCGAGTTGCCACAAAGGTGTAGTGACTGGTACAATCATCGGGATGATGAAACCTGTGACCAAAAAGCCTTCGTTCACCTCATGGTGACGAATCTGCGCGAAGGTGAATTCAATGCCCAAACCGACGATATACGACACTGCCAACATGGGCAGCATCCTCAAAAAGCCGAACCAGAGGCAATACCACCAGCTGGCTACTGTACCCAATTCGTAAGGCCAATCCGTGGCATGAAGCGAAGTCTGATAGCCGATGTTCCACATGCCAAAGAGCATGGCAGGAACGAGGGCGATGACCACCATAATCATGGCGCGTTTCAAATCGATGGCATCGCGAACATGGCTGCCGCGCTTGGTGACCCGATTGGGCGTGAAGGCAAAGGTTTCGAAGGCCTCAAAAGTGCTCTGAAGCCATGCGAATTTACCGCCTTCCACAAAGTTCGGCTTGATTTTGTCAACAAAACGACGTAAGTTATTGAACATTATAAACCCTCCTTTCTCAGTTTCTCCAATGCCTCGCGGATGATGGCTTGGATGTCGGTTTTCGAAGTGTCGATGAACTCGCAAAGGGCGAAGTCTTCGGGCTCAACTTCGTAAATGCCCAAATTCTCCATCAGCTCGATGTCGCCGATGATGCAGGCCTTGATGAGTTGAGTGGGATAAATGTCGAAGGGGAAGACACGCTCGAAATTGCCCGTGAAGACCAAGGGACGCAAGTCGCCGTGGGTGTTGGTGTCGAATTTCCAGAAGTTTTCGAAGCGTGGAAGCTCGATGCCCATGGGCTTGAAGGTGCTTTTCGGCATAAAGCCGCTGAGGAAGGTACGCGAGAAGCTGAACTTCCTAAAGCCAGGCATCAGCCAGCCCATAAAGTCGTAATAGTCGCCTTCTGGCAGGATGCTCACCAAGTCGTCGTAGGCACTCAGGAAACCATCAGCGGCGATTTGTGTGCCGCTCAGGATGTCGCCCGATATGACGCGGTTCTCCTGCGTGGCATCGTTGGCATCCATCTTAGGATATTCATTGTTAAGCAGTTGCGCTTTCATAATCTCAGCCAAACAAGCCCCAAACCTTACTCGGTAATAATGTGGGTTCTTGATATTGGGTCCGGCCACGGCGACAACGCGCTCAGGCTTGTAAATGCCTGTGGCAACCAATTCACCCAACACGGCAACATCCTGCAAGTTCATCGTCCAGACGATTTCTCCTTTATTAATAGGGTCAATGTGGGCGATTTGTGTACCGATGTTTCCAGCGGGATGCGGACCTTTTATAAAGTGGATGTTGAACTGTTGATTGTTTAATTGTTTAATTGTTGAGGCAAAATGCTGATTGGGGCGGAAACAGATGTGGATTTTGCCCTTCGTCAATAGTGCCAAGGCTTCAAGGCCTTTTTTGAGTGCCTCTTCCCTACCCCGCATAATGAAATCATAATCAGGTGCCAGAGGTGCACTACTGAAAGCGCTGACGAAGACAGCCTTGGGCTTGTCATCGGGGTTGGCGACGGTGCCAAAAGGCCGTTGGCGCAGTTGGGTCCAAAGGCCGCATTGCAGCATGGCCGCTTTGATTCCATCTGCCGTGGTCAAAGCCGCTGTCGCGAATTTGTAATCCTCGACGGTCGAGCCTGCGGATTTGCAATCCGCTTCTACAACCACCTCCAAAAGTTTGCGTTTCTCGCCCCTCACAATGGCTTTCACCTGTCCGCTGACGGGTGAAGTGAAGCGGATGCGTTCATCGCTCTTGTCGCAAAACAAGGCATCGCCGACTGCCACCCTATCGCCTTCCTCGACCAGCAATCGCGGCGTGAGGCCCACAAAGTCAGTGGGCTTCATGGCGTAGGTCGTGATGCTGCGCGCATCGGTGAGGCGTTTCTCAGCCGCTCCACTGATGGGCAGGTCGAGACCTTTTCTTATAGTAATGATTTTTGACATGATTTGTGTGGCAAAAATAGAAAATTTGTGCTTATCAATGCCTTAAATTACCAATGCAAAGTGTATTTTATGGATTATTTCACTTCCGAAAGTGCAAATCTCCAATTATTTCCTAAATTTGCAGTCCTAAAAAGTTGAAAATAGATTCAAAACCGATAAAAAAATGAAAGTAAAAGAATTAGTTGAAAAACTCAACCTAAAGGTCCTCTCGGGCGAGAAAGGCCTTGACAGAGAAATAGATGGCTGCTACATCAGCGACCTTTTGAGCGACGTGATGGGCAACGCCATGGAAGGCAACATCTGGATTACCCTCCAAACCCACAAAAACGTGATGGCCGTGGCCTCGCTGAAGGAATTGTCGTGCATCATCCTGGTGAAGAACCTCATGCCCAACGATGAGACCATCGAGCAAAGCAACGACGAGGATTTGCCCATCCTGCAAACCAACCTTCCCACATACGAGATCGCTGGATTGGTCTATAATCTGTTAAACAAATAATTATCACAAAACCTACAAAACCCACAAAACATTAGTTTGATTTGGAAAGCACGCCAACCGGCTGCTTTCCGGCGGCGAGCGGTTGCGAGCCACCTTGCACAAACAAAGAGTTTTGCATTGTTTTGCTAGTTTTGTGACAAAAAATGCCTATGGAACTACAATCATATAGAGCCGACCTCCACATGCACACGGTGCTTTCGCCGTGCGGTGACCTCTATATGAGTCCCTCCGCCATCGTCGAGCAGGCCAAGAAGCTCCATCTGGATGTCATCGCCATCTGCGACCACAACACCACCCGTCAGGTGAAGGTGACGCAAAAGATAGGCCGCGAGAACGGCATCCTTGTCATCGGAGGTGTCGAAATCACCACGCAGGAAGAAGCCCATGCCCTCGCCTACTTCGAGAACGATGAGCAGCTGGACAAGTTTCAGGAATTCCTCGACGCACACCTTCCCCACATCCCCTTGGATGAAGAGAAATTCGGCTATCAGTTGATTGTCGATGAGAACGAGGAAGTGGTGGGCGAAGAGGAATGGCTGCTATGGAGCGCACTGGATGCCGATTTGGACCAACTCTATGATGTGGTGCATGAAATCGGAGGGCTGTTCGTCCCAGCACATGTCAACAAGCCGGCGAGCAGCTTGGTGAGCCAATTGGGCTTCGTGCCGCCCGACCTCAAGGCCGACGCCTTGGAAATCTCGAAGCACGTCACTAAGCCCGACTTCCTGAAAAAATACGCCTATTTGAAGAAGTTCAACTTCACCAAGAGCAGCGACGCCCACTTCCTGCATATCATCGGCGAGGTGCACTGCGTGCTGCACATGTACGACAAGACCTTCGACGAGTTCCGCAAGACCCTGCACGGCGAGGACGGACGCTATATCGACACTGAACCCAAGGAAAAACTACAACTC
>CAMHRP010000099.1:0-4677 GCA_946187645.1 uncultured Bacteroidales bacterium | reverse complement strand
TTTCTACTTCCACACCACTGGGGAGCTCCAGCTTCATCAGTGCGTCGATCGTCTGCGAGGTCGAGTTGTAGATGTCGAGCAAACGCTTGTAGGTCGAAAGCTCAAACTGCTCTCTCGATTTCTTGTGGACGAAGGTTGAGCGCAATACAGTGTAGATCTTCTTGTTCGTCGGCAACGGAATGGGACCGCTGACAACAGCTCCAGTCGCTTTGATGGTTTTTACGATCCGCTCGGCTGACTTGTCAACCAAGTTGTGGTCGTGCGACTTCAGTTTAATTCTAATTCTCTGGCTCACAATAATTATTATTTATTGAATTGTTTGCTTAAATGAATAATAGTCCTTTTGCCTTCTTGATCACCACTTCGGCAATGGCATCCGGAACAGGGGCATAGTGGCTCAACTCCATGTTGAAGTTGGCACGGCCCGACGACAACGAGCGCAGCTGAGTGATGTAACCAAACATCTCAGCCAACGGCACGTCTGCCTTAATCGTCTGGAAACCAATGTCGGCAATGACTTCGCGCAATATTGATCTCTTTTTGTTCAAATCGCCCGTGACATCTCCAATATACTCGTCAGGGCAATGAATTTCTACTCTCATGATAGGTTCCATCAACACGGCACCAGCTTTCAGGCCGGCCTCCTTAAAGGCGATGTGCGCTGCGCTCTCGAACGAGAGGGCATCACTATCCACCGGATGGAACGAACCGTCGGTAAGGGTCACCTTGAGGTTCTCGACCGGGAAGCCTGCCAACACACCGTTGGACAGGGCACCCTTGAAGCCTCTCTCCGTGGCTTGGATGAACTCGGCTGAGAGGACACCACCCTTCACTTCGTTGACAAACTGCAATCCGTGTACACCTTCTTCGGCAGGACCCATAGTGAACTCGATATCGGCAAATTTTCCCTTGCCACCGGTCTGTTTTTTATAGACTTCACGATGCTGAATTGTTTGAGTAAAGGCTTCCTTGTACGCGACCTGGGGACGGCCGGAGTTGACTTCAACGCCAAACTCTCTCTTGAGGCGGTCCATGATAATGTCAAGGTGCAATTCGCCCATACCGGACAATATGGTCTGACCCGAATTTTCATCGGTGTGCACGAACAGCGTAGGATCTTCCTCGGTCAACTTGGCCAATGACTGATCCAGCTTGTCTAAATCTGCTGTAACTTTGGGTTCAATGGCGATATTCACCACAGGCTCAGGGAACTTGATGTTCTCGAGCACCAAAGGCTTGTTTTCCACGGTCAGCGTGTCGCCTGTGCGGATGAGCTTGAATCCGACTGCGGCACCGATGTCGCCAGCCGAAATCTCTTCCAAGGGCAACTGTTTGTTGGCATGCATCTGAACGATCTTGGCGATGCGTTCGCGCTTGCCCGTCGACACATTGAGAACCATTTCACCAGCCTTCAAAGTCCCGGAATAGACGCGGAAGAAACAGAGGCGACCGACGAAGGGATCGGTGGCAATCTTGAACGCCAAGGCGCAGAAAGGCTCCTTGGGGTCAGCCTTGCGGATCTCTTCTTGTTCGGTCTTTGGATTGATACCCTTCACATGGTCGATGTCCAAGGGGCTGGGCAGGTAGTTGACGATGGCGTCAAGCAGAGGCTGCACGCACTTGTTCTTGAACGATGAACCGCACATCACGGGGCAAATGCGAAGGTCAAGCGTAGCCTTGCGGATTTGGCCGATAATCTCTTCGGCAGTGATGCTGTCGGGGTCTTCCATGTATTTTTCAAACAAGGTCTCGTCGTCTTCGACGGCACCCTCAATGAGGTCGGTGCGATACTTCGCAACCATGTCCTTCATGTCTTCGGGAATCTCGATTTCGTCGTAGACGGAGCCATTGTCGGTTTCTTCCCAAGCGTACGCCTTATTCGTGATCAGGTCAACAATACCGATGAACTCGTCTTCGGCACCGATGGGCAGCTGGACGGCGACCGGAGTAGCGTGAAGCTTCTCGCGAATTTGGTCCAATACCTTAAAGAAATCGGCGCCTGCGCGGTCCATCTTGTTGACGTAGCAGATACGCGGGACGTTGTATTTGTTGGCTTGGTGCCACACGGTCTCTGACTGAGGCTCTACCCCACCGACGGCGCAGAAGATGGCGATGGCGCCATCAAGCACGCGCAGCGAGCGTTCCACTTCGACGGTGAAATCGACGTGGCCGGGGGTGTCGATGATATTGATCTTATAAGCCTCATTATTAAGGTGCCAGAACACCGTTGTTGCAGCAGAAGTGATGGTGATGCCACGCTCTTGCTCCTGTACCATCCAGTCCATGGTGGCGGCGCCGTCGTGAACTTCACCTATCTTATGACTACGGCCAGTATAATAGAGGATACGCTCCGTCGTGGTCGTCTTACCGGCGTCGATGTGAGCCATGATGCCGATATTACGCACGAGGCTGAGCGGATTCATCATATTTTCCTGTCCGTTTTGCATAATTCCTGATCTCTCCTATTAGAATCTGAAATGCGAGAATGCCTTGTTGGCATCTGCCATTCTGTGGATTTCTTCTTTCTTCTTGAATGCAGAACCTTCTTCCTTGTAAGCTGCCATGATTTCCGAAGCGAGCTTCAGAGCCATCGATTTCTCGTGACGTTTGCGGGCATAACCGATCAGGTTCTTCATACCGATGCTCTGCTTACGGGCAGGACGGATTTCTGAAGGAATCTGGAACGTAGCACCACCAATACGACGGCTTCTTACTTCCACTTGAGGAGTAACGTTGGCCAAGGCCTTTTTCCATACCTCAACTGGATTTTCGTTGAGCTTACTTTCAACGATGTCCATTGCTTCGTAGAAAATCTGATAAGCCAAATTCTTCTTACCCTTGAGCATGATGTTGTTCACGAACTTCGTGACTTGCACATCACCGTACTTCGGGTCGGGAAGGATAATTCTCTTCTTTGGTTTAGCTTTTCTCATGTCTGTTAAGTCTTTCTGTTTTGACTAATCGTTATTTCTTTGCGGCTTGTTTGGGTCGTTTAGCACCGTACTTAGACCTGCGCTGGCGGCGGCCATCAACGCCAGAGGTATCCAAAGCACCTCTAATGATGTGATAACGCACACCTGGCAAATCCTTAACACGACCACCTCTGATCATAACAATGCTGTGTTCCTGCAAGTTGTGGCCCTCACCGGGGATGTAGGCGTTGACCTCCTTTTGGTTGGTCAGACGGACCCTAGCGACCTTACGCATAGCTGAGTTAGGCTTCTTGGGGGTCGTCGTGTAAACACGCACGCACACACCGCGACGTTGCGGACTGGCATCCAATGCAGGCGACTTGCTCTTGTCGATCAATTTTTGGCGCCCTTTGCGCACTAATTGTTGAATAGTCGGCATTTTTAATTTGTTAGGTTAATTTGTTAGTTATTCAATCCTTTGATTAGGAATTATTTACAAACTCATACCAAACTGGCCGAGGGCAGCGCTTTCAAGATGTAGTCAGGGAAACACAATAAGCCATGGACGGCTTAGAAGTCTATAAACCCACGCTGTGACATTATAAGAACGCTTGATTTGGGCGTCACATCGTGTAGAAACCTATTACGTTTAACTTATCAGGTTCCTTAACTATATCATTTTCAAGGGCAAGCCCTCATTCAATTCAGCGGGTGCAAAAGTACAACATTTTTCAATACGCCGCGCACTTTTTTGAAAATAATTGGAAAAATGTTGATATTAATATTTATTTATCTGTATTTCAGTAACTTAAATATGTTGAAAACTTATGCTTTTGCATAAAAAAAGCGTCTTTTCCAACCTGTTTTTGTCGAAAAAGACACCTATATGACACGAAATCGACCGTCTATAGATTGACTTTCGTCGAATCTTCGATTTCCCTCCCTAGCATATTTCAGCGCTGGAATGACATAGACGGTCGATTTCAAAACCTTATTCTAATACTTCACGAAACGGTCTTCACCGTTGCTCAAACCGAGCAGTTCGCTACGGCCAAAGAGGAGGAAAATCTTGTGATTCCAGATAAGTTCCCACAGGATACGGCTCACGCGCACCTGCTCCTCGGGGGCAAGTTCTTCGCTCGTGACGATTGTATCTTCAACTTTCTTCACCTTATTTTCTTGGAAAGCCATCTGCATAACCTGATAGCAAAGGTTGACGAAGGTGATGCCCGTGGTATGGTCGCGGCTGTCCATAATCATGTTGATTCTGTCTCTCAATTCCTCATCGTTATAGAGGAGATGTACGGGATTGGCGTCGTAATTCATGGTTGTTCTGTTTTAGATGATGGTGCAAAGATAGGGATTATTTCGGAACTTGCAACATTTTGGTCGTCTGAGGGGCACTTTTTTACACCTTATATTAAAATGTCGCGCCGATTTCGTACCTTTGCACCCAAATTCGAGCAAAATGGTTACCGAATTATTGGTCGTGTGGATTGTCGGCGTAGTGGCCTTCTTCGTGCTTTGGGCGGTTTTGCTCAAGGTGATCAAACGGATTAGCGAGAAAAAAGAGCACAAAGAAGCGGCCCTTCGACAAGCTCAGGGACCTGAAGAATCCGAAACTGAAGAAACGAATCTTTAAATCTTGAATATTAAATCTTTAAATCCCAGAATATGAAATACGACGTCATCGTAATCGGCAGCGGCCCAGGAGGCTATGTGGCTGCCATCAGAGCATCACAACTTGGAAAGAAGACCGCTGTGG
>CAMHRP010000098.1:0-4954 GCA_946187645.1 uncultured Bacteroidales bacterium | reverse complement strand
CTGCAGGAGGCCATGACAAGGAGGGTCAGTAAAAGGATTAGGGTTTTTCGCATGACATGTATTCCAATCCTGAAGTGTTATAACTCATAATCCAGGCATGACCGTTGAACGGTAAATGGCCGTACCTTCGTGTTGGCTACCGCCAAATGCTCGGGATGCTGCGCATAGCCTTTCAAGGCTTCTTCGTTCTCCAGTGTGCAGTCGAGCATCAAGTCGGCAGTGGATGAGCTCAGCCTTCCGTTAATATGGACTTTTACATCAATCAATCCAGGCACCTTGCCAACAAGGCCTTCAAGACCTTCCTTAATCCCCGCCTTTACCGTTTGCATTTCTTCCTCCGTCAGCTCTGGATTCAATGTCCATAATATAATGTGCTTTACCATATTGAATTACTTTTTTGTATTTTGTTTTACGCGAATTGACTTCATATTATCTCTTCCAAGCCCCAATCACTTCGCCCACATAGACTGTATGAATGCCTGCATCAAAGCCATCGTACCACTTCTTCGGTGTGTCGTTGCGGAAGTCCTGTTCCGTTTGATGCCAAACAGTCATGGTTTCGCACTCGATGACCAGATTGGCTTCTTCATAATAGGGTGTGCCGTGTTCGGTGTAAGCTACATGCAAGCCGAGTGCAGCAGCCTTGTCGCCATCACGACCGCTGTTGCTACCCATGTATTGCCACACTTTTGGGTCATCGAACTGCATGATGGTGAAACGTGGGTGCTTCTCCATAAACTCCCAGGTGTAGCGTCCAGGAGCCACATAAACAGTCACGGCAGGACGGTCGTGGCCAAGGTAATTGCCAATGCCGCCCCAGCCGATGGTCATGGCGTTGTTCACGGTTGTGTCGCCCGAGCATACAATGAGGTTCTCAGTGAACCAGCTGAAACCGTTTTTCTGAAACTCCTGCTGCACGTCGAAGGCTGTCAGTTCGTTGTTTTCTTTATTCATGGTTGAATCGATTTGTTCTTGTTGTTGAGGACTTGCACAGCCGATGAAGGCAATGCATAATAGTAGAATAAGATTGTGTTTCATTGAAATGATGAGTTTATTGAGTTGCAAAGATAAACATTTTTCTTACTTTTGCCGCAAGAAATCAAAGCAAATTTAGCGATATGAAAAGAGCTTTATGTTTATGGATGACCGTCATGTTAATGGCCTTTCTTGGTATTGCCCATGCGCAAAACACCCAGTGGTACGGCTATGCCCGTACTTGTTTCAACGGTGAAACCTGGCAGAACAAATTCATCACCTTTACCGCACAGAATCCTAATGAGGTACAAGCGGTTTCCGAAACGCTCCCCGAGCTCTGGGCAGCCACCTATTTGGATGGTTATGTGTGGTTCGTCACGCAGACAAGAAGTCTGTGCAAAGCACCTTTTGACCCAGAGACACAAACCATAGGCGCATACGAGACGGTTGTCCCAGCATTGGAACCCTATAACTTGTACATCGACATGGCCTACAACCCTGTGGATGGCATGATGTACTATTTATGTCAAGACAGCCAGTACAATTGCTACCTGAAACGCTCTAATCTTGCCACCCCTTCAGATGTTGAAGTCGTTGGGATTTTTGACGTAAGAATGTGGACGCTGGCCATCAATGCCCAAGGACAAGCATACGGCGTGGCATACGAGGGCGGTAACCTATACGAAATAGACCTCAACAACGCGACCACCACCTTAGTCGGACCTACAGGCAAAGAGGTGTGGTACACGCAAAGCATGGCCTTCGACCTCGACACAGGGGAACTTTATTGGGCACAGTTTGCCACCGCGAGCGACCATGGACTGTACCAAGTGAATACAGAAACAGCCGAGGCGACCTCGCTTGGTGAGATTGGACAAGGCACACAACTGACTGGCTTGTTCATGGTGCCTCAACCGACGCCTCCTGAGCCAGAGATTATCAATGAGATTTACGAGGAAGGCTTCACGGCTCCTGTTTGGGGCGAGCATCCCGATTACGATATAGAGGTGGCCGAAGGAAGCCATTATTCCATAAACGAGGTTAAATGGTATTGGGTTAACCCTTATATATACGAGTTTATGGAAGAGGATGACATCTTTGACCATGAGGATGCAGCGTATTATTTAAGCATCACTTTCGAGCCTGAAGAAGGCTATGTGTTTTCCGAAGACGTTAAGGTGTTTTATAATGGAGATCCATCTATATTTGACGCCGCCGAAAGCTATTTTATTGAAGATGGAGCTTTCATGGCTTTCACTATTGGTTTTCATGTTTCCGATCCTACTGGCATAACCGAATTGACGTCGGAAAGCATTGCCGTTTGGCCAAATCCAGCGACAAACGTCCTATATTTGGATGTCTTGGATGGAACGACTGTTAGCGTTTTCGACATGACGGGGCACATGGTAATGCAGGAACGTTACGAAAGTCTGCTTGATGTGAGCAACCTGACTCCAGGTCTTTATGCCATCAAAGCCGAGGGCTACACAGTAAAAATCGTGAAAGAATAATTATTGCGACTATTTGTAGAACCTTATAAATCTACAAATGGACAAGCAAACATCATCGTGTATCTTGTTACGACACCTTGATTTCCAATTTTTGTGAAATAAACTAATTATTGACAAGATGTCTGCGCATATTCACAATGTCCATCACATTGCCGAAGATACTGAAAACACCGAAGCCCATTAATAGTGAAAGTGCAGTAGTGACGATGTTTCGGGAGTGTTCGCTAAGCCAAATAAGAACAGCTGACTGTGCATTAAATGTGAAAAGCGGCACCTCGGCGGGCATGGAGAGTACAAAAGCGATGGTGATGGCACCACTGATGATACCCACGACAAAAGCTGCCACCATAGCCCATTTGTAGCGGCGAATCGTGGCCTCTTGGTGCTGTTTGACATACTCCACTGCATCCAGACGCTTGTTGAGCGATGCCATAAAGGCCTCGTTGTCATCGAAATGCGGTTTCTGGGCGAGGAAGAGTTCCTCAAGTTCTTTGTCTTTGTTCATGGCTTCAGTTTCTCCTTTAGTTTGTCGCGTCCGCGCGAGAGTTGTTTTTTGACGGCATCTTCAGAGGTGTCGGTAATGGCCGCTATCTCCTTGATATTGTATCCGTTGAAATAGAATAGTGTGATAGCAGAGCGTTCCTTGGGCGGCAGGGTGCGTAGGGCAAGATAGAGGTCTTGGTGCGCGAAGGAAGCATCGGCAGAAGTGTTGCTGACGAGTGCCCGAGCCTCGTCGAGACTTTCCGTGGTGCGGCAACTGGCCTTGTGGTTGAGGAAGGTATTGTGCGCTATCTTGAACAGCCACGAACGAAACTTTCCCTTTTCCTGATAACCAGCCGACGAGAGGTAAGCCTTGACCAATGCATCTTGTGCAAGGTCGTCGGCTTCGTCCTTGTTGCCACAGCAGAGGTAGAGCAAGAAGCCCCGAAGTGCCCCTTGCTCTTGTTCCACAAGTTCTATGAATCCTTCGCGTGTCACGGGTTATGACTGCGGGGTTGTTTTGCTTTCTTCGGCCTCAATCTCCTTGGCGAGCATCTTTCGACCTACACCATAGTTGATGATGAAAGCGGCACCCACGGCCAGCAAAATCACGCCGAAAGCAATGGCGGTCTCAACATCATCTGCCATGTGAATCTTCTGCGTATTGTTGCTTATTTTATTAATCAGGAAGATGCCAAATCCAATCAAACCGACACCTATTATGGAAGTGATGCAGCCCCAAAGCAGTTTCGAAAGCAGTTTCTCCTTCAAGAGCTTTTTCTTAGGGGACATTTTTTTGAGCAGTTCCTCGACATCCATGTCGGGATTTTTCTCCAAGGCCGCCGTGACGATTTGCGTGCGAGCATTGGTCTCGTTCATTTTACGACGTGTTTCCATCCAAATGAAGGTAATGGGGAGTACGCATCCGCATAAAATGACGGGTAACATACTGATGAGTTCATCCAGAATTAAATAAGTGTTATTCATTTTTCTTATCGTTTTAAGTGTTAGACTTCTGTTTTCTTGAACCAGTTCGCCCAGATAACAAGTCAGGATGGCAAAAGGTGACGTTTATTCTAATTTTTTCTTTTTTTCCTAATGAAATGTCCTTCTTGAATGGCGGAAAATGTCGCAACAACGGCTATAATGATTATAGGAACAGTCGATTCCAAAAAAACAGTCAAAGGAGCTCCGACAAAAAGCAGAATTCCCGTCACTTTGTTTGCGATAGTATGAGGAAAGATACATTTCTTGTACATCACCAACGCAGAGATTTGGTTGATGATTTTGGTGGCGACAATCACTCCGCCCCAAATCCACAACCATTTTGGAAATTCCACAGTAGGTATCAACTTAAAGCAGCAACAAACGACGAAAACCAAATCTGCCAAACTATCCAGCATTGCACCTGTTTTGCTTTCGCATCCGAGTTTTCGGGCGAGATAGCCATCTGCCATATCGCTGAGGCCACAAACGAAATAAATGACCCAGAAAGCACAACTCTCGACGCCGAAAAATAGAAGGCAAACGGCCCCTAAAAATCGAAGTGCCGATATAGCATTTGGCAGGGATTTCATCAACAAACCTTACTCTAACACAAAGCTTCTCGGATAGAAGTCGCTGTAGAAACGGCCATCGGTGGCGGTGAACTTCAGGACGCAATAGTTCGGGTCGGTGACGCCGCCAGGGTAGTATTCCGTGTCGCCATCGCGCCATATCATCTCCTTGCTTTTGGCATCGGTCATCACTTCCATCGTGCCGCGCAACATCATGCCCTTGAAACCTTCGGCATCACAAAAATAGATGCTGGCCTTGGGGTTAGCCTTGTAGTGGGCCACACGCAGCGAGAAGGTGTTGGTGGTGAAATAGAACACCTTAATTCCTTCACGGACCCTTGGTGAGAGCATGGCTTTGGTGCAAGGGAAGCCTTCTTCATCGACTGACGAAATAAAGGTAATGGGCAAAGCGTCGGCCATCTTGGCGATAAG
>CAMHRP010000097.1:0-5450 GCA_946187645.1 uncultured Bacteroidales bacterium | reverse complement strand
CCTGAGTTCCTGAACCGTGTCGACGACATCATCATGTTCAAGCCTTTGGACGAGAATCAGATTGCCGACATCGTGAGGATGCAGTTCCGCAGCGTGCAGAAGATGCTGGCTGCCAACGACATCAAGATTGACATCACCGATGCCGCCGTCGACTTCATCGCAAAGCAGAGCTACAACCCTCAGTACGGTGCGCGTCCTGTGAAGCGTATGATGCAGCGTGAGTTGCTCAACTCGCTCTCGAAGATGATCCTAGCCGAGTCGGTCGACAAGACGAAGACCATTATCGTCGATGTACAAGGCGATGGCTTGATTTTCAGGAATTAAGCCTTTGCCAATGTAAATGCAAAGCCAAGAGGTGCGTGAGTGCTTCTTGGCTTTTTTGTGTTTAGTAATTGTCAAACAATTACATAAGTCGTAGCGAAAACGCCTCAGAATAAGGAATCAGTTGGTTACCCTCGCGATAATTCTTCCAAGCCTCTTCCTCATGGCTTCGGTCAATGATTTCTTGGGTGCTCATGGGCTGAATTTTGGCTAAAACTTCGTCAAGCGTTTTTAGTTCCTGTTCGCTGAATACGCTGGTGTCGCAAGAACTGCAACTCAAACGGGTGCTTTCCATGTCGTGCGCTACTACGATTTCCTTGCAGATGCCGTCAATGTTGTCATAGACGGTGTCGTAATGAACGGGAACGGGCCCGTATTGGATGGCTTGGTACTGCAGTCCGCTGATGGACTGGCCGTGCAGCTTGTAGTGGAGGAAATCAGCGTAGAACATCTCCTTGTTAAGTTTCGTGGGGAACAGACCGCCTTCTTTGCAAATGAAGAATTTGACCATCTCGGATACCTTTTCGACGTTCATTTGGCCAAAGCCATTAAAGACAGAACGGCGGATGTCGCGATAGATGAGTTGCATTAGAGCCTCGTGTTCGGGTTTGGCTTCCGAGGCCAATATGGATTGATGCACCTTGTTATATTCGGCTTCGTCAAATTCGGCTTGGCTGTCTTCCAACAGATGAAGCATAAACTGGCGGTTCATGGTCGCTGAAAGCAACTTGCCGTTGGATTCGGAAGGCATCTGTCCCTTTTCGTATTGCGCATATTGGTTGACACCGAAACCGAGAATCTTTGTAATTTGCTGGTAATTAAGTCTGTAATGCAACCGAATTCCCTTGATTTCCTCAGGGAAGGGGATGCCGTGGTTCACGCGATACTGTGAATAGAGTTCGTTGAACAGGAGTTCGTCCTGCTCCGTTGTGGTAAACCGCTCGCCAGTGTCTTCGCAGACATAATAGCGCACATGCACCGAAAACCGTTCTTTCCGGAATTCATGCTCTTCCACGGTGCTCACTTCTTTTACTTTTCCTCCAGTGAAAGGGCTTTTTATTTCGACATACTTTTCCATGTTATTCCTCCTTTTTGAATGCATAGTAAATTGGGTGTTCCGCAATATGGAACGAAATACAAATGGTTCGGTCGTTAGGTTGTCCCATGGCAATTTTGATGTAGAGTTCGGTACCTTCCATGTCTCTTCCGAACACCCACATCTCATCGAAGAAATCGGCGGGCAAGGTTTCAACATAATCGTTTGGCTGCAATTGGCGCACAATTTCATCCCTCGCTTTAGGGGTGATGCCTAATGCTTTCAAGGCTTCTTCGTTCTTGTCCCTGTCCAAATAGAAGATGCCCCAAACATCGAACTTGATGCCAAACTGACCGAGAAAATCCTCTACTTCTTGTTTCGTTTTGATCATAATCTAACTGCAATCACGGTGCAAATATATGCATTTATTTTTGTTTTAAAGTGTAAATCTATTAAAAAATTGCACTTTTTAGTGCAAAAAATGTCGTGATGTACTTCTTGGCTTTTTTCGTTTTTGAGAAGAATGTGTATATTTGCAGAAAAACTAAAAGGCCATGAATTCATTGGTAATGATACACGAGAACGGAGGCATCAGACTATGTCTTGATGACGGCAAGGCTTCGCTGTTTTACAAAGGTGAAACCTACACTTTCGGCTGCCATCCTTTCGAGCCAATGGCCATCATTTACAAAGACGATGCTCCAGTAGCCTATATCCATAATGCTTTTGATGTGAATGCCGAGTGTCAAGCATTTATGACCAATCCGGAACATCTTGTCAATACCGTCACGCGTCATTACCACAATGCCGAGCATTTCTGCCGACTCCTTACCGTCGCCATCGACCGTGGTTATGATGGGCAGATTGACGAACTTGAGAAGGAGATGTTTGAACAGGTGCGTTGGGAAAACCATGAAGTGTTTTACAAGACCGATGACATCGAATTCGGGCGATATGGTGATGAGCCGGAAGACGAGATTGATCCTTCAGAATGGGACGAAGAGCCTGATACTGGTATCTTGGAACATTCTGAATATGAAATCCTTTATGTCATCATCGATGGGGTGAAATATGTGTTACGCGGTGATTGGATATCTACGTTGAGCCTAATAATCGCTGGTGAAAAAGGCAAGAAGGCCGTCAAGGCACGCATACATCAATTCAACGGAATACCGGAGGCTTATCCCGATTATTGGCGCGGTGGCGCACTTTTTTCCCTTATTGGAGGTGGAATAAAATATAACACAGAGATATTCTGTCAAATACTTGCCTACGCTATCCGTACAGGCAAGAAAGACTATAACCTACGCGAGATTGAGAAAGCAATAGGCTTGCGTGAAGTGTAAAGGGAAGTAATGGTTATTCGTCTTCCATCCCCGCGGCATTGATCTCGTCCAACAGTAGCATTGCCTTGTCATAGTCCTTTTCAAAGACGTAAACTGAGGCGTCGCCTTTGATGGTACTGGCTGCCCAGCCTGCACATAGGCTCTCTTCCTGGAAGTTGCGGATGAGGAACTGGATGCCGTTCTGATCAAGAACGCTTCCGATGAACTCTGCATTGACTATTGAGCCTGAATAGACTCTTTTGATTTCGTTTTCCATGGCATTACTTTTTTGGTGGTGCTGCAAAGATATATAATTATTTTGATTTGTCCACATTCAGCATCACAATCGCAAACAGCATCACTAAAGCCGCTGCCCACTGCACGGGTGAATACTTTGTTCCATTCACGAAATAGTCTAATACCACGGCAGTGATGGGATACATCAGCTCAAGGAAGGTGGAAAGTGAAGCTTTCACATGGCGCAAACCGTAGTAATACAAGAAGATAGCACCAGATCCCGTGGTTAGGCCGATGAGGGTGATGAAAAGCCAGTTGCGGGGTGTGACTTGAGAAAAGTCACCGATATGGCCAGCAAAAAGTACGATGACGAACATAATCAGCGTGGTGAAGCCATAGCGGAAGAAGGTGGAACTGACGAAGGAATAGTTGCCCAAAATCTTCTTGGAAAACACCGTGGAACTACCGAAGGAGAGGGCAGCCAGCAGCGAGAGCAGTGCCGCATAAACCGTGGTGATGCCCTCGGTACTGAAATCGGGCAGCGACCAGCCGAAGGTGAGGAAATAGCCACCGATGAGGGCGACGCATGCCCAAAGCGCAAAGTGCTTCTTGATTTGCTCCTTCAGAATGATGCGTGCCAAGATGACTGCAAAGACTGGTTGCAGCTTTTGCAGCAAGACCACGACCGAAAGGTTGTTGAAATGCAACAAAAACAGTGACTTGACGATGGCCAAGGTGCCCAAGGCGCCGCCAAACAAGGCAATGAGCAGGAAATAGATTAAGTCGGAGCGAGTCATGGTCTTCAAGTGGCGATATTCCCTGTAGAAGAACAGATTCATCAGCAAGAATGGAAAGAGGTGAATCACGAAGACCACGAAGGCTGTGTTGAGGTTGTAGAGTTGCGGAGTGAGCAGGATGCCGTCCACGCCCCAAAGCATGGCGGACAAGGCCACGGCCAACGCCCCGATGAGTTTTGTATTTTGTTGGTTGTCTTTCATTTTGATTAGCTATTATGGCTTGAAAACGCTTAAAACGGGCTTGCCTCGCCATGCCGCTGGTGTTTTCAAACCAAGGATGTAGGCAATGGTGGCAGCAATATCATATTGTACCACGGGTTCTTCAATCAAGTAACCTGATTGCACATTCTTGCCAAATACGACAAAAGGACTCTCCATGTCTTCCATCGCCAGGGTGCCGTGGCCTTGCTCGTGACCGCCATGGTCGCCCGTGACGATGATGATGGTGTCGTCGTAGATGCCGGCTTCTTTCAGGGCTTGGATGATGCGTCCCACACAAACATCGATGCGGGAGAGATAGTCGTAATAGCTCTCGGTGTACCATCCGCTACTGTGTCCAGTGCCATCAATGCCGTCGAAGACGGGGATGAAAAGCATGGGCTTTTTGTCGAGGATGTATTGCACGATATGGTCGCAGTTGCGCTCCACCGACTGCCAGTCTTCCTTGAAAAATTTTAAATGGCTAATAGCCAAAGTGTCAATGACATATTTTATGCCTTCCCATTCGTAGGTGCAGCCCGTTTCGGCATCAGGATATTGCTCGCGGACAAGGGAAAAGATGGTCGGGAAGATGCCGTGGGCATTGGTTGCCATAGAGTTTACATCAGGCGTTTTCGAGTTCCATGTCGTGTAGCCATGCACTTCCGGTCCCGCTCCCATGAACATGCTTGCCCAGTTGACGCCCGAACTTGAAGGGATGACGGAGCGCTTATGCATCGTGTAACTTCCGTTATTCATGAGGCTTAACAGGTTGGGAACATCGTGTGCTTTATCAAAGTCATGTGAAGCCCAACCGTCAAGGCCAATCAAAACGACATGTTTTGCAAAAGGGGGTGTCTGCGCCTTTATCGGAAAGTTAAAGGCGAACAAGAACATGAAAAGAAAACTAAGGTGTCGCATGGTGTTATTGTCTTAAGAGTTTGTCATTGGCAGAGGCTTCCTTTTCCCAGCGTACGCACATGATGAGGGAGTTGACGAGATAAACGACGTACATCATCGTGATAGGGAAGTTGCCCGCTTTGATATACATGAAGATGCTGACGCAGTTGATGGCAATCCAAAGCCACCACTGTTCGCTGAACATCCTGACCATCAGTATCATAGCCACGACTTGCATCACGGCCTTGGCTGAGTCAGCATAGGGCGCCAAATCATTGGTGTACCGTTGCATGATATAACCAACGACAGCAGTGCCTACCACGATGATGGCAAGGCTGATGAGTCGGGTTTTGTTGCTGGCATGGATTTTCCTCACCTCGTGGGTCTCCTTGTTCATGTTTTTCGACCAGGTGAAGAACCCCACAAACTGCATGATGAAGTTGTAGACAGTCACGCCAAAGTCGGCATAGAGTCTGGAAATCAGTGTGATGTAAATCATCAGGCAGCAATGGATGAAGCCGAAGAGGTAGTTGGAGAGCTTGCCTTTGCCACCTAATACCACGTTGATGATGCCGCAGGTCGCCGCCACGATGTGGATCCAATAGAACTGGTCGTTGGCTTTGTCGTATTTGAACA
>CAMHRP010000096.1:0-5574 GCA_946187645.1 uncultured Bacteroidales bacterium | reverse complement strand
TACATAGTTGGCGATACGGCTGGTTTTATGGTTCTACAAGGGAAAGGAACCGTCACCATCAATGGCACAGAATTGAGATACATTGATATTATTGACGCAGAAGATTCTAATTGGGGATATGGGAATTATATGTATGGGCAACAACCTTATACGGTTCGGGTCATTGAACGAATTGGGCCAGTAGGCGTTTATTTATTTCCTGAAGATCATTGGACTTTTGATGCCAATGAGGGTGGTTATTTGAGATGCTACTCCGATTCAGAAATAGGTCATGTCAGCTATTATTGGAATAATTGCGATTACATTAATCCACAATATCAAAGTCTTCCACAGGAAAACAATTTTCAAACAATTTCAGTATATCCTAATCCTGTCAAGGATAACAGGGTAACGACAGAAGGCATTGAAGCTGATGAGGTGCAGGTTTACAACACCCTTGGGCAGTTAGTGAAGACGGTGCGGGGGACGAATGAGATTGATTTGAGTGGATTGGTGGGAGGGGTTTATATGTTGAGGATTAGGGATAAGGAAGGGAAAAAGCATGTGGCACGGGTGGCGGTTAAGGAATAAATCGCTAAAATTTGTAGTTTTTCATACATTATTCGACAAAATTTGTACTTTTGCGGACGTAATTGTAGAAAATTTGTATGAAAGAACTGGATTGGGATAAGGAAATTGTTTTTGCATCGTCCGACCCGGATGTGTCGCACGCTATCGCCCGCCTCATAAAACAGGAGAAATTGCGCAAGATAGCGCCACGTCTCTATACGACAAACCTGATTGACAGCCCGGAGAGTATCGTCAGGCGCAATATTATGAATATCCTTATGTGGCGTTTCCCGGGAACGATTATCAGCCACCGAAGTGCGCGTGAGATGCGTTTGACAGCTAACGGCTATTTCTTCCTTACTGGCACTTTTAACAAAAAGGTGACCGACTTGCCTGGCGTAGTGGTTGTTGTGGGCAAAGGCCCAGGAAATGACAAAGACGATATTGTGTTCGGTCAGATGTTTATTGCAAGCGAACACCGCTGGATGCTTGAGAACATGCAGGAGTCGCGCAGGACTGACGGGGATTCGAAGGTGTTGCCTGTCGATATGATAGAAAAGAAACTTGGCAGCGTGCTGATTGCCAGCGGCGAAGCGGGTTTGAACTCATATCGTGACACCTTGCGCGAAACCGCCGAAAGACTTGGCATGGATAAGGAGTTCAAAAAAATCAATGTGCTGATTTCAGCATTGCTGGCGACACATGATACAACCGCACTCGCAACTACATACGCAAAAGCCTTGTCAGTGGGTTTGAGATACGACGAAAACAGGAAACGGCTGTTCGAGACCCTCTATGACGCTTTGCAGGAGCAACACTTCGTTTCACGACCCATACAGCCGCAGTCGGAAAACGAATACCGCGACATCGCATTTTTCGAGAGTTATTTCTCCAATTACATCGAGGGAACGGAATTCGAGGTAGATGAAGCCAAGCGGATTGTCGAGACAGGCATCCCGATAGCGAACAGAAGCGAGGATTCGCATGATATCTTGGGCACGTTCCAGCTGGTATCGAACCGAAGCGAGATGCAGCGTTATCCGAAAACTCCACAGGAATTGATTGACATTCTGCGCCGTCGTCATGCCATACTGCTTTCAGGCCGCCCCGACCTTAACCCTGGACAATTCAAGCAGGTGAACAACCGCGGGGGAAACACCGAGTTTGTCGATGTCAAACTGGTTCAAGGAACACTGGAAGTCGGATTCGATTACTATGCTGCGCTGACCTCGCGGTTGGCCAAAGCCATATACATGATGTTCCTCATCAGCGAGACGCATCCCTTCAACGATGGTAACGGACGTACCGCCCGAGTGATGATGAACGCTGAATTGTTCCGCGCTGGCGAAGCCAAAATCATAGTGCCAACCGTGTATCGTGAAGATTATCTGCTGTCGCTACGCAAGCTGAGCCGCCAAGGGGACCCCGCAACTTACATCAAAGTGATGGAAAAGATGCACCATTTCGGCCAAACGCTATATGGCCGCTCATTCGACGACCTTTTGTCATATTTGAAAAGCTGCAATGCTTTCGAAGACCCTGACAATGCGAAATTAAAGTTCTTAAAGCCATAGCTTTTTTCGCCCGACACCTGACGGACGATGCGCGAGAGATAGGTGGTGGTGATGCACAACTTGGAGGCATAGAAGCCAATGTCGTGATGCTCAACGAAGTGGCGGGGCAACAAATACGGAAAACAGTGTCTGATGTGCCCAGTGGGTGCCATTGAAGAAGCAAGTTCTAACATTCCAACCGCCGCAAGGTTTTTCTTGATCTTTGCGGCGGTTTTGTTTTTCGAATTACCGAAAAAAGCCTACCTTTGCAGTCTAAACTGTTACTACTACCATTATGGGCACTGCCATCGGTTTATTGATTCCTTTGTTGGGCACCATGCTCGGTGCGGCTTTCGTCTTTTTCATGAAAAAAGACATGTCGCCGAGGTTACAGAAATCGCTGTTGGGCTTTGCTTCGGGTGTGATGATTGCCGCTTCGGTGTGGTCGTTGCTTATCCCTGCCATTGAGATGCGGTCGGGGAGAGGTGGTTGGGCTGTATTGCCTGCTGCAATAGGTTTCCTTGCGGGTGTCGGTTTCTTGCTGTTTTTGGACGAACTCACACCACACCTGCATCTTGGCTCTGCGAAGCCCGAGGGACCGCGGTCCAAACTCTCCCGCACAGCGATGTTGGCTTTGGCCGTCACCCTCCACAACCTGCCCGAGGGCATGGCTGTGGGCGTGGTATTTGCTGCTGCATCGCAAGGTGCCGAAAGTGTTAGTTTGGCCAGTGCAGTAGCGGTTTCACTCGGCATCGCCATCCAAAATATCCCCGAAGGAGCTATCATCTCTATGCCGATGTGTGCCGAGGGCAATAGCAAGGCAAAGTCTTTCCTTATCGGAAGTCTGAGTGGGGTAGTGGAGCCGCTTGGTGGTTTGTTAGTTGTGTTGTTGGCTGCTTGGCTGACGCCCATTCTTCCTTATATGCTTGCTTTTGCCGCTGGTGCCATGTGCTATGTGGTCGTCGAGGAACTGATTCCCGAGGCTTCATCGGGCGAGCATTCCAATCTCAGCACGATTGGTTTTGCCATAGGTTTTGTGCTGATGATGGTATTGGATGTGGTGATGGGGTAATCTTAGCTAGTACTACCAAAGGCAAAAAAATGTTCACGAATTTGTGAATATATAATCTTTTTGTCTATCTTTGCAGCATCAAATCAATGATGAATGAGGGTATTGTTTGATAAAGAATATCTTGGCAACTTGTATGAAAAAGGCGACAGTGGCGATAAGAAGCACCGCTTTCAGCCTCAAGTTGTCAAGAAGTATAAGAGAGTGGTAGATCTGATGATAGATACACCTAATGTGTTATCGTTAGCAAAGTATAACTCGTTGCATTACGAGAAATTGGTGGGTGATAAAGCCGGTTTGTCTTCGGTAAGGGTAAATGACAAATATCGAATTGAATTTGAAGAGATTGTGCAGGAAAACGAAACAATTGCAACAATTTGTAATATCACGGAATTAAGTAATCATTATCAATAAACAGGATTATGAAGACTTTGGAAGCAAATAAAATGGAACCATTTCAGCCTACTCATCCTGGAGAGGTCATCAAAGATGAGATAGAGTATCGCGGTATTTCACAAAGAGCTTTGGCTGCTCAGATTGGAGTTTCTTATACCCAATTGAACGAAGTGCTAAATGGCAAGCGCACGCTGAATACCGAGATGGCTTTGCTGATTAGTGCCGCACTCGACATCGATGCCGAACCATTATTGGCTATGCAGATGCGTTATGATGTGATTACTGCCCGCCGAAATCAAAGTTTTGTCAATCGACTGAAGTCCATTCGGAAAATAGTTGCTGCATTTTGAATCCTCCCGACCAACCTATGCAGAAGCTTATTTCTTTGTCTTCACCATCAGCCAGTGTTTAGCTTCGTCTTTCTGGATGTTGATGCCTTTGAAGCCAGCATTTGATAGATGCAGCCTGATTTCCTCTGGCTTGTAGGTATGCATTCCCTCGATGAGGCTTTCCCATTTGGCATCCATCGGGCCCGAGCCGTCCGACTCGTTGACGATGACAAATTGTCCACCGGGTTTGAGCACCCTTTTCACCTCACCAAAGCAATGCTCGATGTCGGGCCAAAAATAGATGGTCTCGAAGGCGGTGACTAAATCGAAAGTGCTCTCCTCAAAAGGCAGTTTGACCACACTGGCCTCCTGTACCTTGCAACGCCCCTCTGCGATAGCTTTGGCGTTCACTTTGGAAGACTTTGCCACCGAGACAGACGAATAGTCGATGCCCTGCACCACACCTTTCGGAGCGCGTTGCAACAGCCGGGCGATGTTGGCACCACCGCCGCAGCCGATATCCAAGATTTGGCCGTCCTCCTTGATTTGCACCGACGACAAAGCCCAGTTGGCCATTTGGGCGTGACCGCCGCCGTTCATCCCGTTCACCATCATCTTGCCGAAGAAGCCTTCGGGCTTGCGCGTATTGCTGAAAATCTTGCTGAGTAATCCCATGGTTTTGTTGTCTTAGATTCAGCTGCAAAAATCCGACGCTTTGCCCTATCGCTACAATCCCAAAAAATAGTGATTTTTTCAACCATAAATCATCATTGGCTTGTCAAACAAAACCCTTCTAATTCAATATTTTTTTACTTTTGCTGTAACAAAATCCGTTCTTCTCCGTATTACTGAAAAAATAACCTGATGAAAAACTACAAAACCCCTATCATCCTGTTTGCCGTATTCGAGACCATCGCCATTTCACTTTGGCTGGCAACAGGCAGTTTGTTCTATTTGCTCAACTTCAGCTATATAGGCACCATCATCGGTGTTGGACTGGCCTTGTCAAAAGCGGGATGGAAATATGCCAGAGAATTCATCCAGTTTGGCGTAGGCGCTTATATGCTGGTCTTCCTCGGACTGATATGCAGGGAAAACATGCAAATCGAGGGCTTTTGGTATTACTTGTTCTCGGGTGTGGTGGGCGCAGGTGTGCTCCATTATCTCATCGCCAAGATCTTCGGGCCTCTCCTTTTTGGTCGCGGCTGGTGCGGCTATGCTTGTTGGACCGCCATGATTCTTGACCTCCTCCCTTACAAACAACCACAAGGTCCGAGAAAAAAGATTGGTTTCATTCGTTACATCATATTCGCGTTATCGCTAATCCTCGTCCTCCTGCTGTTCCATTTCGACAAAGCCAACAAGCACACCCTGTTCATGCTGTTTCTCATCGGCAATTTGGCCTATTATGTGGTGGGCATCCTTCTTGCCGTTGTGTTCAAGGATAATCGCGCCTTCTGCAAATACATCTGTCCCGTCACGGTCTTTCTTAAGCCGATGAGCCACTTCTCCTTGCTGCGCATCCATTGCGATGAGAGCAAATGCATCCAATGTGGCAAATGCCTGAAAGTGTGTCCGATGGAAGTGGAAGTGAACAACGACTCACGCAAACGAAAAAACGCCACCGAGTGCATCCTATGCCATAAATGCACCAAGGAATGCCCTGTGAAAGCACTGA
>CAMHRP010000095.1:0-5649 GCA_946187645.1 uncultured Bacteroidales bacterium | reverse complement strand
TACTACCTTTTCCCGAACTGGCAAGCACTTTTTTCAATTATTTTTCATTTATTTTATATCTCACTGTATATCAATTAGAAAATTTTTCAAACAAAGCAAGAACAAGCATTAATCTACACCTAATTAATATAATAAAGAGGGAAAATCAAGGCAAAAAAGCGTCTTCTATGTGGTTAACGACAGGCTCACCATCCCTAAAAATGATGGAAATGATGTCGAAACGCGTGCTTACATCAAACCCATTTTGAAAAATATAGGCATTGGCAGCCGAGATCAAACGACTTTGTTTTTGACGTGTGACAGCCATATCCGGATCTCCATATTCATCAGATTGACGTGCCTTCACTTCAACAATAACCAATTCTTTACCTTTCTTGGCTATAATGTCTATTTCCTTGTGAATATTGCGCCAGTTCCGCTCTACAATATCGTAACCTTTCCGCATAAGATATTGAGCAGCAACTTCTTCACCAAGTTTCCCTACTTCATTGTGCTTGGCCATGACTGTCAATAATTATACCCCTTCCCTATCTTCATCTTCTCTATCTGATAATGGCCAAGATAGACGATGCCTAAATTGCCATCGATGGCAATCTCTGTACCCATGTCGAGCGGGTGACCGTTAAGTCGGCCAAACTTATCGTCAACATCAACCTCAAGGCCATCGCAACTAACCACGCAGACCTTGCCCAACCGCACAGCAGTCACCGCAGCATGCGACGTAGCACCGCCACGGGCCGTCAACAAGCCGTCACAGTCGAAAATCATGCCGATATCTTGAGGGACTGTGTCAGGACGCACCAAAATAATTTGGCTGTCAGGATGTTGTTCACGCAAAGCCTTAATCTGATCGGCATTGAAGGCTGCCAATCCATTCATTGCGCCTCCTCCGATGCCCATACCATGTCCCAACTGTTGCATCTCGTCGGGCGACTGTACGAAGGCTATCTTTTCCTCCTCCGCTTTGAGGTCTTGGTCGCGAATTTGCAAGATGTGGAAGTCCTCAGGCTTATCGGATTCAAAGGTAAACTCCATCTCTTGTGGGCTATAACCCATATTTTCAGTCAATTCCTTGGCGATAGCATAAATCTTCCAATAGATATCGGGCAATAGCGTTTGCATCGAGGGACCTTCAAGGTTGGACGCAATGCGTTGCGTCTCGCCAATCGGCAGCGGCTTAACAAGACCACCAACAATATCTTCGCCTTGGCTGCGCATGGTGAAGTCGCCGTAAAGATGCACACCTGGACGTTCGCGATGCGGGTTCTGTGTGAACACCACGCCAGAGCCTGAAGTCTCGCTTCGGTTACCAAAAATCATCTGTTGGACAATGACCGCAGTGCCCCAATTCTCGGAAATGCCCAAATGGCGACGATAGGCCAAGGCTCGCTCCGAGTTCCACGACTCGATGACCATATTGACACAATCAATCAGTTGCTTGAAAGGATCTTGTTCGAAGGCCACGCCATTGTCTTCAAGAATACGCTTGTAGGAATGGGCAATCTCGCGCATTTGCTTGATGCTGAAGTCAGCCTTCATCTTCACGCTGCTTTTCTGTTTGAACGCATTGATTTCGTCATCAAAGACATCACGTTCAATGCCTTTGGCCATGCCCCAACTCTGCAAGAAACGCCGGTAGGAATCCCACACTGCCCATGCGATGCTTTCGTCTCGAGCAATGGCTTCGGCAATCTCATCATTCAGACCCACATTCAGGAAGGTATCCATGGCACCCGGCATAGAAATGGCCGTACCCGAACGCACCGAAACCAACAAAGGATTCTCTGGAACACCAAACTTGCGTCCAGAAATCCCTTCCAATTCCTCAATGTGTTTCCTTATCATGCCATGAATCTCAGTACGCAGTTCGGGAATGGTATTGATAGTCGAATTGCGGCGGAAAGTCTCCGTAGTGATAACGAAGCCTGGAGGCACTGGCATACCGTGCAGGTACAGGTTTTTCAGGTTGTTGGCCTTGTTTCCGATAAAGACCTGGTTGTCCATCTTAGGCGTTTCTTTCCAGAACGGGCTGACCAGCATCTCCGAGTTATAAGTCATGATGTCGCTGATGAGTTTCTCGTCCAAGGTGGCTTCCATGGTACGCAAAGAGTTGAGGATACGGCCAATAAAGTTATCCAAAGGCTGCATCAGGAAGGCATCGGAAAGGAGGTCGCGATGGAATTCCTCCGACTTTTTGTTGATTAACGCAGCCGTCTCACGCTCGCTAAGTTTTCCCTCTGGGTCGAAGAGTTGCGGAATGACAATCTTCAGTGGGTATTCATAAGACTTTAGGAAGTATTTTATGATGATGCGACGAACGTCCTCGGCAATGAATTGGAAGATGTTGATATACTGTCCGAAAGAGAAGCTTCGCGAGGTCAAACTGTAGCGCAACATGTCGAGTTTTGAGTTGAAGCTCTGGTTGGTGATGCCGTCGAGTTCGAGGCCGTTGCGGAAGTATTCAAGGATGGAATAAATCTGATTCAGCGTACGCTCAGAGATGTATTCCAGGTTGATGCTCTGCACCACTTTTTCCATCAGCTGTGTGGCCACACGTTCAAGTCGGAAAGTCAAGCCCATGGCCTCAAACTTGTTCTCTCGATAGGTGCCATACATCGATGGGATGCCAATGGCGATATGACGCTTGTGGTAGATGTTTTCCCAGCCTTCGCTCTGTTCAGGATTAAAGATGACCGTCTTCAACTTATCCATAAAGGCATAGATCATCGATAAAGACTTGCCGAAGTCCTTAGCCTTATACACTTTCTCAAACTCGTCAATTTCCTCATCGGGAATGAAGGGGAAGCTACGCAACGAGCTGAAGATGTTGACCGACTCGAAGCTGTATTTCTCACGAAGGTAGGCATACAGGTCGCGGATATCCATGAGGCGGGCACGTTCGCGCTGGTAGAGTTCCTCCTCCAATTCAATCCTGCGGGCTGCGGAACCAATCAGGTTCTCGTAGTCGTCGCGCGAAAGCATCAGCACATCCTCGGGGTTGAGGCAAGATATCTCGCACATTGTCTGCACAAGGTTGTGGACATGCACGAACCATGTGCTTTTCTTGTCAATGCTTTCGAAAACGTTTTTGGGCAAGATGGGTTTCAGTTGGTCGAGGTTGCCATCGCTCCAAAATTTGAACACATCGAAAGTCAAGGCAATCAGCGTGTTGTTGCTCTCGGTGTGCACCTGCTTGCGGAGGAAATGCACCAGTTGATCCTGACGACCTGAGATTTCGTCCATGTTGGTTGTCACATTGCGGATTTCGCCTTCGGCTCCAATCTCGTTGAAATAGACAGGGAAAATACGCGTCAACTGCTTCACCTTTTTATAATAAGGTGTAATGTTGGAGTTCAGGATTTTGGTAATCTCGCGTTGGAAGAGGTCGGTGTCGCTCAGGAAGATACCACCCAACTTCAGATTGACAATCAAAGCCGACAACAACTTGTCCATAGGCGTCTTGGAGTGTTCAATCAATTCAAGCCACACGCGGATGTTCTTGATATGGTTCTCATCCACAGAGAGTTGCCAATCTTCGCCCACAAACACGTTGCCTGGGGTGACGAAACCGAAAGCGATGAGTTTTTTCTCAAAGTAGTTGACGATTTCCTTCTGCTCGGTCTGGTCGACGTCGATAATCTTCAAACCCAAAGTGAGCTGGAAATCGAGCACGGCGGACATATAGTCCTCGCGCAGTTCTTCGGCGAGGTCGAAAATCGTGTCAATGAAAGGAATCAATTCGTCTTGCGGCATCTCATCAATAGCATCGCGCATCATGCGGTCCATGTTCCAGATAAGGCGTTCACGCTGGTTCTCCATGCCTGGCAGATGGAGCAGGAAGAAGACATAGTGGAACTTAGTGATGAAATGCGGGAAGGCCTTCTCTGACTCGGTGAAACGTTTGGCCACCTGTTCAAAATGAGGCATGTTGGTCAACTTCTCCCAAGTGTCAGCAGCTTTCAAATCGGCGTTCAACTGGTTGAAATAAGGTTGGCCGATTTCATCACAAACAGTTCGGATTTCCTCCTCGTTCAGCAGCGACTTCTTGTTCTCCACCCAGTTTTCCACCTGCGAGGTCTCTTGCCAATAGCGGTAGTTTTCTTGTAGCATCATTCGGAGCAAGTTGCAAGCTTGGGCTTTAAATCGCTCGTCTTGGGCCACTTTGTCAAGATAACGTCCAGCGTGCTTGGTGGCTAAGATGAACACGTCCTTATTGGCTTCAAAGGAATCATTCAATATATTGAAAACCACCTTGATCAATTCCAAATGCTTAGGCGATTCAGCCATCACTTTATTGGCAAACTCCATCAATGTGATGATGATGTTGAGCCTCAATTTGGCAGCCACTTCAGGCTTCAGTAGGCTGTGCATCATCCCTAAAGGAATATTCAATGCATCAGCAGGGATGTCGTCTCGGGTGTAGAACCAGAAGTCGTCCATCAACATCTTACGTAGTTCTTCCGCGACAAAGGTATGGTTCGACAAAGGATGATGGTATTCGGTGATACACTCCTTGGCGCGTTTGTTGATGCCAAAATATTTGGCCGACAACTCGATAAAATGTTGGTGCTCTTCGGGAATGAAGATATCTTTATATCTGGTCTGTGCCAGATTGGCCTCAAGGGCACTTGATTTGAAGGATTCTGACATGATTCATTTGATAAAGTTTGCAAAAATACGGAAAAACCGACGAAGATTTCTATAGAAATTGTAATTTTGCACCCTCAAAAACGAAAACGAACAATCATCAAATAAAGTAATCAAATGGAAAAGATTAAAGTTGGTATCAATGGTTTCGGCCGCATTGGCCGTAACGTGTTCCGCATCATCTGCGAACGTCCGAACTTAGAAATCGTGGGCGTCAACGACCTGACAAGCACCAAGGTGCTGGCCCACTTGTTGAAATATGACTCCACCCAAGGCAAGTTCCCTGGCACAGTGGAATATGACGAGACCGCTCTGATTGTCAATGGCGTGCGCATCCCCGTCACGGCTGAACGTGCTCCGCTGAACATCAAATGGAGCAAGACCCCCGATGTAGTGGTTGAATCGACTGGCGTGTTCCGCTCGAAGGAAAGCAGCAAAGGCGGCTATGGCGACCATTTGAAGGCTGGTGCCAAGAAGGTCATCCTCTCAGCTCCCTCGAAAGACGCCATCGACGCCACCGTCGTGGTCGGTGTGAACAACAACGACCTGACCGATGAGGTGGAATGCGTCAGCAACGCCTCCTGCACCACCAACTGCCTGGCTCCCGTCGCCAAGGTGTTGAACGACCGCTTCGGCATCGAGCAGGGCTACATCACCACCATCCACAGCTACACCAACGACCAAGTCATCCTCGACGGTCCGCACAGCGACCTGCGTCGTGCCCGTAGCGCCGCCATGTCGCAAATCCCGACCACCACTGGTGCCGCCAAGGCCGTGGGTATCGTCATCCCTGAACTGAATGGCAAGCTCGACGGCATCGCCGTCCGCGTTCCTACGCCGACCGGTTCACTCGTCGACCTCGTCTGCACACTGAAGACCGAAGCCACGAAGGAAGAAATCAACGCCGCCATGAAGGAAGCCGCCGAAGGCCCGATGAAGGGTGTGCTCGAATACACCGAGGACCCGATCGTGAGCTGCGACGTCATCCACAACCCGCACAGC
>CAMHRP010000094.1:0-5688 GCA_946187645.1 uncultured Bacteroidales bacterium | reverse complement strand
GAAACAAAAGTAACGATAAAGGTTGGATCCCCTAATGGGGGTTCAGCCTATTTTTTATGCTCAGCAAAAATCATTTAGCGGACAGCAATAGAATTTATTTCACGCAGAAATCGCAGAAATCGCAGAAGCGCAAAGCGATGCAAAACAGAGTCCAGAAGGCTTCCCATAGTTCTGCGTATTCTGCGTGCTAAAATAACGTATTTTGCGTGGGAAAGATCACCCGATTTTCACCCGACTAATCACCCCGCGGTTGCTCACCGAATCGAAAAACACGCTGTAGGCATAGCCGCCATGCACTTTGAATACCCTTGGAAAAATCTTCTTGCTGGCCTTTTGTCCCATGCCGACTGTGCCTGCTTCAGGGTCGTAGAGGCCGATGTAACTCATCCCGTCTTTCTCAAACAAACCATATACCTTGCCCTTGGCCTTGTCGACGAGGAACTCATTCTTGAAAAACTTCTCTCCCGAAGTGATTTTCATTTGCTGTCTTTTCGCCACTTTGAAGTCGGGGCCGATTTCCACGATTTCGCGGTTGTCAAGACCAACGAATTGAAGCAAATCATTGACCTTCAATGGAATAATCTGTAATTCTTTTTTGGCCATCATGGAGCAATACCATTGTATCATTCCAAGCAATGTCGGGGTTTCTGCCAAACGAACCAGATTTCCGTCCCAAGTTCCTTCGTTGATGAGGTCAATGCCTGGACTTCCTCGTTCCGCTTTTTTGATGCTCATGGAAGTTATGCTTTCTCCTTCGCGCACTGGATTCCTGTCCCCGTTCTCTTCATAGAAGGACTCGAGGGTGAAGTTTTCCGCCATCGCCTGATGGTATTCGTTTTGAATCTTCATCCATTGCGACTGGCATGCACGATAGCCGAGGGTGTCGATGAAACTGCATAAATATTGGGGCTTCTCCATGGAGCCGTCTTTTTTCATGTAAAGGAAATCCTGGCTCTTGCCGTGGTTGAACTTGAGCCAATAAAGGCCACGGTCGTGGACGATGGTCCTTACAATGTAAGCCCCGTTGTACTCGCACACGATTTTGAGGAGTTTGTTGCGGTAATCATCGCGCGAGAAGGTGGAAACGGGCAAAATACCTTGTTTTTCATCCAGATACACTTGCAGACAACTGTCTTGCCCAACGAGAATGAGGTCGTCGAAAGCGTCAATGTAGAACTTTTCAAACAGTTGGTCGTAGTCCTTGTGGGCTTGTTCAATGCCTTCGGTGTCGAGGACGACCATCGATGAAGTCTTGGGTTTGTTCTCCAAAAGGTAGATTTTCCCATCCAAAAACGCGATGTCGGCAATGTTGCGGTTGGAACCAGATCGGTAAAAGTCTTTGCTTGCCGAAACGCCCACTTCCTGAAGGTCGTAACTTATTTTGCGCATTCGGAAGCTGACGTTGATGGAATCGCGCTGCAACTGCTTCGGAGTTAGGCTCACGATGGTATCCTGATAGCCGATGCAAGAATAATACAGGTTGACGGTCTCCGAGCGGTCGAAAAGCGGCAGTTCATAATGTCCTTTGGCATCGGTGCTGGTGCCGTAAGGCGTGTTCACGATGCTGATGTTCACATTTTCCACACCGAGATTGCCGTAAACGGTGGTTTGGGTTTGGGCGAAAAGCGAAGAAGCAAAGAATAGCAATAGCAAAGCAAAAACAGAGTTGTTTTTCATAACGCACTCATTTTACGGTGATTGTAGCATGTTTATATGCCTTCCCGTCATCAAACCGCAACAAATACTCGCCCTTGTAAAGCCCTAACTTGAATTCCTTCTCGTCCTTACCGTACATATACTGGTCGATGGGGACGCATTGCTCGCCTTCCGATTTCAGGAACGCGCTCACGCAACCTTCAGGGAAGCCGTTTTTATCGATAAATCGACGGTCAATAGTGTAAAGCACCTTGCCGTTGTATAGTTTCCAGTCGGGGATGTTGTCTTCGATGAAGCGCGTGCGCGGCAGGCAGCAGGTGGCATCCATACCCGAACCGCAAGGGAAGATATGCTTCACCGTGTCATAAAGAAGGATAGGCTCGCGGTTGGGCATCGCATCAATCAAGTCGTAATAAACGGTTTGCAAGGAATCGGTTTCGCCGTATGGGTCGTCGAAAAACGTGCATTGCATCGTGAACGGGTCGATGCCGGATTGTTCCTTGAAATATCTGCCCATCGTGTACCATCCGTTGCGGTCGGCGATATGCCCGAAGCCGCCTAAAAGCAGGAATTTTGCTTCAGGGTCTTGGCTGATGATTCTTTCGACAAGGTTTTTGGCTTCGTTCACCTCACGATCAACGCCGAAGCCGTCGCCTTCGTAAGGCACGAGTGTATAGCCCAAATTGAGCGCGGTCCTGAGCATATCGCCATAGACAGGCTCGTCGCTGTAGAACCCCGTTCCGCCCAAAAGCACCGTGCGCCTCTCGTTGAGCAAGGAATCCTTTGCAAACAGGGTCTCGGCGGCGAGATAACGGTAGCCGTTTTCATAGCATTTCTCTAACCAGCTGATAACGAAAGCCCTACTATGTGGGTTGAAGTGCCTCTCGTTCATCATAATGACGCGGTTGTTCGCGATGATGCTGTCCATCGTTTCCGACAAGGGAAGGGCTTTCACATCCTTATAACTATTTTTGAATCTCATATTGTCGAGGAATTGTGTCCCGCAAGCCTCGGCTTCGCGCCTTGCCTCCTTGTATCGCCCAACGCGGGAATACAAGATGGCTAACAGGTCGTGATAGGAATGTTCAAACTTCGAGCCGATAAAGGTGCTGTCCATATCGAGCAGTTTGATGATCGAGCGATAGCCGTAGCCATCTTCTTTAGCCACTTGGTAAGGATTGGGCTGTTCGTTTTGCGCCACGGCGCTTTGAAAAGTTAATGCTGACAAAAGCAATAGAAAGTATATTTTCTTCATAGAATGTGATTTTTTAGGATTTAACTGGGTAAAATTTGGGTTAAATACTACAAAAATCATGCCGATTTTGATAAAGAATCAATCAAAATTTCAGTCTATCCTCACCTGATACAACGCCTTTCGGTGGTTGATGCCCGTAGGATAAATGAAATACAAAACGCCGTCATGAATCCTCATATTCTGAGCGAAGGGATAGCCGCTGAGGTCCATCACGGAGGTGGCCGTTCCGGCTTTCAGGTCGATGCGCTTCAGGGTATAGATGCCGTCAGTGACGAAGAAGGTGTAAAACTCTTTTCGCGCAACGTCCACCATCATTTTCTGTTTCCAGCGGCGGTCTGGCACCATCTTGCCGTTCCATTTGCGGTATTCGTGGAAGGTGAGGGGATAGCGCTCCAATTCATTGCCGACGGCATTGAAAACAATGGTTTCGTGGTCGGTGTAGGCAAAAACGTAGAACTTGTTGTCGATTTCGAAAATCGGGTTGTAGATTCGCTCAGTGGCCCAAAAGTCGATACCTCCCTTTGTGTGCGACATAAGCCAAATGTCGTCTCGGCCTTCCTCATCCACAATGTAATGAAGTAGGTAAGGTTCATTGTCACTGCCGAGGATGTTGCAGTAATAGCCCATCTCCTTATTGTAATAGAAGTAACGTCCTGTGATGAAAACACTGTCGGAAGCTGCTATAATGGTCGAAAACTTGTCGAAAAAAGTCTTGCGTGACATGGAGTGGTAGAAGTTCATCAGCATTTTCTTTCCGTTGTCCAATTCCATAAACCCGACTAGACTCGCTTGGTAGTCGTTGATGGCATAGATGTCGCCGAATGCATCTTTGCTGAGGTATTTGTAGCGCGAGGAAATGGGCATTTCGTGCAGTGTGTCTCCGTCAAATGAGAGGTGGAGTAAGGCTGAGTGACGACGGCGATAGACAATCATATAGATGCCGTCTTCGCGGAGGGTGTAGTCGAGAACAGTCATCACAGGATTGTCGAAAACGGTGCGAGGAGCGTTGGCAGTGATTTCCACCTCAAGCAGTTCATGACTCTTAGTTTTCATACTGACAGTCAGGTTTTTGCCGTTGATATCTTTCTCATTGATGGTGTAATAAGATGGCTCGAAAACCATGTGGGCGAAACGGAGTTTCTGACCTGTCTTGGCGAGGCTGTAGATGAAGCGGCCTTGCTCGTCAGTGACGGAAACAAGGATCGAATCATGCACATAAACGCTCACGTTCTCTATGGCTTTGCCGCTCTCGTCCTTGCAGTAGCCTTGCACAATTTGGCGCTCTTGGGCGGTGACCTGGTGGATGAAACCAAGGCCTAAGAGCAATAGAAATAGAGTCAACTTTTTCATGGTACTGATTTTTTGACAGGACAAAAATAGAAAATAATTCAATTCAAATGCGATATTTTTTATTTCAGACGAAAAATTGCATTTTTAATAACGCGAATTGCCAAAAATGGTTCGCGAATTTTCATGTAATTTTTTTTGAAAAATTCGTGGCTAATTCATGAGAATTTATGATTAAAAACCCTATTTTTGCCCAATCAATACGATGCCCATGACCGCTTTCGATTTCTTCAATATCCTCCGTTCGATTCCGAAGACCTTGCGCTTCAACCTGCATTATTTTCCGCTGAAAACGGCCTTGAAGCTGCCCGTGGTGGTGTCGCATCGCACTTATCTCCGCGAACTGCACGGCAAAGTGGAACTCCCCGAAAAGGTGGAAAGGGCAATGATAAAAATTGGCTTCGGCGATGTGGGGCATTACGACCGCAAGCGCTCGCGTGGCATTTGGCAGGTGAGCGGCTCAGTCAGCTTCGGCGGCAAGGCGAGCATCGGGCATGGTTCGAAGATTTCGGTGCGCGGAAATTTGTGTCTTGGTGATGGCTTCAATATGACTGCCGAAAGCACCATCGTCTGTGCCAAGGAAATCCGTTTCGGGCGCGACTGCCTGCTGAGCTGGGACATCCTCGTGATGGACACAGACGAGCATCCCTTGTTTAATAAAGAAAACGAACGCATCAATCCCGACAAGGCCATCGTTGTGGGTAACCATGTCTGGATTGGCTGCAAATGCGTGTTGCTGAAAGGTGCCGAGATGCCCGACAACACGGTCGTGGCGGCAGGCACACTGCTGACCTCGTCCTTCAGCGGCGAGCATCAAGTCATCGGCGGTAACCCACCAACAGTCCTCAAGCACGACATCCGCTGGGAACATTGAGTTTTACGCGTATTTATCTCACGCAGAAAACAATATTTAGCACGCAGAATCCGCAGAATTATATGAATCGCGAAGCGACGCAATATTTATGTCCGGTAGGCTTCTGCGATTTCTGCGGATTAACTTCGTTGAATCTGCGATTTCTGCGTGAAAAAAATCACAAAGCGTCAATGACGGTGCAGAGGTTCTCGAAGATTTGCGGGATCTCGCCCACGCCGTTCACCGGATGCAGGTTGTCTTTACCTTCGTAGAAGTCGAGCACAGGGCGCGTCTTGGCCTCATATTCCACAAAGCGGTGCTTGATGGAGTCGAGGTTGTCGTCGGCGCGACCGCTGGTCTTGCCGCGTTCGAGCATGCGCTCGATGAGGAGTTCCTCGGGCACTTCGAGGCTCAGCACGCCGGTCAACGACATGCCGAACTTCTCCATCATCTCGTCCAGAATCTCGGCTTGGCGCACGGTGCGCGGGTAGCCGTCGAAGAGGAAACCTGCCGAGTCCATGTTCTCGGAGAGTTTCTTCTCGATGATCTTGGCCACGATTTCGTCGGAGACGAGGTT
>CAMHRP010000093.1:0-5758 GCA_946187645.1 uncultured Bacteroidales bacterium | reverse complement strand
CTTCTCTGCCATCATGCTTAAAAAACTATTCTCATAAAATCAAAACAGATTCTTAGTTTAGAGTTTAGAGTCAGTTTAGAGTTGAGAGTTTATAGTTTAGAGTTAATCCCCCCTGCCCCCCTTTGAAAGGGGGAAGTGGAGAGTTTAGAGTTGTGAGGAGTTGAGAGTTGTTAGTTGGAAGCTTTACATTTTTGTCAAAAAGCGTGATTGTTTGACAAAAATGATGTAATTTTGCGGCGATTTAATATGACAACGACTGAAACTATATTGAACTATGCCGCCATGCATGGAGGGGCTTTCCGACGGAAGGAGCTTCTTCGTGACCTTGCGGGAGAGCAAACCGACAGCAAGGGAAGGATGTTGGATTTGCAGTTAAGCCGTCTCGTCGCTTCTGGAAAACTCGTTCGTAAAGGCAGAGGTGATTACCAGGTGGCAGAGAACAGCAAGCCCGAGTTCGTGTATCATCCTTCGGAAAGCGAGCGAGACCTTTTCCAGAGACTGAAAAAGCAGTTTCCTTTCCTTGACTTTTGCATCTGGAGTCCTCAGGTGCTGTCGTCGTTCATGCATCATGTGCCGAACGTCGTCTATACGTTTGTGGACGTGGAGAAGGTTGGCATGGAGCCGGTTTTCCATGCTTTGCAGAACATGGACCTTGACAGGAACGTGCTTCTTGCTCCATC
Organism: uncultured Bacteroidales bacterium; assembly: GCA_946187645.1. GTDB lineage: Bacteria > Bacteroidota > Bacteroidia > Bacteroidales > F082 > Limimorpha. The sequence goes on along the minus strand of CAMHRP010000093.1, from coordinate 5,078 downwards.
CGCAGAGGAGTGCAACCGTTATTTGACTGGTGATGTCATCGTGGTGCGCTTGTTGATAGGCCAGTCGCCCTTGATGGAGGTGGACGGCTGCATGGTGCCTCGTATCGAGAAGATTCTTGTGGATGCCGTTGGGGATAACGAGTTGTTTTATACCAGCGGTTCAGAGATTTACTATATCTATCAAGATGTTTTTGAGCGGGTCAATGTCAACAAGAGCAAACTGATGCGGTATGCCTCGCGGCGCAACAGGAAAGAACAAATCGAAAGGATTATAAAAACCGTAGAACATGATCAATCCTCGGAGTAGAACCGTAGAATGGATTACAGAGGCAGCCCAACGCTTGGGTGCTCGCGACATCATCTTGGTGGAGAAGACCATCCGTGCCTTTTCGCTTTTGGAGGCGTTGGCCCGTTCGGGTTGCCCGTTTCTGTTCAAAGGCGGCAGCTCGCTTATGCTTCACCTGAACACCAGCAAGAGGCTGTCGATCGACATTGACATCATTTGTCCTCCTGGCACCGTGATTGAGAACTACCTTGACCAATATGCGGAAGAATATGGTTTCGGTAAGGTGGAATTGGTTGAGCGCATCTCGCGCACGGACGTTCCCAAACAACACGCCAAGTTCTACTATGAAGTGAGCTATCCGGGCAAAGGCGGTCAGGACAAGATCCTGCTCGATGTGCTATTTGAGGAAACACACTATTCGAGGGTTGTCACATTGCCGATACAAAGTCCGCTGCTCATCACTGACGAGCCTGCTGTCATGGTCAGCCTTCCGAGTCGCGAGGACTTGTTGGGCGACAAGCTGACGGCCTTTGCGCCTCATACAACGGGTATTCCGTACTTCAAAGGCGAGAAGAAATGCTCCATGGAGATTATCAAACAAATGTTTGACGTGGCATCCCTTTTCGACCTCACGGATGACCTGAGCGTCACGCGGGCTACTTTCCAGAAATTTGCCGCCATTGAGTTGGAATACCGTCATTTGGGTTCAGGTGATATTCAACCTGTGCTTGATGACATCTATCAGACAGCACTATGCGTTTGCATGAGAGGTCTGCGGAATCCGGAAGAATACAAGCTGTTGCAGGATGGCATTGGCCGTATCGGTAGCTTTGTGCTTGGTAGCAGATATACGCTGGACAACGCCATTGTGAATGCAGCCAAGGTTGCCTATCTTAGTCAGCTTATAGCGAAGGGGAAGATCGAAGTGCATCATTACAACCCTGACAGGATTGAGGAGATGGCTGGCCAAGTGCTTCAGGATCCCATGCCAACGAAGCTCAACAAGTTGAAGAAGACGCATCCTGAGGCGTTTTTCTATTTGAATGAGATACAGGGGATGTGAGTTGGGAGTTTTTAGTTGTTTGGTTTCGTTATGCGTGCTGACGTGCTTACGAAGCGGGTTTTAATACTAATGAAAATGAGGAAACTTATATATGTGGTTTTGATGATGGTGATGGTGGGATGTACTCCCCCTGGCCCCCTCTCTGAGGGGGAAAGACTCCCCCGGCCTGCGGCCACCCCCTCTCAGAGGGGGACGACTGCGCACGAGGCTTTGGAGGGGATTGACTCGCTGATGTGGGTGCAGCCGGATAGTGCGCTGAAGGTGATGATGGAGTTTGCGGGGAGTGAGGCGGCGGATGGGTTGGATGCGTTTGAGGGGCATTATTGCCAGGTGCTGGTGGCGGAGCTGCTGTTTAAGAATGACTATGGGCAGAGCAACCGAACGGAGGTGCTGAAGGCGGTGGGGTTTTTTGATTCGATTGTGGATGTTGCAGATGGGCGTAATGCGGACGCGCGTGGTAAAGCGGACACACGCAGTAAAGCGGACACATGCGGTGTGTCCGTACAGGAACGGGATGCTTTTTTGGCGGCACGGGCACATTATATTAATGGTGCGGGATTTTATGAGCGGGACAGCCTTATTGAGGCTTGTGGGGAATATCTCAATGCCTTGCGGATGATGGAGGGGCATTTTGAGGAGAAGGTTTTGGTGGGACACAAGGCACGGTTTATGGCTTTGACCTATAACCGCCTTGGGGAATTGTTTTCTGCACAATTCATGCAAGAACCAGCCATCTATTGCATTAAACAGTCATTGATCTTTGATAGGATTGCACATTCTTCGCCTGGCAACATGGCCAACATCCTCTATCATCTGGGGAAACAATATGACAAGTTGAATGAAGCCGACAGTGCAGCCTATTATTATGAAAAGGCTTTGGAAACCATGCCCGACAGAAACTCCATGCTTTATAGGGATGTGATTACCAGCAAAGCTTTGTTTGAGTGTAAAGTTTACGGCAACACCGTGATTGCTCTTGATAGCATGAAAAGCATGGCTGCGCAAGCAACAAGTGATACGGAAAGACTCAACCGATTTCTAACTATTGGTGGCGTCTATAAAAGCATGGGGCAATATGATTCTGCCAAGGTTTATTTGGAGCCTGTGTTTGAAAAGGATTCCGACAAAGCCTCAATTGCAGCAAAATATCTGCGCGACATTGCCCTGGCCGAGGGCGACACGCTGAAAGCCAACCAATACTCGCAAGTTTTGGCTGAAGAGGCCGCTGCTGCACCAGAAAACCTGTTTCGGGCCTCGCAACTGAACGACCTGTTTCAGAACTACTTGCATGGGAAGCAGGAGAAGGCCGAGGTTGAAAGAAGGTTGGCTGAACAGGAGGCGGCACGGCAACGCTGGAGGCGGGGCTTGGCGGTGACCGTGGTGGTGCTGTTGGTTTTGGGACTTGGATTGTGGTGGTGGTTGGCCAAGCGAAAGAAAGAACACGAGGCCGAGACGCAGACCTGGCACAAGGAGAAACAACAGCTTCAGACTCAGGTGGATGATGCCTTGCAACAACTACAGACACAAGCGGACGATGCCTTGCAGCAGGCGCGGGCGATGCTGCCGCAGCGGGCGAACGAGATTTACAGCTCGAAGGTGGAGAACCGCTTGGAGCGCATCATGGATGAGTTTGAGGCGGCTTATCCTAAGGCCTTGGAGCGGATGGCCGCTGCCTACCCGGATTTGACGCCAACGGAGCGCAGGATTTTCGTTTTGTCGCATCTGCAGTTCCGCGCGAAGGAGATGGCGGATCTGCTGGGATTGAGCGAAAACACGGTGAACCAATACCGCTATAACCTGCGAAAAAAGACCGAAAACACCTCGTTTTCGGCGTTTTTGGATTAACAAAAACTTATATTTGGCCGTTATAATCGCTTGATTTTCAAGTGGCAATAAAAACAAAAAGTTATAATTGGCGTTTTGGTTGAATTTTTCGTGGTTTTTGTTATAATTTTGGGACATCAAAGTTATAACATTATGAAGAAGCTAAGAATTTACACCCTGCTTGCGCTACTGCTGATGGCGAGAGGGGTGACGATGCAAGCGCAAGAAATAAACGTCACAGGCATGGTAAGTAGAGTTGCTGCTCCTTACTTTGAACAAAATGTGTGTAACGACCGTTTTGCCATCGTCTCCGAAGGTGATACATATTATGTGATGGTTGACAACTACTGGCCGAATCCATATTTGGAGGATTTGGTTATCCATTACGACACCATCCCGGTTGGCAATGAGATTGAGGTTAAGGGAACTGTTGTGGAAATGGAAGATGGGAATGGGGAAATTTTTCAAGCCATCGACATCAGCGAGAATCTGAATTCAACTTATCAACAAATCTTGGGTTTTTTCGATAATGACGAGGGTGCTTGTTTCTATCATTATATAGATCTATTTTACGGTCTTGAAGAGTACCATATCACCATCAACGGAGAACTTCAGACAACCCCATTTTCCATCAACGGAAGAACGCTTGTGGAAGAAAAGCGTTATCTGTTTGTGGGTATCAGTGGTGAAGGGGTCTTCGAGCTGTTTGATGCGCTTCCGTATGAAGTTGTAGATGTGAGCATCAGCGGCAGGCTTACCCTGGAAAATGATTTGTGTCTTTCGTCACCATGTGGCGAAACGCATTTCTTGTCCTTGTTCGACGGAGAAGAATACCACTATTTGACACAAAAAAGAAAGCTTCAAAACAATTATGTAAATGAGGCGGTATTCATGGAAGGAAATTCTGTAATGGTCGGTGGTTTTGAATTTGTTCGCCACGATTTGTTCGGAAATCCTTTCAAAGCATTGGAAATTATAGAAATGCAATCCATTGAAAGCCATCCACTCATCGGAGGAATGGGTACGGCTGGAATACCCTGGATCAATTTAGGTCCACCTGTACCTGGTGTAGACTTGGCTTTTCAAAGCGATGGCATTTATTATTATATTATGAACCCGCATAATGATGACTTTCTTTCCGGCTTCTATATTGTTGGGAATGACACCATTCCTGTAACTTGGCAACAATTGACGGCAACTTGTACCCCTAGTATGTTTATCAATAATTATCTAAACCCATTTTATCGCGTCAATATCGAGAAAGTGGAATTTGAGGAACACGAAGAGACCCTGCAATGCACATTGGTTGTAGAGAATAATCCGTTTTATTTTGGCGAGATGCTTGCCATAAACACACAAGAAAACGAGACTTATTATTTGAAGCCGTATATCTACACTTTCACAGCACCCGATCACATCACTATTGGTGACAATACAGCTTATGTAGGCGACAGCTTCATTGCTACGGGAATGGTTTCCAATTGGTATAATAACAATGCAAGTCTTGAGAAAGCCATTGACATAACTGAAATAAGCAATATCACTGGAGTGATAGAGTCAACACCGACAAATCTTATGGTTTATCCGAATCCGACTGATGGAATTTTTCGCATTGAGGGTGTTATTGCTAATGAGGTGCAGGTTTACAATGCCCTTGGGCAGTTGGTGAAGACGTTGCGTGGGACGAATGAGGTTGATTTGGGTGGATTGGTGGATGGGGTTTATTTGCTGCGCATCATGGATGCGGAAGGTAAAGTTTACACGAACAAAATCACGATTAGATGAAATACTTGAAGATTTATGCCCTGCTTGCGCTCCTGCTGATGGCGGGAGAGATGACGATGCAAGCCCAAACCTTCAGTGCCGTCTGCGAGACGGGACAGTCTTTGCGTTACACGGTCACAA
>CAMHRP010000092.1:0-5860 GCA_946187645.1 uncultured Bacteroidales bacterium | reverse complement strand
TTTGTCATTTATAATCGTATTGGGTTAACGCAGGCGTTTTGGTATTATTGCTGTTATACTCCTGCGCTTGCATCGTCACCCCTCCCGCCATCAGCAGAAGCGCAAACATGGCATAAATTCTCATTGTTTTCATTGTTCTATTGGTTTTTATTAGTCTTATCAGTCTTATCAGTCCTATAAGTCCCACTTCGTTAGTACGATAGCACGTAAGCACGAATAACGAAATAAAAAACTTACTCCTTAATCCACTTCCCACTCTCCGCTTCGGTCACTGAGCCTGTCAAAGTGCCCACATACACCTTCCAAACATAAACTCCTTCAGTCCATCCTCCAGCATCAATCCCCGTCACATTCTCCGTGATATCCTGTCTATGCATAAGCCTCCCATTCATATCATACACCTCCGCCCAAGCATCCTTCAACCCCGTCCTGATATTCAGCACATCCTTCCCTGGATTGGGATAAGCCACCGCCACCTTCAGCCCGTTCTCATGCGCCTCCTCGATACCTACAAAAGCCTCGGCGGGATATTTAACCACACTAACACAGCCATGGTTCCATGCGTACAGTTTCCTTTCCCACGTGGTAAGCAACAATCCGCCATCATTTAATGCTTTAATCCCTTTCGCCCTACTAAAAACTCCGTCATCATTTGAACCATAGAACAATGTCCTGATAGTATCAAATTCAGCAGTCAAATGTTCCAATACAATCCAAGAATCATTGGATAAACCAAGGCCATTGTTTAATGTGTAAGCATAACAAATAGTGCCATCATCCCAAAGTGCGACACCAGTACTTTGTGTTGGCGAGTCATAATCTGTTGTCTTCCTTTCCGCATAACGCTTTATTGGTACACTGTTGCCAGAAGCGTTGACATCGTCATCATATTCATATAAAACACTACAATAATGGTCGTCCATTTCACTAATCACACTGGTTAGGTATGTTGTGCCATGAGGGCTGCGCTTGACATTCATGTTTTGAAAATAAACGTTGTCAGAAGGATGCAGCGCATTGGAATGCCGGAAAGCACGAGACCGCACAATGTTGAAGTCATAATCTAAATAGACAAGGTTTTTCCCATCCTCAGCAACGACATCGCGCACGAATCCATAATAAATGTAAAGGCTGTCGGCTGTAACAATATGGTGGTTTCGGTAATCGAGGGTTGGGTCCTCGCCCCAGCGATACTCTCCGCAATATCGTGCCTCATTGATAATCCGCCCTTCAAAGTCCATCCTGAAGAACACCGTGCTGTCATAGCCGCGTGGATCTGGATAATCGAAGCTGGTGGTTTTGCAATAAGCACCCACTATAGTACCGTCGCCATCTACAAACGCAGTGGACAAGCTTATTTGTCCGCAATTCCAAGGTCTTCCTTGATATTCAAAGGTGTCAATAGGGATTTCCAGTTCATGGCTTTCCGCGATGCTCAGGTCATCGTTGAGCTTGTAAAGGCCGAGGATGCAATAATCGATAGGTGGGTTAAAGTTTTGAAAATAGTTGGGCGAACAGGTGTCGTGGTCGGGGCTGTAGTTCATCAAGATGAAAGCTTCTCCCGACTCGTTTTCAAGCACCAATGGATGGCTGCCAAAAAAGCCTTCCTTAAAATACTCGGAATAGGCTATTCTCGTCCCCTCCGAATCCAATACCATCAGGGCGGGAATGGGATACACGTAGAGGCCGCAATCATTTACATGGTTATTGGTGCATGATACCAAAATCCTTCCGTCTGACAATTCGAATGGCTCAAGAAAATAAGGCGCATCAAAAGAATAATCAAATTCTTGGGAATACACCCACTCTTGCCCGAAAGCCTTGGCCCCGAAAATCATCAGCAGCGCAAGCAATGTGTAAATTCTTGTTGCTTTCATATTCATATTAGTCTTATTTGTCCTATTAGTCTCATCTCTCGCATCCGGTAGGCTTCCCCCTCTGAGAGGGGGCCAGGGGGAGTTGTCCCCCTCTGAAAGGGGGTGCCCAACGGGCGGGGGAGTATTACATCCCGCCACAAGCACCATCAAAACAATCCCTATGTAAACACGCAGTTTCACGCCCGCAAAGATACAACTTTTTATAGCCCAACTTATAGATATTTATATCCGCTTTTCCCCCTCTAAGAGGGGGAGCCGCTTCGCTTCGGGGGAGTATAAGTCCCATCTGTCCTATATGTCCAACGGTCGTAAGTACGTAAGCACGATAGCACGATAGCACGAATTACGAAGTAATCAACGAAGTTAAATGCAAAGCATTCAACGAAGTTAATAACGAAACTAATCAACTCCCAACTAACAACTCTAAACTCTCAACTACTCTAAACTCTAAACTCTAAACTCTAAACTAAACAATCACCTATCCAACTCCACCCACGCACCAACCCACTCAATCAGTTCCATCTCCATCCTCGTGCTATCCACCGCCGCCGTCCTGCTGCTTTCAACAGGCACATTTTTCGCCTGTGCCGCTTTCTCCCGTCGGCATCCCGCCAGCAGCATCATGGCCGCCATCAAAACCAAAGCCCAAATCCTCATCGCTCTCATAGTTTCATATTATTAGTCTTATTAGTCCTATTAGTCCCCTTCGTAAGCACGTTAGCACGTATAACGATAGCACGAAAAAAAACACTACCTCACCATCACCTTCTCCAAAAAGATTCTCCCTTCCTTATCCCTAATCCTCACCAAATAAACCCCATCCGCCAAATCCGCTACATCAATCTCATTCGTCCGCCGCACTATTTTCACCATCTGCCCAAGTGCATTGTAAACCCGCACCTCATCAACCTCAACACCCTCAATCAGAACAACCCCATTGGCAGGATTGGGATAAACAACAGCCTCAAAACGATTCTCTTCAACCCCCGTGGTATTCTTCTCCAAGCATTCAGACCACGAAATCGCTGATTCCACGCCGTTGATCACATGGCTGACACCCCATTTGTAAAGGCCGTCATCCAAGTCAGCCCATTGTCCGTCAAGGTAGGAATTGACCTCCAGCTTTCTTGCAATCAACTCCATGTCTTGGTCGTCGCAAAGGGCGCGATACACCTTGAAGTGCGGAAAACCGCTGTCATAATACATGAGCATCTGCATCAGCCAAGCACCACCGCCAAGGTCGGTTTGCTGCCATCCGTCTTCGGTTTTCCACCAAGTGCCGTCGTCGCTCGAACCACCATTGCCGTAGGGAGCCGGTGTCTCGTGGCCTTCGTCGGTGCTCCATACCATCCAGATGCTTCCTGCCTCTAAACCAACCTCCACCCAGTCATCCAATTCAAAATACTGATAATCGCCCAGTCCTGGCGTCACATCCACGGTAATTGACGACATCGCCTCCCCAGGCGCATCTTCACCGCCCAAGTATATGGTACACGTATAGGTGCCGCCCGTCAGTCCTTCAGCATCGCTGTAGAGGGCAACATCCGTAATGACTCCACTCGTCTGCTCAGTCCATTTCATGGCCCATTCACAGGCATTGCCGCCGTCACCCATGCTGCCACGGTAACCGTCATATCCATAATACAACCAACTTTGCGGCTGATAAAAAGAGCCATCGTAAACAAAATGGATGCAGTCAATATACCAGGTGTCGTCCAGGGCACTCTCTTCACCGTCTTTGGCATACTCCCACTTGAAGGTGTGTTCGCCTTCCGTGACATCATACCGAAACTCATGCCAAGAGCCTTGTCCCGACTGGTTTGTCATGCACTCGCCATCGATATAGAACTTACCCAAATCCCAGTTGTTTTCCGAGGAGATTTTGCCATAAAACCGCATCTCGCAATCACGTGGAATCGGCATCTTGATTTGAATGGCCGAAGTCGAATTGTCTATGCCGGCATTCGACGCCCGCATGGAGAAGGAACCGTCAAAGGACTGGCTGTCGGTAATCTCCCAAGGATAATCAGAAACGGCATTGTTCCAGTCGAAAAGGCTGAAATCACCCGTTTCAAAATGATCGACAAATTGGCTTTCCCACTGAACCCTGACCGTTTGGTTGCTGATAACAGTGGCATCCACCTTCATCGGGTCTTCCCACCTGTTGGGAACTTGTGCAAAAAGGTTGCTCGCCATAAGGCCAAGCCCAACCATAGCAATAAGTCTAATGTTTTTCATCGTATTATGTTTATGTTTGTTTTTCTCTTTCCCCCTCAAAATGAGTGGCCTAAGGCTAGAAAAGTTCTCTTCGTCAGTACGTTAGCTCGCATACCGATCCCCCTCTAAGAGGGGGTCAGGGTGAGTCCTCGTTAGCACGATAGTACGAAAGCACGATAGCACGCAAAATGTCCCCCTCTGAGAGGGGGTGCCGCGCAGCGGCGGGGGAGTCACCTCTCCATCACCTTCTCCAAAAAGATTCTCCCTTCCTTATCCCTAATCCTCAACATATAAACCCCATCCGCCAAATCCGCTACATCAATCTCATTCGTCCCCCGCACAGTCTTCACCATCTGCCCAAGTGCATTGTAAACCTGCACCTCATCAGCGACAACCCCCTCAATGCGAACAACCCCATTGGCAGGATTGGGATATACAGTAACATTAGTTCCGCCACCATTTTCATCCACAACATCCGTCTGTTCGCAATACACGATGTTGTATGCCTTGGAAGTCACACCGTCGCTGTAAACCGCCAACACATGGTATTTCAGCCGTCCGTTGCCTGAATATAGGTCTGTGTATTCCGTTTCGGTAATCAAATCCCCACTAATCAAAGTCTCGCCTCGATAAACCCGATAGCCGACCAGTGCCTCTTCCGGCCTGAGTTCCGGCTCGGTCCATCGGAGCGTGACGCTGTTTTCGTCGAAGCCCGCAACTTCACAATCCATCACCGGAGTGTGTTGGCTATACCAATCCGGCCTGAAATGATGGAAATAGGTGGTCACCAAGGTCTCGCCATAATCGCGGTAATAGTCAATCCAAATCTTTCCGCTGTTGGCATAGACAATGGAATTCTCCCTCTTTATGGAATAGAAGACACCAGGCTCGCTGTCAACCATAAATTCCCAACTGTCCATAACATGCACATTACCAATGATCAATGAATCAACGGTCATCACCATCTGTTGGTGTTGCCCGTAATCGGAGCTGAAGAAAAGCTTGTACGACATGATATAATAATTGGGGTCTTCGTACGATGGATAATAGGTGTATAGCTCGCCCTCGCGAGCGCCAGCCTTCATGTTCAAGAATTCTTGTTCTGAGTAATAAACCGTGTCGACGGTCTGGTTGAAATCCATCGAGTGGGTAAGGTAATACGATGACATTTCGTAAGAATAACTCCCTTTGAAAAACTCACCGACATTCCAACCTGCCTCATTGGAACCTCCAAAGGCAGGGATGTCCATGACTTCAAAATGGCTTCCGTAGTCATAGCTGATTTTCAGTTCCCCCGGCACGATGTGACTTAATTTGAGCAGTACACCTGGTGCATTCTTGAAGGTCCAATACTCATCTGAGCAACCTGACAGGTCGTCGATGGCTTCCCAAGTGTGGCCGTAGTCCATGCTTCTATACAGCTTGTTCGTCTGACCTGCTCCACAGTCTTTGTTATAAAGTACTCCAGGTGTAGCATCGGTGATGAGGTCGCCAATGCCCATCGCTTCTGGGTCGTCAATGAGGTAGGAATAAGGCAGTTCGACCTTCTTGCCGTGTTCGGTGTAATGGGCCACGCTCCTTATGCCAGAGCCGCCACTGTTGACTTCCCAACCCACGAAGGAATAGAACTCGCCAGCCACTTGGGCCTGCATTGTCACCCCAAGCATCATAAGGGCAACCAATGCAATAAGTCTTATGTTTTTCATCGTACCGTGATTTTGTTCGTGTAAACTTTACCATCCGCATCCGTAATGCGCACCAAATAA
>CAMHRP010000091.1:0-6187 GCA_946187645.1 uncultured Bacteroidales bacterium | reverse complement strand
GGCAACAAGGCGGATGCCATGCGCTTGTTCAAGGAGGCGGAGCGTTACGGTTTATCCGCCAATGACCCCCTGACGGTTGCCCACGCTCGACTCAATATCGCGCATTGTTTGGGCTATTATGCCGACAAAGAAGAAGTTGTTTCGTTGTTGAAGTCTGCCGCAGAGGGCTTTGGCGAAGACTATGCCGACCGTGCCGATGCGCTGAGAGAGTTGGGCGATTTCTATCAGTTCCATAGGGCATACGATACCGCCGAGATGGTTCTGCAACAGGCTTGGGCCTACGCCGAACAAAGTGGCTCGCTGGAGGCGAAACGCACGGTTTCATCGGCTTTTCATGCGATGTATTTCAATGCTGGAGAATATGAGAAGTCGGGCGATTATCTGAGGCGATTCCTTCAATTGTCAATGCCTGATGTCGATGACAGAACGATGATGTATTATTACCACGGCATGGGTAACATCTTTTATGAGATGGGCAATTCGGATTCTACGGCTTATTATTATGGAAAGTTGGAGGAACTTGTCAACCAAGCCGAGTCAGATAAGGATATTTGGTTTTATTTTTATACCCTTGCCCATCAAGCCAAAAGTCGCGGTGATTTTGAAAAGGCCTTCGATTATTACTGCCGCTACGATATCGGCAATAATCATAGTAAGATAGAAGAGAATAGGAACAACCTTATCGCGATGAGCCAGAAATATGATAAGGCGGTGATGCAGAACGAGTTGAACGAAAAAATCATCGTGCGCCAACGTTGGCTCATCGTTATCAGCAGCTTGGCAGCCATGGTTTTGGCGGCATTTTTGGTTTCCCAGGTCCGATTGGTGAGGAAACGGAAGAAAGAAGCCGAAATCAACGCTGAATTGTTCCACTTCAAGCAACATAGCCAAGCCTTGGCACAAAAGGATGCCGAACATGAGCAAATCCAGAAGGACTATGTCGACCGCCTTTCGGAGGCTTTGGACAAGGAGCAACAAACCATGATGCTATTGGACATTTATCTGAACAACAGCAAGAAAGCCAATCTCCTCAATGACTTGGAACGTGCGGTTTTCGGCGACAAAGACCATTGGAAGGCCATGCTCGCCGTGGTTGAGGAGAAATACCCAAGCCTTTGGGAAACCCTCGGACAAAAGTTCCCCGACTTGGACGAGGACGAGAAGAAGTCCTTCATTCTGTCGCATTTCAAGGTCTCGCGCCAGGAAGAGGCGGATTACCTTGGAACCACTGTCAATATGGTGGACAAACTGCGGGGAAGAGTCAGGAAAAAGATGGCTGAACGCCAATAATCTTTGGACTTTTTCAACAAAAAGTTTGGAATGAATGAAATTACAACTTATTCATTCCTAAAACATTACAATTATTCAATCCCAAAAAAGTTTGGACTGGCCATTTAACCGCTTGACTAATGCGGTAGTTTTGCACCATGTCACAAAACGGCGTTTTCGTGCGTCTTAATGACAAAGACTTTTTTGTAGCAACAACTCAAAATCAAACCACTATGTTCAAAAATTCGTATTTCCTTTTGCTGCTGACGCTCGCCATTCCGCGCTTGGCGCTTGCGCAGAATCCCATCAACATTGATGAGTACAAGGTCATCGACCAAAGCCGTTTCATCATCACCTACGAAGCAATGATGACCGACGACTCACTGAAACCTACCAAACACAACTACGACCGCCTCGTCCTGATGGTGGGCGACTCCATTTCAAGATGTTACAGCAACACCATGCACCGTTATGATTCCGCATTTACGGTAAGCGAGCGAAAGGGCCAAGACGGTTATAAAAACATGAGCCATTTCGTTGCGGATTCTGGCGGCGTTTGGGTGCCCGATGTGTACAAGTATTACGGCTCAAAACGGATGACAGTCATGCACCGGATAGATGAGGCTCGGGTGCCGATTTACCTGTACGATGAGCCTTTGGACTTGATGGACTGGAAGATGTCGTTTGGAACGAAAGAAATCCTTGGCTATCCCTGCTTCAAGGCCGAATGCGACTTTCGTGGACGGCATTGGACAGCTTGGTTCACGATGCAGATTCCCGTGAAAGACGGGCCGTGGAAATTCGGTGGCTTGCCCGGACTGATTCTCGAAATGGAAGAATCGCGCGGGCATTATGCCTTCCGTTGCATCGGTATTGAAAATCAGCAAAAACCGATAATTTGGTATGATGGGCCTCGTTTTGAAGATTATCAGCGTTGCACCCGTGCTGATGTCATGAAGCAAGAGGAGGATTATCATGCCGATTTTATTGGCTATATTCGGATGGCGAATCCTGGTATCAAAATACATATCGCCAAAACGGATGCTTCTGGCAAATATGTTGGTTCAGAGGAGGCTCCCGAAGATTATAAGAAGGCGTTGCCTTATAACCCTGTGGAATTGGAGTAAAGATGAAAAGAAAACTGCTTGTTATGGTTTCGCTTTGGGCGGTGCTTCCATTGTCGGCGCAAAGATTCATGAGGACGGACGATTTCACGCTTTTGGATGAGGGCATTTGTTCGGTTTCCTACGAAGTGAGTTATGTGCTCGATTCAACGAAGCCCGCTGAAAAAGAAAAGGATGTGTTTCGTCTCGACGTTGGGGAAAGATGGTCGAAATCGTATAGTTATGCTTTGTTCCGCTACGATTCCATTTGCACGAAACGGACATTAATAGGGCAAGATGTTTTGGGTGGTGCGGATACTTGGTTTTTTATGGAAGTCTATAAAGACCGCTGGAAGCACGAAATGGCGGTGACGCATCGGACTTACGATATTGGACCAGTTTTCAAATATCGAGAGCCGTCAGATGTCCTTATGGATTGGACTTTTTCTGATGAGGTTTGCACGATTTTGGGTTATCGTTGCCGAAAAGCGATGTGTAGGTTTCGAGGTCGCACTTGGACGGCTTGGTATGTTTCGGAAATTCCTATCTCTGATGGCCCGTGGAAATTCGCGGGGTTGCCAGGTTTGATTTTGAAAGTGGAGGACGACCGTGGGCATTATTCCTTTTCTTGTATCGCCGTTAGAAACAATGCCAAGCCGATTGTGATGTGGAATTACGATTACAAGGAAGCGACAAGGGAAGAGACTTGGAAGTTTGACCAAGAATGTTACCGCGATTTGTACGACTATGCCTTACGCCTTGATCCAAATGCCCAACTGTTGGCAGATGTAGCGGATGCGTTGGGGCAAACGATGGAGGTGGAGATTACCCGAGGCGGTCCATACAAATTGGTTTGGCCTTATAACCCTTTGGAACTGAAATAACATATTGACATGAAACGAATTGTTTTTCTGATAATTAGTGTTTTCTTTTGCATTCATGCCTTTGCCCAAACGACTATCTCCGGAGAGGTACTCAACGAGAAGAAACAGCCCATCTTCAATGCCTCGGTGATGCTCTTGCGTGTGACGGACAGCCTTCCTATGGCCTATACCTTCACGAATGAAAAGGGTCATTATCAGTTGGTTACGCAAAGCGAAGAGGCAAAACTGCTTATTGCGGTTTATGGCTTCAACCTGAAGCGACAGTTCAAGGAGGTGGAAAACAAGACACAGACGGTCGATTTCACCGTGGTGGAAGAAGCGCTGCAACTGAAGGAAGTGAACGTGAAGTCCGAAAAGATTTGGGGCGGCAACGACACGGTAAACTATGTGGTGGATGCCTTCCGCGATACCACCGACATTGTCATTGCCGATGTGCTGAAGAAGATGCCAGGCATCGAGGTGAAGGACGACGGCAAGGTGGAATACAAAGGCAAGCCCATCTCCAAATTCTACATCGAGAACATGGACATGCTGCAAGGCCGCTACAACCTCGCCACCACCAGCATCGCCGCCTCCGATGTGGCCTCGGTGCAGGTGATGGAGAACCATCAGGAGGTGAGGGCGCTGCAAAACATCCATTTTTCGGACAATGTGGCGCTCAACATAAAGCTGAAGGAAAACGCCAAAGGCACCTTCGCCTTGATGGCTGACCTTGGCGCGGGCTGGGCCGACAGTCTGCAATACGAAGGCAGCCTTACGGGAATGTATTTCGCAAAACGCAACCAGTTTCTTGGCACGTTGAAAGCCAACAATTCGGGCACTAACCTTGTTGACAATGAGAATGTCACGGTCTATCCGATGGCCTCGATAGTCGAGCCGAGCGCTCCGGGCATTTCTGGAGTGCGGCACACGCTGAACCGCTCGCAAGGGGTCACTTACAACAGCCTGCACAAACTGAAAAACGAGGCTGAGCTGTCGTACAGCCTGCTCTTTGGCGGCGACCGCAACCGCAAGTCGAGCGAGTCGCGCACGCTCTATCTCCTTCCTGACGACACGCTCAGTCTTGTTGAGCGGATGCAGTCGCTCGAAATGGCAAGAATGCTCGAAGGCAGTGTCAATTACAACCTCAACAAGGACTTGGACTATCTGAAAATCAGCCTCACCGCATCGGGGCACCGCAATTGGGGCGAGGGTTTGGTGGACAACGACGAGTTGATTCGGCAAGAAGAAAACTTCCAGTCGCTGTGCGCCAAAGCCAACATCCATTGGATTCGCAAGAGCCGCCGCGACCCTGAAAGAGGCGTGGAATTCAACTCCAACACGAGTTATGGCATTTTGCCCTACGGATTGCAAGTCGCGCCAGGCTGTTTCCCCGAGGCCCTCAACGATGGCGAAGATTATGCAACAACCTTACAAAACATAGGTTATCAATCCTTTAAGAGTGAGAATTTCCTTCGATTTCTCACCAGCGTGGTCTGGAAACGATTACGCATCATGCCTTATTTCAATTTCAGCATGGAGGAGCAAGCGCTTAATTCGGACGCGCTTTGCGTCATTGCGAGGAGGAACGACGAAGCAATCCAGCCGTTGTGTTCCGATGGATTGCTTCGCTTTGCTCGCAATGACGGCGACCAATTCAGCAATGACATCCGATGGCACAAATATCAACCTGCTGCCGGTGCCTATATTACCTATGACCGTCGGCGCGTGAATGTGACACTAATGGTGCCTGTACAGTTGCGTTACCTGCAATTGGATGACCGCATCGGAACCGCTTCCGACAAGCAATTCAAGGTTTTGTCTCAACCTTCGCTTTCGTTCCGTTATGACTTCAGCCACAATTGGAAAGTGAGCACCAAGATTGCCACCTACAACAACACCCCGAGTTTGCGGACTCTTTATTCGGGTTATATCTTGCAGAATTACAGGACCTTGTCGCGCTACGACTGCCCTTTGGCCGACACCTACGGGGCCAACGGTTCGTTGACTTTTTCGTACAAAAATGTGATGAAATATGCTTTTGGTGAGTTCTCGGTGAACTACAACCGCTACCGTAACGAGGTGATGTACGCTCAATCTTTTGAGGGCAACACCATGGTCATCAATGCCGTGGAGCAGCCGAGTTGGGGCGATTACCTGTCCGTTTCGCTGTATGCGGGCAAAGGCTTCAGTTGGAAAAAGTTGAACATCAACGCGAAATGCTCCTACGGATGGGGACGTTCGCCGCATTTGGTCCAGAACCAAGTGGCCACCTATTACAACCAAGGCTGGAACGTCAACCTGACCGCCAGCATCGCAATAACAGACTACATCTTTTTCAACAACAAAGGCAGTTGGAGCCGATTCACTACCTCTGTAGACGGTTTTACTGCTGGTAGCCAACCCATTGTGAGCCTTATCGACAATGCCAATCTGAGTGTGGTGTTGCCTTTCGGCTTGTCCATCACGCCCTCGGTGGAGCTCTATCACACCCGTTCCGAAGGCCGAACCGACAATTTCGTGCTCTTGGACTTTAGTTTGGGCTATACTTTCCGAAAAGTCAAGCTCAGCTTGGATGTGAACAATATTCTTGATACGGAGAGTTTTGTTTATTCTTATTATTCAGGGATTTATGGTTATTATTCGGCATACTCGATTAGGCCGAGGAGCGTGATGCTTGCGGCACGATTCAAAGTATTTTGACTCTTTTAATGCTTCGTCACAAAAATCCTCTATCTTTGCAACAGTCATTAATTTAATGGTGGTTAAATTAACAGCAGTTAAATATTAGTCTTTTGTCCTCATGAAACGGTATCATTTGGTTTTGCTTTTCCTTATTGCAATGTTGGCAGCTTGCCTTCCCACCTCCCGCGATGCACGGCAAACCGCCCACGATGCCTTGGAAAACGCTCGCATCCAGCTGGATTCGGGCAACAAGGCGGATGCCATGCG
>CAMHRP010000090.1:0-6212 GCA_946187645.1 uncultured Bacteroidales bacterium | reverse complement strand
TCAAAGGTGCCGACCAGTTTGAGATCGTCACCCACAAGTACGACGGCATGGCCTACACACCGCTTATCAACTTGGCCAAGGAAGAGGCCAACAAGGGCGAACTGCCGCCTTACGAAGGCTCTGCTCCCGACCTCAGCCAATACGACACCGTCTTCATCGGTGGTCCCGTGTGGTGGGGCACCTATCCGCAGGTGATGTTCACTCTCTTCAAGGACATCAACCTCGACGGCAAGACCGTCATTCCTTTCACCACTCACGAAGGCAGCGGCTTAGCCTCTTGTGCCAGCGACGTGAAGAAAGCTTTCCCGAAGGCCAAAGTCACGGGTGAGTTCAGCATCTATGGGCACGAAGTGCGCACAGGTCGTGCAAAGGTTGAGAAATGGTTGAAGAGTCTTTAATAACAAATTAAATGCTTGACAATATGAAAGTTAGAAAACTTTTAGTCCTCACTGTCATACTCTTGTCAATGGCCAACACAAGCTGCCAAAACAAGAACGGCAATCCAACAGCCGAACAACAAGAACAAACCGAACCAACAACACCTAATATGGAAAACGCATCAAAAGTCTATTTCACCAGCGAAATCAGCCCCGAAGCACTCATTAAGATCTACAAAGCTCTTGGCGTAGAAGCCGAAGGCCGTGTGGCCGTGAAAATCTCCACCGGTGAGGCTGGCAACAACAACCACTTGAAGGCCGACTTGATTGGTCCTCTGGTGCAGTTGGTGAACGGCAAGATTGTGGAATGCAACACCGCATACGCTGGCAAACGAATGCTTACCGAAGACCACCTGAAGGTCATCGAGGAGCACGGCTTCAACACCATCGGCGGTGTGGACATTATGGATGCCGACGGCGAAATCAAAATCCCTGTGCGCGACACCACTTATATGCGCTACAACATCGTGGGAAAGAACATCGAGAACTATGACTTCATGATCAACCTCGCCCACTTCAAGGGACACCAGATGGGTGGTTTCGGTGGTGTGCTGAAGAACGCCAGCATCGGCGTGGCTTCGCGCAACGGCAAGACCTACATCCACACCAACGGTCAATGCGAGGACTACACCCATCTTTGGGATTACATCCAGCCCGAGAACCAGGACAAATTCCTTGAATGCATGGCCAATGCCGCTGCTGCAGTGCACGACTACTTCAAGGGCAAGGTTCTCTATATCAATGTCATGAACAATATGAGCATCGACTGCGACTGCAACGGCAATCCCACTCCAGTGGCACTACAAGACATGGGCATCCTGGCCAGCACCGACCCCGTAGCTCTCGATCAGGCCTGCATCGACCTCGTCCTTGGTCAAGAACAAACCGCTGACAACGATGTGGCTTCAATGAAAGAACGCATCGAGAGCCGTCACGGCATCCACACCGTTGAACATGCTGAAAAGATAGGCCTCGGTAGCCGCAAGTACACTATTATAAGCATCGACAAATGAAGAAACAAGTTTCCGTTTTGGTGGGTGCTGGAAGCATCGGGCAAGCAATCATCCGCCGAGTGTCGGCTGGTAAGCTCATTGTGCTGGCTGACTTTTCCATAGAGAACGCTCAGCGAGCTGCAAAGACTCTGGAGGATGCTGGCTTTGAGTGCGCAACCATCAAGTGTGACCTTGGTTCAAAGAAAGATATTCTGAAGTTGGTGGAGTTCGCTACCAGCAAGGGTATTGTAACAAATGTTGTGAATGCCGCTGGCGTGTCACCCTCGCAGGCTCCCGTTGAAGAAATTCTTCGCGTTGACCTATATGGCACAAGCGTACTGCTGGAGGAGTTTGGAAAGGTGATTGCCGAGGATGGTTCAGGTGTGATTATCTCTTCACAGAGCGGTCATCGTCTGTCCGCCTTACCACAGGAACAAAACGACGCCTTAGCCACAACTTCTGTTGACAAACTGTTGGATTTGCCATTCCTGAAGGAAATCAACGACACGCTAAAAGCCTATCAATACTCGAAGCGTTGCAATGTGCTGCGCGTGATGTACGAGGCTACCCGTTGGGGACGACGAGGCGCTACCATCAACTCTATTTCCCCGGGCATCATCATCACGCCCTTGGCCAACGACGAACTTCATGGTCCACGCAAGGATGGCTACCTGAAGATGATCGAGGGGATGCCCGCCCGTCGAGCCGGAACGCCTGATGAAGTAGGAGATTTGGCAGAGTTCCTGATGTCAAGCCGTGGGCGTTTCATCAGCGGTGCCGATTTTCTGATTGACGGTGGATGTACGGCATCCTACTGGTATGGAGACTTACAATACCTCAAGGCTACACATTAATGAACCGCCTTATTACGATACTGTTTCTTGGAATGACGACAATAATCATGCAAGCAAAGACGGACAAAGAGCAAATAGAAGCCCTTTACCGAGAAATGTATGAGGCTATGGTAGCTAAGGACACGGTGACCCTAAACCGTGTCCATGCCGACAATTTCGTGCTCATCCACATGACCGGCATGCGGCAGTCGAAAGCAGAATATATCCGTGCTATTGCCGACGGCACGCTCAACTATTATTCGGCAGAGCATGAAGAGATGGACATCGCCATAAAGGGCAACACCGCAACGCTGACAGGCAAAAGTCGCGTGACAGCGGCAGTGTTTGGTGGGAGTCGTAGTAGTTGGAGATTACGTTTGCGTTTTACTCTTGAGAAACAAGACGGCCAGTGGAGGTTCACCTCATCGCAAGCCAGTACATATTAGTTGCAGTAAGACGACTGCCAAAAAAGGATGTCATTGCCATTCCAAAGAGACATTCTATCATTCCACATCCGCAATTCAGGCAAAGGCTTGGGTTGCGGATTTTTCATCTCTCTACCTGTTATTTCCCGAAAAATTTATAAAACCGCCCATTTCGCAAATTGATAGTTGGATTTCAAAATATTTTGTACCTTTGCAAGGTTCAAAACGATATGTCAGACCTAACCTTACATAGCAACACGGAATCCTTCATCGGCGACATCAAGCGACTGGTGGAACAAGGGCGCAATGCGGCATACGGAGCCGTGAACGCCGTGATGATTGAGACCTATTGGCGCATAGGACAACGCATCGTGGAGCAAGAGCAAAACGGAAAGGAACGCGCCGAATACGGAACGCAGTTGATTGAAATGCTTTCCGAGGAACTGACTAAAACATACGGTAAAGGTTTCAGCAAACGCAATCTTCAGTATTTCAGAAGTTTCTATTTGACATTCAACAACTTGGAAATTGTGCAAACGCGTTTGCACAATTTGAAGTGGTCTCATATACTGACTACATTGCGAGTTGAAGATCCTGTTGCCGCACGATGGTATTTGCAAACCGCCTCAACAGAAATGTGGAGCGTGCGCACCCTCGACCGTAACATCAGCACACAATATTTCGAGCGGCATTTCAAGCAGCCCCAGATTTTGGAAAACCTTGAAAACAAGTCAGTTCCTGACAAATTAGAGATTCTGAAAAGCCCTATCATGGCTGAATTTCTCGGCTTCAAGCATGACACCGACTTTTCGGAAACGGAGTTGGAAAAAGGCCTGATTTCACATTTGCAGGATTTCTTGGTTGAGATGGGGCGCGGATTTGCGTTTGTGGCCCGTCAGCAGCATATCTTCACCGACATGGGCGACTTCTATATCGACCTTGTTTTCTACAACTATCTCTTGAAGTGCTTCGTCCTCATCGACTTGAAAAAGGGACAAATCACCCACCAAGACGTGGGACAGATGGACATGTATGTGCGGATGTATGACGACCTGAAGCGTACCGAGGGCGACAACCCGACCATTGGCATTGTGTTGTGCAGCGAGACCAGCAAGGACATTGCCCGTTACTCGATTCTGCACGACAGCGATAATCTTTTTGCCGCCAAATACATGCCGCTGATGCCCACCGAGGAAGAACTGCGCCGCGAGATAGAGCAACAAAAGGAATTGTATAGATTGCAACAAGAGAATAAATAATTGAATATCAAAATAATATGACCATAGAAACAATGAATGAGATCATAACAAACATTGAACCCATTGCAAATATTGCCGTAGCCGTTATCGCTTTGTTGGCAATTATCCAAACCACAATTTCTATTAGGCAGACGAAAAGTGATTCGCTCATTCATCTTATCTTAACCATGTACACGGAATGCCGTAAAGTTATAGATTCTGCTCGAATAGAGGACTGTGGCAAAAATCCCAATCCTGTAGGCATCGACTGTTTCAAAGTTGCATACAATGAAATATTCCGAGCAGAATTAACCAAATGCAAAGACAGCAGCAGCCTATTGGTACCAGAAAAAGACGTGATTCCAACTGCACAACAGGTTGAACAAAAATTCCATGAAATTGTAAATAACCAATGCCCAAATATTGGCACCTACCTATCTTCAGTTGTTTCTATTTTAGCTTTGATTGATGGAAACAAAACATTGTATGAAGAGAACAAGAAACAGTGCGCATCATATATTAAAGCACAAACAACAAAATACGAAAAGATATGGCTGTATTATTACTATGTTTTGAAAAAGAATGATACAGATTTGCTATGGAAATATCATATAATAGATGTCGTTACAAAAAAAAACATATTTGACATCAATGGATAAAGAATTATCAAATAAATGGATCAATAACGATTAAACTTGTATATTATGAAAAAAGTAATACTGAATATTGCAATAATGTGTGCCTTCGTTTTAGTTACTGCATGTTGCGGGGGCAGTTCCGATAAAACATCATGGGAACAAGATGGACTTTATGGAAAAGTGAAAAGCTTAAAAGCATCTATCTATACAGCCAAAATGAAATTTGGCGAGGTACAAAAAGAAGATTTGGATAAATTTCCATCACATCCTGTTTTTTATGATATTAACTCTAGCATATCTATCACCAAATACAATGCGGAGGGAATGAAGAATATCGTTGAAAACTATAATTATTACGGAGATTTGGTAACAAAGTCATTATTTGAGTTCAAAGGGAAAAATTTAACAAGTGTAAAAACTTATAACGATAACGGCGAAATAACATTTGAAAGAAATCTTATTTACGATGACAAGAGTGGGAATGTAAAGGAGCAATTCATTAATAGTTTCTCCTCTTATCATCCTTATTCTTCACACCATGTTTTTTCGTATGAAAAAGACGGAACTGTTACTAGTGAGATTTATGAAGGGGATAGTTTAAAAGGTAAGTCTACATACAAAGAAATCAAGAAAAATGGAAAATTACAACAATTCATTCAAGGCAATACAATAATAAACTATGACGATGATGAAAAGGTCAAATCCGTTATCATTATTGACAGCGATACAACAATATATTCTTACAACAAAAATGGAGACATTGAATCAGTAGTGAAAACAACATATGAGTACAAAGACGAAGATATAGATTTTCTTTTGAAAAAAATAAATGATTCAACACTTGTATATGATACTATTCAGCCAAGCAATAGACCTCAAAAAATAAGAAAAATGAAAGAATACAAATTCGAGTATGAATATGATAAGCACAAGAATTGGATAACTCGAACTACATTCGAGGGTATGAAGCCTTTATTTATCGAAGAGCGCGAAATTGAGTACTATAATTAAATCGTTCGGTTTTGAAAAGGCTAATTTTACCTTATGCGTTTTTCAATTAACTAAATTTGTTATTCTCATTGGTAGTTTACAAAGATTACGAGAATCTTATTGACACGGTTCAATACGTCCATCTTTGTATGCTTTCCAAAAAACGCTTTGGCAGAGTTCTATGCTATCGAAAGAGAATCTAATTCGCTAACAAGGAATTCAAGCGAGTCGTGTCTTGCGGATTTTTCAATTCACGTCTTATTTCCCCAAATACTCGCTAGGCGTGAGCCCGGTCATCTTTTTGAAGAGACGGGTGAAATGATGGGAATAATCGAAGCCTAGGAGGCGCGAGGTCTCGCTGATGTTGTGGCCGTTCATGAGCAGGCTTTTGGCCTGGTTGATGACGTTGTTGTGGATGTAACCGATGGCCGTGCCGCCTGTCGCCTTGTGGACGATGTCGCCGAAATAACGCGACGAATAGGCCAGTTCCGAAGCGCAATAGGCAACGGTGGGCAAGCCTTGAGTCAACTGCCGATTCTCGCGGAAGTACTGTTGAAGCAGGTCGTGAAAGCGTTTCAAGAGGTCGCTGCCGCCCTTGTCTTCATCGGAGAGTTGCCGCTGATAGATGCGGTTGCAGTATTCCAGTATCAGGTGCAGAT
>CAMHRP010000089.1:0-6297 GCA_946187645.1 uncultured Bacteroidales bacterium | reverse complement strand
GTGAAAGATTACCATGCTTATTACAAGACCCCGCGCGGCTATCACAAGCGCAGCGGCAACAGCAACGACGGCTGGCGCGTCATCGGCACACAGGCCTACACCAACAGTCGTTTCCTCTATTACATCAATGAGATCCGCTCTGCCGTCCTCGTGATGCATGGTGAGAAAGCCCACAGCCGCTATTTTGGTGAGGCTGCCTACAAATACATGGTGGAAGGCCAGGCAGAAGGCTACCACTTCATCGGCAAGCCCAATCCCAACCCTGAGAACAAGGAACTGCTTATCATCCCAGGTGCCACCCACTGCGACCTTTACGACGGTGGCGAGGGCAATTACATTCCGTGGGATAAGTTGGTGGAATTTTTCACTGAAAACCTGAAATAATACATAATGAACGAACAACCCTCAGGAAAAACCTACGTCGGCAGCGATGAGCTTTATGCCGATGTGCAGCGTTGCATGAAACTGGTCGCCGAGATGAACACCGGCTACCACACCGAGGCCGAGGTGCGCGAGTACTTGCGACAGATTACTGGCTCCGACATTGACGACACCGTGCGTGTGTTCCCGCCGTTCAACATCAACTACGGCAAGAAGACCACCTTCGGCAAGGGCAGTTTCGTCAACTTCGGCTGCACCTTCCTGGCACTTGGTGGCATCACGATTGAGGAGGGCGTTTTCATTGCGCCTCATGTGGTTTTGGCCTCAGAATACCATCCCGAAGACCCTGAAACAAGACATTCCTTGCTCACCAAGCCCATCGTCATCAAGAAGAACGCTTGGATTGGTGCCAACGCCACGATACTGGCGGGAGTAACCATCGGCGAGAACGCCATTGTGGCCGCCGGTGCCGTGGTGGGAAAGGATGTCCCCGACAACGCCATTGTGGGCGGCGTTCCTGCCAAGGTAATTCGGATGATCAAATAAGAGACGAAATGAAACAATGAAATCGCAATCCAGGCAATAAACTAATGACTATGAAAAAGACAATCATGATGATCGCCGTCGCATTGACAATGGCCGCCTGTGGAACGCAATCCACTAAAGAAAACGCAAAAGAAATGAACACACTCACCTTTACTACCGAGCAGGCGGCCTTCATGTCGGCCATCGCCTGCAACGAGGCCAAAGCCGACTATACCGCCTTGGCCGAGGCCATCAACGGCGGCTTGGATGCCGGATTGACGGTCAGCCAAATCAAGGAAGCACTCTCGCAACTTTATGCTTACACGGGTTTTCCGCGCTCGCTGAATGCGCTTGGCGCCTTGCAGAAGGTTTTGAAGCAACGCCAAAGCGAAGGCAAAACCACTGAAGAAGGCGTTGAGGCATCGCCGCTGCCGAGCAATTACAATGCTTTGACACAAGGCACCGAGGTGCAGACCCAACTCAGCGGTCGCCCTTTCAACTATGACTTCTGCCCTGCCGAGGACTACTATCTGAAAGCCCATCTCTTCGGCGACATCTTTGCCCGCGACAACCTCACCCATGCCGACCGCGAACTCATCACCGTGAGTGCGTTGAGCGGTTTGGAAAACGTGATGCCGCAGCTGCAGGCACATGTGCGTGGTGCATTGAACATGGGTGTCACAGAGGAGCAGTTGCGCAATATCCCAGTGGCATTGAAAGCAGCAGAATTGCAAGCCGAGGCTTTGCGTTGTGAGGCTGCCATTGCTGCAGCTGTTGATGGCAAGAACGATGTGGTGTGTGCGCAGTCGCCCTGGCCAATCGGAGAACCCAACACTGCATACGCCCAGTATTTCATTGGAAACAGCTACCTCGCCGTCCTCGATCCCGCAAGCGGACTCTGCAACGTCAGCTTTGAGCCTGGCTGCCGCAACAACTGGCACGTTCACCACGGTGCAGTGCAGATGTTGATCTGCGTGAGCGGTCGTGGCTGGTATCAAGAATGGGGCAAGGAAGCCATTCCGTTGGTCCCTGGCACCGTCATCGCCGTTCCCGAGGGCGTGAAGCACTGGCACGGCGCCGCCAAAGACAGCTGGATGCAGCACCTCACCTATCACGCCAACGCCCAACCTGGCAACAGCAACGAGTGGCTGGAGCCTGTCAGCGATGAGCAGTATGACACGTTGAAATAATTGGACAAGGTACATTATACCAAATGAACAATCCGCAATTCAAGCAAGGGCTTGGGTTGCGGATTTTTTGTACCTTTGCGGCAAAACAACAGCAATGAAGAAAGAGATTGATCCTAAAGAGTCACCGCGCGGACGGGCGTTTGAGCTGTGGAAAACGGCTGGCATGCCGAAAGTGACGATAGTCAAAACCTTTGATGTAGGCAGACTGATCAGGGTTGCCAAACGAAACGGGATGAAGACGAACATGCTGATGTGCTGGTGTATCGGTCAAGCGGCCAGCGGCATTCAGGAGTTCTATACACTGCCTGCCGGAGGGCGTTTATGGCAGTACGACCGTCTGGCAGTGATGACTGTCGTGAAGACCATGAACGTAGAGACGCGCCATGGCACGTCTCTACACACGAACCTAAGATTGTAATGGGGTTATTCCGCATTATGCACCAAGCGGACAGAATAACCAATACAATAGTAGAGACCACTCTCCGTAGCAATGCTACTACCTAATTCCCAACCGTACCTTTCGGAACCTCCACAACTCGAAGCCGACCAATACTTGCCATCGCTACCTACAGCATTAACCGTAGCCTCAACACGCCAGCCAGCGCAAGGCAGGAAGACGGCACCGTTGGCTTCAAGGATGTTGGTCCAATCATCGGCAGTGATGACATTGGAAAAACCACTATAGCCAGAATAATTGGTATTGCTCAGCGTATAGATGGAAGCATCCCAATTGTCGGGTAACAAGATGATACCATTCACCCCATTCACCTTGCCTTTGGCAAAGCGGATACCGCTTGCCGTGCTGCGCGTGAAGAAGACATAGCTTCCTTCTTGCCTGGTCATCGTGCGCCAGCCGCTGTTTTCCGTGTTTCCGCCATTGGCGATGGCATTGTAGCCCCAATCGGCCTGGCCTGTCTGGTCAAATAAGTTGTAAGGCCAATAGTCGCCATTCCAAACGATAGTCCATGGCTGGTATTCTGCGAAACCGAGATTGTAGCCGCTCGTTCCCCAGCCGAAGAGGTCTCGGTCAACGTTTGGGTTGCTGCTGTTTTGTCCTGTACTGGTGCCCAAATAGTCCCATTGGTGGTCTGCAAACTTCCAATATGGAGTAGCCGCGCTGCCAATATATTGCAGGTTGCCTTGCGAGAAATACACTTGGTCGCCGTTGGCATTCACAGTGAACAAACTTCTGAGAGAACCTTTAGGAGTATTGACCGTGAGGGAAATCCCTTCCGTCAAATAGCCGTTTTCATATATCTCAGGAACATTATCGCTTGTCCCAATATAAACGCCATCTGACGAACACGTTCCAGGATGGGTCAGGTGAGGTTGCGGCAGAAGAATCGCCCATTTTTCGCCACTTCCAGCCGCCATAGTAATCATGCCTTCACCATCTTGGCTGTAGGTGAAGCTGTTGTTGATGAAATAAATGTTAACCTTGTTGTTCATACTAAGGATGCAAGTAGCCGCTTCAGAAGAAGTGGTCACATCGAATTTCACCAAAGCACACTTGTTGAGCAAAGTGGCGTTGTAATTCGTCTTACCGATTTGGTAGTTCTCGCGCGAAGGCGCGTAGGAAATCACGGGCAACTGCTCCGTCTGGTCGCTGATGACCACTGAGCAGCCCGTGTTGTCCGAGTTAAACTCAGGCGTTTTGTTGCCGAGGAAGTAGAAATGCAGCTTCTGGCCTTCGGTCGGTTCGCTCACCTCACCAGCAAAGTGCTCGCCGTTGTAGGTCAACGTGCCCACGCAGGTGCCATTGCTGGCCACATAAAGCACGTCGCCATTCTCGAAAGTGACCACACCAGTCGAGCCTTCCACGGCCACACGGCTAGCGTTGCCGCCACCCACGTTAAGTGTGATAGGCACCTTCGTGCCTTCATCGGTGGAAGAACCCGTGTTTTCCTTTTTGCATTGCGTGAGGCCGAGCACCAGAACAAAGACCAATGCGAAAATTCCAATTTTTTTCATTGCTCGTCCTCCTTCCTCTTTTTTAGTGCGGCGTAACCTGCGCCTGCGGCAAGCAGGATGATCATTCCGCTGCCCACGGGCACTGGCTGCCCGAAGACTTGGTTATTGATAGTTCCCGTTGTTCCAACGCTGCGGTGACCGAGAAGTTCCGTCTTCTCTTTCGTCTCTCCATAGCCGTAATAGGCTTTGTCGGACATGCCACGCTGGAAAAGGCCTTCTTGGGCAAATGCCCCCATTGGCAACAGCGACATCGCCGTCATTGCCAAGACGAACCTTGCGGTTCTCTGTCTTTTCTTTGTCTTAACGTTTCGCATAAAATGAAATTTTGGGGACTTCTAATTATACTTGATTTACTACTTTTCGGGTTGTCAGGATGCCGAAGTCCCGTTGGGGCAATCCTTTCAACTCGCTGCAAAGGTATGCATTTGAGTTTTATATGACAAGCCTTTGTTCATTTTTTTTAAGGGTTTGTTCGTATATATGTATGTATCAGAGAGTTTTTTTTCTTTTTTTTTCTTTTTCTTTCTTTTTTTTTAGTTTTTCAGCAGGTTGAGCCTGACGATTTGCTCGTAGCGCGACATGTTGTAGGTCAGGTTGATCAGCCCTATCACCGCCGTCGCCCGCACCAAGCCCACCGTCCTGATGTACAGCCTGTTCACCAGGCTGAGGTCGGTTTCGTCGCGGACATCGGCATTGAAGAGTTTGAACTCATGCACCATCTCATCATGTGAAAAGATTCTTGTGTCTTCGCCAAGGGCGGAATGGAAGCTCTGCAACTTGATGAGGGAGTTTTTCTTCAGACTGATGATGGCATCACCTGGGTCGGAAGGATAGAACATATAGTTGTGAATCGCGTTGGCGGTGGAGCCGATACGGTTCACACGGCCGATGCGTTGCATCAGACGCGTAGCGTTCCACGGACTGTCGTAGTTGACAATCACATTGGCCCGATGCAGGTTGACGCCCTCGGCCAACACATCGGAAGTGATGATGATGTTATAGTCGTTGTGCCATTCTTTCTTATACTTTGCGTCAAAGTTGGCTTTGATGGTGTCGCGCAGACGGTTGCGACTTTTGGCGCAAACGGCAAGAATGTCGTTGCGATTCAAGCGTTGTTTCAACTCCTTTTCCAAATAATTGACGGTATCTACGCTTTCGCTGAACACCACGAGCTTGCCGCCAGGGTTCTTCTTCTTGTCGAACAATTCGCCTTGCAACATGGTGATGAAGAGTTCCAGTTTGGGGTCGGATTTCACTTTCTCCCATCGCTTGCACAATTTGTCCAGTACCTCGGCATCGTATTCCAACATGGGTAGGAAATCAGGCAGGAAGTCGGCAGCATGGAAGAGAATCTCTTTTTGGTCGAGTCCCTTGCCGATGGCCAGTTCAATGATTTCGCCCAGCTCTATGCCGTCAGCTTGCAGCTTTTTCACATTCAAGTCTGGCGCAATGATGACCTTGTCTTCCTCGAACATCTTAATCATTCCTTTAGTGGCATCAAGTAGGGTGTGAAGCGATTTCTTGAAAGCATCGAAACTACTTTCCAAGCGTTTGACCATGTGTGTCTGATAGATGGAGGCCAACGAATCGGCCATGTGCTTTGCCATTTTCCCAGAAGTAACTTTGTAGGACGGGCAATACTCTATGGCACGATAACGGGCATAACGCAAACCGCTTCCGTCGAACATGTCCGGGTTTACCTCTTTCAGGTTAGCCGATGGCGTGTCCACTAACTTGATATAGGTGTCAATAAAGAGTTTAAGTACTTGAGGTGACATTTGATAGGTGCGGTCGGTGGGGTCAAGCAACTGAGGGAAGTGTATCTCGTTGGCATAGCGAGGCTCATGCTGGATGTTGCTGCGGGTACGGCGCACCATCACCTTCTCCAGCACCTTGTGTCGAAGTTCCTGATTGATGGCATCGATGTGGCTGGTAAGGAACTCGGCACTCAAGGTGCGACGTTGCGACATCAGGCTCTTGAATTCCTTGATCCAAGTGGCGAAAGTGTCGGCGATGTTACTTACACCGTCAATGGTACAACGGGCGGTGTCCTGGAACAACAGCAACTGGTTCTTGATATCCTCTGGCGTGTTGTTGAGCGGTGTGGCCGAAAGCAGCAGCACGCGCTTGTTGCCTTTGACGTTGCCTTTGTTCAACCGTGCCGACTTGCAGATGCGTTGCAGCAGGTCGTAATTGCCTGTGCTGTCGTGACGGAAGTTGTGCGCCTCAT
>CAMHRP010000088.1:0-7356 GCA_946187645.1 uncultured Bacteroidales bacterium | reverse complement strand
GCCCACCTCAGCAACTGGTACGTGCGCCTCTCGCGCCGCCGTTTCTGGAAGAGCGAAGACAACCAAGACAAGTTGTCGGCCTACCAGACCCTCTACACCTGCCTCGAGACCGTGGCACGCCTCATGTCGCCCATCGCACCCTTCTTCAGCGAACAACTCTACCGCGACCTGAACAACGTCACGAGCCGCAACAAAGCCGAGTCTGTCCATCTGACCGACTTCCCCGTCGCCAACACGACCTTCATCGACAAGGCCTTGGAAGAGCGTATGGAGATGGCCCAACTCGTGTCATCGTTGGTGCTCTCGCTGCGTAAGAAAGCCAACATCCGCGTGCGTCAGCCACTGTCGAAGATCATGATTCCTGTCAAGGACGAGAACATGAAGACGCAACTCGAGAAGGTGTCGCACCTCATCAAGAGCGAGGTCAACATCAAGGAAATCGAGTTCCTCTCGCCCGACAACAACATTCTGGTGAAGAACGTGAAGCCCAACTTCAAGACCTTGGGCAAGAAGTACGGCAAGCAGATGAAGCAAATCCAAGCCTACTTCACCAACATGAGCCAAGAGGAAATCCACCAGTTCGAGAAGAACAACGGCACCCACTTGAATGTGGACGGCGTTGACGTCGAGCTGACCCTCGAAGACGCGCTCATCTCTACGCAAGACATCCCCGGCTGGGCCGTCACCTCACAAGACGACCTCACCGTGGCACTCGACATGACTATCACCGATGAACTGATGCAGGAAGGCCTTGCCCGCGAGATTGTGAACCGCGTGCAGAACCTCCGCAAGACCGGTGGCTTTGAGGTCACCGACCGCATCGAGCTGCTCATCGAAAAGAACGAAAAGATTGATGCTGCCGTCGAAAAATTCGGCGACTACATCTGCACTGAGACCCTTGCCACTATCAACAAGGTGGATACACTGGAAGGCGTGGAAGCCGAAGAATTGGTGGAAGGCATTAATGTCAAATTGAAGATACAAAAAAAACTATAAACTGAAAGCGGTAAGCTTTAAGCAGTAAGCCAAACCGATGGCATATAGCTTAAAGCTTACTGCTTACCGCTAAAAAACATACAATCATGGACACTAACAAAAATGAACCACAAGTGCGCTATTCCGATGAAGATCTTGAGGAATTCAAAGCACTGATACTCGAAAAGCTCGAACAAGCTCATGCCAGCTTGGAAACCCTACAGGCCAACCTCTCGGGAGGAGAACACAGCACCGACGACACCGCTCCTACCTTCAAGGTGCTGGAAGACGGCTATGCCGTGGCAGAGAAAGAAGAAAATGCCCGTTTGGTTGCCCGTGAGGAAAAGTATATCCATAACCTGGAACTCGCACTCATGCGCATTGAGAACAAGACCTACGGCATCTGCTGCGAGACAGGGAAACTCATCCCTAAAGAAAGACTGCGTTGCGTACCCATCACCACACGTTGCCTCGACGCTAAACTAAAGAAAAAGTGAAAAAACAAGGTAGCCGCGGCCTAATATGGTCGTTTGTGGTTATTATTCTTATCTTACTCTTCGACCAGATTCTCAAGATTTGGGTGAAAACGAGTATGACCCTTGGCCAAGAGATTCCTGTCATCGGGAATTGGTTCAATTTATTGTTTATCGAGAACAACGGCATGGCCTTCGGTTGGTTGGGCGGAGGCGGCTTCTTGAAGCTGGCTTTGAGCATCTTCCGAATTGTGGCCATCATCGCGCTGTTTTGGGTTTTGGTTCGTCTGTCGAAGAAAAACACCAAGTTCGGGGTGCTGTTTGGCATCGCCCTCATCACGGCAGGCGCTATGGGCAACATCATCGACAGTGTGTTTTACGGGCGTATCTTTAGCGAGAGCACCTACAGCCAAGTCGCGACCCTCTTCCCCGACGGCGGCGGCTATGCCGGCTGGCTGCACGGACAGGTAGTCGACATGCTCTATTTCCCCATCATCGACGTGGCGAAGGAAAACGCCTCGTGGCTGCCCAACTTCTTCTTCGGTCCCGATGGACATTTCATCTTTTTCCGTCCCATCTTCAACCTCGCTGATGCCGCCATCACGGTGGGTGTATTCTATATGCTCATTTTCCAGTGGAAGTGGCTGAAGAGTTTGAATTAAAGTTTGTAATAGGATTTTCATACACATCTTATTATCAGTATTTTAAGGATTTTTCTATGCCAAAAAGTTTGTAATGGGCTTTTTGGCATACTTTTTTAATTGGAAATGCGTTATCTTTGCGTCATCATCATTCAAAAGTGGAACAAAATGAAAAAACCATGAAGACCATTAAATCGTTAGGCATTGTGTTGGGGCTGATGCTGGCAGTCGCCTTCACTTCGTGCCACAAAGACAAAACCGGCGTTTATGCGCCCAAGAAGAAAATCCAGCAGATTTATTATTCGTGGAGCGACACGGAAAAAGAGCCCTTCCAACATTGGGAATGGAACGGCGACAAGCTCAACTCCATCACGCATTATTCGGACTACGACTTCAAGAAAGACGACACGTGGATTGAGAATTTCACCTACGACAACAACAACCGCGTCACTCGCGTGGACAACTACACGAACTCCGAGTACATCACCTACGAGTACGACGGCAACCACCTGAAAACGGCAACCGTCTTCTATCGTAATGCCATTGCCTGCACTTGGGCGATTAGTTACGACGGCGACAAAATCAGCAAGATGATGGGAACCTTCTACGACGACTTTAAAAAAGACGGTGCCAAGCTGCATCTGAACCCCTTGACGCACCTGCTTCCTCCCAATGTTTGCGAAAGCGTGACCCAATGCGAACAAAGGTTAGCCAACCAACGCGGGACAAAAGAGACCTACACCATCGCCCTCCTGCTGACTTGGACGGACAACAACATCAGCAAAATCGTCTTTACAGGCGACGGCGAATACATGGACTTCCAACTGCAATACGACGACAAAAACTGTCCCTGGTACGGTTTCATGGGCGGCCTCGAAGACTATCTGATCAACTTCACTTCAGGACACACCGGTTTCACCAAAAACAATGTGACCCGCATCATCATGACAGAAGACGACTACGCTGACACCATCTGCTACTCCTACCAGTACAACAGCGACAAGTATCCCGTTTTGCAGACCATGTACGAAAGCGACGACATTGACGACAAACAAGTACTCTATTTCGAATATTAAACGCTCAACGATATGAAAAAGATCCATTTTCTGACTATGGTCACTGTAGCAATGCTTCTGGCATTAGCCTCCTGCAAGCCGATTGACGACCCAAAAGAACTGACCAAAAATGTTAAGGTTACCACCGCTGGCCCGACTTTCATCACGGGCCACACCGCCTCCTGTGGAGCGGAAGTCACTGCCGAAGATGCTGGTTTGTTGATAGAGCTGGGGGTGTGCTGGAGTCTTTCGGAAAACCCCACCGTAGACGACCACACCCTAAGCACCTACAAATGCTCAAAGCCCTATTCCTGCCTATTGACCAATTTGGAACCCAACACGGTTTACCACGTGCGCGGCTATGCGAAATACGGCACAGAATACTGCTACGGCGAAGACAAGACCTTCACCACCCTCGGTGCCGATGCCCCCTCGGCCTCGCCCGTCACCACCATTGAGGCTACAGAAATCACTGCACAATCTTTCCAAGCCGGTGCCAAGGTGGAACCCTTTGGCGTATCCAACTATATGGCCGGCATTTGCTTTAGCATTCAACCCGATTTCACCATTGAGGACTGTGTCGGATATGAAATTGGCTATGACGATGAGAATGGCGTTTACCAAGTCTATTGTCAAGGCTTAAGTCCCAACACGACATATTATTACCGTGCCTTTGTGGCCTGGGACGAAGGAAGCAACCCTGATTTTTACTACTTTCCCAATGGCTATTCCTTCTTCTACGGCGAAACCTTTAGCTTCACCACTTCCGAGACACCCTTATTGTTAGAACTCAGCACCTATGTCAACTACTACAGTTGGAGCGACCACTATATCGAAGCCTATGGTAGTATGCACTGCAACAGGCCCGAAGTGGTCAATCAAGTTGGCTTCTGCTATAGCACCACCAACGAATATCCGCAGTTTGAATCCGACTTTTGCGTCACGGTTGCCACTCCAACAGGTAGTGAATGGTACGACTTCTATGGCAACATTTATAACGTGTCGGCCAACACCAAGTATTACATCCGGACATACGCCCGATATAAAACCGATAGCATACGCTACGGAAACGTCGTAGAGTACGAAACATATTGATTTTTCAGGATGAACAGCCACACGACACGCACAGCCTCCATTGCCATAGGCATCATCGCGAGTTGCGTCATCGGGCTGCCTAACCTATACGATAAATTCTTGATTGCCAGATTTGTTGCTGCTGCAACAGGTCTGGCAATCCTTTTTCTATTCTCCCTCTTCGGCAAAAAACGCTGGCCCATTCCCAACACGCCCGTTTTCTACATCTATTTGTTGTTTGCCTTACTCTGTGGCTGTTCCATCCTTTGGGCCACCAACACAGCAGAAGCGGTCTTCGCTTTCTCAACCCAACTGATGACACCACTTCTAGTCATCGTCTTTTTCAGCCTCTTTTCGGCAGACCTTCGCTCCACACAAAAAGCCCTTTGGATCAGCGCAGCCATCATTTTGGCGGTGTACCTGTTTTTTGCTGTCATTCAATTGTTTCACGTGGAAAGTTTCAGTTTCGAGCAATTGTATCGCGTCAGCGGCATCAACGGGCACAAGAACCTTTTAGCCATTATGCTGTTTGTGCTTTCTGCTTTTCTGCTCACAGCTTTCTCCATCTTTGAAAGCAAGTTGCTGAAAGGATGCTCTGTCTTTTTGTTTGTCGTTGCCCTCACTGTCATCATCTTACTGAAATCGAGGGCAGTGCTGCTTGGTTTGATTGTAGCAGCTGGCTTTTTCGGGATAATGATGATTGTACGAGTGCGTCAATTCAAAAACAGCAATGACGTAAAGTTTGTCAATAATGGCTACCGTTTGCCTCTTGTAGTTTCCATCATCCTCGTTTTTGCCTTCCTCACCGTTGGGCTGCGTTGGTTTGCCGACCGTTCCGTTCCGCACACCTCCGAAAAGAGTGAGATTGAACACCATATACTGAGTACCTCTTCCTTGGTGGAGCGCTGCCTCTTGTGGGACAAGACCTACCACATCGTTGACAAACATCCCATTGCAGGCTGCGGCATCGGCAACTGGCAAATCCTTTTCCCCGATGCAAGCCTCGAAGGACTCTACCGCTCTGATGTATGGAATGTGAACTTCACCAAGCCGCACAATGAATACTTAGGCATACTGTCGGAAACGGGCTATCTTGGACTCTTGCTTTACATCGCTTTCCTGACCTCATTAATTGTACTCTCTCTCTTCGCCCTCTGCAAAACCCAAAGTCGGAGAGATTTCCTATATGGCGCCATCGTTTTGAGCATCTTTGTCGGGAGCTGCGTCAATGCCCTGTTCGACTTCCCCAACAGCCGCATCGAACATGTCATCTGGATGGGCATCCTCATGGCCAATCTACTTCAAATCATCACCCAAGGCCAACAGAAAACCCTCGGAAAAGGGTGGAATTTGGTCTTTTTCCTAGTTTCCATAATGTTGGTCACCATAGGTGGTTTCCGCTTGAAAGGTGAGCGCAACACCTTCGAGATGCAACAAGCTCTGAAAGCAAACGAGTGGAAAACGGTGGAACACCGTTGCCATCAAGCCATATCAGAGTTTTATACCATCGACCCTGTTGGGCTTCCCTTGCATTGGTATCTTGGAAAAGCGGAGAAGAAAATGGAAAATCTGCAAGCTGTCGAGAGTTTCCGCAAAGCCTACCACTATGCGCCCTACTGCAAGGAGAACCTCAATGACCTCGGTTTGGCGGAATATTACACCGCCCATGACCTCAATAAAGCGGAGTTTTGCCTGAAAGAAGCCATCCGCATCAGCCCCAACTACATCTATCCGTATTTCAATTTGGCTTATATCTACCTAACTGAAAACGAACCGCAGAAAGCCAAAGCCGTGGCTGACGGTATCTATTTCGACGAACACAAACGCGAGGTGATGAAAGCGGATGCGGTCTTTTTCGAGCCGTTCAATGCTGAGACCGTCCGCCAAAAGATTGATGCAGATTATGAAGCCGTCATTCAGTTGCGCAAGACCATTAATGACAAGCTACATAAATGAAAAATCCCGCCACGGATGACGGGATTTTCTTTTTCACACTGTAGAGACGTTGCGCGCAACGTCTAATGGATTTACGCCTGTTTGCGTGCCTCCATCAGCAAATCCAGCATCTTGATGGCCGAGTCGCTGATGACGGTGCCAGGGCCAAAGATGGCCACAGC
The DNA here is from genome assembly GCA_946187645.1 of uncultured Bacteroidales bacterium. Classification (GTDB taxonomy): domain Bacteria; phylum Bacteroidota; class Bacteroidia; order Bacteroidales; family F082; genus Limimorpha. Next base: position 1,021 of record CAMHRP010000088.1, on the reverse strand, counting down.
GCCGTGGTCGTAGAGGAACTGGTAGTCCTGCGCGGGAATCACGCCACCCACGGTGACCATAATGTCGGGACGACCGAGCTTCTCAAGCTCTTCGATCACCTGCGGCACGAGGGTCTTGTGACCAGCAGCCAACGAACTCACGCCCAAGATGTGGACGTCGTTCTCCACGGCTTGCTTGGCAGCCTCGGCGGGCGTTTGGAACAGCGGGCCCATGTCGACGTCGAAACCGATGTCGGCATAACCGGTGGCCACCACCTTGGCGCCACGGTCGTGACCGTCCTGACCCATCTTGGCAATCATGATACGCGGACGACGGCCTTCCAGCTTGGCGAACTCGTCGGCCTTGCGGCAGGCTTCCTCAAATCTTGCATCGTTTTTCGTTTCCATAGAATACACTCCTGAGATTGAACGGATTACAGCTTTGTAACGGCCAGCGACCTTCTCGCAAGCCATGGAGATTTCGCCCAACGAGGCGCGGCACTTGGCAGCCTCAATGGCGAGAGCCAGCAGGTTACCTTCGTGGGTCTCGGCACACTTGGTGATGGCGTCGAGGCAACGTTGCACGTCGGCCTCATTGCGGTTGGCGCGAAGCTCCTTCAAGCGCTTGATCTGCGACTCACGCACAGCGGTGTTGTCGACTTCCAAGGTCTCGATGGGGTCTTCGTGGTCGAGGCGGTACTTGTTGATACCGACAATGGTCTCGCGGCCCGAGTCGATCTTGGCCTGCTTGCGGGCAGCGGCCTCTTCGATACGCATCTTGGGCAGACCCGTCTCGATGGCCTTGGCCATGCCACCCATGGCTTCCACCTCTTGGATGTGATCCCAAGCGCGGTGGGCAATCTCGTTGGTGAGGCTTTCCACATAGTAGGAACCCGCCCACGGGTCGACCACACGGCAGATGTTGGTCTCTTCCTGGATGTAAATCTGAGTGTTACGGGCGATACGGGCGCTGAAGTCGGTCGGCAGGGCGATGGCTTCGTCGAGGGCGTTGGTGTGCAGCGACTGGGTGTGACCCAAAGCG
>CAMHRP010000087.1:0-8322 GCA_946187645.1 uncultured Bacteroidales bacterium | reverse complement strand
CGCTTTAACCAACAGCGGCGGCTTGAAACGCTTGCAATTCGTAAGCGCTTCTCGCTGCCGCTGTTTCATTATTGCAATCCATCCTTCGCAACCGAAAACTCAAATTCTTTTTCATTCAACCCTCATATTCAACAAGTTTTTATATCTTTGCCACTTTATTCAAACGGATATAAAACTGATTTTATGAGAAAAGCATTGTTTTTGATTTTGGCCATTGCACTCAGCATGGGTGTCATGGCTCAGCAAAAGATCCAACTGCGTTCGGTCGACAAGTCTGAATGCGTGAAGAGCGACATGACGAGCCTTGAGGCCTCGTTTTCGTTCTCAACCATCGAGGCGCAGGACTATGAAAGTGAGCGTGGGACCTTCTCCTGGCTCAGCTTGGCCAACACTGTCATCGGCGGCAACGAGGGCGACCCTCAGATTCCCGTTATCAACCAACTTATTGCAGTGCCTTTCGGTGCCACGCCGCGCATCGAAATCACAAGCTACAGTAGCACTGACTACCGTCTCGAAGACTTCGGCATCCATACCTTGGTACCGCGCCAACTCCCAGTGCGCAAAAACCAACACTTTGAGGATGTACCCTTCATCATGAATGAGGCTGCCTACCAGTCAAGTCGTAACTTTCGTAGTGAGCCTATGGCTGTAGTCCGTGTTGAAGGCGTCATGCGTGGTGTGCAACTTGGCAAAATGACCATCGAGCCCGTGAGCTATGACCCTGTCAACAACACTTTGCGTGTGTTTAATGACATTGAGGTTACGGTACACTTTGACGGTGCCGATGCCCGAGCCACCGAGGACATGCTCTTAAAGACTTACAGCCCTTATTTCGACATTGTCTATAAGCAATTGCTCAATGGTAGGGCCATTACAAGCATTTACGACCAGCATCCCGACCTCTACACTACCCCGGTGAAGATGCTCGTCGTGACCACCTCGACCTATGTCAACAGCACGGCTTTCCAAAACTGGTTGACATGGAAGAAACAGAAGGGCATTGCTGTGGATGTGCAAACTGTGGCTAACAATGCCAGTGCCTCCACCATTAAAAACCTTATCTACTCTAGATACAACGTCAATCACCCTACTTTCTTGGTCATTGTGGGTGACGAGACCGTTGTCACCTATTATTCACTTTGGGATTATGAGAGCTCTTATGGCAATGCAGCCACCGACTTGGAGTATGCCTCCGTTGACGGTGATATTTATCACGACATGTATATCAGCCGTATGCCAGTGTCGTCAACCACAGAACTCACAAACCTCATCAATAAGACTTTGACATACGAAAAATACACCATGTCAAACCCGAGCTATCTGAACGAAACCTTGCTTATTGCTGGTTGGGACTCTCAAGCGACTTCTTATATTGGGGGTCCTACCATCCAATATGCCAATAATTATTACTTCAACAGTGCCCATGGCATCACTCCTCATGTGTTTATTACCACAGGTGCTAACCAAAGAAGTTGCTACAATTATATCAACAATGTGGGTTTCGTCAACTATACCGCCCACGGCGACATCCAGATGTGGGCCGACCCGAGTTTCACCAATACTAATGTGAATTCATTGACCAACAACGACAAGTATTTCTGGGCTATGGGCAACTGCTGTTTGACATCCAACTTTAAAAATGCTCAAAATAATGAAACCTGCTTTGGCGAAGCCATGGTTCGTGCTGCCAACAAAGGGGCCTGGGGTTACATCGGCTCCGTCCCAGAGTCCTTATGGTATGAGGACTATTATTTTGGTGTTGGTGCCACTAATACTTTTGGCCAGATGCCAACGCAAGCGCAAACCAGTACGGGTGCGTACGATGCCCTGTTTGATGATGCCAGTTTCAATACTTTGAATGCGGTGCCTTTCATCGGCAATGTGGCCGTGAGCTATGCGCATGCCAACGGTTATACCTCTTCTGTTAATGACGAGTATTACTGGAGAGCCTATCAATGCTTTGGCGACGGTTCCGTGATGCCTTACCTTAAAGTGCCGGCTGCTAACAATGTGAGCCACGCCTCAACGATTGGTATTGGTATGACTACTTTCACTGTCAATGCCGACCCGGGTTCGTATGTCGCCATTACCATGAACAATGAAATTCTCGGTGTGGCCCAAGTGGGCTCCAATGGAATAGCCGAAGTGCCCGTTTCAGGCCTTAGTTCAGCTGGCGACGTGATGATTGTAGTCACCCGCAATCAGCGTCAGCCTTACATCACGACCATCCAGGCCGTTTCGTTGGAAGGTCCTTACATCAGTGTTGACGGCTACGAGCCTAATATGGCCCTTGTCGGCGAAAACACCGACTTGAGCATCACCTTCAAGAATGTGGGCACTGCTGCCACCACTGGCACCACCACTGTCACCTTGACGTCATCCAATTCCTATGTCACCATCTTGTCGGACCCCAAGACCTTCAGCAGTTTGGCTCCCAATGCCACCACCACGGTGAATGGCTTCAGCTTCCTCATCAATTCTGGTGTGTCTTTGGGTTCCAATATCTTCTTGCACTATACCGCTGTCAACGGTAGCAACACTTGGGAAGGTGACCTCAGCATAACCCCCAACCAGGTGTTTACAGTTACTGTCGCTGCCAACAATTCCAATTACGGCACCGTCAGCGGTGGAGGCCAATACAACTACAACCATTCCTGCACTGTGACCGCTTCGCCCGCCGATGGCTACATGTTCACCAATTGGACCATGAACGGCGAAGTGGTTTCCACTGATGCTACATACACCTTCAATGTCACCAGTAATGTTGACTTGGTGGCCAACTTCACTGCAGGTGTCATGATTGGCAGCGGCACCAATACAAGCGATTATCTTCCGGCTTACAGCTACTACACCAACTCACTCTCTGAGCAAATTTACACTTCTGCCGAGTTGGGCGGTGCAGGCCTTATCACCAGCATTGCCTTCTTTAACGGAGGTGCAGAGAAGACTCTCAACTGCGACTTCTATTTGAAGACAACGACAAAGAACAGTTTCTCTAGTAAGACCGACTGGATTGCTGTTTCAGATAGCGACAAGGTGTTCAGTGGCTCAGTCACAATGATCGAAAACGATTGGACTACCATCACCTTCAACACCCCGTTCGTCTATGATGGTACCTCCAATGTCGTTCTTGTGACCGACAAGAGTACGCGGTGGAGCTATTCGCCTCACATGTCATGTAGGGTGTTTGATGCAGGCAGCAACCAAGCCCTTTATATCTATGACGACGACATTAATTACAGTCCTTTAGCCCCTCCGACATCTTCAACCAGTAATAATAAAGTGATGTCGTCAAAGAACCAGCTAATCGTCACAAAGGTGTCGTTTGACGACTGCGTAAGACCTTTGAATGTTCAAGTGAACAATGTTACGCATTCGACTGCTACCGTGACTTGGGATGGCTATAGTGACGACTTCAACGTGCAATGGGGGTGGTATGACTTCATGATCAGCGAGGACTTTGATGAAGCAATTCCCGCTAACTGGACCAATAATTCCACTTATCCATGGACTGTCGTTGACGGTCATATACAAAGCGGCAATGGTGGTGTGAATAATTCAACCTCCAGTATTACGGTGACCGTAACGTATCCCGCTGATGGAACAATTAGTTTCGATTTCTGGTCAAGAGGCGAAGGCTCCGACTCCTATGATTGGGACAACAGCCGTTTCTATATCGACGATGAACGGATGTTCTGTTATGGTGTCCATAATAATTGGGAATCCTATAGCACTGAAGTTTCGGCTGGCACGCATACCTTCAAATGGGAATACAAAAAGGACGGCTCAGTGAATCCTGACGGCGATTACTTCGCTGTTGACAATGTGGTGATGCGGTCAAACGAATTCAATTGGGAGGAACCCGTCTTCGTTGAAAACGAGGAATATACTATTACAGGCCTCACTCCTACCACTACCTATTGTGTGAGGGTGCAGGGTATTTGCGATGATGTTGTGACCGAATGGAGCGAAATTGTTTCGTTCACTACCGACGAAATCACGTTAGTTACCCAAACAGTTGCTTTGTCAGCTGGATGGAACTGGTGGGCACCAACTGTCGAGACAAGTGTGAATGACTTGGAAACAGCCCTTGGCACCAATGGTATTCTCATCCTTTCCCAGAGTTCGGGTTATTGCCGTTATGAGAGCGGTAGTTGGAATGGCACGCTTTCTTCCCTTGTTCTCGGAGAAATGTACAAGATACAGACCAGTGACGCATGCAACTGTACCTTGAGCGGAGGTAGTTTGCCTTCTGTCACCATTACCATTGTACCAGGCTACACTTGGTTTGGCTATACGGGTACACAACCTCTATCTGTCCAAAACCTTGACATCACGCCCGCCAATGGCGACAAAATCAACTCGCTGAATGAGGGTTATGCCATATACGAGAATGGCGCATGGTCGGGCACCCTAAATGAACTTCAGCCTGGTCATGGCTATATATACATGTCGTATGCCACTACGAACAAGGAGTTGATTTTCACTTCGGGAGAGAACAAGAGATAAAAACTAAATACTGAATTATTAGGAAAATAAGTAAAAAAAACTGTATTTTTGCAGCTTAAATTTTTGAATCTAAAACTAATCACGATATGAAGAAAGCATTTTTAATGATAGTCGCTGTGCTGCTTCTTTGTGGAATGGCAAGTGCTCAACAGCATTATACGTTCAATGTTCATGCATGGGAGAATAACATGCCTGTTACGACGCAAATCCAAATTGATGGCGTTCAGCAGACCTCTACCCAGATTGAGTTGGGCGCTTTTGTGGGTGATGAAATACGTGGATCGGTGCGTATCGGTACCGGAACTATTAGTGATCAGGCTTGGTTGCAAGTTTATTATAACGAATCTGGCGAAACCGTTTCGTTTAAGATTTATGACCATGCAACAGGAGAAGAATATCCCCATTGCGCTACAACGTTAACGACGGGGATTTATGGCTGGGGAACTACTTCAGCACCTGTCATTCTTAATTTCGTAACGACTACCTACACTACTAGCATCTCTGGCTTTGGTAATGGCGATGGTAACTGGTACCTCATCGCTTCCCCTATTGGAGAGGTGAGCCCTACAGAAGTTACTACTGAACAGGGGAACATGTTGGATGAGAACGGTTATGACCTTTATTCCTTCGACCAGACTCAGGACATGGAGGAATGGCATAACTATAAGAGTGACAACTTCGTTCTTGAGCCTGGTAAAGGCTACCTCTATGCCAACCATGACGATGTCACCCTCACCTTTGCGGGCGCGGCCTATGAGGGCAATGGCACCTTCAACTTGTCTTACGACGGCAATAGTAACCATCCCGGCTGGAACTTGGTAGGTAATCCTTTCGAGGAGACCGCCTATGTCGATCGTCCATTCTACATCATGAATCCTGAAGGTCGCTTCGAAATCATTGCTGCTGAAGGCCAAAACAGTGTTGAGGCTATGGAAGGTCTCTTCGTGGTAGCATCAGGAACGGGTGAGACGGTGACTTTCAGTACCTCAGCTCCTGAATCTAAGGGCTCCAGGGTCTCCATCAACCTGAGCGATGGACAGCATGTCGTTGATCGTGCAATCATTCGCTTCGACGAATGTAGCCAGCTGCCCAAGTTCCAACTCAAAGCGAACAGCACAAAGGTCTACATTCCTCAGGACGACCAAGACTATGCCTTGGTGTACAGCAAGGGCATGGGCGAGATGCCCGTCAACTTCAAGGCTGAGAAAAACGGTAGCTACACGCTGAGCTTCACTGCAGAGAATGTCGAGCTCGGTTATATGCACCTCATTGACAACATGAATGGCAACGACATCGACCTGCTCCAGACCCCGAGCTATACCTTCGAGGCCAATGTGAGTGACTCTGAAGGCCGTTTCCGCTTGGTGTTTACCCAACAATGAGGGCAGCGCTTCCAAGGACTCAGTGGCCTTTGTTTTCACAAAAGCATGAAAAAGCCGATAACATAAGTTGTCGGCTTTTTTGTGCTTTATTAAGGTTTTTCACTATCTTTGTGCCGTAAAATACAGGAAAGGGCAATCCTATGATTACGAAGAAACAGTTTGTCTGTCCCTACGAGGTGTACGATTCCATGGATGAGTTGCAACCTCAAGATGCCGAGTTGATGCGCAAAGCTCATGAAGCTGCAAGGAATGCTTACGCCCCTTATTCGAAATTCCATGTAGGCGCGGCCGTGCGTTTGGCCAACGGTGTTGTCGTGTTAGGCAACAACATTGAGAATGCCGCCTATCCCAGTGGTTTGTGTGCCGAGCGTGTGGCGATGTTTTCCGCCATGGCACAGTATCCAGGCGAGCCCTTTGAGGCTTTGGCGGTGACAGCTTGGTCGGCTACGAAGGCTATCGAGGAACCTGTCGCCCCTTGCGGGGCTTGCCGCCAGGTGATGGTAGAGGTGGAGCAGGCTTCCAAAAGACCTTTGCGTGTGCTCTGTCAAGGCGATACCGGCCCCGTCATGGTCTTCGATGGCATCGAATCCCTAATGCCTTTTATCTTCTTGGACAAGTTGCTGGGTTAAGCAAACGTAAACAATAAATTCCCGAAGAAATTCCAAAGCGTGGAAGCGCCCACGGCAAAGACTTTGCTGAGGTAGAAGTTCCATTTCAGTTTGCCGTTGAGCAGCCACACCGTAAACGTGTCGATGCCCAGACCCACCAAGGCGATGCCGAAGTATTTCGCATATTCAGTTCCGATTTGAGGGTTGGTGCTTTCGAAAGTCCACCAGCGGTTGAGGAGGTAATTGGTTGTGGCGGCAAAGATGAAACCCAAGATGTTGCTCAAGTATTTGTTCCATTTCAGCCACTCCTTGCATGCATAGGTCACGCCAAAATTGACGAATACACCCGAAAAACCCACGATTCCGAATTTCAGGAACTTCATCAGAAATTCATGAGTGAGCTCTATTTGCAGCAAGTTTTTCATTTCTTGGAATTGAGGCGCAAAAATAGGGAAATTTCCCTATTTTTGCGCAAATTTTCGTAAATGACAGCCGTTAAAGACATCTCCATCGAAGCTTACGATTATCCCTTGCCCGAGGAGCGTATCGCAAAATATCCTTTGCCCGAACGTGATGCTTCTAAGCTTTTAGTGTTGAAAGATAATCAGATAAGCGAGTCCCAATTCAAGCATGTCGGCGAATTCCTGCCCCAAGACGCCTTGTTGGTTTTCAATGAGACCAAGGTCATCCGAGCTCGCCTGCAGTTCCACAAAGCTACGGGTTCGCGCATCGAGGTGTTTTGCCTTGAACCCGAACAAGATTACCAGATGGCATTCTCGGCTTGCTCGCCTGTGCGTTGGAAGTGCTTGATAGGCAATGCGAAACGTTGGAAGGAGGGTAAGCTTGCGATGGAATTGAAGGTAAATGGCGAAGCGGTGACACTCTATGCCGAGCGTCTGATGCAAAACGACCAGTATGCTGAGATCGAGTTCTCCTGGACACCCGCGAACTTGTCCTTTGCCGCGGTGTTGGAAGCTGCAGGGGAGATTCCCTTGCCGCCATATCTGCACCGCGATGCCGAGCCCGACGACCGCGACCGTTATCAGACCGTCTTTGCCCGTTACGATGGCTCGGTGGCGGCACCCACGGCAGGCCTGCATTTCACCAAACCGCTCATCGAGGCCTTGCACGAAAAAGGTTTCATTTTCGATGAGGTGACGTTGCATGTCGGGGCTGGCACCTTCCGCCCTGTGGCCACTGAGACCATAGGTGAACATGCCATGCACTCGGAGACCATTATTGTCCGCAAGTCGTTGATTCAAAATTTGATAAAGCAAATCGGAAAACCTGTCGTTCCTGTGGGCACCACCAGCACCCGCACTTTGGAGAGCCTCTATTGGATTGGCGTGATGCTGAAAGAGCAAGGCTTGGAATTACGTCCATTACATGTGGAACAGTGGTTCCCATACGAAGAACATCATCAAATTTCATCGGCTGAGGCCTTGCAACACATCTTGGATTACCTTGAGAAACACGATTTGACCCGGCTTGAAGCCTCCACTGCCTTAATGATTGCCCCTTCTTATAAGATGCGCATTATCACAGGGTTGATTACCAATTTCCACCAGCCTAAAAGCACCTTGCTATTGTTGGTCTCTGCCCTCATCGGTGAGTGTTGGAAAGACTGTTACCGCTTCGCTTTGGAGCATGGTTTCCGTTTCCTCAGCTATGGCGACAGTTGCCTTTTTTTGCCCAATTGAAGAAAAATCATCCTTACTCACCATTTTTGGAACAATAATTGTTAAGTAGCTGAGTTTGTAATAATAACTCCAGGGCAAACGCACTAAAATTAGGGGAAATTAGCGCGTTATGAACAGGATTTG
>CAMHRP010000086.1:0-8588 GCA_946187645.1 uncultured Bacteroidales bacterium | reverse complement strand
GCAACCGCGTCATCGAATACCTCGAAGCCAACGGCAGCATCACTTCCGTGGCCGCCGCTGCCGAACAACTTGGCGCGACAAGACCCTCGCTCAGCCGTGTCCTCTCGGAAATGGTGAGCGAGGGAGTGATTGTTAAAGACGGGAAGGGGTATGGGAAACGGTAGGTTGTGAAAAACCAAAAAAAGTTGTACCTTTGCTGATATTTTCAATCTCTTTATGGCTGAAAACCAGAACATAGAATACAAGGAATCGTGGCGGACGGAGTACCTGAAGTGGCTCTGCGGCTTTGCCAATGCGCAAGGCGGGACAATCTATGTCGGGGTCAACGACAAGGGCGAGGTGGTCGGTCTGCCCAATGCGAAAAAGTTGATGGAAGATATCCCGAACCAAGTGCAAGCGGGATTGGGCATTATGCCCGATGTCAGTCTTTTGGAGAAGGGCGGAAAGGATTATATCGCGATAAAAGTGGAGCCGAGTGCCTTCCCCGTCAGCTATCACGGCGAGTTCCATTACCGCAGCGGCAGCACCAAGCAATTGCTGACAGGAAATGCCCTTTCGGCGTTCATTATGCGCAGGACGGGTTTCCGTTGGGAGGATGTCACCGTTGACGATGTCACCGTTGACGACCTCGACAGCGATAGTTTCAAGATATTCCGCCGCGAGGCCTTGCGGAGCAAGCGGATGACCCAAGAGGATTTGGACATTTCGAACGAAGAATTGCTGAACAAGCTCCACTTGATGGCCGACGGCAAACTGAAACGCTCGGCGGTGCTGCTTTTCCACAGCGACCCGAGTCGGGTTCAGGTGGGCAGTTATGTGAAGATAGGCCGTTTTAGCGGTAACGCCGACTTGCTGTATCAGGATGTTTTGGAGGATTCGCTCATCAAAATTGCCGACAAGGTGATAGACCTGATATACCTGAAATATTTGAAGGCGAAAATCACCTACGAACACGACCGGCGGGTTGAGACCTATCCTTTTGCGCGCGATGCCATACGCGAGGCGGTTTACAACGCTATCGCCCACAATTGCTATATGTTTGGCACGCCTATACAAATCCGAATCGAGGACGAGGCCATCATCATCAGCAACCGTTGCATCTTGCCCGAAAACTGGACGGTGGAAACCTTGATGGAACCGCACGAATCGATTCCTTACAACGAAAACATTGCCAATGCTTTCTATTACGCCGGTTACATCGAGACTTGGGGGCGCGGCATACAGAAAATCTGCAACGCCTGTACGGAACTAGGCGCGGAAAAGCCAAGATATGAGTTGTTAGGCACGGGTTTACGTGTACATTTCGCTGCTTTGAAAAGTGCCTTGTTTGAAGAAACGCAAGAGCAGGGCGAAAACGGGTTGGGTGAAAACATCGTAGAAACGTCACCAAAAACGTCACCAAAAACGTCACCAAAAACGTCACCAAAAACGTCCCAGAAAATTTTGATGTTAATCCGAGAGAATAATACTATTTCAACCCGAGAAATGGCTAAATTAATTGGGATTAACAGAAGAAATATTATGAGGAATATCAGCGAGTTACAAAAGCAAGGAGTTCTCCGTCGCATCGGTTCTATCCAAAATGGCCATTGGGAAATCAACGAATCCACCGTTGAAATTTCAGATGACAGGTTGGGTGAAAAGTTGGGTGAAAAATCCGATGACTGGTTGGGTGAAAAGTTGGGTGAAAACCGAGAGACCATTTTACGCTGTCTCGCCCAAAATCCTTCCATATCGACGCGCAGACTGGCGGAATTGTTGGGCATGAGCACGACCGCGATGGACAAAAACATCAAGTGGTTGAAGGATAACGAAATCATCCGGCATGTTGGGCCTGCCAAAGGCGGACGGTGGGAGGTGATTGGAAAATAGAAAACACATGTTCAATTGAAAGTCAACAACTAATAGTTAGTATTAAAAGCATCTCAATTATATGGATACAAAGTTCAAAGTAAACTTAGGCGAATTGGATCCATTTGCGGACAAATCTCTTAGAGATTATCAAGTTGAAGCAAAAAAGAATATCTACAACTTTTGGAAGACAAAACGGAGCGTGATGCTCCAAATGCCTACTGGAACGGGAAAAACGCGACTTTTTGTTTCCATTGCCAGAGATTTCCATAATTGGGGTGTAAAGAATAAGACTGCTGTCAAGATGCTTATTTTGGCTCATCGTCATGAACTCATTGACCAAATTGACACGCATCTTGGGTTGAAATACGGATTAGCTCATGGAATTATCATGGCAAGTAGTTTGGAACAAAAGAAATATCCTGTGCAAATTGGTTCAGTTCCAACCTTGACACGAAGAATAGAAAAGTGGTCAGACAAACAATTTGACGTTATCATCATTGACGAGGCGCATCATGTTAAGGCTGAAAGTTATAAGAAAATCCTAAACACTTATCCAAACGCGAAGATATTAGGAGTTACAGCGACTCCGTATCGTCTAAATGGAGAAGGATTTGTTGATGAATTTGATGGTTTAATTGTTTCAGAACCAATTAATTCTTTTATCAAAAAAGGTTATTTATCAGAATACGATTATTACTCAATCCGACCTGATTCCAATCTGCAAAATCAAATCAACAATATTGACCAATTTGATATTGATGGTGATTATCTTGAATCCGCGATGATGTCTGTAATGGATACTGAAAAAGTTAGGGCAAGAATCGTTGAAACATATTTAAAGTATGCGAAGGGTAAAAAGGGTATTGTTTATGCCATTACGAAAGGACACAATTTACACATTTGTGATAGTTTCAGAAAAGTTGGTATTCCAGCTGCTGCCATTGATTGTGATACCAAGCCCGAAGAAAGAGAAAAAATCGTAAATGAGTTTAAGGATGGGAAAATTGACATTCTCTGCAATGTCAACATTTTCAGCGAAGGTTTTGATTGTCCAGATGTTGAATTTGTGCAACTTGCTCGCCCTACCATGTCTTTGTCAATGTATTTACAACAAGTAGGTAGGGGGTTGCGTCCTGCAGAAGGAAAGAGCAAATTGATTGTTTTGGACAATGTCGGTCAATATAACAAGTTTGGCTTTCCGTCTGATGATAGGAATTGGATGGCTTATTTTAAGGGACAAGACGAAATCCTACCCGATCCAATTCATAAGGGTGACAGTCATGGGATTACATTTATTGATGAGATTGAGGAAGGTGACGAACAAGTAGATTTGTTGTATTCGTCGCAAGAAAAAGAAACGATAACTAATATGGAAATGAAAACCACTGAAATAGAAAGACAAGAAACCAGGACTATCGAAGATATTGAAAAAGAGATTGAGATTCTTAAGAAGTGGGGACACGATATTCCCGAAGAACTATTGAGAGAAAAAGCAAGGATAGAGGGCTTGTCAAATTTTGAAAAAGGTGTCACGGAAATCATTCAGGGATTAATGCGGAAATATGATGTTTACCGTGATGCAATCATTCAATTGAAACATGATGGAATATCATCTTTTGAATACACTTCTGGTTTTAGTGGAAGGACTATTGAGGAAATAAAAACTGAAATTGATGTGTTGAAAAAATACGGGCATAGTATTCCTGAATCATTGTTGGAAGAAAAGACCAAACTTCAAAACTCTGAATCATTCAAAGAAGAATCAGTGTTTTTGCTTGTGCAATTGATGTGTAAATTGGAATACTATCACCATGTTGAAATTGATGTAAGCAAAGACGGAAATGTAAGAGTTGTTACAATAAAAAACGAAGCCCAAAAACGACTTGATGAAACAAAGGCTGAAAAGCCAAGGCATCAAGAATGTGCCCAACCCAAAGCATTTAGAAAACCACCTCTGAAGTTTAGCATGATAGGTATAAAAAAGGGCGAAACTTTGGTTTTTGTACCTGCCAATTTAAATGTAACAGTTGCTTCTGACGACGAAGTGTCGTATCAAGGAAAACTTTATAAACTTACTGCTTTTGTGAAAAAGTTTCATCCCAATGCAAACCCCAACAATCCAGGATCATACCGAGGACCAAGTTTTTTCACATATCATGGTGTTTCGTTGACTGATTTACGGGAGGCAAAGGAAGGGAAAAAAGATGAGCAAAAAAGGACAAAACAACATGGAAGTAACAATTATGGTAAGGTGTATAATAGAAGTAATTGGACTACTATGCAGGAAGTGAAAGTTGGTGATGAAATTGAGGGATTAGGCGTGGTTGCTGAAAAGTTTTCTCGGGATGAGCTTTATCCCAATAGTGCTGCAATGATAGTAATAAATGGCAAAAAATGGGTTAGCCCGCAAATTAAAGACTTTCTTGGAATACCCAGAAATCCAAAGGCCGCTCAAAACAGTCAGGGAAAAAGAAAAGCACCACTAACATTTAGCATGATTGGAATTAAAATAGGTGAAACACTAGTGTTTGAACCCACCAAAATAAAAGTAACTGTGATTTCTGACAATGAGATAGCGTATTTTGGAAAAAGATACAAGCTATCGGCTTTTGTAAAGGAGTTTTACCCGAAAGAGAAACAATACCATTCGGGAGCATATCAAGGTTCAAGATTCTTTAGTTACAGAGGTAAATTATTGGAGGAGATTCGCCAAGAAATGAATGTATAATTTCGAAAAACATCATAAACCATAAATACCAATTTGATTTTGAAAAACAAAGGACGCGAAACTAACTATCGTTCCGCGTCCCATTTCATATAACCAAACATCTATTAAATCCCAAACCTCTTCATATCCTCTTCAACAGTTGTAATCCCGCCAATGCCGAAGTTTTCGACCAAGACTTTGGCCACATTTGGTGAAAGGAAAGCAGGCAAGGTCGGGCCAAGGTGGATGTTCTTCACACCGAGGCTGAGCAGGGCTAACAGAACGATGACAGCCTTTTGCTCGTACCAAGCGATATTATACGCGATAGGCAATTGGTTTATGTCGTCCAAGCCAAACACTTCCTTCAGTTTCAAGGCGATAAGGGCCAAGGAATAGCTGTCGTTGCACTGGCCCGCATCCAGCACGCGCGGAATTCCATTGATGTCGCCCAAACCAAGTTTGTTGTACTTGTACTTGGCGCAACCTGCCGTGAGGATGACGCAATCCTTGGGCAAGGCCTTGGCAAATTCGGTGTAGTATTCGCGGCTCTTCATGCGACCGTCGCAGCCCGCCATCACCACAAACTTGCGGATGGCACCGCTTTTCACGGCCTCTACTACCTTGTCGGCAAGGGCAAACACCTGCTCGTGGGCAAAACCACCTATAATCTTGCCCGTCTCAATCTCTTTAGGGGCTTGGCAGGTCTTGGCCAAAGCGATAATTTCACTGAAATCCTTTTTGCCGTTGGCATCAGCGGGGATGTGCTTCCAACCCGGGAAACCCGTGCTGTTGGTGGTGAAAACGCGGTCTTTGTAGGTTGCATTAGCGGTCGGAGGCACGATGCAGTTGGTGGTGAACAGAATGGGGCCGTTGAAGGCTTCAAACTCCTCGCGCTGTTTCCACCAAGCGTTGCCGTAGTTGCCTTTCAAGTGGCTGTATTTCTTGAGTTTGGGGTAGTAATGTGCAGGTAACATCTCGCTATGGGTGTAGATGTCGATGCCAGCGTTCTTGCTTTGTTCCAAAAGTTGCTCAATGTCGTTGAGGTCGTGGCCGCTGATGAGAATGCCCGGACGGTTGCCCACGCCAATATTCACCTCGGTGATTTCTGGGTTGCCGTAAGCGGTCGTATTGGCTTTGTCGAGCAGGGCCATCGCCTTCACACCCCATTCGCCTGTTTTCAAGACAAGAGCGGTGAGTTCGTTGGCATCGTTGCAGGTCACCAATTGGCCAAGGGTTTGCAGGATGAACTCATTGATGTCGCCATCGACTTGACCAAGGCGGGCGGCATGTTCCAAGTAGGCGGCCATGCCTTTGAGGCCGTACATAGTCAACTCTTTCAACGAGCGGATGTCCTCGTTGGTTTCGGCAAGCACGCCGACGGTTTGGGCTTTCTCGTCATATTGCTCGCAGGGGCAATTCCATTCCAATACATCAAGTTTCGGGAGCACGATGCCTTTCTTGTTGGTCACTCGGTCTTTGAACATTTCGCGCAATTCCAAGCCTTTATCGATACGGGCGTAGATGCTCTCCGCGTCGAAGTTAGCGTTGGTGATGGTCGAAAACAGTGCGTCGTTCACGAAGGCGTGGATACTCTTGCGGAAATCGCAATAATCGTGTCCGCACCCGTGCTGGTGATGGTTGGCGATGACGCCCAATCCTTTAAGGACATAGATTAAAAGGTCTTGTGCATGAGCCACTTGCGGGGTCTTTCCGCACACTCCTGAAATCTTGCAGCCGGTGCATCCGGCGGTTTCCTGACATTGGAAACAAAACATTTTCTCGTTCATGGTCTTGTGTGTTGAATAAGTTGTGAAATTTGCCGCAAAACTACATACGAGGAACGACTTGGAGCGTAACAAATGTTACAGTGAAAAACAAAAAATCCGTAAATCAGGTCTCAAACTGTAGCGAGCGAGTACGCTCTGTTATAAATCCAAACTATTCTTATTCAGCAGGAAATCCATTAGTCCCATCATCAGGATGCCTTTTTCATTGCGCCAAGGCTTGATATTGTCTTTCACAATGACAATTTTCTTGAAAGAGTCATCAATGTTTACCAGCGATTGAGTTTCTTGATCCTCTTTCTCCTTATCCAGGATGGCCAAGGCAGACTGTATATAGTAACGCTGACTTGCCTGATTGACCACGAAGTCCACTTCAAGGCGCACTCTCTCCTGTTTACCGTCTTCCGTCCTCTTCCGCAGTTCCACCTGACCGACATCTACCTGATAGCCACGCAAGCAGAGTTCGTTGTATATGACATTCTCCATGATATGATTCTCCTCCTGCTGGCGGTAGTTTATCAATGCATTTCGGATGCCCAGATCCTCAAAATAAAATTTCGACAGCGTACCTATGTACTTCCTTCCCTTCACATCAAAACGCTCTGCCTTCCTGATGACAAAAGCCTCTTGAAGATAAAGAAGATACTTGTCTATAGTCTGACCCGTAATATTTGAGTTCTCGACACTCTTAAATGTATTTGCAATCTTCGTAGGGTTATTGGGAGAGCCGATAGAGGAAGCCAAGATACTGACCAGTTCACGCAGTTCCTTGTCGTTCTTAATCTTATATCTTTCCAATATGTCTGCCATATATACGGTCTGGAAGAGCTTCCGCAGATAGTCCGCCTTTTCTTGGTCTGTAGCGAAGGACAATATTAAGGGAAGACCGCCAAAAGTGTAGTAGTCTTTCCAGGCATCGCTCTTGTCTCCGCCTACAGCAGCGTAGTATTCTGAGAAACTCAATGGATAAACCCTTATCTGATGGTCACGTCCTCTGAACTCTGTCGCAATATCTGTAGAGAGGAAGTGTGAGTTGCTTCCCGTGGCATAGACATCTACGTTCTTTATATGAAGCAAACTGTTGAGTACATCAACAAACTCATCAACCTTCTGCACCTCATCAAGAATGACGAAATACAACTGTTGATCAACTATTTTGGACTTGACGAATGCCAGCAATACATCAGGGTCTCTCAACTCCTTGTTAGCCCTGTCCTCCAGGTCCACTTCGATGATGTGGCTTTCGTCCACTCCTTCTGAAAGCAGGTGGTTGTGGAACAAGGTCTTCAACATATAAGATTTTCCGCACCTGCGCGGCCCGGTTACTACTTTGATAAATCCATTCTGTCTGGCATTAACCAGTTGATTCAAATAGATGTCTCTTTTTATCTCCATTGTACAATGAATTTATGGCACGTGTGCCAGTTTTTCAGTGCAAAGATACGCTTAATTATTGAATACGCAAAATATATAGGCTGAAAAAGTGGCACATGTGCCACTTTTTCAGCCTAAAGACATTTGATTTCCGTTTGATTTATCTAAATTCAAGCCTATCGTGCAACATCCTGCATCAAAATCGGAATTTATCAGTATCTTTTGCCATATATTGCACGGGCTTCTTTTGTCCATTTGCGAACGAAATCAGTTTTTGCAACGGTATAGGCATCTCTGTCATGCTCATGTCTCTTCCATAATTCAAGCTTTATTGTTTCATATTCCTTTGCAATCTGAGGATGCTCATTCAGATAGTCGCGGAAATACAACTCATCATTATCTCCTGCGTATCTAAGATGAATGTGATAAACCTTATCCGCAAATCCCTCTTTTGTATATCCCTTGTTGAGTGAAATACGTCCCTTTTCTTCAGACATTCTGATAAAGCCATTCTGCTCCATAACATGCGATACTTCTTCCATGTCGGCATTTTCAGATATCTCAACCATCACATCAACAATGTTCTTGGCCCAAATGCCATGGATCGCTGTACTTCCAATGTGACTGATTCTTTTAACAGGATAACCCGTCAAAAGGCCAGTAATCTCGGTTTCTATTTCCTTGAAGTATTCACTCCATTGATCATTGGGCTGAACAAGGAAGATGGGGAATAACTCCCACAACTCTTCCAACGTCATTTCCGACAACTCTTTTCTCATCACCAAGTCCTTTGCAAATTCTGATTTATCGGTCTATTGGCGTATATTCAATCTTGGCTTCCTCATCAGTCGCTTCAAGTTTCATAATCA
>CAMHRP010000085.1:0-8644 GCA_946187645.1 uncultured Bacteroidales bacterium | reverse complement strand
TGCCTGGCACATAATCGCAATCATAATCGCCTTCGTGATAAAGCAATTCGCCGTCTTCAAGATAGCATCTCATATATGCATATTCTGTGCCGTCAATAACATATTCATGTGGAAACAGTCCCTTTTCATATCCTATTCCCTCTATGATTCGGCCATCGTAGATTAAAAAACCCTCATCGGGGATATAACCCGTCACATATTGGGTGCGGTAAGTATGACCGTTCCAAGTCACACTGTCGACGCTCTCAACCGTCACAAGACACGTGAATCCCTCCTCAATATCGCAATACCACGTATCACCCTCTTCGGCATTGAAATCATACATCACCGTAAAGGCATCGGTTGAATGATTGTACATGTAAACGACACCGTCCTCCTCATAAACATATCGATAACCATCAATAACGCTGCACAAGTGTCCCTGCACCACTGCTTCACCAGTCACAGCATGTCTAATGTAATAGAAAGGTGGTTCCGTAATCGGCCCTTGAGACCAGACATGGAAATACCACTCCGCGCCTTGGGGAGCAAATGAGGAAGGCTCATTGATGAAATACGGATCTCTATAGATTAATTCCCCGTCTTGATAAACCTCGCCCAAATGGTAGGCAGAACCATCCAAAGGGAATGCTTGGATAGAATATAACAATCCATAATTGCAGCCAATACCTTCAATCCAATTCCAGTCATAAGTATGGTCGCCTTCCTCGCAATTACCGTCAAACCATAAGCGTCTTCTCATGCTTCCATTGATTTCAATCTCGTCAATCTCAAATACTGACATCCAATATTGTCCTTCATATTCAAAACCA
Source organism: uncultured Bacteroidales bacterium (assembly GCA_946187645.1). GTDB lineage: Bacteria > Bacteroidota > Bacteroidia > Bacteroidales > F082 > Limimorpha. Next base: position 7,832 of record CAMHRP010000085.1, on the reverse strand, counting down.
TCACACACGGAAAGTGAGTAGTCATAAATGAGCCGTTCAGTATTCGGTTCCATATCCAAATACAAATACTGCGGCACATTCTCCTCCGAGAACAATCTGAAATACCATTTGCCATCTGCTTCAACACGAATGCCGCCAAAGCAATCTCCATCAATGACGTCTCCATAAGACGTGCATTTAATCACTTTATGATAAGTTGTGCCTTCCACAACCGTATCACCCTTTATTCCAATCTGGATATATGGAGCCCAATCCAAATATAGGTTTTGGTAATAGATGGCCCAACGCGTGTTGTCATACGGAAAATCTTCTTCAAAATGTGGGTTCTTGTAAAGCAGTTCCTCGTCCTGCCAAACCTCCGCCAAACGGTATTCCGGCCCGTTGTCAGGCTCATACTGAATGGGATACAATAGGCTATGCGTGCTTCCAATGCCTTCAATCCATTGGTAATCATAATAATTCCCATTGTCGCAGTTGTTGCCAAACCAAAGCACTTTCCTTGTGCTGCCGTTGAGTTGCATTTCGGCGGTATCGAATACGACATGAGGCGTTAGACCAATTGTCTGGAACACATCGCACACCGAAAGCGAAAAATCGTAAAGGGGATATTCGGTGTTTGCCTCACAATCATAATGCAAGGGCCACGGGGCAAATATGGCATCTACAAACGACATGAAATAGCATTTGCCGTCCCCGTCCTCACGGATGCCGCCAAAGCACTCGCCTTCAATGGGATAACCCAGATGAGCGCAATTGATGACTTTCTTGTAAGCCATCTCGTTCACCACCGTATCGCCCTTGATGCCCAACTGGTAATAGGTGGAATCCTCGTACATGGAGCGGTAGAACTGCACCCAAGCCGTGTTTTCCAGGGGGAAGTTTTCGAGAATGAAATCCGCCTTGCGAATACTCTTGTAATACTGCCTTTGGGTGATAGTTCCTCCGCTCCAGATATCACCATGACAGTACAAATGTTGATCGCCACCCTTAAAAAGTCTCAAACCAGTTTCGGGAACCGTCTGTGTAGAAGGCAGACCTTCGCCAATGGGTGTGTAATTCACACCGTGGTCAGTGGAATAGGTCAATACCATATAATCACCGTCAATCCTTTGAGTCGAGAAGAAGATACCGTTGTTGGCAACGGCCGGGCAATCTATTACTATATTCCCTTCTATGTCAAAAACTAAACTTTGAACATAGCTGTCAGAAATAATCAACGACCACTCATTCATATTGTCCAAATTCGCTTGGAAAACCCCTGATTCGGGCGGAGCCCAGCCCCACGTGCCAATGTACACATTGCCTGCTCCATCGGCAAGCATAGCACCAAACCATGGTCCCATGCCGTTTTGGTCATGGTCAAGGAAAGGCAAACAGGTTTTGTCCCATGTGTTTCCGCCATCCAAAGTCCAAAGCAAAGTGTCACCTTCGGCTTGATACAAGAAGAGCGTGTCATCCGAAACAGCATACATAGGAGCGTTTTCAAGAGGACTGTAAAGGAAATCGGGGCTGTTGCGCCAAGTGTCGCCACCGTCATCAGAGATGCAAAGATGATTTTGGTTATAAGGCAAGTCAAAGATGCGTCCGTTCGGACTGATGGTGAAGCCGTCATTGCCATTATAATAAGTTCCCTCAAGGACGATTTGCCATGACTCGCCTTCGTCTTGCGAACGCTGTATTCCTGTTTCGCCGATAAACAAGTCTCCGTTGGCGGCCACTCCTTTCAGTGTTCCAGGAATGTTGATGGGCTTCCAAACATTTTGTGCCATGCCACCAAGGGCGAAGCCAGCCAAAATCGTTAAAGTTAATACTAATCTTTTCATAGTTGTATGTTTTTGATTGTTATCTTTTACCACGATTAACGCACCACAAATTTCCGCGTCTCGCCTGCAAAGGTAATGAAATACATACCTTGAGGCAATGACGAAACATTAATTTGTTGGGTTTCAGTGGTGATGTTGCCTGTCATTAGGGTTTGGCCCATGAGGTTGGTAATTCTGAATTCGGAATGATGAATTCGGAATGATGAATGCTGAATGGTAATAATGCCGTTGGTAGGGTTAGGATAAATCGTAAAGGTCCCTGAGCCTGTCGAAGGGCCATCTTCTTCCACACCGTGTACCTCTGAATAAATCGCGTCGCAGTCCTCGTCGCCGGGTTTAAAGACCAATTCGTCCTCAATCCAATAGCAGCGCAGGCCCTCCACACGGATGCCGTCACCGTTGTCCATCAGCCTTTCAGGGAAGAAGCTCGTCAGGTGGCCGATGCCGCATACGATGTCGCCGCTGAAGATGTCGTCAGGGTCGCTGACATGCAGCATCGGATAGTATCTGTCCCCGTATTCGATGAAATCCACGCCATCCACATGCATGGTAAGGATTTCCGTGCCGACAAAAATGTTCCAACTGTCGCCCACTTCGGCTCCAAAGTCGTACAGCACGGTAAACTCTTCCAAAGTCTTGTTCCACCAATACACCTTGCCGTCGCGCATATAGACATACTCGCGTGTCACATCCTCTCGCAATCCCTTGTCATAAAGCGTGTTGATTTTCACAAGGATATGCGAAGGCTCATCGCCGACAACGGTGTCGCCTGCCTGATACATGTATTGGTAGGTGATGCTGCCATTGTCGTTTTGGATTTCGTAGTACCATTCGGGGCTTAAAGGGAAACCCAAAAGACCCTGATCAATGGTGACGAAAGACCTGAAATCGCCTATCGAAGTGTGATAGATAAGATAAGTGTCTGCGCCCCAATCTCTTGTTCTTCTTCCATTGAAACTAACCGTACATCTCATATAGTCGTTATAGTTCTGCAAAGTGTAGGGAAGCGGATATTGTGGCGTGATTTCCAAATAGTTTGTGTTCTCCTCTTCGATGCCATAGATGATTATCGGGCGCGAAATCTCTGCGTTGATGAGCGAGAAGGTCTGTGATGGCTCGTTGAGATAAAGCTCGGCCATGTAGGGAACGACGACCAGTCCAAAATTAACCAGATTTTCATTAATCATCAGCGTCACGGTTCTATCGCCTTCAGTAGTGGCGATGTTTACGTATGAAATGATTTGGTCGCGTTGTTTCGCGGGAGGGATAATCATCGGTTCCAATCTGACGACGACTTGTGTGCTTTGGTTGGGCTGCAATTCAATTGGCAGTATGTCCTCGATAGGTAGATACTCGGTGCCGTCATGATAAAGGACATGGATGAACTCTTCGTCATCGTTGGTGATGCTTGTGATGGTAACGGTATTTGAGGTTTCATTGTGTATGACAAACACTTGATCGTCAGGGAAATAATCTGTATACCACAGCGTATCAGGCGTAATCGTTAATTCGCCGCTGCTGGGTGTTAGGCCTCCGACAATATGAACATACGGGTTACTTCCTTGACCCAAGGAACTACTGCTATAAATGTTGACATTAGTGGTGTTTTCAGGAAAATCGACCAAGGTAACGACTATATGAAGTGACTCGTGGGGCGGGATTACGTATGGAAGACTATGCGAAGGCACCAGATCAAGATAGTCAGTGCCGTCTTCATAAAGCTCATAGATTGTGATACTATCCAAGGCATTGGTGTTATACAAGTAGAAGTCCTGGGTCAAAGGGGAGTTTTCGTCGAAAGTAAGTCCCTGCATAGGCATCCACAACAATCCCTCATCCCACGCTTCCTCGTTGACCCTGACAGTGACTTGTCTGTAGCCAATCGAGGTTGCCACATTGACGTAGTAGGTGAGATAACCTTTGTATCCAATATCGTTCACATACACTTCCACGTTCATGGTTTCATTGGGCTGCAAAGTGCGGGGCAGACCTTGACCAGAGAGAAGCACCACATTGTCATCAGGTTCCACATTGATGGATGAAATGGTGACAGCCGCGTCGGTTTGGTTGCTGATGGTGAAAGTCTGTGGCACCCAAGGCTCTTCAAAAGTCAGTATATCGGGTGAAATGACCAAACCGTCTTGCTGTATAGTACCATCAATTTCGATGTCGTCAATGCAAATGGCAGATTGTCCAGAACAATAGTGGTGACGAATGGCGACATAGACCTCCTGACCAGTATAAACGGAAAGGTCAACGGTATAGTTGTACCAGTTGCCCTGACGGTTTCCCGCATCTTTAGCGGCTATGGTCCATTGCGACAAGAGCGTGAAAGCCAACGGGTCATCGTTGACTGTAGTTGAGATGGATACCCCAAAATGCTCGGCAGGGTAGATTTCATCCAAAGCACATGCATAAAAATTGATAACGGGCCAGTCTTCACTCAAAACCAATCGTGGAGAAACAAGATACTCGTTTGGTGCAAGGGAATCGCCTGTGGCATAGTCTTTGGAATAAGCCATCACCATCCCGTTGGAATTGTGGCCCATACCGCCAATAGAAGGTTCCCAACAATGGCCGTCGCCGTCGCCATCGAGTGTGGTCCAGCCTTGAAGGGTACCGTCTTCAAAGTCGTAATGGAGGCTTTGCGCCACGCCACCAAGAGCGAAGCCAGCCAAAATCGCTATAGTTAATACTAATCTTTTCATGGTTGTATGTTTTTGATTGTTATCTTTTACCACGATTATCGCACCACAAATTTCCGCGTCGCTTCGCCTACGGTAATGAAATACATACCTTGAGGCAATGATGAAACGTCAATCTGTTGGTTTTCAGCATTAATATTGCCGGAAAGGACGGTTTGGCCCATGAGGTTGGCAATTTGGAATTCGGAATGATGAATGCTGAATGATGAATGCTGAATGGCAATAATGCCATTGGTAGGATTAGGATAAACCGTGAAGGCCCCTGAGCTTGTCGAAGGACCATCTTCTTCCACACCGTGTACCTCTGAATAAATCGCGTCGCAGTCCTCGTCGCCGGGTTTGAACACCAATTCGTCCTCAATCCAGTAGCAGCGCAGACCTTCCACACTGATACGATTGCCGTTGTCCATCAGCCTTTCGGGGAAGAAACTCGTCAGGTGACCGATGCCGCATACGATGTCGCCGCTGAAAATGTCGTCCGCGTCGCTTACGCGAAGCATTCGATAGGTTTTGCCCTCGTATTCAACGGTTTCCTCGGCATCAACGTGCATAATGAGGGTTTCCGTGCCGACTTTAATCGTCCAACTGTCGCCTTCTTCGGCACCAAAGTCATACAGCACGGTAAACTCCTCCAAGGTCTTGTTCCACCAATATACCTTGCCGTCGCGCAAATAGACATACTCATGCGTCACCTCGTCACGCAAGCCTTTGTCGTAAAGCGTATTGATTTTCACAAGGATATGTGTCGGTTCGTCTTGGACAATGGTGTCGCCAGCCTGATACATGTATTGATAGGTGATGCTGCCGTTCTCGTTCTCGATTTCGTAGTACCATTCCGAAGGAAAAGCAATCACATTGGGAATGTCGTCGGCATTGGGAATGCTCTTCCAGTATTGGTCATTGCCAAAGAAATACAAATGGTTGTCATAGCTTTTGGAGAGGAAGCCGTCTTCACCACCAGGGGCAGGTGCCGACACAGGAAGGTTCTCGACGGTGTTGTAGAAATGCTCGCCGTGGTCCAAAGAATAGGCCAAAACTACATTGTCATACATGGTCATAGCGGTCTTGTAAACGATGCCATTGTCGGCAACGGCCACACGATTGGACCAAAAGGCATAAAACCCCGGCACATGCTCATAGCCCGAAAAATCGCCTCCGAAATTCACGGCGCAAATGATATTGCCCTCAGGGTCAAATGCCATGTCCTTTATGCCAACATTCTCAAAAGCAGCGATTTCCCAGTTCTGCATATCGGAGAGGGTGGAATGATACACGCCGATGTTTGGCCCGATGTAATACCAGACACTGACATACACATCTCCGTTTTCGCTGACGAGGAGATCGCTGATTTCTTGGTGTTCTTCCATGAATTCAAGGACTGAAAAGCCCCAAGTCTCACCACCGTCAAGCGTCCAAAAGATTTCCCTGTTTTGAGTCCATCCCACAACGATGTCATTGGTTGCAGCATATAGACCTGCTACACCTATCAAACCACACGAGGATATTTGGTTGGTTTGCTGCCATGTGTCGCCGTTGTCATCAGAATACATGACCGTCACCGTATTATTATTGAAAACAAAAATCCTTCCTTCATTGCTGACGGCGAGATTTCCAACACTGCCGTCGAACACAGTTTCCCATGTTTCGCCATCATCTTGCGAACGAACCAATGTGGAAGGATAGACATCTGTATTTCTACAGAACAGGTCTCCTTGCGCATCAGCACCTAAAAAAACTCCAGGTATTTCGATAGGCTTCCAAAGGCTATGCGCCCCATTGCCGCCGTTTGAAAGGCCTCCGGCAATAAAAAAGAAATAACCGCTTCCTTCGCCTTCGGAACTGCGACAATAGGCATGTGTCACGACTTGCTCTTCAGGGAAATTGACCAAAGTGACCGCAACCTCAAGAAAGCCACCCGCCGGGATTTCATAAGGCAGGCTGTGCGAAGGCACCATTTCAAGATAGTTGGTGCCGTATTCGCGAATCTCATAAACCGTGATGCTTTGCAGGGCATTGGTGTTTTGCAGGTAGAAGGATTGTGTCAAAGGGGTGTTTTCATCGAAAGTAATTCCTTGCATAGGTAGGTATTGCAGACCTTCGTCCCAGATTTCTTCGTTGACCTTGACGATGACATGCCTGTTGCCAATCGAGGTGGCTATGGTGACATTGTAATTGTTATAGCCTTTGTATCCGATAGTGTTCACTTCCACTGTCACATTCATGGTTTCGTTGGGCTGCAAAGTGCGGGGCAGACCTTCAAAGGAGAGTAGCACCACATTGTCGTCAGGTTGCACATTGATGGATGAAATGGTAACGGCATTGTTGGTTTGGTTGCTAATCGTGAAAACTTGCGGCACGGCAGGCTCGTTAAAAGTCAGCACGGTAGGTGTAACCACCAAATCGTTCTGCTGCCCTGTATTCACGATATAGCACTCATTATACCCTGGAGTGGTATTCTGCCAAATCAAACCGCCGTCTTCATAATAACAAAGAAGGTCTGTCGAGCCTCCCATCAAGAAAAGCGAACCTGGATCAATGATTCCATAAAGGCTACCTATGCCTTCAATCCATACTTCCTCTACGCCACTACCAAAAGGATATTCCAACACGATTTGTTGTCGTGGCTCTCCATTAACGAGGATTTCTCCCTTTTCGATAACGACCATACAACATTCAGAATACCCAAAATCACACATGCAAATGGTATCCCCAACTTCCATTGAAAAATCATACAGGAGCTGTTCATCAGAAGTGGAAGGTCTACGAGAGAAGACTTGCCCGTCCTCGGTTTCTCTGAGGAAGCCCCAAAGATTCCATCCGGTAAGGTCTTCGTTCCTTGTGGTGTACATCACTTTGTACGGCATGCCATCCACCAGCGTATCACCCTCGATTTTGTAGATGTCGGTGTACTTGTGCTGTGGCTCCGGCGGACTCCACGGATAGGAAAACAGCACATTCCATTGCTTTCCGTCTTCAACGATAGGATGATAGTCTTGTGCTTTCATTGTCATCCCGCCCATCATCATCAGGGCAATCATCGCGATAATACTAATGTTTTTCATAGTTGTAAGTATTTGATTGTTAATTATTTGATTTCGTTTTTTAACTACGGATTTTACGGATTATACAAATTCCATTTTGATGAATATTTCCGTCAAATCCGTGTAATCTGTAGTTTCTCATACAGCATTCACGATTTCCTCAAAAGTGCGGTTATCATCCCCGAGGTCCATCTTCATTTGTTTTATTCGGGTTTTGCGTTTGTAGTAAGAGTCGGTCTGCGTGTCCAACAGGATGGAAATCA
>CAMHRP010000084.1:0-9253 GCA_946187645.1 uncultured Bacteroidales bacterium | reverse complement strand
AGCAGATGGTTGTGGTTGGTGGCCGTGAAGATGTGTTCGATGAAGTCGGTGTCGCGGGTGGCGGAGCCTTTCGAGCCCTTGCCTCCCCTACTCTGCACGCGGTATTCGGTCAGCGGGGTGCGCTTGATGTAACCGAGGTGCGAGATGGTGATGACCACGGCGTCGTCGGCGATGATGTCTTCCATGCGGAACTCACCGGCGGCGGGCACGATTTGGGTGCGGCGGGCATCGCCATATTTTTCTTTGATGACCAGCAGTTCGTCCTTGATGATCTGAAACTGCAATTCCTCATTTTGTAGAATATCGTGGAAATGTTTGATGCGTTCGTGGATTTCGTCCAACTCGTCCAAGATCTTCTTGATCTCGAGGCCGGCCAACTGACCGAGGCGGTAGGCCACGATGGCGCTGGCTTGCGGGTCGTCGAAGCCGAACTTGTCCATGATGGCTTGCTTGGCTTCAGGCGTGCCGCCCTTACAGGCACGGATGGTGGCGATGATTTCGTCGACGATGTCGATGGCGCGGGCCAGACCTTCCAAGATATGGGCGCGGTCTTCAGCTTTCTTCAGCTCGAAGCGCGTGCGACGCAGGATGATTTCGTGACGGTGGGCCACAAAGTGCTCAATCAGCTGCTTGAGGTTCAAGGTATAAGGACGACCATTGACCAAAGCCACATTGTTCACGTTGAACGAGCTTTGAAGCGGGGTCATCAGATAAAGCTTGTTCAACACCACGTCAGGGTTGGCGTCGCGTTTCAGTTCATACACCACGCGGATACCTTTTCTGTCTGACTCATCGCGGATGTCGGCCAAGCCTTCCAACTTCTTCTCGTTGACGAGGTCGGCAGTCTTCTTGATCATCTCGGCCTTGTTGACTTGATAAGGTATGGAGGTGGCGATGATGCGCTCATGGCCGTTGTGTTCCTCAAAATGGGTCTCGCCACGGAGGACGATACGTCCCCTGCCCGTCTCAAACGCCTCGCGCACGCCTTCGTAGCCGTAGATGACGCCGGCAGTCGGGAAATCGGGAGCCTTGATGTATTGCATCAGTTCCTGTGTGGTGATTTCACGGTTGTCGATATAGGCGATGATACCATCGATGCACTCGCTGAGGTTATGCGGAGCCATGTTGGTGGCCATACCCACGGCGATGCCATTGGTACCATTCACCAGCAAGGTAGGAATCTGCGTAGGCAGCACAGTGGGCTCTTGTAACGAGTCGTCGAAGTTATTCTGGAAGTCGACGGTGTCCTTGTCGAGGTCGTCGAGCATCTCTTCAGCAATCTTCTGAAGGCGTGCCTCGGTGTAACGCATGGCGGCGGGGCTGTCGCCGTCGACCGAGCCGAAGTTACCTTGGCCGTCCACCAAAGGATAGCGCAACGACCAGCTCTGGGCCATACGCACCATAGCGTCGTAGACTGATGAGTCGCCGTGCGGGTGATACTTACCGAGCACCTCACCGACGATACGGGCCGACTTCTTGTAGCCGCTGCGTGAGGTGACGCCCAGTTCCTTCATGCCATAAAGCACACGACGGTGCACGGGTTTAAGGCCGTCGCGCACGTCGGGCAAGGCACGCGAGATGATGACGGACATCGAATAGTCGATGTAAGCCGACTTCATCTGGTTCTCAAGATTGACTTTGATGATTTTTTCTCCTGAGAGTTCTTCAGGCATTTCGCCCTGATTTTCAGGATTGTTGATATTGTTATCGTCCATTTTTGGGTTCTAATTTTCTCTTTTATAAATAGGGGTGCAAAGATAGGGAATTTTTGGATAGGTTTGGAAAAAATGGTCAAAAACTTCTAAACACAAATCCTCATCAATGAGCCATGAATTTCCCAAAAACGGAATAAGTGGTCGTTTTTAACCAATAAAAAATGGAATAAGTGACAAAATCATGCATGAAATTTATGGAATAAGTGACAAATTTTGGTGTAAAAAACATGGAATAAGTGACAAATTTATACTGATTTTTCAAAAATAGTCGTATCTTTGCAGCATGAAACACTAATTGTTGTCACCATGTTAAAGCGCAAATTTACAAGCTATTTGGAGCAATATCTACAATGCAATCCCGACAAAATCCTATTGGTTAATGGAGCCAGGCAAATCGGGAAGTCCTATATTATCCGCTATGTCGGCAAAAAAATGTTCCGCCATTTTGTTGAAATCAACCTCAAGGAAGACAAGGAAGGTGAACAGGTTTTTGCCGATGTTCACACAACCAACGACCTTTACATGCGCCTTAGCAACTACCAAGCACGGCACTTGGGCGACAAGTCGGACACTTTGGTGTTTTTGGACGAAATTCAAAGTTATCCGCACCTGCTCACGATGCTCAAGTTCCTCAACCAAGAAGGGCGTTATCGTTTCATTGCCAGTGGTTCGCAGTTGGGCATAGCTCTTGCGCAAACGCCTTCAGTTCCCTTAGGTAGTATTGAGACACAACAAATGTATCCACTTGACTTTGAGGAATTTCTATGGGCAACTGGCATCAGTGAGGAATGGATTGGCAACATTCGGAAACAATTTGAGCAAGAAGAGGCTTTGAACGAAAGCGTACACAATCTATTGATGAAACGTTTCCAATACTATCTGTTGGTTGGAGGCTTGCCCGAGGCCGTCAATAAGTATTTGGAGGACAGGAACATGATGCGCGTGAGGGCGGTCCACAAGGACATTCATGACTTATATCGAATCGATGCTTCGCAGTATGATGACGAGCACAAGCTGAAGATTCGCCGCATTTACGACCTCATTCCCAGCCATTTGGAAAACCGCAAGAAGCGCATTGTCTACAAGCACATCGAGAACAAGACGGGCAAGGACTTTTCGGACTATGCTGACGAGTTCGAGTACCTGTCTAATTCGGGAGTAGCTTTGGAGGTGCTGGCCATCAGCAATCCTAAATTCCCATTGATGGAGACCGAACAAAAACGCCTTGTCAAGTTGTACCTCAATGATGTGGGATTACTCACCCATCTTCTTTATGGATTAAATGTCAATGCCGTGTTGCAAGACATCCGTAGCATTAATCTTGGGACGGTATACGAATCGGTGGTGGCGCAAGAACTTCATGCCCACGGCTTTCCACTGCATTATTACGACAAAAAGCCAACGGGAGAGGTTGATTTTCTCATTGACGACTATGGACGATTGAAGGTGCTGCCTGTGGAAGTCAAATCAGGGAAAAACTATACCGAGCATAGTGCCTTGAGCAAGTTCCTACAAACACCCGATTATGGCATCGACCGCGCCATCGTGTTCTCCAACGAGCGGCAAGTCAAGCACAAAAACGGTGTGGTTTACATGCCCGTTTATTACTGCATGTTCTTGCAGTACAACCCTATCGACGAAGCATCGGTCGTCCTCCCTAAATTGGATATTCCTGAAATGATGTAAAAATGTGGCGCGGCGCGGTTTTTGTTTGTACCTTTGCACTCTGAATGAATCAGACAAGTGAAAAGTTGGGTATTTTATTAAAGTATTGAAAATAAAAGAATTGTAATTATATGGATGCAAAATTTTCTCCCCGCGTTCGTGCCATTTTGTCACTTAGCCATCAGGAGGCACAACGCTTAGGGAACGCATACGTCGGGTTGGAGCACCTTTTTTTGGGTATGTTGAAGGAAGGCGGCAGTGCTGCCATCCGCATTTTGGAAAACCTCAACCTGAACATCGAAGTCTTTTCCAAGAAACTGGAAGCCTCGGTACGCACCGCCAACAGCAACTCCAGCCAAGTGCTGGCCTTGCCTTTGACCAAACAGGCGGAGCGCGTGCTGAAGTTCACCTATATCATCGCCAAGGAGTTCCATTCGGAGATTGTCCGCTCTGAGCATCTCATGCTGGCCATCCTGCACGAGAAGAACAACATCATCTCGCAAAACCTCGAGTTCGAAGGCATCAACTACGACAACTTCAAGCAGGAACTGCTACGCTACACGGCCGAAAACGCCGACCCGCAGGAATCCGCCGAAGAATCGCAGGGCTATGCCTCCAACATCTATGAAGAAGATGACGACGAGGAAGACGATCTCATGAACGAAATCAGGCCACAGCAGGAAAAACCCAAGAAGACCAGCAACATCAAGAGCAAGACACCCGTGTTGGACAACTTTGGCCGCGACCTCACCAAAGCCGCCGAGGAGAACCGCCTCGACCCCATCGTGGGCCGTGAACGCGAGCTGGAACGCATCGCACAAATCCTCAGCCGCCGCAAGAAAAACAACCCCATTCTGATTGGCGAACCTGGCGTGGGTAAGTCGGCCATCGCCGAAGGTTTGGCTATCCGCATCGTGCAGCACCGCGTGCCGCGTACCTTATTTAATAAACGTGTGGTCATGCTCGACATCGGCTCCATCGTGGCCGGCACCAAATACCGTGGCCAGTTCGAGGAACGCATCAAGGCCATCCTCAACGAGTTGGAAAACAATAGAGACATCATCCTCTTTGTTGATGAGATTCACACCCTCGTTGGTGCAGGTAATGCCAATGGCTCGCTCGATGCCAGCAACATGTTCAAGCCTGCCTTGGCACGTGGCGAGTTGCAGTGCATCGGCTCCACCACCTTGGACGAATACCGCCAATACATCGAAAAAGACGGTGCCTTGGAACGCCGCTTCCAGAAGATCCTCGTCGAGCCCACCACGCCCGCCGAGACCATCGAAATCTTGAACAACATCAAACCGAGATACGAAGACCATCACCTGGTCACCTACACGCCTGAGGCCATCGAAGCCTGCGTGAAACTCACCGACCGTTACCTCAGCGACCGTCACCTGCCCGACAAGGCCATCGATGCCTTGGATGAGGCCGGCGCACGCGTACACATCAAGAACATCGATGTGCCGAGCGAGATTACTGAACTTGAGAAACGCTTGGAAGAGGTCCGCAAGGACAAGAAGGCCGCCATCGCCGAGCAGAAGTTCGAGGAAGCGGGCATGTACCGCAACGAGGAAGTGAAACTCATGGCACAGCTTGAAGATGTCAAGAAGGCTTGGGAAGACAACGCCGTGGCACATCGTCAACCCGTGACCGAGCAAAACGTCGCCGAAGTTGTCGCCATGATGACCGGTGTGCCCGTTCAGCGCATCGCTAAGAACGAGGGCGACCGCCTGATGCACATGGAGACCGAGTTGGCAGGCACCGTCATCGGTCAGGACGAGGCCATCAAGAAGGTGACCCGCGCCATCCGCCGCAACCGTGCCGGACTGAAAGACCCGAACAAGCCTATCGGCTCGTTCATCTTCCTCGGCCCCACGGGTGTCGGTAAGACCTACCTCGCCAAGGTGCTGGCCAAGTTCCTCTTCGACAGCGAAGACGCCCTCATCCGCATCGACATGAGCGAATACATGGAGAAGTTCGCCGTTTCGCGCCTCGTGGGAGCGCCTCCTGGATACGTGGGTTATGAAGAAGGTGGTCAACTTACCGAGAAAGTACGTCGCAAGCCCTACTCTATCGTCTTGCTCGATGAAATCGAGAAGGCACACCCCGATGTGTTTAATCTTTTGCTCCAAGTCCTCGACGACGGCCAGCTCACCGATAGCCTCGGTCGTAAGGTTGACTTCAAGAATACCATCATCATCATGACCTCCAACATCGGCTCGCGCCAACTGAAGGACTTCGGTCAGGGTGTGGGCTTCGGTACACAGGCCAAGCTCAACAGCAAGAACGAGTACTCGCAGAGCGTCATCGACAACGCCTTGAAGCGCACCTTCGCGCCCGAATTCCTCAACCGCGTCGACGATGTGGTGATGTTTAACGCCTTGGATAAGAACGACATCCGAAAGATTATCGGCATCGAAATCCGTCAGGTAGTGAAGCGCGTCGAAGAGATGGGCTACAAGATCGAGATCACCGAGAAAGCCATGGACTTCCTCGCCGAGAAAGGCTGGGACGAACAGTATGGCGCCCGTCCGTTGAAGCGTGCCGTCCAGAAGTATGTGGAAGATGTCTTGGCCGAGGCCATCATCTCTGCCAACCTCCATATCGGCGACACCATCAGCATCGACCTCGACGAAAAAGGCGAAGAGACCATCGTCAACGTCATCCCGAACGAGAAGAAAGTCCTTGAAGAAGCCAAAGTCTGATGAACTACGACTTCAAGAAACATATCAGCAGCAAGATCTTTAAGGTGATTGCCTACGCCAGCGCGGAGTTGGGCTACAAGAGCTATGTCATCGGCGGCTATGTGCGCGATATTTTGTTGCGCCGTCCGTCGAACGACATCGACGTGGTCACTGTGGGCAGCGGCATCACCCTCGCAAAGAAGGTCGCCTCTCTCCTACCCGGCCATAAGGAAGCCAAATACTATGGAGCTTTCGGTACGGCCATGATCCACTTCGACGGCATGGAGGTGGAATTTGTGGGTGCGAGGAAAGAGTCCTACGACCGCAACAGCCGCAAGCCCGTAGTGGAAAACGGCACCTTGGAAGACGACATCAGCCGCCGTGACTTCACCATCAACGCCATGGCCCTCAGCCTCAATGCCGAGGACTTTGGCACGCTCATCGACCTCTACGGTGGCATGGATGACATGGAAGAATTGCTGTTGAGGACGCCGCTCGATCCCGACATCACCTATTCCGATGACCCCTTGCGCATGATGCGTGCCATCAGGTTTGCTTCGCAACTCAAGTTCTACATCGAACCTGAGTCGTTCGAGGCCATCAAACGCAATGCCCAACGCATCAAGATCGTATCGATGGAGCGTGTCACTGAGGAGCTAAACAAAATCATCCTCTCGCCGAAGCCCTCCATTGGCTTCAAGCTGTTGGACGAGAGCGGTTTGTTGAAACTCATCTTCCCGCAACTCTGCCTGCTGAAAGGTGTGGAAGTCGTGCAAGGTCGAGGGCATAAGGACAACTTCCTGCATACCTTACAGGTTGTCGACCAGGTGGCCGAAAAGAGCAATGACCTCTGGCTGCGCTGGGCCGCCTTGCTGCACGACATCGCCAAGCCACAGACCAAGCGTTGGGAAGACGGCACGGGTTGGACCTTCCACGGCCATGAGTTCAAAGGCTCCAAGATGGTGCCCAAGATCTTCGCTGCCATGAAGTTGCCCTTGAACGAAAAGATGAAATATGTGGAGAAGCTCGTGTTGCTCCACCTCCGCCCCATCGTCTTGGCTGAGGACATCGTCACCGACAGTGCCGTGAGAAGGCTCCTCTTTGACGCTGGCGACGACATCGACGACCTCATGCTGCTCTGCCATGCCGACATCACTTCGAAGAACGAGGAGAAGATCAAAAAATACCATCACAACTTCGAGATTGTTCAGGAGAAACTGAAGGAAATCGAAGCTAAGGACCACCTGCGCAACTGGCAGCCGCCTATCGACGGCATCGCCATCATGGAGACCTTCGGCATCCCTGAGGGACGAGAAGTCGGCGTCATCAAGAATGCCATCCGTGAAGCCATTTTGGACGGAGTGATTGGCAACAACTTCAGTGAGGCATACGCTTTTATGAAAGAGGAAGGGCAAAAGCTGGGACTTAGCGTGGTGAAGGAAATCAGCGAACCGATTGTGGTGGCTAATAATGGGCCAGTGCCAAACAAAGTTTGAATGCAGAATGAGGAATGTGGAATGTAGAATGCAGAATGCAGAATGTGGAATGTAGAATGCAGAATGTGGAATGCAGAATGATGAATGCAGAATGTGGAATGCTGAATGCTGAATGTAGAATGTAGAATGCAGAATGTAGAATGCAGAATGCTGAATGTGGAATGTAGAATGTAGAAATGTAGAATGCAGAATTGGGGAAAAGCCCAGCGTCGCTTCGCGCCAATTCTTCATTCTTAATTCTTAATTCATAATTACGGAAGTTCATGGATAAGAAAACCCTCATCATCATCGCTGGCCCCACTGCCTCAGGCAAGACCGCCTTCTCTATCGAGTTGGCCAAGGCCTTGAACACCGTCATCCTCTCTGCCGACAGCCGACAGTTCTACAAGGAGATGAGCATCGGCACTGCCGCTCCTACCGAGGAAGAACTGAGCCAGGTCAAGCATTACTTTGTGCATCATATCAGCATAGAAGACAAATACGATGTGGCCGACTATGAGCGCGATGCCCTACAGTTATTGAAAGAACTCTTCAAGACCCATGATACTGTTATCATGACGGGGGGATCGGGCCTATTTATTGACGCAGTCTGCAACGGCATCGATGCCATGCCCGATGTGCAGCCCGAAATCAGGGAAAAAGTGCAAAAGTTGTTTGACGAAGGCGGCTTGAAAGCCCTTCAAGATGAAGTCCAGCGCCTCGATCCCGAGTATTATGCCACCGTTGACCAGCAAAATCCTCGCCGCTTGCAAAGGGCTTTGGAGGTCTGCTACCAAACGGAACAGCCTTTCTCCTCCTTCCGTAGCGGTAATGTTGTCCACCGCGACTTCGACATCAAGAAATACGCCCTGCTTTGGGACCGACAAGCCCTCATCGAGCGCATCGACCGCCGTGTCGACATGATGATGGAGCAAGGCCTTTTGGAGGAAGCCAAAGCCTTGTATCCCAAACGCCATCTGAATGCTTTGAACACGGTCGGCTACAAGGAACTCTTCGCCTATTTCGACGGGCAATGCACCCTTGAAGAGGCCGTGGAGCAAATCAAGATCCACACGCGGCAATATGCCAAGCGGCAGATGACTTGGTTGAGGAGGGACAAGAGTTACACATGGATCACGCCTGACGAGTTGTGCTGCGCCAGCCCGTTTCGAAGACACGACCTCCTATTTACCCCACACGGCACCGTGTGGGGCTCGCAAACGTAACATACCATCGACACGAGACCTCAACGAAGTTGTGCAGCACTACTCGACATCGCTGACAAGGCGTACAGAACGGCCTAGATAGCGATTGTAGTTGACTATATAAATGCCAGTATTGTATAAAAGAACATAATATGCGCAGCAACTGGAATAGCTAGAAGATAACCAATAAAACCCTGTGGAACCGACATCAGCGACTGTGGTCCCAAAACGTCCACCGGCAGCTGGAAGAAATACACCACCAACATTTTCAATTGTAGCCCATTGGGATGCATTTATCACATTGCTACTGTAATAAGCTCCAATACTATTGGTATTGTTTAAGTTATATGTATCAGATGTCCAATCATCGGGCAACAAAATCACACCATTGACATCATTCACCTGAGCTTTTGCAAAACGGATGCCCGAGGTAGTATTTCTAGTGTTTAAGATTATTGCTGTCCGCTAAAATTCAAAATAGAGGGGAACACTTGTCCTCGATGCAC
>CAMHRP010000083.1:0-9710 GCA_946187645.1 uncultured Bacteroidales bacterium | reverse complement strand
GACCCAGGCGAATAAGCGGGATTCTGTTCCCCTTGCGGGGCGACTGTCATTTCTCTAGGCCTGCGGTCGCCCGCAGGCTCAAGCGCCCTACCCTGAGACGCGGACGAGCAGCCCTCTTGAAGCCCGAAAGCTTCGTTGTCTCTATACTTGGACTTGCAGCCCATAAGGTTTACCTCATCGGAATGTCGCCACCCGATGCGTGAGCTCTTACCTCGCGTTTTCACCCTTACCCTTCAACCCTTCGACCCTTCGACAAGCTCAAGGCTCAGGGCGTAGGGCGGTATGTTTCTGTGGCACTTGCTGTTGCCCTTGCGGACACCTTCCTGTTAAGAAGTATGGTGCTCTGTGCTGTCCCGACTTTCCTCGCGCCGGCTTTCCCGACCCGCGACAGTCTGCCTGAATCGCGCTGCAAAATTACAGTTTTTTTTGATACCAAGCCATCAACTTATTGATGAAGCTCCATGCCACGCGCTAAACACGTTTGGCCATGGAAATCCGCTCCACCTTCCACGCCCACATTCTTTCCGTCTTTGCTGGTAATAAACAACCAAGTTTCGCCATTGTCAGGGTACTCGAAACGAAGATAACCTTCAAGGATAAGGTTTGTCTCGGTTTGGCCAGTGCGTTGCCGTATTTTTTTCTGCAATTGCTTGGGCAAAGTGATGTAATAGTCGCCGTAGGTGATGTTGTTGGATTTCGTGACGGTGACCTGCTCGCCCGTAGCCAGCATCTCACCGTCATATTCAACGTTTAACCGGTTAGCGGAATCGAATTCAAAGACCAGGGTTTTGTCCGCTTCGGGATAAACCAATCCAACGAAACCGCCTACCGATGTAAATTTCCAATGCCACACATGATACAATTCCGGGACTTCCACGGTTTGTACCTTTTCTTTACAAGAATTGAACAAGGTTGGCATCATGGCCAAGGCCAGCAACAGCATACTGAAACAAGTTTTTTTGTTGAACATAACGACTCGATTTTAGATGATTGAATTTGTTTTGAATTTCATTCTGCAAAAATATAGCAAAAAACTACTGGTTTTTCAAGATCCGAGTCCATTACAAACTTTTGTCAATTTATCTGTTTGAGTTTTAATATGTTGCATTTTTCTTTTACAACATTTTGCCATCAAACGCCCTTCTCATTTATCGCTCTTCCAACTGCTCATCCCGCCATGCAGCATTTTCCATAGTTCCATCCGCTCATACTAGGCTCTCATGCAGTCTTTTTACGCATTGCATTCTCCATCTACTTTAATTGGTAGGGCAAAATGGCCAACCGTAAGGATGCACTGGACGCACAGAAAAGCCTATGTATCGTTCGGCTGTGGCCGTGCTGTTGCCGATGACGTCAAGGTCGGCACCGATCATGAAATTCCATGCATTGGTCGGATTTCCCGTATCGAACGAATTCAACCAGTAGTAACCGTGCTCGCCGCCCATGGCGTTCGGCTCGCCGCCATAACGCATCCCGCCAGCAGGCAGGAAAATGCTGTTGCCATTGTTGGCCTCGAAAAGAACACCTTCCACGCCGTTTAGGGTAGTCCATGTATGCGTGGTGTTTTGGTACAGTTCCTGCCATTGTTCCTTGCTTGGAATCTGCGGTCCTTGATTGGAATCGAAGTTGCACCAACCGGCATCATCGGGTCTGTCCAATATCGTCAAAGCGTCGGTGAAGTGGTTGTAGCCGTAGGCGGGATTGTTGCAATACTTGGTCAACTGGTCACCAGCTCCGTTGCAGTGTATGTAGTTTTCCCAACTGTAAGTGGATTTGGGAGCAACTTCTCCCCACGCAAAGTAATCGCCAATGCCTTCAGGTTTGTTGGTTCCCACATTGCAGTTGGCCCACATGGTGCGGCTCGGCAAACCGAGGTCGACGTATTCTTCTTTTTTCCTCATCACCACATCGTGTTCCTGCGAGACGATCCAACGGTCAACGCTGTAACTTTGTACGTAGTGATACCCCGCCTTTTCGATATCCAACCGATAGGAATAATCGTCGTTGTTGTCAAATTGGATGGAATAATAGCCGTTTTCATCGGTCTTCGCGTGAATGCCTGTACCATAGTAAAAACCCAACAAGTTCATGCGTGTTATGTACATCAAGTCAATGCTTACATTTTCAACAGGTTGTCCATCCTCATCGGTGATATGGCCGCTGATGGTGATGGTTTCGGGACTCTCTTGCACGATTTTGCTGCATGATCCGTAAAGAAGCATGACCGCAATTAGGATTATTGATTTTGCAATTGTTTTCATAACTATTTAATTTTTAATGTTTAAACTCATATTCAATGATTAAGCCCACCCTGGGTACAAAACTTTTGCTGTCAAAGATAAACACAAACTGATTCGCATCCTTATTGGAAGTCACCCCTAGCCAGGCCATTCCATAAAATCCTTGATAACAGTGCCATTTATAGCCCAGCGTGAAGGAAAAGTCGTAAAAATTGTCCACCCTGACCCTTTCTGCGGTCTCTTCCAGACAATATTTGCCCAAAAGGCCATAGTTCACGCCTCCGAAAAGGCCTTTGTAGAAATAGCACTTCACGCCGACATCGAATCCTATGAAAGGATTGTCGCCGACGCGTTCCTTACCCGCATAATGCCCTTTATGAAAGAATACCTGGTTGCAGCCATCATACCCTATGGCAGCATTGACAGAAACGAATTTGTACTGTATTTCGGTTCCTATTCCAAACATTCCTCCCAGATTGGTATAATTCCCCAAACCGGCATACACCGATGGGGTGATTTGTGCCTTTGCCGAAAAACAGCAAAGCAAAGCGATGACCACTGTGGCCAAAACCCGCTTATTGAAACTAATTGTTTTCATAACTTACTGATTTTGAAATTACAAGATGATTATTATGCAAAAATCAGGCCAAAGATGGTTTTCTCAGTGGTGTTGTTGGTTCACCTAAACATCTCCTCCGTAAGGATAAGCGTATAAGTCCTCACGCCATCATATCCTTCATCATCAGGGCTGCATGTCCATGCCTCGCGTGTGAAGAAATAGCGCTGCGCATCGCTGGCATTCTCGTCATGGCGATAAGTAATGGTAGACAAACCATCAGAACTGCGCGTAAACCTCACGCTGTCATATTCAGTCGACAAATAAGTGAAGGCATCCTCCGTTGAAACACTTCCCACCCCGGTATAATGGTAAATTGGAAGCTCTTCATATTGCCCGTCTTGTTCATTCTGTGGTGTTGGGTAAAACACTGCAAAATGATCCCTGACAAGTTCTCCCAAACTCCAAGCTTCAAAAGTGACGGTATCAACTGAAGAAGTTGGGGTGTAGGTGGCCATAAAACGAACTGGCACCTTGGGAGTGCATGAAGTCATGAAAGACACCGTAAAAGCCATTGCCGCCAAAAACACCAGCAGCGTTCCGAATCTGAATTTTCTGTTGTTCATAATACTTTAATTTTAGGTATTGATAATTTGAATTGAATTTCATGATGCAAAAGTATAGCAAATTTTCGCTGTTTTTTCAAGTTCAAAGGCCGTTACAAACATTTGCAAAGTCACTTCTTTGTTTTACAACATGTTGCAGTTCCAGATTACAACATTTCACTTATCGCTCTCCCACTTGCTCATCCCTCCATGCAGCATCTCCCATCGCTCCATCCGCTCATAATACTCCCTGAGTGAGTCCTCAGTCCCCCTCTGAGAGGGGGTGCCCGTCAGGGCGGGGGAGTCAATTACCCTCTGAGAGGGGGTGCCCATTCCCCCTCTTGAGGGGGCCAGGGGGAGTTCGGCGGGGGAGTCAATTACCCTCCCAAGTGAACTCTTTTCAGGCCGTGTAATTCCGTCCTCCTCACATCCACTCCGGCATCCCGCCAACAATAGGGTTGCCATCACCACCAGCAAAGCACATCTTCTTTTCGTTCTCATATTTTTATTAGTCTTATCAGTCCTTTAAGTCCCATCTCTCGCATCCGGTAGGCTTCCCCCTCTGAGAGGGGGCCAGGGGGTGTTGTCCCCCTCCGTGAGGGGGTGCCGCTTCGCGGCGGGGGAGTTCCCACTTCGTTAGCACGTTAGTACAAATAACGAAATCCCCTAACTACACTTAAAACCGATGCTCATAACCCATCGTAAGAAAGGTACCGAAGAAACCTCCATAAAAAGAGGATTGGCCTTTTTCTGTCACATGGTTGGCACATAATTGACTTTGCATGCCTATACGGAGATGATCGTTTTCCGATAGTCGTATGCGTCCGCCTAATTCCACCTCGGAGCCTATACCAAAATCGGTAGTCTTGTTGGCATCATAGCGTGTGTTCGTCGCCCGCTCCACAAAAAAACCTGCGTTAACATAAAACCATTTGTGCGTGAACTCGGCGCGAACAGGAACGCGGATGAAATGCCGTAACCCTTCCCTGTGGTCGCCGGGGAACCAATCACTTCCATTCTTGTTAAAACCCCAACGGTAATTGTACTCAACGCCTGCCAGCAACGACCAATACTTATTGAAACTGACCTTGGCGTCCACGCCAGCATTCACGTGATAGACATCATCACCGAACATGTTTGGTGTTGAACCATCCCATGTAATCCCTATCTTGGCAGAAGGAATAATCGACCATTCTTTCGTGTCTTGTGCCTTTGCCGTAAAGCCACAAAGCAAAGCGATGGCTATTGTGGCCAAAATCCGCTTATTGAAACTATTTGCTCTCATAACTCATTGATTTTAAAGTTACATATTCTATGGCTTATCTTTTTACCGTGATGCGTTCCGTCTGCGAAACTCCCTTTGCATCCCTAATCCGCAGCAGATAAACCCCTTCTGGCAATTCCCTTACATCAACTTCATTCGTCCCCCGCACCCTCTTCACCACCTGCCCAATGGCATTGTAAACCTGAACTTCGGCTACTTCAATGCCGTCTATCGTCACCTTTTCTTTGGCAGGATTGGGATAGGCCAATGTTTTTTTCGCTTCTTGTGGCACTTCCTTTAAACTGCAAGGAATGGGGTTGAAATCTTCGCGCCGCATTTTGATTAGTTTACCATATCTATAACTAGAACCACTATCAAGGTAATATCTTGATATGCCAACAAGGCATCCCCTGTCCGACATTGGCAGGACGAAACGACAGGATGATTTGTCACCGTATTCTGGTTCGACAAATTCCTTCCGCCCCAGCATCTCCATGTCCTTGTCGTATAGGCATACGCTTGAGTGGCTTTCCCCACCTGTCGTCATGTAAAACCATGCTCCTCCGTATATGGTAGAATCGTTCACATAGGCCATGCAATAGTTGGAAGCCTGAATGGCTGTATCTTGCTTGTGGTAAACCCTGTCCCAGCGGTCAAAAGTCCCATCAAGTCCGACCTCTGCCATGCCAATAGTCCAACGGGTGTATTCCCCATTCGGCTTCATGTCTCCCATTAACAATAGTCTATTGTCGGAAAGCCAATGGTCGGAATAGGAATACACAAAACTTTCACGAAAGGCAGGGGACAAAATGAATCCGTCCTCATAGTTGAAGTCGTGGTCGTACATCAGAAGCGAATTTTTGTTGTTCAGACCTGCGCAAATCACGACAATGCCATCATTATTAGGGTTTTGCAGTAATTTATAACAATCATAAGCAAACATGGTTGCTTCCGGATGGGGCAGTTCCGCCGTGACGAAACGGCACGACAAAGTGTCGGCGTTCATATCGAAACGGTAAAAACATGGTTTTGCCTGTTGTCCGTATGTGTCTTGATACTGATAGCCACATGAAAACACCACCGTTCCGTCGTCATCAAGCATCAACTGCCCACCCTTCGAGAAGCCAAGAACCATTTCAGGCTCTTCGTAATTTTTTACATTGAGAATATTGAAATCTGAATCAAGAATCAGAAACACAATATCTTCTCCCACTCCAAGTTCATCTGGTTGGATTACTGCTGATGCAAAATAGGTTCCATTGGCCAATTGCACGATGTGGGTCGGTCTCACATTGCCTTCGATGGTGTCGAATACCCGATAATCATATTCGCCATCTTCCGTAACACGCATTACCATAGGAAAGAAATGGTTATTGTCAGATCCACATTCGCCCATAATCACGGCTTCTCCTTGGTCATTGACGATACCCGTCCGTAAAAACGAGTAATTTCCAAGTTCGTCACAGTCAATTTCCCATTGCTGTCCATAACCCGTCGCCGCCATCACCATCAGACAGCAAATCATCAAGAATTGTTTTGTCGTTTTCATAACTATTAGGTTTAGAATTTTTCGGCAAAACTACACCAACACCCCCACACCTGTCAAGAAAAACAATGTGCGGATTTGTGCGGGTTTTTGGCTATCGTCCCTATAATCAGATAGATGCATATTCGATGGAAAAGCTTCGGAGCGTCGCGGAAAGCGGTTCCTCGCTGCCGAAAACACCCTTCAATTTGCGGCTGCGCTCGCTCACGGTGTTGTAGGCGCGCTGCATCAAAGCCGCAACATCGGCATCAGAAAGCCCCAGCAGATAGAGGCAGCAATAGTCGAGGTCGCCCTTGGTAAGGTTGGGATAGGTCTTGGCCAAACGGACGGTGAACTGGTTGAAGTGGCGGTCGGCAGCCTCCCGCAACGCCGTCAACTGTTCCTTCCCCAAGGCATAGTCCTTGTAAACCGTGCAGTCCATCTGCGACTTGAACTGCCCCTCGTTCACCCGCTCCATGATCAAGCGGCAAATCGGCTCCTCAGCAAAACTCGCCGCCTGCGTTTCGGGCTTCGGTGTCGTTTCGTTCTGTTGCCGCACTTGGTCTTGCAACTCGCGCAAAGTCTCGTTGCTCCGTTTCAGCCGTCCCGAAAGCGCCGCCTGTTCCATGCGATGGCTTTGGCGTTCCTCCTCCAACCGCCGCTGCGCGTCCGCCTCTTGTGCCGCCAAGCGTTTTCTGTGTCTGCGCCGCATCACGATGGCCACCGCCAAACCAATGGCCAATAGTAGCGGCACTAATACCATAAGCGTCAGCCTCACCGCCTTCCTTCGTTCACGGAGCGAAGCCGCTTCCTGCTTCTCCTGCAAGTAGTTCTGGAACAGGTCGTTCAGTTTCGAGACTTGTGCTTGGTTTTCGGCTGCTGCGGCTACATCTTCTATGAGGAATTGCGCATATTGGTTGGCTTTCAGTGTGTCGCCTTCGCTAATGGCAATGTCATGCAAAGTCTTTGCTGCAAGTTTTTTATCAATGGCCTTCTCTGCAAATTCGAATACAAGTTCCTTATAAACCTTGGCAGAATCGAGTTGTCCTGCATCATTATAGACATAGCCAATGGTTGAATATCGGGTTATTCTTTCGGATTCGCTTTCGGCTTGTGCCACCATGCTTTTCAGACTGTCCAAGGCTTTTATGGTATCTTGGAGATCACAATAATCAAACAATGCTCGCGAAGCCATCAAATCCCTGTAAACAATAGTGTTTCTATCATGCAAGGCGTTTAATGCCGCTTCATAATAGAAAACCGCACTATCCTTTTCTCTCAATATATCATGTTGTAATCCAATCTGATACAAGATATTGGCTTTGGCGTTAAGCGAAGTCGGAGCAATCTGGGTGTAAACCAAGGATTGCCTGGCACAATAGATGGCTGGTTCTGGCATAAGTTGGGCCTCGAACAAATCCAACAAACGGTTATAGGTCAAAGCCATAAACCGCGCCTTCTTTCCCACCAATTCATTCTCGTCAAAATGGCTTTCCATAATCCGCAAGGCATTGAGATATTCCCCGCAAGCCTCAATAAGGCTATCCCGTTCATAATATCCCGCCCCATTAATATAATGCGCCCGCGCCGCCAAAAACCCGTCATCGATGGAATCAAAATACCCCACCGCCTTCAGCACCTCTTCGCGGTTGCTTTGTCCATAGTCATTCTTAAACAGCAACTCCGCCACCAGCACCTGACAATAATGCCCCTCAAACTCGTTGAGGCTTTCGGCCTCTGGGCTTGCCGCAAACTCCAGCATCACCTTCAGCGCACTATCCGGCTCCTTCCACATCAAACTATCAATCCCCTCCAAAGCCTCGTGCGCAGGCCCTTCCCCCTTTGAAAGGGGGTCAGGGGGATTAAGGGTGGCCGCAGGCCGGGGTGAGGTCCCTTCCCCCTCTAAGAGGGGGTGCCCAACGGGCGGGGGAGTATTACATCCCACCACAAGCACCATCAAAACAATCCCTATATAATCACGCAGTTTCACGCCGCAAAATTACTCAAAAATCCATTAAAAACACCCCATCGTAATCCTGATAGCACGCAATCCCGCATAACGCCCTCCACTAAAACCACACCTTATAAGAAAACGACGGTATAATCGGGAAGAAGCTCCGCTGCCAAAGCGTTTGTGGCTCTTCGGGGAACTGGTTCCAATACAACGGGTCGCCCTTCTTGTCGCCATAGTAGTAATAATACGGATTCTGTCGGCAGTACACATTGTAAATCGAGAAGGTCCACTCGGCTTTACGCCCTTTCTCGTTCTTGGTCTTGAACTTTGCTGCCAAGTCGAGGCGGTGGTAGTCGCGCATCCTGGCACTGTTACGCTCGCCGTAGATGTTAACTAGCTCAAAATCCACATCGCCTTCGGGTGAGATGACAGGCGTGTTCTGTACACCAATGACGGGCGTGAAGGGCAATCCCGTCTGATAAGTCCACAAGGCACTGAGCGACCAACGCTCCGTAAGCTGATAATTCACATTGATATTGACGGAATGCGGTCGGTCATATTCGTAAACGTATTCCTTACCGTTGTTGATATGGTCAAACTGCCGTGTGGTGTGCGACCAAGTATAGCCCACATAGCCGTCCAAGCGGTTGAAGTTGAAGCGGGTCATCATCTCCACGCCATACGACTTGCCCTTGCCTCCGGCTTCCACTTTGTTGCGCCAGTCAGAATCGCCAAGGAGGGTGCTGTAGCCCTCGCGGTAGGTAGCCAAGTCTTTTAGCAGCTTGTAGTAGGCATCGATTTCAACGCTGATATGGTCTTGCCAAAAACCGCGCTGCCAACCTACTGAAGCCTGGTCGGAGGTAGCGGGCTTGATACGAGCATCGGCAGGAATCCAAACCTCGTTGTTCATGATGGAGCCGGGAGTCATCATCAGGTGGGCGTTCTGCGTCACGCGCATGGCAGTCAAATTGATGGTACTTCCTCCTATGCCGAAACTGAGATTCAGCCTCGGCTCCCAAGCGAAGTGATGGTAACTGCCGTTCAGGAAACTATTCAGCCTTACACCAATGGAACCGTTGAACCAACTGCCGAATTTCAGTTTGTTGTCCAAATAAAGCGAATTGTCGAACACGCTTGAAATGTCTGGCAGACTGGTCTCCGAGAAGCTGCTGGTGAAATGGTTGGGGCGGTAGTTAAGATACGAGCTTTGCAGGCCGTATTCCAAGGTGTAGGCATTGCCGACAAAGAGCTTCCAGTCGGAGCGGAGCGAAACATCGCTGACACGTGATGAGGTCTTAACAAAGAAATCAGTCGTGTCAACGGCGTTTTGAAGGTAAGCCTTCATGTTGTTCTTCAAGCGGTATTGCGTGAAAGACAGTGTATTGGCCATGAAAAGCCGTGAACTGACTGCGCTGTTCCATTGGCCCGAAACGAGCAGGTTGCCCCAAATGTTGCCGATGCTGCTGCGCTCGATGTCACCGTTTTCCTTCTTGCTTTTCCAGATGCGCATATAGTCGTCGCCTTCGTAAAGGTTGAAGGAGAAGCTGTTTTTGGCATCGGGCGACC
>CAMHRP010000082.1:0-10044 GCA_946187645.1 uncultured Bacteroidales bacterium | reverse complement strand
TGACTCGGTAGCTCAGCAGGTAGAGCACAACACTTTTAATGTTGGGGTCCTGGGTTCGAGCCCCAGCCGGGTCACGAAATTTCAAAATAGACCTAATTGATTTCCAATCAGTTAGGTCTTTTTCATACCCCAAAAATGGCCTGCCGTGTCAACCACGTGTCAACCGATTTTCTTTTCGGCATATATTCGTTGATATTTTCACCGAAAATAACTATTTAAGTAACCCAGACATTCGCACCCTCCAAAAACCCCCGTTGACACGCCTCCCCTATCCATCTTGTCCATCCTCCTATCCTTCTTTAGCACTCATTTTCTCTTTCTCTATTATTGTGACATGCAACACAGGCGCTCCGCGTCCTCCTAAATTCTATCTGCCATGTCACAATCAAATTTCCATTTCCAACGAAGGAAATCCGTGGCCGATTTCCTTTCCGAGAACCTGCCTAACCAAATCCTTCACGCCACCGTCAAGGAAAGCTCCGACCTCCCTGACGAAGACATCCTCAATGCTTTCAACAACGCCTATGACATCTGCCTCGAAGTCATCGAGGCTCCCGACCTGAACACTGCCCGAAGCGAAACCTACGAGACCATGACCGACGGCATCACCTATTCAACCCTCGTCAGCCTCTCTTTCGCTTATTTCCTGCTGTCGTTCCATCAGGATGCACCAAAGCTCCGCCGCTACCTATCCAACCTCAAAAGACTACTGGAAAAACGCCTGCCCGACTTTTTCCATCCCATCTATATCGCTGCCACCTCCATGGCTTCGCTCATCCCTGGCTCCAGCTCTTTCGGCTACCCTATCTCCCAATCCTTCTTGCCGCGATTCTACGAGCCTCGCCAGCTCATCAGCGTACAGCATATCATGCTCAAAGCCAAGGAGCGGAAAAAAGAAGAATGTATCATCGTCCTCGACACCCTTCGCGAAGCCATTCAAGAGGCTTCAGGCGACTGGGCAAAGATCATCGAAAACGAAATCCGGCGCATCTCTCAAAGCAAAGACCCTGCCCAGCCCTACAGCAAATACCGCATCGGCAAAAACAACATCACCAGTTTTATCAAAATCATGCGGGTATGTTGCGAAATGCGTATCATCGAAGAGGACAACGGCCTCTTTGTCCAAAACATGGAAAAGTTCATCGTCGCCCTGGGCCGTTTTTTCAATACTGAGATCAAAAACTACAACAACATGCTCTCCGAAGCAAAAAACAGGGATTTCCTGAAGCTTTTCGACGAAATGAGAGCTGCTGCAGAAGTCGTGCTCACCAAAGGTGATTCCCTTGATGAGCAAAGGAAACGACAGATGTCGCGCAATAGAAAACGAGGACTCGAAAACGAACTTTTTTGATTGTACCTTCACATGTAGTACACGGTTTTATCGCTCACAACCCTCCATCTTTGCCAACGATTTTAACCCTAAAACACATGTACTATGTTAGACACAATCACATTTGACGAACTCCCCAAGGCCGTCGGCAGTATCCTCGACGGCCTCGCAGAGATCAAATCCATCTGCGAAGAAATCAGAGGCAACGAGGCTGGCAAGGACACTTACATGACCATCGAGGAGCTATGCGCCTACCATCCCGACCATCCTTCCCATCAAACCGTGCGCCGCTGGAAGCGGCTCGGCATCATCCCTTATTATAAGGATGAGGAAACCCGTCGTGTCAGATTCAAGAAATCTGAAATCGACGAATGGATTGCCTCGCACCGCCACATGACGCGCCAGGAGCGCGATGCGCTCCGCGACGCTTCCATGAACGCCCGTCGTGAACGAATGTTGAGAGGAGAGCTTGACGATGACGAATAACGACACCCATGCCATCCCGGTCCTCTTCGACTGGATAGAGCTTTCCGACCTGCTCATCATGCTCCACATCACAAAAAACACCCTCAAAGAGTGGTGCATCGAGGGCAACATGAGCTACTGCCGCATCAAAAACAAATCCTATTTCTTGCGCCAAGACATCGAGCGCTTCCTCTACGAACATTATAAAAACTACAATTCATGAATACCGACATTTCCAACGCCCCTGCCATGTATTTCTGGGGAACACCTAATAACTATGCCGTCAAGCCGTCGCCCTCTTGCGACCTGAAGAACATGCCTGCCTTCTCCATCTTCCGCAGGCCTATCTCCAACAAATACCCTTATCAAGTCGTCAACCTGATCGATGTCTTCAATTACATCATCAGCGACTATGCAAAAGACCGCACACGCGAGTATCGTGGCATCAAGATAGACAAGTACCGCCGTCAGTTCAAAGCCGACAAATTCGACTATTGCACCTTCTCCGGCATCTTCTCCATCCGTGCCGACAAAGCCATCATCCAACATTCAGGCTATATCTGCCTCGACTTCGACCACCTGAAAGATGTCGAAGCCACCTTCCGACAGCTGAAGGAAGATCAATACTTCGACACCCTCCTGCTCTTCCGCAGTCCTTCCGGCGATGGCCTCAAATGGGTCATCTCCTTCACCGATTCCTATTTCCGCTATGGCAACGACGGGGAATCCCTCGGCGAATATCAGGAGCGGTTTTTCATCAGCCTTTATAACTACATCTTCAACCATTATGATGTTGAAGTGGACAAGCACTGCCGCAATCTCTCCCGCGCTTGCTTCCTGCCTCATGACCCCGATGCATTCCTCAATCCGTCGTTGCTATGAAGAAAGATGTCTTCAACCCCGCGGATTGGAACGCTGCCGCCTCGGAGAAGGTGCCTGCTGCACCTTCTCCTTCCGTCGGCGCGTCGTCCAATCCCCCCTCAATGGGTGTGGGGATTAACCCTTCTATCCTCGCGGTCGTGGATGCTGTCGAAGCCTCCGGCATCGACATCACGTCCACTTACTCGGATTGGATGGCCATCGCCTTCGCCCTGGTCTCTGAGCTTGGTGAAAATGGCCGTGCCCTCTTTCACCGCCTCAGTCGTTTCTATCCTTACTATGACCCCTCCGATACCGACCGCCAATACTCCGCCTGTCTCCACGATGGAAGCCGTGAAATCACCATCGCTTCGCTCTTCCACATCGCAAAGACCCACGGCATTGTTGTAGGGCGCGAGCCTAAGAGCTCGCGTCCACCTGTCCCGTGTCCCGCGTCCTCAAAACTTCAAGTTGAGGACGATGAGGACATGAGGAAGTCAAATTCAATCATTTCCGTTGTTTTGACCCCTCCCGATGAGCCAAGCCCATTTCCCGAAAATTCAAACTCCATCAAAATAGGCACCTTCTCACAGACCATTCGCGACCAGCTGCCCGACATCCTGAAACGCATCGTCGCCGATTCCGTTTCAAGTGTCGATGCAGATCTGCTCATCCTTGGCTCTCTCACCGTCTTTTCAGCCTGTATGCCGAATGTGTACGGCGTTTATGATCGCCGCGAAGTCTTCTCCAATCTCTTCCTTTATGTCACCGCCCGCGCCTCTGCCGGCAAGGGACGTTTGTCCCTTTGCCGTCATCTGGTGGCTCCCATCCACCGCGAGCTACGCAACCGCTACTCGAAGTCCATGGAGCAGTATAAAATCGACCTGCATCAATACAACCTCAACAAGAAGGACGGTGATGCCAAAGAGCCTGAAGTACCGCCTTTTCTCACCCTGTTCATCCCAGCCAACAGCACGGCCACCGTGGTCTATCAAACATTGTCCCAAAACGACGGTGTTGGCCTTCTGTTCGAGACAGAAGGCGACACCTTGGCCAATGCTTTTAACTCCGACCTCGGAAACTACTCCGATGGCTTCCGCAAAGCGTTCCATCATGAGATGATTTCCTATCTACGAAAGAAAGACAGGGAATTTGTGGAGATTGTCAAACCCAAGTTTTCGGCCATTCTGTCCGGAACACCGCAGCAGGTCTTCAACCTCATCCCCTCCGCTGAAAACGGCCTCTTCAGCCGTTTCATCTTCTATGTCATGCCGACTGAAATCGTCTGGCACGATATGTTTGATGAAAACGAGACCACTGCCGACGAACTCTTCAAAGAGATAGGACAAGACTTCTACCAGTTTCACAAAATGCTGTCCGAGCACACTATCCATTTCAAGCTCACTGTCGAGCAGCGGCAACAGTTCAATGCCTTCTTCTCACTGACGCAAGCTGAATATGCCAGCCTCTTCGGCGACGACATCATTGCTTCCGTTCGTCGCCTTGGGTTAATCCTCTTTCGCTTCGCGATGATCCTCACCGTCCTCCGTCAGATGGACGATGGCGACCTTCCCTTCCCTGCAAGCAACGAGGACAAAAAGTCTGAATCCATCCTTGAATGTGCTGATGCCGACTTTTCCACCGCCCTGGCGATGGTCAAAGTCCTGCTGCAGCACTCGGCCACAGTCTTTCAGTCCCTGCCTCGCCGCGACTTCTACAAGCCTCGTGGCCAACGTGCAGCCAACGACAAACGCCAAGCGTTTTTCAACGCCCTTCCTGATACCTTCGACCGTGCGGCCTATCTCCAAGCCGCCGCTTCGCTCGGCATCTCCGAAAAAACCGCTGAGCGTTACATCCTCGAACTCTGCAAGTCCAGCCTCCTGGCTCATCCCTCCATCGACAACTACCAAAAGACCTCATCGCGGACTTGACCCGCGACCTCCCAACCCTGAAAGGGTGTCCCGACATTAACCAGGGGTGCAACCCCTGCGCATCACCTCATAAACATCAAACAAAATGAATATCCAAGTAGTCCCTCCACAAAAAATGAATAGCTTCATAACCGATATGGCCGAAGCTTACCAAGTTGCTTACGAATACCGCTTTGGAGAAATCACCTCCAACTGCATCAACGAGCGCACAGTCAAATATGTCTTATCCAAACGCCGCTGCCTAAGTTTTGAAGTCGTTGAGAACGAAAAGCGTTTAGGCGGCATCATCTTGTCTCTGGTCCACAACGGTAAACACGCCAGAATCTTTCTCATGTTCACTAAGCCAGAACTCCAAAATCGCGGTGTGGCCACCTTTCTCTGGAACGAGTTAAGGGAGTTTATGCCTGGTGTGAAGACCTGGACTGCCAACGCTCCATATTTTGCTGTCCCTGCCATTCATTTCTTGGTCAACAAATGTTACTTCAAAGTCATCCAATTCACCAACTCCGTCAACTCGCCTGACGATTACGAGAAAGATGAAGTCACCGACCCTTGGACAGATGGCTACCTCTACTTTGAGAAAAGAGTTTCCAAAGTCGTTCCTGTGAAAAGCTCAAAACCCACTCCGCGCAACCCCCGTGGGGTGCCAAGGCATTAAACCTATCACCATGAAATCCACCATCCACATCGAAACCTACACCATGGCCGCGTACCGCGCCATCCGTCCCGCCGTCGTTGCCTCCAATGTCGGCACCTTCGGCGTGTGTGGCCTCACCATATCGGCCACCATCAAACAGTCTGATTATGCCTACCTCGTCGATGTCGTCAACCATGCCGCTCAAAGCGCTGGCATCCATCGCTCCGAGTACAACATCATTGCCCTGCAAAAAATCCCTAAAACCCCGTAGGTGTCAACCCCTGCTCTTCGTTGTCCCCCTCCGTGAGGGAGTGGCCGCAGGCCGGGGGAGTCAATTTACCGTCCCATCACTGTC
The DNA here is from genome assembly GCA_946187645.1 of uncultured Bacteroidales bacterium. GTDB lineage: Bacteria > Bacteroidota > Bacteroidia > Bacteroidales > F082 > Limimorpha. Next base: position 4,468 of record CAMHRP010000082.1, on the reverse strand, counting down.
CAAGTCCTCCCGATACGACAGCAGCACCAATTCCCGAGCTTCATTGATAATGGGTTCACGCTCATCAAGAATAGCCTTTAGGGCATCCGCATACGCCTTCACTGCCTCATCGGTCAACCCGTCGTCCAACAGGTCGTCCAATGCAGCCAGCTTCTCATCTATCCTCGCAAGCTCCGCCTTCAGTTCCTTCAGGCGAGCAACCAATATGTTTTTGTCCATTGCATTCTTTGTTATGACAAAAAGAAGGCGCAAGCTTCATCGCCCACCTGCATCAGGCTCTGGAAAACCCCTACAAAATGGTACGATTAGCTCGCGCCAATGGACGCGAGCCTTATCGTCCTGTTCCCTTTTGTAGTTATTTTCGCTTTGAAATTTTCCAGATTTCGATGCAGCGGAACAAGAGCGTAAAGCCCTTTTTTTATGTCTTTATCGTGCACAAAAGTATGAAATTTCTCCACGATGCGTGTCAAAAACATGAAATTTCCACTTTTTGACTTCCTCACTTCCTCATATCCTCACATCCTCATCTCCCTTTTCTCGCCGTTCGTTAGTCCTCTATTCCATACTTTTCTTTTTCAAGATCTTCTTCCATCTCTCCGTAAAACGGTTTACCCTGCGCTTTTCGGTCTTCCTCCATCCTTCTCCAGCCTCTATCATTACGAATGGCTTTTGTGATGGCTTTCACCAACAGCAACACCATAAAGCCCATACAGGCTATGGAGACCACAATGGAAAAATATCTCATCTATAGTAGATTATCATCAATTCACGCGGCAAAAATACATTTTTAGCTCATTAGATTTAACCTTTTTCATTTTTCCCTATATTTGCCACTCGTTAGCACCTATTATAAATAATAGGTTGCTAATCAAAACAAACTTGGACAAGATGGACAAAACCATCCCGCCCTGTCAACGAATGATAATAAGTATTTTTGCAATTCCTTTCAGTCAGCTATGAGCGAACAACTTCCCACTAACGAAATCGTCCTTGAAGACGGCCAACTCGTATGCTCCCTCACTGGTCGCATACTCAAAGTGACCGACAAGGAGCTCGCCCTACAGTCAATGATCGACATGCTCACCCTCGAATACGGCTTCCCCGCCGAAGACATCGAGCGTGAGTTTACCGTCAAATATGAAAACGAAGACGGCGCCAAGCGCAAGGCCAAACTCGACCTCGCCGTGTTCTGCCACGGCATGGCGCACGATGAGGACAACCTCATCCGCGCCATCATCGTCGCCAAAGATGCCAAGGTGAAGGCCGACGACCGCACCAAAGGTGCCATCGCCACCCTCGAACCCATCCTCACCTTCACTGAGTGTGAGTTCGGCTGCTGGTCCAATGGCGACGACCTCCAGTTCCTTCATCGTGTCGAGGACGATTGGGGACAGGTTGAGCTGGAGTCCCTCTCCGATTTCCCTGCAATGGGTCAAACCCTTCAGGACCTCGTTGAGGCTGGCGAGAAAGCCGCACCGCGCAAACCCGCCAACGAGTCCCTCATCAAGACTTTCAAGCGTTGCCACGATTACATCTATGGCAACGAAGGCAAGAAGAAAACTGCTTTCTGGGAGTTGCTCAATCTCATCTTCTGCAAGCTTTACGATGAGAAGCAACGCTTCGCCAACACTGGCACCAGCTACCGCCGCCGTTTTTGGGTCGGCGTAAAGGAGCTGAACACCGAGCAAGGCCAGGCTGCCGTCGCTGCCCGCATCAAAGGCATCTTCGACGACCTGAAGAGCGACAGCATCTATTCTGATGTCTTCGACGGCAACGAGATGATCAGCCTCTCCAACAGAGGTCTGGCCTATGTCGCTTCCGAAATCGCCAAATACTCTTTCTTGGATGCCACCGTCGATGTCAAAGGCACAGCCTACGAAACCATCGTCTCTAATACCCTGAAGCAGGAAGCCGGTCAGTTCTTTACCCCTCGCAACATCATCAAGTGCATGGTGTCCATGCTCGACCCGGATGAGAACACCCGCGTCCTCGACCCGGCTTGCGGCAGCGGTGGCTTCCTCGTCATGGTGCTCGATCATGTGCGCCACAAGATTGCGCAGTCTATGTATCCCGAGCTGAGCGATGTATGGCTGGAAGAGAAATACAACACGCCCGAAGTCAACGACCGCGTGAAGGAATACGCCGAGCGTATGATCTTCGGCTTCGATTTCGACCCCGACCTGCGCAAAGCCGCTCGTATGAACATGGTCATGGCGGGCGATGGCCATGCCAATATCTTCAACATCAATTCGCTCGAATATCCCAATGGCCAGCTGCCCGATGTGCCGTTCATCGCTCCCAAGGTGAAGCAGAGCATCGCCGCCAGTGCCGACCACGACTTCCCCTTCCATACAGCCGACAACAACGCCCAAGGCAAGTTCGACATGGTCTTCACGAATCCTCCGTTCGGCACCAAGATTGAAGTGGAGCAAAGCATAGTTGACCAATACGAGCTTGGGCGCATGGGCTACAAAGCCCCCGAGGTGCTTTTCATCGAAGCCTGCTATAAGTTCCTGAAGCCTGGTGGCAAGATGGCCATAGTGCTGCCTGATGGCATCCTCGGCAATCCCAACACCGAAAATGTCCGTCTCTGGATCCTCAACCATTTCCGTCTGCTTGCCTCCGTTGACCTCCCTGTCGAGACCTTCCTGCCCCAAGTGGGCGTTCAGGCCTCGCTGCTCTTCTTGCAGAAAAAGACAGCCGAGGAGATGCTTGTGCCCATCGACAACGAAAACTACGATGTCTTCATGGCCATCGTCGAGCAGGTCGGCAAAGACCGCCGTGGCGTGCCCATCTACGAGAAGGACGACGACGGTGCCGAGCTACTCTTCCCCAATGTAAAGAAATGGATTTCTTGGGATGAGAATGGCCGTCCGGTGCTGCGCACTCGCAACGAGCAAATCAAACACCTCGCCGACGACCTGCCTAAAGTTTCCGCTGCCTACAAAAAATTCAGGGAGGAGCAAAAATGAAGTGCAGGGTGGTAAACAGCCAAAGCGTTTTGGCCGAGAAAAGATTTGATGGGAGCTACCATAATGCCGATGTGAATGTTTACGATGGCATTATCCGCGCTCACTCAGACCATAATCTTTCATGGTATTGCTCTTCCATTTTTACTTCTGGAAGAGCAAAAAGGGCTTATACAAAAGCACAATTTGGCTTACCATTTTTAAGCAATGCAGATGTTTCTTCACAAAATCCTTTAGCCACTTGCAAATATAGTTCAAAAAAATACGGCTATGATGAGAGCGCTATATTGAAAGGAGGCATGATTCTCACAGGTCGCGTCGGTGCCATTGGTCAAACTTCCTTTGTGCCAAAATACTGGGAGCGATACCAAATGATGGGATCTGACAACATCATCCGAATCGTTGTGAAGCCTGAAAACAAAAACGGCTTCATCTATGCTTATCTAGCTTCAAAATTTGGCAATCTATCATTTTGGAAATTGGCTACTGGAGGCGTCCAACCTTTTATCACAGAAGCGATGGTTGGCAAGCTTCCCATCCCCGACTTCCCTACCACCTTCCAAGAAGAAGTGGATGACCTTATCCAAAAATCCTCTAAACTCCGCGAACAGGCTACTGATTCGCTTGAAAAAGCAATTTCTTTAATAGAAAACAAATTCCCTGAACTAGACTATAATCCTAAAGGCGCAACAAGCAACAAACAAGTCATACAATCTACTTGCAAACGATTCGATGCCAGTTTTCATTTATCTAAAGGCAAACTATACAACGCCTATATCAAGGAGAAATATCAATGGAAGCCATTATCTGAAGAAGCTAATATCACTCGCCCAAATCTATTCAAAAGATGTTATGTAAAAAAAGGATTAGCACTGTTAAGTGGTTCTGATATTTTTTTGGCCATCCCAAACAGCGACAAATACTTGTCTCGTAAAACGACAAAAGACATTGAACAATTAGAATTACATGAAGGTTGTATTTTAATGCCACGTTCTGGAACGATAGGCCAAGTAACATTTGCTAATTCTCAACATGACAAAAAACTAGGATCTGAAGACATTATAAGGATTACTCCATTAAATCCTCTTATAGGTGGTTATCTCTTTGCCTTTTTAGCTTCAACGATTGGTAAATCCCTTATACAACGATACATCTTTGGTTCAGTAATACAACATGTAGAACCGCATTTATTAAATGAAATCCCAATACCTGTTTTTGATGATAATCTAACAAAAACAATATCCTCACTATCAAACAACTACAAAGAATACATGGGCAAAGCAGCTAACATGGAACTCAAAGCTATTTCAATGGTCGAAGAAGAAATTGAAAAATGGCAACCAACACAGCCAAACGAAGAGTAAAAATGAAAACAGGACTGATAAATAATAGATGCTTCAAAGACAATAAGATGCGAATTGACCCCAGTTTCCATTTAAGCGAAGGTCAATTAGTGAATCAGCTTATTGTTCAATCCCCTTATGGCATTTCTTCAATCG
>CAMHRP010000081.1:0-10809 GCA_946187645.1 uncultured Bacteroidales bacterium | reverse complement strand
AAATTGTTGTACTTTTGCACACTCAAAATCAAAAGGAAAGAAAGCGATGAAAAAAGACATTCACCCTAAGAATTACAGACTGGTTGTTTTCAAAGATATGTCGAATGATGTGACCTTCCTGTCGCGCTCGACCATCAACACTAAGGAAACCATCAAGTGGGAAGACGGCAACGAATATCCTCTGGTGAAGCTCGAAATCTCCAGCGCATCACACCCCTTCTACACGGGTAAGATGAAGCTCGTCGACAGCGCCGGTCGTGTTGATAAGTTCAACAACAAGTACAAGAAGTTCTTCGAGAAGAAGGAAGCCAAGTAAGTTGAACCATATCAAAAGAATGAAGCTCTTGCCAGTCGCGAGGGCTTTTTTTTTGCCTTGGCATTATTATTGTCGTATCTTTGCGCCACATATATAATAAGGTGTGAAACGGCGACCGACTGACATTTTGTCGCCTAATGCAAAAACTGTTTTATGAGTTATAAAGTTGAACCCGAATTGTTTTCAGATATGATGGACTCCAATCCCGAGTTCATTCCCGTGTTGACCATTGAGGAAGGACGCCTTTCTCAGGAAGAGGAAGTGCCGGAAGAACTGCCCATTTTGCCTTTGCGCAACTCGGTGCTTTATCCTGGCGTTGTCATACCCATTACCGTGGGACGTGACAAGTCCATTCAATTGGTTAAAGAATATAACCGCAAACGCAAGTCCATCGGCGTCATTGCGCAGAAGGACGCGAATGTGGAAGAGCCGATGCTCGACGACTTGTATAAGGTGGGCACCTCGGCGCAAATCCTTAAGACCTTTGAGATGCCTGACGGTAATGTCACGGTCATCATTCAGGGCAAACGCCGTTTTGAAGTGGTGGAGCCGACACAAGTTGAACCCTACATTAAAGCTACAGTGATTCCTTACGCGGCTTCAGTGGATATTCCTAACTCGCGTAAGTTCAATGCTTTGATACAATCCGTGAGAGAGTTGGCCATTCAGGTCATCGCTCGCTCGCGCAACTTGTCGCAAGAGGCGGGCTTTGCCATCAAGAACATCGACGACCCTATTTTTCTGCTAAACTTCGTGGCCAGCAATGTGGAGGCCGATATGCCTGTCCGTCAAGGACTTTTGGAGGCTCGTAACCTCAACCAGATGGCTTCCGACCTGTTGGCCGTGCTGACCGACGAGCAGCAAATGCTGGAACTGAAGCAACAGATCCAAAGCAAGGTGCGCGTCGACATGGACAAGCAGCAGCGTGAGTATTACCTCAACCAACAGCTTCGAACCATTCAAGAGGAATTGGGCGGTAGTCCCAACGAACAGGATGTCAAGGAGTTGACGGAGAAGGCAGCGAAGAAGAAATGGTCGAAGGAAGTGGCTGAGGTCTTCGATAGGGAATTGAAGAAGTTGGAGCGAACCCATCCGCAGGCGGCGGAATACGGCATCCAATTGAACTATTTGCAATACCTCGTTGACCTGCCGTGGGAGGAGTATACCAAGGATAACTTCGACTTGAAACGCGCCCAACGCATCCTCGATGCCGACCACTATGGTTTGGACAAGGTGAAAGACCGCATCGTGGAGCATCTCGCAGTGCTGAAGTTGCGCAACGACATGAAATCGCCCATCTTGTGCCTCGTTGGACCTCCTGGTGTGGGTAAGACCTCGTTGGGCAAGTCCATCGCAAGGGCTTTGAACCGCAAATATGTCAGAATGTCATTGGGCGGTGTTCGCGACGAATCCGAATTACGTGGTCACCGTAAAACCTACATCGGTGCCATGCCTGGCCGTATCATCCAGAATTTGCGCAAGGTAAAGTCGAGTAACCCTGTTTTCGTTTTGGATGAAATCGACAAGGTGAGCGGCAACAACATCAACGGCGACCCGCAGGCTGCCTTGCTCGAAATCCTTGATCCTGAGCAGAATAATGCTTTCTACGACAACTTCATCGAGTTGGACTACGACCTCTCGAAGATTCTATTCATCGCTACGGCCAACAACCTTGCTACTATCCATCCCGCCTTGCGCGACCGTATGGAAATCATCGATTTGAGCGGTTACCTTCGCGAGGAGAAATACGAAATCGCCAAGCGTCACCTCATTCCCAAGCAGATGAAGGAACACGGCTTGGACACGAAGCAAATCACCTTCCCGAAGGACGTGGTGATGCACATCATCGACGACTACACCCGCGAGGCGGGCGTGCGCAACTTGGAGCGCCGCATCGGCGACATGATGCGTTTCCGCGCCAAACAAGTCGTTACGGAAGAACCGTTTGACAAGAAAATCACGATGGACGACCTTCGCAAAGTGCTCGGCGTGCCGATGCACCACGATGAAGACGAGGTGAAGCACACCATGCCTGGCGTGGCCACGGGTTTGGCTTGGACGCAGGTCGGCGGCGAAATCCTGTCCATCGAAGTGAGCTTGAGCCGTGGCGTGGGCCATCTTTCGCTGACAGGCAACCTCGGCGAGGTGATGAAGGAATCAGCCACCATCGCCTTCGAGTTCATCAAGGCTCATGCTTCGCAACTCAACATCAATCCTGATGTGTTTGAGGCTTGGAATGTACACGTCCATATCCCTGAAGGCGCCACGCCTAAGGACGGTCCATCGGCAGGTATCACCATGCTCACCGCTTTGACCTCTGCTTTCACGCAACGTAAGGTGAAAAGCCTGTTGGCCATGACGGGTGAAATCACACTGCGTGGCAGAGTGTTGCCTGTGGGCGGTGTGAAGGAGAAGATGCTGGCCGCCAAGCGCAATGGAGTCACCGACCTCATCCTTTCCATCGATAATGAGCACGATATCAAGGATATCAAGGAGGACTACATCGAAGGACTGAATTTCCACTATGTGGAAAACATGATGGAGGTGCTTGACTTGGCCTTGGAGAAGGAACAGGACAAGAACGACTTGGATTACAACAAGTATCTGAACAACTTGCATCCCGAGGTAATCGGTTTTAAGGTGAAGTGAAAATGAGAAGAGGGTTGCTGGGATTGGTTTTGTTGCTTGTGCTGACTGCAGGATGCGGCCGGCGACAGTGTGATGACGAAAACCTCGCCATTTTTAAGTACAACGAATCCGCCGGCATCCTCACCCTCGACCCGATTTATGCCAAGGACTTGCCACACATTTGGGCATGCAACCAAGTGTTCAACAGTCTTGTGGCTTTCGACGACAAGATGAACCTGGTCCCGATGGTAGCCAAGTCGTGGGACATCAGCGAGGATGGTTTGCGTTACACATTCCATCTGCGGGATGATGTGCAGTTTCATGAGGATAAGTGCTTTGACGAGCTGAATGCCAAGTCTCGATTTGTCACCGCTCAAGACTTCGTCTATTCCTTCAACCGCGTGGTGGATAAAACCTTGAATTCGCCTGGGCTATGGATTTTTTCGTCTGTCAAGCACAATGATGACCAATATGCCTTCACTGCCTTGGATGACACTACTTTCCAAATCGAACTATCCAAGCCCTTCCCGCCGTTTTTAGGCATATTATCCATGACCTACGCCTCGGTGGTGCCGCATGAAGCCGTTGAGTATTATGGTGATGATTTCCGCAGCCATCCCGTGGGGACAGGTCCGTTCCATTTTCAGTATTGGAAAGAAGGTGTGAAACTTGTCTTCCGCAAGAATCCCAACTACTTTGAGCGCGATGCGGCAGGGGAGAGGCTGCCCTATATCGATGCCGTTTCCATCAGCTTCCTCATCGACAAACAGGTGGCTTTCTTGGAGTTCATCAAAGGCAAGTTCGACTTCATGTCGGGCATTGATGCGCGCTATAAGGATGAATTGCTGACCTACGATGGCAACCTGCGCAAAAAATATGAGGACAAAATCGAGTTGATTACTGAGCCTTACTTGAATACCGAGTATTTCTCCTTCTTCATCGACCCCAATGACCCGTTGGGTCCCGACCGTGCACGAGCCTTGCGACAGGCCGTCAACCTCTGCATCGATCGAGAGAAAATGCTGCGTTATTTGCGCAACGGTATCGGTGAGCCAGGCACAGGCGGCATGATTCCTGTGGGATTGCCAGGGCATAGCAGTACCATTGGCTATAGTTACGATTTGAAGCGCGCACAGCGTTTGGTGGCCGACAACCATCTGCAAGGCCATCTATTGCAACTCACCACTGTGGCCGACTATGCCGACATCGGGAAGTTCGTGCAAAGCCAAGTGGAGCAAATCGGGTTTCAATGTAAAATGGAGGTAATACCCCCTGCCACGTTGCGCAGCATGAGGTCAAACGGTAGTCTGCAGTTTTTCCGTTCCTCGTGGGTGGCAGACTATCCTGATGCGGAGAACTATCTTTCCTTGTTCATTACCAGTAATTTCGCTCCATCGGGGCCCAATTACACCCATTATTCCAATCAAAAGTATGACAAATTATACGACAAAGCCTTGCTTTGCAACGACTTACAAGAACGCGCCAAATATTACACCGAGATGGATAGTATGATGATGCAGGATGCACCTGTGGTGGTGCTGTTCTACGATGAGGTGTTGCGTTTTGTGAACAAGCGTGTTAAGGACATGGGCAGCAATCCGACGAATTTGTTGGATTTGCGGAGAGTGAAGATGGGGGAATAATTCCATTTCAATTGTATTAAGTGAATTGTTTTTGTATCTTTGTCCACACACAAAGACAATGCTAAATCCTTAATACTATGAAAATCAAACATTTATTTCTTTCGATTCTGCTATTAGGCTCTATTAGCTTAATTGCACAAGAGGAAGCCAAGATTTTGCGCTTCCCGACCATCCACGGCAACGACGTGGTGTTCAGTTATGGCGGTGATTTGTACTCTGTCGACATCAAAGGCGGCATTGCCCACAAACTCACCAACGATGCCAACGGTTATGAGATGTTTGCGCGTTTCTCACCCGATGGTAAGCATTTGGCCTTCACGGGACAATATGACGGAAACACAGAGGTTTACGTCATGCCATATCCCGAATGTGGCACCCCTACACGACTGACCTATACGCCTACCTTGGGCCGCGACGACATCAGCGACCGCATGGGCCCGAACAACATCGTCATGGCATGGAAAGACAATGAGAACATTGTTTTCCGCTCCCGCAAGGAGAGTTGGGACGACTTCGTAGGTCAACTCTTCATTGCCAACATCAACGGTGGCTTGGCCGAACAGCTTCCTCTGCCTGAAGGTGGATGGATTTCGTATTCGCCTGATGGCAAACAGATTGCTTACAACCGCGTGATGCGCGAGTTCCGTACTTGGAAATACTATCGTGGCGGCATGGCCGACGATGTGTGGATTTATGATTTCAAGTCGAAGAAGATCGAAAACATCACCAACAACAACGCTCAGGACATCTTCCCGATGTGGGTGGGCAATAAAGTGTATTTCTGCTCCGACCGCGACCGCACGATGAACCTGTTCTGCTATGACCGCAGCACGAAACAGACCACCAAGGTGACGGATTACACCTATTATGATATTAAGTGGCCTTCGCTTGGCGACAAGGACATTGTCTATGAAAACGGCGGTCAACTCTTCCGCTACAATCTCGCTGACGGCAAGGTTTATCCCATCCCTGTGCAGATGGCTAACGACAACAAGTCGACGCGCACCAAGTATGTGGACGCCAGCCAGTTCATTAACTCGAGCACGATTTCTCCTGACGGCAAACGTGTGGCCTTTGGTGCGCGTGGCGACGTGTGGACGGTGCCGGTCAAGTCGGGCATCACAAGGAATTTGACCCAGAGCGACAATGCCCACGACCGCAACGTGGCTTGGTCGCCCGATGGCAAATATATCGCCTACATCAGCGACCGCACGGGCGAGGACGAGCTTTACATCCAAGCCCAGGACGGCAAGGAAGAAGCTATTCAACTCACCTCGAACTCAGATACTTACAAATACGGTCCCACTTGGTCGCCCGACAGCAAACGCATCCTGTGGTACGACAAGATGAACCGCATCAATATGGTGGAAGTGGCCACGAAGAAAGTCACCGAGGTGGCGCACAGCTTGGCGGGCGAGATGGGCGACTTCGCTTGGTCAGCCGACAGCCGCTGGATTGCCTATTCCATGCCGAGCACCTTCAGCGTGAGCCGCATCCATATCTACAACGTGGCTTCGGGCAAGGACGAAGTCGTCACCGATGGTTGGTACAACGCCTCGTCGCCCGCTTTCGACAAGAATGGCAAGTATCTGTATTTCACCTCGGAGCGAGATTTCCGTCCGACCTACGGCTGGCTGGAATGGAACCACGTCTATACTGATATGAGCAAAGTTTATCTGCTTACCTTACAGCAAGATACGCCTTCACCTTTTTTGACGGAGAATGATGAGGTGAAGACGGAAAATGTGAATGAGGATAAGGGCGAACCCAAAAGCAAGCCAGAAGGTCCCAAAGGGGGCAAAGGCAAATCCGAGGGCAAACCCGAACCTAAGAAAGAAGCCAAGGAAGTGAAAATCGATTTTGAAGGCATCAGCAATAGGGTAGTGGTGCTGCCCGTCAGTGCGGGGCGTTACTGGAACCTCACGGGTGTCGAGGATGGCCTGTATTTCGTGGCGGCAGGTCGCAATGGCGGCGGCCTCAACTATTTTGATGCCAAGTCGAAGAAGGTCACGGCGATTGGTGGCTTTGGCTATGAACTCTCTGCCGACGGCACCAAGATGCTGATGCGCGAAGGCCCCGGCTATAAGGTGGTCAACGCTCCGAAAGGCCCGATGCCTGGCGGTAAGTCGGGCGAAGGCAAGGGCGACGACGTCATTGACCTCAGCAATATGAAGAAATGGGTCGACTTGCGCACCGAGTGGACGCAAATCTACAACGAGGCGTGGCGCCAGATGCGCGACTTCTTCTATGCGCCTAACATGCATGGCGTGGACTGGCCTGCGATGAAGGAGAAATACGGAAAGTTGTTACCTTATTGTGCCGACCGCAACGATGTGAACTACCTCATCGGCGAACTGATTGGTGAAATCAACATCGGCCATGCCTATGTGGGCGACGGCGACCGCGTGAAGCCCGAACGCATCCCGATGGGTATGTTGGGCTGCCGCATCCATCGCGACAAGTCGGGTTACTACCAGATTGACAAGATTTTGAAAGGCGAAAACTGGAACGAGAAGACCCGCTCACCACTGACGGAAGTGGGCGTGAACGCCAAGGAAGGCGACTACATCATCGCCATCGATGGACAGAGCACCAAGGACATGAAGGACATGTATGCTGCCCTCATCGGCAAGGCCAACAAAGCGGTGCTGCTCACCTTAAATAATAAGGCTTCGGAAAGCGGTGCTCGTGATGTGGTGGTGCGTCCCATCGCTGACGAAACGGGTTTGTACTACTACAACTGGGTGCAAGGCAACGTGGAGAAGGTGAGCAAAGCCACGAACGGTCAGGTGGGTTACATCCACATTCCCGACATGGGCGTGGAAGGCCTGAATGAGTTCGCCAAGTATTTCTACCCGCAACTCGACAAGAAAGCCCTCATCATCGACGACCGTGGCAACGGTGGCGGCAACGTCAGCCCGATGATTGTGGAGCGTTTGCGCCGCGAACTTTCGATGTACGACATGATGCGCAACAACGAGCCTGAGACTAAGCCCACCAAGATGATGCTCGGTCCCAAGGTGTTGTTGTTCAACAAATACTCCGCTTCCGACGGCGACCTGTTCCCCTACCAGTTCAAGAAGCACAAGATTGGCACGACCATCGGAATGCGCTCGTGGGGCGGTGTGGTCGGTATTCGTGGCAGTCTGCCTTTCATCGACGGCGGCTCGCTGACCCGTCCCGAGTTTGCTCCCTTCGACGAGAAAGGCAACTGGGTCATCGAAGGCTACGGCGTTGATCCCGACATCGTCATCGACAACGACCCCGCCCGCGAGTTCGAGGGCATCGACGACCAGCTGAACAAGGCCATCGAGGTCATTCTTGAACAAATGAAGGACTATCCCGACATTCCGGCGATCCCTGCTTGGCCGGATAAGTCAAAATAAAGAACAGTAAGAATTGAAATAAGGCTGTTTCCAAAAGGAGACAGCCTTATTTCGCAAATGATAGAAGACAAACCTTATTCCTCCACCAATTCATAATTCGTACTACGTCCTCCTTCGTTGGAGCAACGAAGTATGCCTTTTTCGACAAGGTCTTGTATGTCGCGCAAGGCAGTGGCAGTGGCAGTCTTGGTCATCTTGGCCCACTTGCTAGTATTAAGTTTGCCTTCAAAACCGTCCCAAAGGTAGTTAATGACCTTGATTTGTCTCTCGTTGAGTGCGACATTACAATGCTCTTGCCAAAATAAGGATTTACGCACCACACGATGTGTCTTTTCAACGGCAGTGTCGATGGCGCTTTCCATGGTCTGTAAGAACCACAAAAGCCACTGCGTAATGTCTAGACCATGCTTGCCCATGTATTCTAACACATCGTAGTAGTTCTTCCTGTCGTGCAAGATGGCGGCCGACATACTATAGAAACGTTGTGATGTTCCATCGGCACGCGCCAAGAGCATATCGGTGAGCGTGCGTGTCAAGCGTCCATTGCCATCGTCAAAAGGGTGGATGTTGACAAACCAAAGATGGGCTACGGCGGCTTTCAGCACAGGGTCGGTGGTAGGCTCACTGTTGAACCAATCCAAAAACAGTTGCATCTGATGGGGCACATCCTCCGACGGTGGCGCCTCGTAATGTACCGTCTCCTTTCCCATGGCACCGCTGACCACTTGCATCGGTTCCGTGCCTTGTCGCCATGCTGCCACGGTGATGGGAACTATGCCGCTTCTTCCTAGGGGAAACAGGGCGGAATGCCAGTTGAACAGCCGCTGTTCTGTTAAGGGAGTGTCGGAATGTTGCACGGCATCCAACATCACCTGTACCACACCTTCGGTATAGTGGTCAGGCATGGGCAATCCGGCCGTGTCAAGGCCAAGATGACGAGCCACCGATGAACGTACATGATTGGGGTTAAGGAGCAAACCTTCGATTTCGCTATTGCGTAACACATCTTCGGTCATCACATCAAGCGATGAGGTGCTTTGCGTGTCAAGGCCGAGGCTGCTCATCAGTCCGAGAAGTCTTCCTTGCTTTTCGCGTACCCGTGCCAATGGACCGATGACACTGTCGTTGCTCCAACAGAAATGTGGCCATCCAGCATATTGCCATATCCAAAATGGTGTCTTCATGAATTATTCAAATTATGAAACAAATAATCTTGTTTTTCGCTGCAAAGGTACAAATTTTGTACAAATAAGTATCATTTGAGGTGAATAATCACAATATTCACATCAAATTTTGATTTGAATATAAGTTATTTCTCTCTAACCGAAAAGAACCGACCTTATCAGAAAAAAATCGGATCCTTTCGGGTTCTTTCGGTTAGAGCTATACAAAGAAAAAGCCCGTCAGATAACTCCAACGGACTCTTTCAAATTAGGTTAAACCTCTCTTATTTCTTGGCTTTCTTAGTCGATGCCTTTTTAGCAGGTGCCTTCTTGGTTGCTGGAGCTTTTTTCTCAGCCGTTGCTTTCTTGGCTGGTGCCTTCTTAGCCTTAGGTGCTTCGCCTTTCGGCGCATTCTTCAGGATGTCGCACATGAAGTCCCAGAACATCTGGACGGTCGCGATTTCGCAACGCTCGTCGGGTGAGTGAACGCCGCGCAGGGTGGGACCGAAGCTGATCATGTCCATGCCCGGGATCTTGTCGCCGATGAGGCCACACTCCAATCCGGCGTGGATGGCTCTGACTTTAGGATCTTTCTTGAAGCGTTTCTTGTAGCAGTTCACTGCGACGTCGAGGATAGCGCTGTTGGGGTTGGGTGCCCAGCCCGGGTAGCCGTCGGTGTGCTCCACGTCGGCGTCGGCGAGGCTCCATACGGCTTCCACCATGTTGGCGATGTCTTGCTTCGACGACTCGATGGAGCTGCGCTGTGAGGTCTGGATGAAGAAATAGCCTTCCTTCTTCTTGCAAGAGGCGAGGTTGGTCGAGGTCTCCACAAAGTTCGGGATGGTCTGCGACATGGCGATGACGCCGTGAGGGCAGGCGTAGAGGCCGTTGAGCAGGTTGTACTGGGCAATCTCGTCGATGACCACGTCGGGCTGCACCTCGGCGACTTCGGCAGTGACTTTCAGTCCGGGTTCAGTCACCTGATACTCTTGCTTGAAGTGCTTCTCCATGTCCTTCACATAGTGCAGGAAGTGCTCGATGCTGTCGTTCGGCACGAAGGCCACTGCCGTGGCTTCGCGAGCGATGGCGTTGCGCAGGTTGCCGCCTTGGAAGTCGTAGAGTTGCAGGTCGAACCAGTTGGTGCCTTGCCACAGGATGCGGGTAAGCAGCTTGTTGGCGTTGGCCAGGTTCTTGTTGATGTCGTCGCCACTGTGGCCGCCTTTCAAGCCGCTCACGGTGATGCGGTAGGCGGTGCTGTCCTCAGGAGCGGGCTCCAGTTCGTACCACACCTTCACGATGGTGTCCATGCCACCAGCGCAGCCGATGAAGATCTCGCCTTCGTCCTCACTGTCGAGGTTGAGCAAGATGCGGCCGGTGAAGTCCTTCGGGTCGAGCTTCATGGCACCTGTGAGGCCTGTCTCTTCGTCGACGGTGAAGATGCACTCCAGCGGACCATGTTCCACTTCTGGGTCGGCGATGACGGCCAGAGCCGCAGCCACGCCGATGCCGTCGTCAGCGCCGAGGGTCGTGCCGTTGGCATGCAGCCACTCGCCCTTGATGACGGGCTCGATGGGGTCTTTCTCGAAGTCGTGCTTCTTGTCGCTGTTCTTCTCGCAAACCATGTCCATGTGGGCTTGCAGGATGACGGTCTGGCGGTCTTCCATGCCCTTGGT
>CAMHRP010000080.1:0-10811 GCA_946187645.1 uncultured Bacteroidales bacterium | reverse complement strand
AGGGATAATCATCGCCCATGCTGCCATAGCCCCATTGCCAGTCGAAACGGACTTGGGCTTGCATCGCCTCGCCCGCCATCACTAGCAGCGCAATTAGTGTCAAAATTCTTGTTGTTCTCATTGTTCTATTGGTTTTATTAGTCATATTTGTCCTATAAGTCCCATCTTTTGCGTCAAGGAGGCTTCCTCCACTTCCCCCTTCTAAGAGGGTCAGGGGGATTGGGGGTGCCACGCAGCGGCGGGGGAGTCCACTCCCTCTCCTGGAGGAGAGGGTCGGGGTGAGGTCGATGGAGTCCGTCATAATCCCGTTAGTACGTTAGCACGAATAACGTTAGCACGAACAATCCTATCACTTCACCGCCAACTTAGCCGTAAACACTTTCCCTTCCTCATCTCTAATCCGCAGTAGGTAAACGCCTTGCGGCAAGCCCGCCACATTGATTTCATGTGTGTTTTCCACCGTATTCACCAACTGTCCAAGGGCATTGTGGAGCTGAACTTCGGCGGGCTTTACACCTTCAATCAGCACAGTCTCTTTAGCAGGATTGGGGTATAGCGATACTTGCTGAAGGTCTTGTTCTTGAACCGATGTCTCATCAATATAGCAGTCGTTGAACTCCTGATTCACAAAAACCTGCTTACCGTCTTTATATGCACACAGCAAAAAGTTATCACATTCGAAATAGTCCATATATCCCATCGGATAATAGTTCGGGAAAACACCTTCGCAAAACACTAGGTCACGATAAAGCCAATTGTGTGTCAAGTGTATCACTTTCTTCCCATTCTCAAAAGTCACGCTTTCCACTTCGACCTGAAAAGTCCCGTCTGTATTGGTAAATTCAAAGGTGTCGCCCTCCGTCAGCGACATGTCACAAATAAGCACCTCATCCTCATCATGCAATGGGAAATAGCGATAAAGCCTACCTGTGGCAACATCTTCGCGAAAATAGAATTCCTCAGCATAGTAATGATCTGCTTGGGTCCCTTGCGGAAAACCTTGATAGATCTGCTTGGGTCCCTTGCGGAAAACCTTGATAATAATCGCGTCCGTTAATGTTCACTAACTCACCGTTATTGATCACTATGGGGATAGTGATGAGCTGGTCAATACATTCTTCAAACACATTTAATCGAGTAGAGTCTGCACCAAAATAGGATTCATACTCTTGCGCTTGCATCGTCACCCCTCCCGCCATCAGCAGGAGCGCAACCAGGGTGTAAAGTCTAATTTTTTTCATGGTGTTATAGTTTTGAAATTCGTTTCCGCAAAACTATAACAAAAATCAACGAAAAAATCAACCAAAAGGCCAATTATAGATTTTCCTTTTGAATGCCTATTGAAAATCAATCGATTATAATCGGTATATATAGATTTTTACGCCTCCAAAAACGCCGAAATCGAGGCATTTCCCGTCTTTTTTCGCAGGTTGGAGCGGTACTGCAGCACCGTGTTTTGGCTCAAACCCAGCAAATCCGCCTCCTCCTTCGCGCGGAATTGCAGGAACGAAAGCACGAAAAGTTGGGTCTCCGTCTTGGTCAGATTGGGGTAGGCAGCGGCCACCCGTTCCATGACTCCGGGATAGGCCGCCTCAAACTCGTCCATGATGCGCTCCAAGCGGTTCGGCACCTTCGCGCGGTAAAGGTCGGCCACCCGCTGCGGCAGCATCGCCCGAGCCTGTTGCAAGGCATCGTCCGATTGCGTCTGTAGTTGCTGCAGCGCTTCATCCACTGTCTGAAGCTGCTGCAAGGCATCGTCCACCTGCGTCTGAAGCTGTTGCTTCTCCTCGTTCAAGGTCTGCGTCTCGGCCTCATGCTCCTTTCTCCGCTTGGCCATCCACCACCACAATCCAAGTCCCAAAACCAACAGCACCGCCACAGCCGTCACCACACCCCGCACCATGCGTTGCCGTGCCGCCAACTGCTCGGCTTGTCGTCTCTCAGCCTCAGCCTTCTCCTGTTCCCACTGCAAATGCTGTTGGAACATATCATTAAGTTGCGAGACCCGTGCCTGGCTATTAGCCGCCGAGGTTACATCTTCAATAAGAAATTGGGCATATTGGTTGGCTTTTACTGTATCTCCCTCTATTAAGGCGATGTCGCGTAATAATCTTGCTGCAACTTTTCCTCTCTTTCCATATTTCCCCAACACAGGTTCCAAATAAACCTTTGCGGAATCATATTGCCCCATGTCTTGGTAAATGCTACCGATACCTACAAATCGGCCAAGTCTTTCATCTTCATTGGCAGCCTGCGATGCCATCCTTTTCAGGCTGTCCAATGAGGCCAAGGTATCGTGGTGGGCGCTATAATCGGACAATGCCAACATGCAAACGGCATCCCTATAGAGCAAAGTCTGACTATCGGGATGGATTTCCAGTATCCTTTCATAGTAATAGGAAGCACTGTCATATTCTTTCAATTTATCAAATTGCTTTCCTAGTTGAAGGAGTGTGTTGGCAATCTTGTCCGTCGAAGTCTGGGCAATTCTGTCATAAGCCAAGCTTTGTTTGCAGCAATAGATGGCAGGCTCCTGCATGAATTGTGCAGAGAACAAATCCCCAAGGCGGTTATAGGTCAACGCCATAAACCGCGCTTTATGTCCCACAATTTCACCCTCGGCAAAATAGCTCTCCATCATCCGCAAAGCGAAAAGGTACTCCCCGCAAGCCTCAATGAGGCTGTCATGCTCATAGTAACCCACACCATTAATATAATGCGCCCGCGCCGCCAAAAACGCATCCCGCCTCTGTACGGACGCACCGCGTGCGTCCGCTTTATCGCGTGCGTCCGCATTACGCCCATCTGCACCATCCACAATCGAATCAAAATAATGAACCGCCTTCAGCACCTCCGCTCGGTTGCTCTGTGCATAGTAATTCTTAAACAGCAGCTCCGCCACCATCACCTGGCAATAATGCCCCTCAAACACATCCAAGCTATCCGCCTCAGGGCTTGCCGCAAACTCCATCATCACCGCCAAAGCACTGTCAGGCTGGTGCCACATGAGGGTGTCGATTTGAGATAATGCTATGGTCGACCCTTCGACAGGCTCAGGGACCTCAACTTTAGTAGGTTGGGAACAAGCCACCAGCATGGCCAGCCCAACCAAAAAGCTCACTATGTGCAAACACCATTTCACGCGGCAAAAATACTCAAAATCCAACAAATCCTTGCATCATTCCGCAGCCCAAGTCTTCACAAATCGTGGTTTCCCAGCAAAATCCTCCAAAACCTCGACATTTGTAAAGCCCATTTCACGGCATAGCACTATCATCTCCTCCCCCATCCGTTCGTTGATTTCGAACCAAACTTGGCCGCCAGGATTCAACTGCTTTTTGGCCAAAGCCAAAATCTGACGGTAAAACCGAAGCGAGTCATCGTCAGGGACAAAGAGGGCCTTATCAGGCTCCCAATCGAGGACATTGGCCTCCATAGCAGCGCGCTCGCTGTCGCAAACGTAGGGCGGGTTGCTCACCACCAAATCCGCGGGCCGGTTGAAATAGTCAGATGTGGGATGCAGGACATCGTCTTGCACAAAGGTCACCTTTGCACCATTGCTTTCGGCGTTCTCCTTGGCTATTTGAAGGGCTTCTTCCGAGATATCGAAGGCGATGATTTCAGCATTGGGGATGTGTTTGGCCAAGGCGATGGCGATGCAGCCCGAACCTGTGCCGATGTCCCAGATGAGGAAGGGGAGATTATCTCTCTTATAAACCGCAGCCATAGATTCCCTCTTCCCCACATGCCCATGCTGGAATGACATGGCTGCTGACTCTACTGCGGAATGACATGGGAGGCTAGGTTTTGAATTTTGAAAGGAATCACAAATCTTCTGCACCAGTTCCTCAGTTTCGGGACGCGGGATAAGTACCGAAGGCGATACCTTTAATAATAGGTCGTTGAAACGCGTCATGCCCGTGACGTATTGCACAGGCTCACCCAATAGCAAACGTTTAACGGCTTCGCCCAACTGATAATGCTGATGCTCATCGATGCGCAGGTCGGGGTTCATCAGTTGCCTGTTCCAATCGATGCCAAAGAGGTCTTCCAAAAGGATGCGCATCAACTGCTCTGCCTCGCGTTGGGAAAACTTTTCAGCCAACACTTCCGTGAAGTGACGTTTCGTTTTTTGCAGATTAAATCCAATCATGGGGCAAAGATACACAAAAAACCGTACTTTTGCAGAATGATTTACCTCATCCTGGCCATATTATGCTCCACTGGCGTCTTCGTTGCGATGCGTTTGTTCGAGCGTTTCAAACTCGACAACCACCAGGCGCTGATGTGGAACTATGTCTTCGCCACCTGCACGGGCTTCCTGATGTGCAAACAGTTCGACACACCCGCACAACTAGTCGGTGAGCCTTGGTTTGGCCTCTCGCTCATCACTGGCTTTTGGTTCATTTTCACCTATGTGCTGATGGCGGCCTCCACCCAACAATCGGGCGTGACGGTCACCTCGCTGTCGAGCAAGCTCTCGGTGGTGTTGCCCACATTGGCGGGTGTGCTGCTGTTCAGCGAGAAGTTGAATTGGGTCGCCACGATGGGAATTATGTTGGCTTTAGTGGCTTTGGTGTTGGTGGTAGGTGGAAAAGGACGAACCGACAAACCAAACAAAACCAATTGGTTACTACCCGTTCTCATCTTTTTCGGGACAGGCACGGGCGACATTCTTATGAAGCTCACCGAACAGAAAAACGCCGCCCCCGACATGAGCTTCATGATTGCCTTCATCTATTTCATCGCTTTGCTATTCGGCATTCTCCTCGTGGCTTACGACCTCATCCGAGGCAAGTCGAAATGGCAGTGGAAAAGCGCCATCGGCGGCATCGGCCTGGGTGTCATCAACTTCTTCTCGACCTATTGCGTCTATCATGCCATGCGGTGTTTCGACAACGTGGTGCTCTTTCCCGTATATAACATCGGCGTGGTCAGCCTCACTGCCCTCACGGGATGGCTACTCTTCAAGGAAAAACTCACCTGGAAGAACTACCTCGGTCTGGCCATTGCCATCATTGCTGTCATCCTTATCACCATGAAGCCATGAACGACGACACCTATAATATGTTAGCCACCCGCGGCGATGGCCTTTACAAGGAGAAAGGCAGCAAGTTCATCGCCGAGGCCTTCACAGTGATGAACGAAGATGAGGCCAAGGCAGCCATCACCGACATCAAGAAGAAATACTTCGACGCACGGCATCATTGCTATGCCTACATGATCGGTCCCGACAAAAAGACCTTCCGCTCGAGCGACGACGGCGAACCCTCCGGAACGGCAGGCAAACCCATCCTCAACCAAATCCTTTCCAAAGATGTCACCAATGTTTGTGTCGTCGTTACAAGGTACTTCGGCGGCATCAAATTGGGCACTTCAGGCCTCATCAATGCATACAAAACAGCAGCACGCGATGCTCTTGACAACGCGCAAGTTGTGGAAAAAACCATAAATGAAATTTACAGTTTGGAGTTCGAATATCCCTTGATGAATGAGGTCATGCGCATCATGAAAGAGGAGAATTTGGAGCAGCAAAACCAACGCTTCGAATTGGATTGCTATTTGGAGTTTTCAACAAGAAAAAATTCCGCTTCAAGAATTTTTGAAAAATTCGACAATTTATTCGGGGTAAAAATAACACATATTAAAACAATGTAAATCAATTGTTTATAAAGAAATTGATTTTTCAAAAACCAAAAATTTCGTATTTTAGAAAAAAGAAAATTAAAAGTCAATAGAATTTTGATTTTTTTATAAACAATTAATCGTATACCTTTGCAAGGTCAAAAAAAGGCCTGAAAACGGGTAAAATACAACTCACTTCCTACCCTAAAAAGTAGTTTGAAAGACAATAATTTAAGGTATTCTACAACGATGAGCAACCATGTTGTGATATGGAATAAATGTCTGTCTGTGATCAAAGACAACGTCACAGAGCAGGGCTATAAGACATGGTTCGAGCGCATCATTCCCCTCTCACTTGTCGACAACACACTCACCATCCAAGTACCCACCTATTTCTTCGTGGAGTACCTCGAGGAGCATTACATCGACCTGCTGAAGATGGTCATCAAACGCTTTGTGGGCGAAAAAGGAAAGTTGGATTATAAGGTAGTTGTAGACAGTACCGATAGCGCAGGCACCGTCACTGTGCCAAGTGCCAACCGCAACTTCCCGAAAAATCCCATTGGTCAACCCGCACCTCAACGTCTGTCGGAAGGTCCCATCAACCCATTCGTCATTCCCGGACTGAAGAAACTGCAAATCGACTCACAGCTGAACGAGAACTACACCTTTGATAATTTCATTGAAGGCGAATGCAACCGTTTGGCTCGTTCGGCAGGTCTGCGCATCGCCAAAGAACCTGGCAAATCAGCCTTCAACCCATTGGTCATTTATAGCGGAACAGGTTTGGGAAAGACACACCTTTGCCATGCCATTGGATTGGAAACCAAACGTCTGCATCCTGAAAAGACCGTCCTTTACGTACAAGCTGAGCAACTCTCTACCCAATACGTAACAGCCAACAAAAACAACAACCGTCCCGACTTCATCAACTTCTACCAAATGATTGATGTGCTCATCATCGATGACATCCAATTCCTTTCGGGGAAGGCGGGCACACAGGATGTATTCTTCCACATTTTCAACCACTTGCAACAAAACAACAAGCAGATTGTCATCACTAGCGACAAATTCCCGTCAGACCTGCAAGGCATGGAAGACCGACTATTATCGCGTTTCAAGTGGGGTCTGACCGCCGACCTGCAAGCTCCCGACCTGCCTACCCGCACCTCCATCATCCGAGAGAAACTTCACGACAACGGCATCAGTTTCCCAGATGAAATTGTGGACTACATTGCAGGTAACGTTCGAAACAACATCCGAGAACTGGAAGGCGTAATGAACTCACTCATGGCCCAGTCGCTGCTCAACAAGAAAGCCGTCACCATCGATATGGCCCAACAAATCATCGATCGCTTTGTACGCAACACGGTAAAGGAGGTTTCGGTGGAATACATCATCAACAGCGTATGCGACTATTTCAAGATTTCGCCTGAGCAGATGGCTCTCAACACGCGTAAGCATCAGGTGGTGCAAGCCCGACAGATTGCCATGTACCTTTCCAAGAAATACTCCAATGCGAGCCTTGCCTCTATAGGTCTGCAATGCGGCAAGAAAGACCACGCCACAGTGCATCATGCCTGCAAAACCATTGCAAACCAACTGGAAACCGACAAACAATTCAAACTCATGTTTGCCGATATTGAAAAGAAAATCGCCTTGTCATAATCCCATAACCTTCTCATGACCAACAATTTCGGAAAACTATATCTGGTGCCCAACCTGCTTGGTGCAACAAAGCCCGAGCAAGTCATCCCTGCTGGGACACTTAGCATTGTGAAGCGCTTGAAACATTTCGTCGTGGAGAACACCCGCACCTCTCGCCGTGTGTTGAGCCGCATCGGGATGGACAACGCCATCGACAACATCGAATTCATCGAGCTCGACAAACACAACGCCCGCAACCTTGACCTCATGGAGCACCTCGGTGCCTGCCTGCAAGGCGAGGACATGGGGCTGATGTCGGAAGCCGGCACACCTTGTGTTGCCGACCCAGGTGCTTTGGTGGTGGATTTGGCCCACTCCGCTGGCATTCAAGTCGTTCCTTTGGTCGGACCCAATGCCATGATTCTAGCTTTGATGGCTTCGGGCTTCAACGGACAAGCCTTTGCCTTCCACGGCTACCTGCCTATCAAGAGCCCTGAGCGGCAAAATGCTATCAAGGATTTGGAACGCCGTTCGATGACCAACAACGAGACGGAACTGTTCATCGAAACGCCCTTCCGCAACAATGCCATGCTGCAAGACTTGTGCAAGAACCTCCACCCTGCTACAAGAGTTTGCGTGGCTTGCAATCTCACTTGCGACGACGAGCTCATCATCAGTCAAAGCATTGGGGAATGGAAAGACTACAAAGGCGACTTAAACAAAAGACCCGCTGTATTTCTGGTTTACAGCGAGCCGAGGAAGAACTTCCAAAGGAGAAAGTGACTTACGGGATATTCAGCACCCTGTGGACTTGCAAGGAAAGCCGCCAGCCAGGGTTCTGCATTACCGTCTGAACGCAGGCTTTCATGTTGGCTTTTCGTTGTGTTTCGTCTTCACAAAAACATGGCTGCAAAATACGATGCTTGGTTTCTATGCCATCATATTGCGCCAAATCCTGACCAAGATACACCACTTTCAACTCATCACAACGCTTTAACACACAAGGCTCTAAATCGCCACCCTCAAAGGCTGATTTTGGCGAAAACGTCACCCAATCCAAACTGCCCGGCAAAAGTCGCGTTCCGTTGGTCTCGATGGCGATTTTCTTGCCTGTCTTTTGTTTCAGCTCTGTCACAAAAGCCTCGTCGATGAACAAAGAAGGTTCGCCGCCTGTCAACACGACCAATGGCGCATTGGGATACTTATTGACCTCATTCACAATCTCCTGCGATGACATCAGCTCTCCTCCTTGGTGTTGCGTATCACAAAACGCACAACGCAAGTTGCAGCCGCTGAAGCGCACGAAGACTGCAGGCGTTCCCGTGTGGAAACCTTCGCCTTGAAGAGAATAGAATATTTCGTTGATCTTATACAATGTTGAACTGTTGATTGTTTAATTGATTGGCAATCAGCTTTAACTTCGCTGAATTTTCGGTTTCAGCTCTCAGCTTGGAGCACACCAAGCTGATAGCTGACTGTTGATAGCATAATAAAATCAATCAAAATTCTGTGGTGCGTCATCCTTGATGTAGGAAGCCTTGTTGTCGCGCGACTCCCACACATCGGCGCGGTAGCAGTTCGGGACGGTATCCACAATCCACTTGGCCAAATTCTCGGCAGTAGGATTGAAGTCCAAGACCTCGTTGATATTGGTATGGTCGATCTTTCCGTGAATCAAACGCTTGATTTCGGTGAAATCACACACCATTCCGTTGCTGTCAAGCTTTTCAGCGCGGCAATACACATTGATCTTCCAGTTGTGGCCATGCAGGTTCTCGCATTTGCTCTCATAGTCGAGGTAAAGCTGATGGCATGCGGATATTTCTAAGGTTTTTCTGACGTAATACATATTTCAGTTGGTAGTTTTCAGTTGTTAGTTGTTCAGTTATTGTTTTGACACAGGACGGCTGAAAGCCGCATTTTCGGCAGATTATGAAAAGGATAGTCGAGTCTGTGTCTGGGTTATTTATGTTAGATTCGTGTTAGATTTGTTTCCCTATTACGATTCGTATTCAGTGTGGTCTTCGATGCCAGCGTCGAGTAAAGCCTGGCGACGTTCGCGACAGGTGCCGCATTTGCCACAATGTTTCTCGCCGCCCTTGTAGCAGGAATAGGTCTCCGTGTAATCCAAACCTAGAGCCTTGCCATGCTCGGCTATCTCTTTCTTGCTCAAGTAGGTATAAGGCGCAAAGACCTTGATGTTTTCATACGTTCCCGCAGACATGGCCTCTGACATGGCTTTGACGAAATCAGGACGGCAGTCAGGGTAAATGGAATGGTCGCCCGCATGATTGGCAATCATCACCCGCTTCAGGCCGTTGCTCTCGGCAATACCCGCGGCAATAGCCAACATGATGCCATTGCGGAAAGGCACCACTGTCGATTTCATGTTCTCATCATCGTAGTTGCCTTCAGGGATGTCGTCGGCAGTCATCAGCAAGGCACTCTTGAAATAGCGGTGCATGAACTCAAGCGGAATGACGATGTGTTTGATTCCCAAGCGTTGACAATGCGTCACGGCACAGATACGCTCGCGACCGTTCTGGGTGGAGCCATAGTCGAAAGTGATGGCCAAGGCGATTTCGTCCTTGAATTCATACAACATCGTGGTGGAGTCCATGCCTCCCGAAATGATAATCACCGCGTCTTTCATGAGTTGTGGAATGCTGACATTAAACGTTGTTTCACCATGTCCTGATGCTCGGCATCACCATAGTTGGCGAACGGCTTGATGGAGATGCCACCACGCGGATTGAACAATCCGATAACCTCCAAATACTTGGGATCCATCAGCTTGACCAAGTCCTTCATGATGATGTTGACGCAATCCTCATGGAAGTCGCCGTGGTTGCGGAAACTGAAGAGATAGAGTTTCAGACTCTTGCTCTCCACCATCAGCGTGCGCGGAATGTAATTTATAATAAGGTGTCCGAAGTCGGGCTGGCCTGTCTTAGGGCACAGCGAGGTGAATTCGGGGCAATCCAAAGTCACAAGGTACTCGTTCTCAGGATGTTTATTTTCGAACACCTCCAAAACCTCGGGCGTATAGTCATAATTGTATTGGGTATTTTGGTTGCCCAACAGCGTAACACCTTTCAACTCTTTTTCGTTTCTTGACATTGTCTATTATTTTGCTGCAAAATTAGGAAAAAAACGTAGAGACGCAACAATTTGCGTCTCTACAAGATTTCATTCAGATTTGTGACAGATTTGTTTCCAAAACCATATCAGCAAACCGAAGTTGCCCGCTCCAATCGTTTCATTATGGAGAAAATGAACACGGCAGAGAGCAGACAGAGCACGACGAGCACGCCCCAGACCATCCAGAGCGGCATACCGGTGCCCCAAATGCGAGCAATGACGCTGGTGAGGTAATTACCGATGGCGGTCACGCAGAACCACAAGCCCATCATCATACCCTTGTACTTTGGAGGAGCCACCTTCGTGACAAAGGAGATGCCGATGGGACTCAGCAACAACTCGGCGAAGGTCAGGACGAAATAGGTGCTGATCAGCCAGTTGGGCGAAACCAAAGTGCT
>CAMHRP010000079.1:0-10890 GCA_946187645.1 uncultured Bacteroidales bacterium | reverse complement strand
CATGGGATTGGGGCTATTTGATGCAACTATTACAAATTTGATGCGTTTGCCCTGGTAGGAAAAAACTTTGTAAGGCTGGAAATTTGGATATTTTTGTATATTTGCGCCATGAATAACAGCTATTTCGAATGAAAAGATTTAACACAACCGGAAGTTGTAATCCTGAGCGGCATTACATGGTGAACACGGAAAAATGTTTCAAAGTTGTTGAAAGTATGATTAATTCAGGTGAGTATTTCACCATCAATAGAGCAAGGCAATATGGAAAGACAACGACTTTGAACATGATTCGTCGCAAGTTGTCGGATAGGTATCTCATTATTCAAACCAGTTTCGAAGGTGTAGGCGACAATCCTTTCAAGACGGAGCTTTCGTTTGTGCAGATGTTTGCAAGTTTAGTGGGTGACGTTTTGCAACACCAAAAAAAAGGTGAAGACCTATCATCGTTTTGGAATCCAGAGAAAATACACGATTTCAAGGAGTTAGGCGTAACCATCAGCCAATTCTGCAAGGCTTATCACCTGCCTGTAGTCATTTTGATAGATGAGGTTGATAAAAGTTCTGACAATCAAACATTTATTGGGTTTATTGGCCTTTTGCGTGATCTGTATCTGAAACGGGACCAATATGGTGTAGACTCAACCTTCCACAGTGTCGTCCTCGCTGGAGTCTATGACATCAAAAACCTCAAGCTGAAACTTCGTCCCGATGCTGAAAAAAAATACAATTCGCCTTGGAATATTGCTGCTGATTTCAATGTGGATATGACTTTTCATCCTGAAGAAATAGCCGAAATGTTGCAAGATTATGAAAATGAACATCATACTGGTTTTGATGTCAAAAAGATGGGGGAGGAAATCTACAAGTACACCTCGGGCTACCCTTATTTGGTGAGTGCAATCTGCAAGTTGATTGACGAGCAATTGGA
This sequence comes from uncultured Bacteroidales bacterium, assembly GCA_946187645.1. Classification (GTDB taxonomy): domain Bacteria; phylum Bacteroidota; class Bacteroidia; order Bacteroidales; family F082; genus Limimorpha. The sequence continues at coordinate 9,962 of CAMHRP010000079.1, read as the reverse complement.
TTGTGATTGGACGGAAAAGGGAGTTGTAAAGGCTGTGAAAATAATCGTGCAAGGCAATAATACTTTGATGGACGATTTGTCAAAGAACCTTGAGAACTATCCTGAGTTTCGGGAGTTCATGTTTTCAGTGGCTGTTAATGGGATTTCGTATGCTTTTACTTTGCTCAATCCAATGGTGAGTATGGGCAATATGTTCTCCTATATCAAGAATAAAGACGGTCGCGTGACGATACACAACCTTGTTTTCGAAGAGGCTTTGTTCCTGTATTTTACTGTGGATTATGCCATCAAAAACCATGATAAGATGGCTCCTTTCCAGTCCACCTACATCCATAACGGCCGTCTCAACATGGAATATGTGTTGGAACGTTTTGCCCAACTCATGCACGAAGAGTACAGAGAGCGTACGGAGTCTTTTCTCGAGAAGGAAGGACGGCTGCTGTTTCTCACCTTCTTGAAGCCCATTATTAACGGCATTGGCTTTTATTATGTGGAGCCGCAGACGCGCGATAACCGTCGCATGGACTTGGTGGTGAACTATGACCGGCAGGAGTTCATTGTGGAGTTGAAGATATGGCGGGGCGACAAGTACGAGCAGACGGGTCGCGAACAATTGTCGGAATACCTTGCCATCCGAGGCATGGACGAAGGCTATTTGCTGACCTATGATTTCTCGAAGAACAAGCAGGAGATGGAGCCACAATGGCATGAAGTGAACGGCAAGCGGATTTTTGAAGCGGTGGTGTGAAATACTACCAGTTTGCAGATAGCGTTTGCTTAAAATTTTGTGTCTGTAGAAGTACTCTTAAATCATTTTCCAACCTTTAATCTTCGCGAAGCCCTTGGAAATTCTGCAAGCCGATAGGATATTTAGTCATAACGCCCTAATCTTGTATTCTGTCCGCAAAATTACAAAAAATCATTAAACTTGGCAGGTTGCTTTGTTTTTTCTTATTTTTGCCTCTGAATTCAGTTCGTGCCACGGCACCGATTAATGTCATCAATGGTAAGTGACGGTTTTTTTAAAAAGTGTTTTTTCATATCGCTGTGTTGCAACATTTTATGTGCCAGTAAGTAAATTTACTTATAGCTATTTTCGAAATCATTTCTAATTTTGTGTGTCGTAATCTGCAAGTTTATGACATAAGTTCAAATCTGTGTAAAATTGCATCCTTTGATTATCAATTAGTTAAAACTAAAATGGGAGTAAGGTATGAAAAGACTGTTTTCCACGATTATCCTTGCCTGCCTCGCCATAGGGGTGAAGGCACAAAACGCTGACAGCCTGAGGGCCAAGATTTTGCAATGCTTCAACGAGAGCCGATTCGTCGAGGTGATCGACTACAGCAAGCAGGCGTTGCAACTTTATGAACAGACGGACGACAAGTACAATGTGGCAGGATGCTACAACACCATCGCTGGGGCTTACATGCGCATGGGGCAATATGACGAAGCCATACGCAACTACACCCTCTGCACCGAAATCATGGATGAAATCGGGGGTGAGATGGCCTCCATCAACAAACGGTATGTCATCAACAATATTGCTTCGATTTATTTCGACATGGAGGAATATGACCAGTCGGAGGAGATGTACTGGAAATGTATCGAGATGCTGGGGGAGCCGGGTACTGACACGACGACCAACCTCGACCTGGCCACCTATTACCAGAACCTCTCGGGGGTGCGACTGATGCAACTCGGACTGATGGCAGCCGACGACCCGCAGCACGACAAAACCCAAGCCGAGGCCATTAGCTTTGCGGAACAAGCTTTGGCTTTATCGAAACAATATGGCGACAACCAAGAAAAACTCATCAACAGGCACATCACCTTGTCGAGAGCCTACCAAGCGACAGGTCGCCTCGACGAGGCCCATGCCCAACTCGACACCGCACTCGTCATTGCACAACATGAAAAGGAACTCTACTTCGAAACCGCCATCATCATGCTTAAAGGCCAATATGCCCACGACCGTGGCGACGACATGGCTTCGGAGCAACATTTCCTCGAAGCCTTCGACATCGCGAAAGAAAACCAGTACAACCAGTTTTACCTGGAATGTATGCAAGGGGCCTATCTGGCCACAAAGGCCTCACACCCGGAACGCGCCATCAGCTATCTTGAGGAATGCAACAAGATGAGGGACTCTATCTACAACGAAGACCAGCAAGCCTTGATTCGCGACTACCAAGTGAGGTACCAAATGTCAGAGAAAGAGCATGCACTGGAGATGCAGGAGGAGAAAACCCGACAAAGCCGTCTCCTGCTTTCCTTGTCGCTGCTTGTGGTGGCCTTGCTGCTCATCTTGGTGGTGGTGCTGGCGCGCAACGCCATCCAACGTAAAAAACAGAACGAAACGCTGACCCGCCTCAACAATACCAAGAACCAACTGTTCACCGTGGTCTCACACGACATCAAGACGCCGTTGCAGGCGCAAGAGAAAATGCTCGATCTTATCTGCAAGCACGTCGACGAAATGCCATTTGATGACTTGAGGGAGTATCTGTTCACACTGAAATCGTCAACCAAGGAATTGAAAGTCAAGACCGTCAATGTCATCGGTTGGGTGAAGGGCATGATTGGCGACACCAAAAGCCAAGCCGAGCCTTTCAACTTGAGTGAACTGGCCGAAACGGTGATGCGCAGCCTGGCCTTCGAAATCGGGCAGAAGCAACTGAAGGTCACCAATGCCATACCCAAGGATTGGGTAGGCAACGATGACCCCAAAACCATAGAGATGGTGTTGCAGAACATCCTCTCGAATGCGGTGAAATACTCTTTCGACAACGGCGATATCAGGTTGGAAGCCGAAGACGGTGGCGAGTGTTACCTGATCAAGGTTATTGACCACGGCAAAGGCATCGAAAAGGAAAAGCTAGGCAAATTGCTGAAGATGATGACCTCTTCGGCCGAAGGCACCAGCGGCGAGTTGGGCACCGGCATTGGCCTTTTCGTCAGTCAGCAGATGATGGAACGCAACGGCGGAACCCTGGCAATAGAAAGCGAAGAAGGAAAGGGAACCGTGGTGACTATCAACATAAAGAAAGGAATCCAATGACCCAACCACAGCCTATACGAATCCTTTTGGTGGAAGACCATCCGCTTTATCGCGTGGGTATCCGCTTGTCGCTCAACTATTCTGGCTTGAGCAGCCTTGTCGTAGCCGAGGCTGAAGACGTGAAGTCGGCCAAGAGCTATCTTGAGCAACATGCCGATGAGGTGGACCTCATCTTGCTCGACTACTTTCTGCCCGACGGCAATGGCGTCGATGTGATTCATCATGCGCGGGCGCTCTGCCCAATGGCCAAGATCGTCTTGATTTCGGGCGAAATCGAGAACGAGGATTTGGTGGCTGACACCCAAGGCCTTGTAGATGGCTATTTGGGCAAGGATGTGGATCCAGAAACGCTGAAGGCAAAACTCAATGCCCTGTTTGACATCAATGGTGACGGCGAAGACAAACAATTCCGCTTCAAGGCAAAAGCCGAGCTGTCGACACGCGAGGCAGAAATCATCCAGTTGTGCGCCTACGGCATGTCGGCCCAACAGATTGCCGACCGCCTTGGCCTAAGCCGTCGCACGGTGGAAGTGCACAAAAGCCATATCTTCGAAAAACTCGACCTCAATTCCACGGCAGATTTGGTGAAATACGCCTACGAAGCCGGATTAGTGGGAAAAAAATGATATTTTTTTGTAGCAATAAGTAATTTTACTTACAATTGTTTCAAAAATTTCCTATATTTTTGGGGCGAAAATTCTAAAGGCACTCAGCAAAGAATTACTAACCAACAAAAATATCACATTATGAAAAGAGTTTTATTAATTAAAAAAGGAGTCTTCGCCCTCCTCCTTGCCCTCTTCCTCGGCATGGGAACGGCGTATGCCTACGACTTCTCAGTGGTCGTCTCTGGGAAGACGTTTTACTTCAACCTCATCGACGCCACCCACCATTACGTGGAGGTTACTTATCCAGGAACCTATTCAAATCCTTATGGCGGTTTTACAAAACCCACTGGAAACATTTCCATTCCTGACGGATTTTATAGTGGTAGCACGCTTTATACGGTGACCAAAATAGGCGATATGGCTTTCTATGGTTGCTCTGGCCTCACGGGCTCGTTGACCATTCCGAGCACCGTGAATTCGATAGGGGTCGATGCTTTTTATAATTGCAGTGGTTTTTCTGGATCGTTATCCGTACCTAATTCTGTGACAACGATTGGCAGTTGGGCTTTCTCCAATTGTGGCTTTACGGGCTCACTGACCATCGGCAACGGCGTGACAGTGATAGGTGCTTATGCTTTTTATCAATGTGTTAGTTTCACAGGTTCGCTGACTTTAGGCAGTTCCGTGACTTCGATTGGCCAATATGCATTCCAGAATTGTGCAGGCTTCACGGGCTCGCTTACCATCCCGAGTTCCGTGACCACGATAGGCAATAATGCTTTCCAAAACTGCTTTGGTTTCACGGGTACATTGACCCTTGGCAGTTCCTTGACGTCAATAGGCGATAAGGCTTTTTATAACTGCAACAAGTTCACTGGCTCGCTTACCATCCCGAATTCCGTGACCACCATAGGCAGCGAGGCTTTCTATTATTGTAATGGCTTCACCGGCATCTTGACCATTGGCACTGGCGTGACCTCGATAGGTAAATGTGCTTTCAAGGACTGCACCGGCTTCACCCAATTGAACTACAATGCTATCAATTGCACCCTTTATACCCTTAATGATAATAACGAACGCGAAACACCTTTTTATGGTTGCGGAGGTACGCTCAACATAGGCAATTCAGTGCAAACAATCCCTAACTTTTTACTTTATCATTGTTCAGACTTCACGGGCTCGCTGATCCTCCCGAATTCCGTGACCTCGATAGGCTTATATGCTTTTGATTATTGCAATGGCTTCACGGGCTCGCTGACCATCCCGAATTCCGTGACCTCGATAAGTTCGTATGCTTTTAGAGGTTGCACAGGCTTCACGGGAACATTGACGGTCCCGGCTTCCTTGACCTCATTATCCGATGGCGCTTTCTCGGACTGCACTGGTTTTACCTATGTGTATTACAATGCTGCCAATTGCGCCGATGTCACCTCTCAAACCTCTCCTTTTTATAATTGCCATGGCCAACTTTCCATCGGCAGCTCCGTGCAGAGGATTCCTGCATATATGTTCAAAGACGGCGGCTTCACGGGCTCGTTGACCATTCCGAATTCCGTGACCTCGATAGGCAATTCGGCTTTCTATTATTGCACTGGTTTCTCAGGCTCGCTGACCCTCTCTGCTGATTTGACTTCGATTGGAAACTATGCTTTCTTTGTTTGCGGCTTCTCAGGCTCGCTGACCCTCCCTGCTGATTTGACTTCGATTGGAAACTATGCTTTCTTTGGTTGCTCTGGCTTCTCAGGCCCGCTGACCATCGGCAGTGCCGTGACCTCAATAGGCAGTAATTGTTTTTCTAATTTGTTTAACTTGTCCTCACTGACGGTTCTTCCTAATACGCCGCCCTCCTTGGGCTCAAGCGCGTTTCAAAACGTTCCGACAACCATCCCCGTGTATGTGCCCTGCGCCTCGTTGGAGGACTACCAAGCGGCCTCGGGCTGGAGCGCCTTCACCAACATGCAATGCCGCGAAACACTGACCGTGTACGAAGGCACATCAACCAATAGAAATGTGCCTGCCTACATCTACTATTTCGATGACTTTACGAGAAGCCAGTTCGTCATCCCCTACTACGAACTGGGGGACATGTTAGCCACGCCTATCAGCAGCATGACGTTCTATACCACAAGTAGCAATGTTCCCTACACCACGACGTGTTCAGCAGATGTCTACCTGAAGGAGGTGGGCTACGGCTCCACCATAAGCGCTTTCGAGCCCAAGAGCTCCGCCACCATCGTTTACAGTGGCACTTTAAGCATCGTAAGCACGGGCAGCGGAGGCGAAATGACCATCAATTTCAGCACGCCCTACACTTATAATGGAGGCAGCCTCTTGGTGGGCATTGAGAACACCGCAAGAGGCGGCTTTAAGAACATTTATTTCTATGGGCAAACCGTCAACGGGGCTTCCATTTCAGGTTCTAACTCCAGTGGTTTGGACTACGTTCAGCCCACCCAACAGAACTTCATCCCCAAGACCACCTTCGGCTACACGCCATACTTTTGTTCAAGACCCATTGGCCTGACCGCCACCAACATCACCCCCAGCTCGGCTGTGCTGGAATGGACCGGATACCAAGACAGCTATACTGTGCAATATAAGTCAGTCGGCGGCTTCTTCTATGATTTCGAGAACGGTCTAGAAGGATGGACCGTCATCCGCAACGGCGAAGGGACTGATGAAACAGACTGGCAAACGGGTAATATTGCACCCTACAGTGGAGAATATGAGGCCATTTCACGCAGCTGGCATAATGGTAATTCTTATTCGGTCGACAACTGGCTCATCACTCCACGGGTAACCTTGGATGGAACTTTGACTTTCTGGGTGAAGTGCAATGCGTCTTATCCGGATCATTATCAAGTGTATGTCTCAACAAGCGGCACTGCCATCGACAATTTCTCGCCCCTTAATGAGCGTTCTGTAGCAACAGGAGAGTGGACGGAAATCTTTCTCGATCTGAGCATGTATGCCGGGCAGCAAGGTTATGTCGCTATACGCCATGAAGACATAAATATGGATTATCTGGAGATTGACGACTTCGAAATTTCATACGGAAGCTCATGGATTACGGTCAGTAACGTCACGAGTCCCTTGACCATTGAAGGCCTCACTCCAGGAACCAGCTACAATTGGCAGGTGAAGGGTCTCAACTGCAGCGGCTACGGTAACTACACTCCGTGGAGTGCCACACACAGCTTCACCACCACCGACTGCGAAACCGTCTTGGTCGATGCAGACCACCCGTTCACCGAAGGATTTGAAGGCTCCGTCTTTGCACCAATCTGCTGGGAAAGCATACCACTGAACAATCAAAACTATTGGCTAAGAAGCACAAGCTATGGTCATGATGGCTCATCAGGCAGTGCCTATAGCCAATACTACGGTCCCATCTATTTGGTGCTGCCCGACATCGAGCTTTCGTCAGATGCTGTGTCAGCCCAACTCACTTTCTGGTCATCCAATAATTGGATCAATGACTTTGTTGAAGGCAACAATACGGTCGTGCTGCTCGATGGCGACACGGAGACGGTGCTTTGGTCGGCTGAAACGGTGAGCCAAAGCTGGGTGGAGACCACCGTCAACCTCAGCGCCTACTTGGGCCAGACCATCAGCCTCGCTTTCAAATATGCCGGCAATAACGGTAACGGCTGGTATGTCGACGATGTGGAGGTTACGGTCACAAATACTTATAACTTCGTCACCAACGGCAACTGGAACGACGGCAGCCATTGGAACACAGGCAGTGTGCCTCCCGCGGGCAGCAATGTCATCATCCAGGCCAATGTCACCGTTCCTGCGGGCTACCTTGCCGTGGCCAACGCGGTGACGATCAATGGTGGCAGCATCACCGTGGCCGACGGCGGACAGCTGAAACACAACACCCAAGGCCTTGAGGTGACGATGAAGAAGAACATTGAGCCTTATACCGATGCAAACGACTTGAACTATTACCTGTTGGCAGTTCCTTTCCCGCTGGGCGTTGAAATTCCGGCAGCCATGACCGCCAACGAAGGCTGCGACCTCTACAAATTCGACTCAGGCGAGCCAAATGCCGAATGGCGCAACCACAAACAGACGCCCATGAGTAATTTTTACCTCGCAAATGGTTATCTCTATGCCAGCCCCGAGCCCATCGAGATTTCGGTGACAGGCTTGACGATTGCAACTGGTTATGAATCAATGATAAACATTTCTGTCGGCTACACCGAAGGCTCGGACAGCCCCTACAACGGTTGGGAGCTGTTGGGCAACCCCTTCACCTACAATGCCTACGTCTACCGCCGGACCAGCGACGGAGAGCTGGTGCCGATGGAAGTCATGATGTATGACGAGAACGGCGACTTGCAGACCATCACCTGCGGGCCTATCGCCCCGATGCAAGGCTTCTTCGTGCATTTGACGGAGGAGACCACGGTCAGCTTCCGTGGCAGGGCTCATATAAACGACTACGTCGACCTCGGCCTGCCGAGCGGCCTGCTCTGGGCCACCTGCAACGTGGGTGCCGACAGTCCCGAGGACTACGGCGACTACTTCGCTTGGGGCGAGACCACGCCGAAGGACACCTACAACTGGAGCACTTACCAGTACTGTATGGGCAACTACAACACGCAGACCAAGTACTGCACCAATGCAGACTATGGAAATAACGGTTTCGTTGACAACCTGACCACCCTCTTGCCCGAGGACGACGCGGCCACGGCCAATTGGGGCAGCGGCTGGCGCATGCCCACCAAAGCGGAATGGCAGGAACTCTACAACAACACGACCGTCACTTGGACGACCCAGAACGGCGTGAACGGACGACTCTTCACTGCCGCCAACGGCAACAGCCTCTTCCTGCCCGCGGCCGGCTACCGCAGTGGGTCGAGTCTCTACAATGCGGGTACGGACGGCGACTACTGGTCGAGTTCGCTCGACACGGACGGTCCGTACGGCGCGTGGGGCCTCGGCTTCTATTCGGGCGGTTGCCTCATGGGCAGCGACTACCGCTACGATGGTCTATCTGTGCGTCCTGTCCGCTCCGCGCGTCAGAACTAACCTTTGTTCCGTCACGTGCAAGACGGGCGAGGGGCGGGAAAGCCGCTGGGCGGGGCGCGCACGGGAGTGCGCACGGAGGCCCCGCCTGGCGGCTTTCATGCAACCATATCCGCAGCAGCCATGTCATCCCAACGCTGGCTTGTGCGCTAGCGGGGATCTATGGCTGCGTCATCGCGTGTTTCGGCTGCCTCAGTATGACAGCCCTACAGCCTGACGTTGTTCCGCAGCAGCCATGTCATCCCAACGCTGGCTTGTGCGCTGGCGGGGATCTATGGCTGCGTCATTACATGTTTCGGCTGCCTCGGTATGACAGCCCTACAGCCTGACGCTGTGCCGCAGCAGCCATGTCATCCCAACGCGGGCCTGTGCGCTTGCGGGGATCTATGGCTGCGTCATTCCTTCAAGCTCTGCCGAGCATACGGCACCAAATCCTGGCTCGCGAACTCTCCTTTCAAATACTTGAAATATCCCGCCACAGCGACCATGGCGGCGTTGTCGGTGGAGTAGGAGAGACGCGGGATGAAGACCTTCCAATGGTATTTTTCTCCCAAGGCGAGCATGGCATCGTGCAAGCCGCTGTTGGCGCTCACGCCGCCGGCGATGGCCACGGTCTTGATGCCCGTCTGCTTGCTGGCTTTCACCAACTTGTTCATCAGGATGTCGATGATGGTCTTCTGCACCGAGGCGCAGAGGTCGGCCTTGTTTTCCTCGATGAAGTTCGGGTTGAGCTTCAGATTGTCGCGGACGGTGTATAAGATGCTGGTCTTCAGTCCACTGAAGCTGTAGTCCAAGTCGGGAATCTGGGGCTTGGCGAAGGTGAAGGCGTTGGGGTTGCCTATTTTGGCCAACTTGTCGATGACAGGGCCGCCAGGATAGGGCAGACCGAGGATTTTGGCGGTCTTGTCGAAGGCCTCGCCTGCCGCGTCGTCGATGGTCTTGCCGATGACTTCCATGTCGAAATAGTCCTTCACCACCACGATTTGGGTGTGGCCTCCCGAGACGGTGAGACACAGGAACGGGAAGTCGGGCACCTCGGTATGGGTGTCATCGGTGGCGAAATGCACCAAAATATGCGCGTTCATGTGGTCAATCTCCACCATGGGGATGTTCAAGGTCTGCGCGAAAGCCTTTGCAAATGAGGTGCCTACGAGCAACGAGCCTAAAAGTCCAGGACCCCGTGTAAAAGCGATGGCGGATAACTGATTTTTTTCTATTTTTGCAGTCTTCAAGGCCGTGTCGATGACGGGGATGAT
>CAMHRP010000078.1:0-11158 GCA_946187645.1 uncultured Bacteroidales bacterium | reverse complement strand
TGCGTAAGACTATTTTCAGAACTTTAACCGATTAAAGCCATGGAAAACGTATTGCGATTTGAACATTCTGAATATCTCTACTGGTTGATAATCATCCCAGTACTGGTCATCATTTATATCCTGTTCCGCATAAGTCAGAAGCGCCGTTTTGAGCGTTTCGCGCATATTGAGATGCGCCAAAACCTTGTGCCGACTTATTCCACCCGACGCGCCAACTTTAAGTTCATCATCTTCCTTCTTATCATCGCCTGCTCGATTTTGGCTTTGGCAAACTTGCAGAGTGGCAGTAAGATGGAGGAGGTGAAGCGCGAAGGTATTGACCTGTATATCGCAGTTGATGTCTCCAACTCGATGAACGCTGAAGACATCGTCCCCAGTCGTTTGGAACGCTCGAAGCAGGCTATCAACAAGTTGATTGGTGACATGCGTGGCGACCGCATCGGTGTCATCGTTTTTGCTGACAAGGCCTTTGTGCAACTCCCCATCACCACCGACTATTCGGCGGCAAAGATGTTCCTCTCGACCATCAACACGAGTCTTGTGGCCTCGCAAGGTACAGCCATCGCTGAGGCCATCAACTTGGCACTGAAGTCATTCCCCGATGAAGCCCACAGTCGTGCCATCATCATCATTTCTGATGGTGAAGACCACGAGAATGATGCAGCCATTAAGGCGGCTCAAGATGCTGCCAAACAAGGCGTACACATATATACTATAGGTATGGGCCTCGCCGACGGTGCCCCGATTCCTGAGTACAACCAATATGGCCATCAGACGGGTTACCGCAGGGATAAAAACGGCAACACCATCATCACTCGTTTGGATGAGCAGATGTTGCAGAAGATTGCCGCAGCAGGTAACGGCATATATGTGCGCGCCAGCAATTCCAACGTGGGTTTGGAGAAGATTTACGACGACATCAACAAACTTGACAAGACGGAAATCGATGCCAAGGTCTTCACTGACTATGAAGACCAGTTCCAGTGGTTTGTAGCTGCTGCCATCGTCTTTTTGCTGATTGAGATTTTCATTTCCTCAGGCAAGAAAGCTTGGGAGCGGAAGTTTAACATTTTTGAGAAGAAAGATGAATAAGTTCATTAAATATCTGACCATCATAGTTTTCCTGTCGTCTGTGTTGACGGTTTCGGCACAGAGCGACGAGAAGGCCATCCGTAGAGGTAACCGAAACTACAAGAGCGGCAACTACGAGCAGGCCATCGAGAATTATTGGAAAGCCTTGGAAATCAGGCCGAACAATGCGAAGGCACAGTTTAATTTGGGCGATGTTTATTATGCCAAACAGTCCTACGACACGGCCTACAACGAGTTTCAGAAAGTAGTAGAGATGTCGCCTGATGCCAAACTGAAGTCGGATGCCGTTTACAACATGGGCAATTGCCTCTTGGCGCAGAACAAGTATTACGATGCCTTTAATATATATAAGGTGTCGCTGAAGCTGAATCCCGATAACGAAAATGCCTTGTATAACCTTGAGTTTTGCCGTGCCCATTTGGTGAAAAGCAAGATTTGGGTGGTGCAACCTGAGAATGGTAGGGTAGAGGCAAATGAAAAAGAGGCTTTCAATGGACAGCGTGTCACTTTGACGGCAAAACCCGATGAGGATTATGCACTCTCACAATACATGGTGGTGCGTGCCGACAATCAGGAGGTGCAAGTGCAGGTGAGCGGTAATAGTTTCATCATGCCCAAGTTCAATGTGTTGGTCTCGGCAGAGTTCAAGAAAGCGCATAAGATTGAGATTGAGAAGAATATCAAGCATGGAATCGTCTCTGCCGATAAACAAAAAGCCATTGAAGGACAGCAGGTTAAATTGTCTGGTAAAGGTGAAGATGGATATGTGGTGGATAAATTCACTGTGTATAAGACGGGAAGCAGAAACGACACGGTGCCAGTCAATGATACGGTGTTCCAAATGCCCGATTTCGATGTGACGGTGACGGCTATTTTCCGTACGGCGCTGAAAGTCAGTGTTGATAGTGTGGCTTATGGTACGGTTTCGGTGACCGACAGTTTGGTCAAATCTGGCGATAATATTGCCATCATCGTGAAGCCTGACAAAGGTTATCAGTTAGGTGATTTGCGGGTGGTTAGCGATAAGGATGCCACCGAGTCGGCGCCCGTTTCGGATGACAATGTTTTCCAGATGATTGATTCTGACGTGACGGTGAAGGCCGAGTTTGTTGAAGCCACGGATTACTTCAAAGTGCTTCCCGATACGACCCTGAAAGAAGGTCATGTGCTCCTTGACCAAGTTGAAGCCACGCGTCGCGAGACGGTTGCTTTACGCAATGCGCCTGAGCCGGGCTATCAGTTTAAGGAATACGTCATCCATCAGGTAGGGGATACAGCTGTTAAGGTACAGCCTTTAGGCAACTTCTTCACCATGCCCGATTTCGATGTGGAGGTTTCGGCCATTTTTGAGAAGAGCGAAGGTCAAGACCAGCAGCAACAGCAGCAAAACCAGGACCAGCAACAAGACCAACAGGATCAAGAGCAACAGCAAGACCAGCAGCAAAACCAAGATCAGCAGCAACAACAGCAACAAAACCAACAGCAGCAAAGTCAGCAAATGTCGAAGGAAGATGCCCAGCGCATGCTTGATGCACTTGAAAACCAGGAAAAAAAGACCATGGAAAAGGTCAACGAACAGAAAGTAAGACAACAACCCAAGAAGAAGAGCGATAAAGATTGGTAATTATGAATAAACGAATCATTTTGTTTTTGATGTTAGCCCCCCTGTGGCTGTGGGCGCAAGACGATCCGAGATTGACAGTCTCCGCCAAGAAAGAAGTCATGGTGGGCGAGCGTTTCCAAGTGGTGTTTGAAGCCAATGCTGAAGGGAAGAGCTTTCAAGCCCCTTCGTTCAATGGCTTTACCGTGGTGGGCGGGCCGTTCACTTCGACGAGTTCCAGTTTCCAAATGGTCAACGGCTCGATGTCGCATAGTGTGAAATGTACTTATACCTTTGCTTTACAGGCCGAACAAGAAGGGACGTTCCATGTGGGATCCGCCTCTTTGACAGTCAAAGGCAACAAAATCTTGAGCGAGCCTTTTGACATCAAGGTGGTGCCCGACGATGGTAGTCATGCCGCTCCAGCAACGGGTGGCTTCTCTTCGGGTCAAGGCCAGTCGCAGCAAAGCACCAATGACCCGCAGGTCAGCGGCAAGGATTTGTTCTTGCGCGTCATACCCTCCAAGAAATCCGCTTATTTGGGTGAGCAGGTGGTGTTGACCTATAAGTTGTATACCAAAGTGCCGGTCAGTTCCTTGTCGGTCGGTAAAATGCCTACCTATGCAGGTTTTTGGACCAAGGACATTTCGGATAACAACGGCGGTAGTTTGCACCAAAGCAGCGAATACATCAACGGCATTGAGTATACGGTGGCTGAGATTCAAAAAATCGTAATTGTGCCTCAGCGTGCAGGCAATCTTACCATCGACCCGATGTCAATAGAATGCATCGCACAAGTCAGGACGGAGAGCAACCGCCGCCGCAGCATGGATCCGTTTGAGGAGTTCTTCAACGACCCGTTTTTCAACCGCAACATCGCTAATGTGAAGAAAGAATTGACTTCGAATACGTTCCTGCTTGAGGTAAAGAATCTTCCTGAAGCTGGTAAACCCGATTCGTTTGCGGGTGCAGTGGGCAATTATAACTTCAAGGCGGATATCGACAAGACTGAACTGAAGACCAACGAGGCTTTCACTTTGACGCTTACCGTCAGTGGCACAGGCAACATCGAACTGCTGCAAATGCCTGAACCCATCTTTCCTCCCGATTTTGAAGTCTACGATCCCAAGATTACCACTTCGACAAATGTGAATGCTCAAGGGTTATCGGGAACGAAGAAGGCTGAGTATTTAGTCATTCCGCGTCGGGCAGGGAGTTTCACCATCCCCGCCATTGAGTTCTCTTATTTCAACCCTTCGAATGAAGCCTATCAGACGTTGCCGTCACAACCTTATGATATTAAGATTGAGAAAGGCAAAGACACAGATGAGGGTGGAAGCATCTATGCTTCCAATCAGGAGGATATCAAGTATTTGGGTAGCGACATCCACCATATCATGACAGGCAATGCCCATCTGCGTCCACAGAAGTTGAGTTTCTTCGGTTCATCGGCCTATTTCGTGGGACTACTCTCCTTGCTACTTGTTTTTGTCATCCTGTTGTTTGTCCTCAAGAAGCATGAGGAACAGGCCAAGGATACGGCTGCCAACCGCAACCGCAAGGCTGATAAGGTGGCGCGCGGCAGGTTGAAAAACGCCTTGCAATACCTGAAAGTGAAGGATCAGGAGAAGTTCTATGTGGAGATGTCGCAGGCATTATGGGGATACATTGCCGACAAGACAGGCATCGAACGCTCCAAGTTATCGATGGACACGGTGAGTGAGACCATGAAGAGCAAAAACGTGCCTGATGAATTGACACAACAGTTTGTCGATACGCTCAACAGTTGTGAGTTCGCCCGTTTTGCTCCAGGCAGTGCCGAAGAGAAGATGGACGACCTTTATCGCCGAGGCATTGATGTGATTTCAAAAGCGGAAAAAGTCTTGTAATGAATGAAAGGGAATAAAGATGAAAAGATACACCTTATTAATATTATGTCTTCTCACCATGTTGGGCTTGAACATGGCTCATGCCCAAGATAATGGTGAAGTATGGTTTGAGCAGGCCAATGCCGCATACAATTCCGGTAATTACGATACTGCTGTGTCGCTTTATGAGAAGATTCTTGCTACTGACATGGAATCGGTGCAAGTTTATTACAACATGGGTAATGCCTATTACAAGATGCATGAATATCCCATGGCCATTTATTATTACGAAAAAGCTTTGAAGCTTGACCCGTCAAATGAGGATGTGAAGACCAACCTCGCTATTGCCAATCTTGCCATTGTTGACAAGGTGGACCCCATGCCTCAGCCTTTCTTCGTAAGATGGTGGCGCAGTACGCGAGCTTTGTTTTCGAGCGACCACTGGGCATGGTGTTCCATAGTCGCTTTTGCATTGCTGCTTTTCTCTCTCTTCCTGTTCCTGCGCTCACGGCGCATCGGTTTGCGGAAGCTTGGCTTTTTTGCTAGCATTCTTTTCTTGATAGTTTTTGGCCTTTCGGTGACTTTTGCCGCTCAGCTGAAGTCTGCCGCCGTTGCCCAAGACCAAGCCATCATCATGACCCCAACGGTGACGGTGAAAAGTTCACCAAGCGAGAACGGTGTCGACTTGTTCGTGTTGCACGAAGGTTCTAAGGTGACAGTTTTGGAGACCTCAAACGGCTGGAATCGGGTTCGAATCGCCAATGGTAGCGAAGGCTGGCTTGAAGCGGATAAGATGCTCCCATTCTGACCGTTTTAGGGGTTAAAATGACTTTTTTTCAAAAAAAATGAAATTTTTTTTCTTCAAAATGTAATTTCTTTGAGAGAATGTCATATATTTGCAGACCTATTTATGGTGAAAAACTGTCAAAACAGATAATTAATTAAAATTTCGTGATATGAAAAAGAGATTTTTACCTTTCAGTTTACTTCTGGTAATCATGGTCTTAGGTCAATCGATGGCTATCGCTGACCAAGGAGGACACTATGTCCCGCGTACGCAAACTACTATGAATGCGGAGAGCTTTATGGGCAGTCTTCGCGCTAACCAAAACACTGGTTTGATCGATCCTGCCGACATGTTCAAGGCAATGCAGGTCCAGGCCACAAGAAACGGTGCCAATGACCCGCTCTATTGGATTAGCATGGGTCCTGACAACATGGGTGGTCAGACTACTGCTGTCGTGTATGACAACAGACTTTACCAAGGTCATCCCAATGGTGTGGTTTACATCGGCTCCAAGGGTGGCGGTGTTTACAAAACCTACAACTACGGCGTCACTTGGCATCATGTGGGCAATCTTAATCTGATGGTCAGCTGCATGATTCAGGATGCTGACGGTACCATCTATGTCGGTACTGGTGACGGCAGCAACGGTGTCAATTACAACGGCCTCGACCAACAAGGCTACGACAACAGCTTCGCTGGTACTGGTCTTTACAAACTTGTTGATGATGCATTTGAATTAGTCAAGGCTCCTACAGCTGACGAGTGGCTTTACATCAATGACCTGGCTATTGCTGGCAGCAAACTTTTGGCTGCTACCGACGACGGTTTGATGTATTCAAACGACAAAGGTCAAACCTGGGCTGTTGCTGTTGAAGGTAAGGCTGTTGCAGTGAAGGTCGCTAAAGATAACACCATCGTCGCTGGTATCGATGGTCAAGTTTATATCGGTGCTGACGTCGAGCATTTGGTTTGCCATTCTGGTACGGGTTCCACCTTGCAAGGCGATACCCTTCTTCCCAAGGCAGGAGCTATGATAGACATTGCTATCGCTCCTACGAACGATAACGTTATCTATGTGTCGTGCATTGGTACCGATGGTAACCATAGTGGTGTCTTTGTTTCCAATAATAAAGGCCAGAATTGGGCTATGGCATTGCCCAGTGTGACAGCTAATCAGGGTCATCTCCTCTATGGTGGCTTCGGAACTTACAATCACTGCATTGTGGTAGATCCCTTAGATGAGG
The DNA here is from genome assembly GCA_946187645.1 of uncultured Bacteroidales bacterium. Taxonomy (GTDB): domain Bacteria; phylum Bacteroidota; class Bacteroidia; order Bacteroidales; family F082; genus Limimorpha. Next base: position 4,567 of record CAMHRP010000078.1, on the reverse strand, counting down.
GTACCCTGTATGTGATGGGTTATTACCTTTGGAAGATTCAAAAGCCTGAAAGTGGCACTGGTTATTACCTTGCTGAACAAATAACGACTGACTCTTATTCTTATTTTCCTGATTATCTCCATGTGGGTATCCATACCATGGTGTTTAACCCCAACAACGCTGGAGAATGCTATGTGGGTACCGATGGTGGTGTCTACAAAGGCACAGGGAGATTCGTTTTCAGCAACTGCAACCGCAACTATGTGACCACTCGTATGTTCAATGTGGCACCCTCCGGGGAGGTTAATCGCATTCTGGCCGCTGGCCTTGACCATGGCACTGTGTTGATTGAGGGCGACGAAAATGCAAATACGCTTGGCACGGGTGAATGGATTAATCCTTTGGGCTATGATATGGGTTTATTTGGTGATGGAGGACATGCTGGTCCTTGCGCCATTTCGGCTCTGAACCCCAACACGTTCTTCGTCACTTACAAAGGTGGTGGATTGGAACGTACTCAAACTGCCGGTGAAGACTGGGTGTCAACCAACTTCACATCTCATTCGAGCCTTGGCCTCAGCACTTCTTCTTTCCGTTTGCCTATCCTGCTCCACGAAAAATATAACAACCAACTGAATCCTGAGACGGTTTGGTACTTTAATGAGACTGACGATACCCAGGTGAGCGGAACCGATGTCATGGTGATAAGCAAAAACAATTATCCTTTCCACTACACATTGACGGCTCCTCTTGCTGCTGGTGACTCCGTTGAGGTGCATGACCCCATTACTGCCAACTTCTTTGTTGCTTTCACCGATGTTGTCACAATGACCCGCACCCCTCTCCAATTTGACGTTGAAGCTAGATGGTATAAAGTGGCCGATAAGAGTCACTCAGGCTTCAGAGGCGAGCCTCTCTGCATGGGTATTTCTGCCGATGGCGACAACCTCTTTGTTGGTTTGAAGGATGGTAAGTTCTACCGCATCTCTGGCCTCAACTCTGTTGTTGACGATGCTACAGGTACCATCACCGATTCGTTGTTTGCTGTCACCACCACTCAAATCACTTTGCCCATGAGCGGCCAGTGCGTCACTTCGGTCTGTGTCGACCCGCGCGATAACAATAAAGTTGTTGTCACTTGCGGTAACTATGGCAATGATGACTATGTGTTCTATTCCACCAACGCTATGTCGGACGAGCCCACCTTCGTTAGCAAGCAGGCCAACCTGCCCAAGATGCCTGTCTATTCTTCATTGATTGAGATGGCTACTGGCGATGTTATCCTCGGCACTGAGCGTGGCATCTACAGAACCAAGAACATCAACAATCCTGAATGGTCGAATGATGGCAATATCATGGGTGAGGTTCCGGTTATGGAACTCAAGCAACAGCTGATTTATCATGAGGATGAACAGATTTCCACTGTAACTGATGAAGGTATTTTCGTGACAGTATATCCTGGTGTCTACAATACGGGTGTCATCTATGCCGCCACTTACGGCAAGGGTGTGTACCGTTGCGAGAACTATAAGAAAGATTTCGCGGGCGTTCCGGAGACTCCTTCAGTTGAGAACATTGCTGTCAGCATGTATCCCAACCCGGTTAACGGTCAGGCAACCCTCAGTTTCGAACTCAGTGAAAGCTGCAATGTCAGCTATCAGGTGTTCGATATGGCTGGCCGTATGGTGATGAGCCAGAACATGGGTCGTTTCGCTGAAGGCGAGCACCAAATCAACCTCAACGCTGAAAACCTCAGCACGGGTTCTTATATCCTGCGTCTCTGCCAGGGTGCTAATGATTCCTGCGTGAAGTTCTTGGTGTACTAATCAGGAAATAATCTTTGTGAGACGTATTTGTCTCTACTGACTTATAAGGCCGCCGTTGAGGCGGCCTTATTTGTTATAGGATAGTCCAAAAAGCAGAATAACACCCTGCGAGGATACAAAAATTATCCTATCAGTCAATTTTTTTCGGTTTTTGACTAAGGGTAAACCGAAAGTTGAGAGTCTTAAGGATGTCTAGACATTAAAACAACGCGTTTACTATGCATTCGAATGTTCGTAATATGCTTAGGAAAAGTGATGCTTCCATGCCATTTGGCCATGGGGCGTTTTGCATTTTTACACGAGAAAACCTTTTAATTCACTTATTTATTCACCAAATCAATTCATTATGAAAAAGAAAGTATTTTCTTTGATGATGACGCTTTTGCTCGCCTTCATGGGCGTGGCGAAGGCGGATGTAGTTACCATTGGTGATGGAACGAGCACGACCTACGTGACTCCTTTCAACAGCCTTTGGGGCTACTCGTTCGTTGAGCAGGTTTACACTGCCGACGAGATTGGGACTGCAGGCACGATTAATGCCATCAGTTTCAACATGTCGAGCACGGACGCCCAGACCAATCAGGTGGACGTGTTCATGAAGGCTGTCTCGAGAGCCAGCTTCTCGAGCAGCACAGATTTCGAGGCCGTTACGGCTTCCGACATGGTGTTTAGCGGCACCGTGACTTTCAACAATGGTTGGACGACCATCACGCTTGACACTCCGTTCGAATATGACGGAATCAGCAACTTGATGATCGGTATGCACGAGTACACCTCGGGCTACAGCACGCGTTACTTCTATTACACCTCCGCTACGGACATGGCCCTGTCTTATCACAGCGACGGTGCCAATCCAGATCCTTACGACCTGGGTTCGTACAGCGGCAACAAGTACGTCTCTCCCAACCGTGCCAACATCCAGATTGACATCACGGCTGGTGGCGGTCCTGTTGGCGATGCCCTTGTCGCCCTTCAGGACGGTGAGGTTGTGGAGACGGTCGTCGTGGGTGCCCGCCCGAACGGCTGCTGGATGGAGCCTTTCCGCTTCGTCCTGCGTAACGACGGTCCCGCCACGAACGTGAGCCTCATCGACTTCACGCCTCAGGAGTACTTCACGGTTGTGGAGCCCGAGATGCCCTTCCACATGGCCCACAACGAGGAAGTCGAAGTGGCCCTTGCCACCGGCACTTCCACCAACACTGCCTGGCAGATGGTGGCCCTGTACGGTGAAGGCCGCACGGCCCGCATCTGGGACATCGTGGCCGAGCCATACGATCCCGCCGTGCCGGATGTTTGGGAGCTTGCATGCGAGGAAGCCACCACGTTCCCCTTCGTGGAGGTTCCCGCCACGGCCCACAACACCGTGTTGCACAACGACTACACGCTGCCCTTCCCTGAGATTGCTGAAGGCAACGACGCCGTGTACAAGCTCGTCTTCACTGAGGACCAGATGGTCAGCGCAGCCGTGACCTACGGTGCTGACGGTAAGGTTGCCCTCTACACCGAGGACTTCTACGGCGAAGGCGGCCCGATGGCCACCAACAACTACACTGGCATCCAGATGGGCGGCGCCGCTGCTGCCCCGTTTGAGGCCCAGATCGGTGAAGGTACCAGCACTTTCGGCTACTTCCCGTTCTACACCTTGTATAATTACAGCATCGCCGAGAACCTCTTCCTCGCCGCAGAGCTTGAGGAAGCCGGCGTGACCAGCGCCCCGATGACGAGCCTGAGCTGGTATGCCACCAACACCACCGGCTACAACCAGCAGGGCATCAGCATCTGGATGGCGAACGTTGAGGATGAGACCTTGACTACCACCTCACATGTCGTCACCGACATGACGCTCGTCTACACGGGTGCCATGACTCCCCTTGTTGGCTGGAACGAGTTCGAGTTCAACGAGGGTACGTTCGCTTGGGACGGTCACAGCAACATCCTGATCTACTGTCAGCGCAACAATGGCGCTTGGAATAGCACGGTCTATTGGCAGTCCACTCCTAGCCTGCCGTTCAATGCCTCGTCCTACAAGTATCAGGACAGTGCTGCCTACGATCCGACGGTTGCTCAGAGCATGTACACTAGCACAACCCGCCCGAACATCATCATGAAGGCCGACGGTCGCCGCAATCGCGATGAGGTCCTGTTCTCCGATACTTTCGAAGGCGGCAACCTCAACAACTGGACCCTTGTCGATGCTGACGGAGATGGCTACGATTGGCAGATGGCAACACCCGCCGAATATGGCATTGGCAACGCTCACAGCGGTACTTATTGCGCCAGTTCATGGTCATGGAGCAGCTATACCCTGTATCCTGACAACTACATGATCTCCCCGTTGGTTGACGGTGCGAGCAGCATCACTTATTATGTGGCCACCAACATATCTTATCCTGACCATTACGCAGTGATGGCTTCCACCACCGGCTCCAACATCAGCGACTTTGTCACCGTGTATGAGGAATCCGCTTACAGAGGCGGCAACCGCAGCGGTGTCAAGAGTTCGATGACCCAGGCCGGCACCCGTGAAATGAGCACGTGGGCCTTGAAGGACATCACCCTGCCTGCAGGGACCAAGTATGTCGCCTTCCGTCACTACAACAGCGATGACATGAACTATCTGTTCATCGACGATGTGACCGTCTATGGCAATAATACGCCCACACCTCCCACACCTCCTACACCTCCGACACCTCCTACTCCTGGTATTGTAATCAGTGCAGGCCCCGTCATCGAGAACCTGCCTGTGACGCCCGGCACCTACT
>CAMHRP010000077.1:0-12519 GCA_946187645.1 uncultured Bacteroidales bacterium | reverse complement strand
GCTCCAATTCCCGGAAGCCTTGTTTCGCGACTTGAGGCAGGTCTTCTGACTGAGGTCTTTTCTTGCCGCCTTCCCGAAAGACAAGGCTTTCAGTGACGTTCATGGCAAGCGTTGTAACCAACACAGCAGCGGGAACTGTCCGGGATTCTCACCCGATTCCCTATTGAGTCCGCAGGGGGACACCACAAATCGGCTGCAAAAGTAGCGAATATTTCTGTATACTTGCCAAGCACCCCGAAATAATGTTTTGGTATTTGCAATTGCCATTTTGTAAAAATGCCTTACCTTTGCAACCAATCCAGCTAATGGAATTCCGTTTGAATAAGATTATATAATCATTTATGCGAAAAGGTTTTCTTGTCACCATTACTTTATTGTTGACGTGCGTAGCAAACGCCCAGCTTTCAGGCGTTTACAGCATCAATTCTGATGCGACCCAAAATCCTGATTTTATCTCGTTCAGTGAGGCTGTTTCGGCTCTCTCGGCAGGCGTGTCGGGGCAAGTCGTTTTTGAAGTGGCGCCTGGTTCTTTTGAGGAGTTTGTTACCCTCAATACGGTCAATGGCGCAAGTGAGAGTAACCGCATTGTTTTCAAGGGTATGGGTTCCGACAATACCCAAGTGGTCCTCACCAGCGATGCAGGCTACACCGACAACAGCACTCTTACCCTTGATGGAGCCGATTTCATCACTTTCAAGAACATGACTATTGCTTCAACTTCGCAGATCAACGCCGTCGTGGTCACCTTAAGAGGCGGATTGTCGAATGACCGCTTTGAGGACATTCGGTTCGTGGGTTGCTATTCTGATGCTTCCAACACTGATAACAGCAAGAATTTGGTTTATAGGGTTTCTGGCGGTTGGATGGACACCAACAATAGCTTTGCCCGCTGTGAGTTCGTCAATGGCTTCATCGGTTTGTATTATCAAGGCACCGACATAACCCAATACAACGACGGCTTAAGTGTACAAGATTGCTCATTCACCAACCAATGCAGCAAGGCCATCTATGCAACCTTTACCGACCACGTGACCCTCTGCGGAAACACGATCGACAACAACAACGACACGCACACCGACTTCAACGCCATAGATTTGTTTCGTTGCCGTTATGGTTGTCTTCTCGAAAACAATGTGATGACTGTGAACCATGCTACCAAGTATGCAACTGTTGTGAAACTTCGTCCTTGCACGGGATCGGCTACAGAGCCGATTATTGTCCGCAACAACATCGTCGATTTTCAAGGCGCTGCTTCAAGTTGGTGCTATTCCCTCGACAATGTCGACAGCGATTACATTTATTTCGTTCACAACACTGGCTTATGCAGTGGCACTGGCGCATCGGGCAATCTGATGGTCCAAAAGGAATGGTCGAATCTCTATGTCTACAATAACTTGTTTGTCAACGAGACGGATGGCTATGTATTCCGCTTCAACAACGAGAGCGAGGCGCGTTATTGCGACCACAATCGCGTTTCGTTTAGCGGTGAAAATGTCGGTGTTTTTGCTGGTATAGATTGCTCGAACTTGGTCGACTGGACAGCGACTTCTGGCTTTGATGTTCAATCTGCCACATGCTCGCCTCAATTTGCTGGCCATGGCGATTTCCATTTGACTAGCCCGGAAGGTCTCACTGTGGCGCATCCTTTGGATTACGCGGGATTCGACATTGACGGAGAGGAACGTTCCAACACGCCCTGCGCTGGTGCCGACGAATACAATGAAATCTATGTCATAGGAGAATCTGAAAAAGAAAAAATACTGTCGGTTTATCCTAACCCGACTCAAGGTGTGGTTTCGATATCCATGGATGATGCTCTTGACTTCGAATACCAATTGTTCGACTTCACGGGCAAGTCTGTAATGAATGGTAAAAAACATGATCACACGATGACGCTTGATTTGAGTGGATTCAGTAAGGGAATCTATCTCATTTCAGTGATAAGTGAATCAAAGTGCTTGACGCAGAAGGTGATAGTTCGATAGTTTTTAGTAATTATAGAGATTTGGTTTGAAGTGCCAATTCCTATTGGGTCGCCTTTTTTTGTTGCAAAAAGCCGGTGACAGGAAAACTGCCACCGGCCAACAATATGAAAGAAAAAATCTTTAGTCTTGTTTACGTCATTTGCTGATTAAATAGGCGCAGGCTTACAGTTTTCAGATCATCTTACCACAATCTTTTGGACGTTGACGTTCTCACCCTTGATGAGGCGGAGCATATAGACTCCAGGAACGGTGTTGATTGCCTTGCTGACATTGCCCTTGATAAACTCGTTGCTAAGGATGTGGCCTGTGAGGTCGATTACTTGCAAGGTTGCTTCGCCATCGTTGTTGATGAGCCAGTTACCGTTGTTGAAGAAGGCAAAGGCCTCAGAGCTTGTGGAAATGCTGCCCTCTTCGTTTGCGGCAAACACAAGGCGGAAGCGGCTCTCATAGTCGTTCACGTTGGCTTCGAAGGAATATCTCGGGGTCTGCAGCAAGTCGATGTTAGTTCCAGTTTGGTTGTCAATGAGATGGAGGTAGCTGAAAGTGACTTTCTCGTTGTAGAAGCTCAGCGTATAGGTGTCGTTCTTTTCCGCTTTGAAGTTAATTGGTAATTCTCCAATGCCTTCTCTGTGTACCACGGCGTATTCTTGTCCGTCTTGTGGGATATAGACTTTGGTGTGTCTTGAGTTGAGCATGAATTTTCCAAGCATTGATCCGCCGTCGAAGCGAACAATGGCGTTGTCTTCAACCACGCCACGGTTGCGTGTCACCGCAATGTTGAGTTTGGCGACATTGGGCTCAACGGCATCTCCATTATTTGCAGCAACCTCAGTGAAAATGGCTTTTTGCCCAGTGCCTGTGGCTTGAACAAACACTCCTTCCATCAATCCGACTGTATTATTGGCTTCGATTTGAGCTGAGAGTTCTGAACCGCCTTCACCCATTCTGTAGAAAGGCATATTGAGCGAGGCTTCTGTACCGAACGGGTTGCCAATAAGGTTCCAACCCTTGAAGCTGACATTTTCAGAGCCGTCGTAATCCAAATCGACTTGACCATCGCCGCTGTATGGCGTACTTGCAAAAGTAAGCGTGACATTTTGGCTGTTGGCGTAGAGATAGCCTTTGCCACTGACAAGGTTAAAACCTCCGTCTTGTTTGTAATTCCGCCATTCCAGTTCTTGGCTTTGATTGAAGTAGTAAAGGTCGTAGCTGTTTGAAAGCATGTTTGTCACATCCTCGGGACTCACTTCTCCGATGGGCGAAGCAATGAGGTAATAATGGTCCTTATTGCCGGAATACTTGGTGATTTCCTTGGTGAAGGTTGTTGTGGATGAGGTCACGAAGTTAAAAATGACAGGTTTCTTGTTGGTGCCATACCCGTTTTCATCTGTCCATACAAAAGTTAAAGGTTCACCCAGATGATCTGTAATGGTGCAGTTGGTCAATTCCACACCAGTCGCGTGATTGTAAAGCTTGAATGTGGCATCATAACCAGTATTGTAAAAAATGGCAAAATATGCGCGGTGATAATGATTCGAACCATATTCACCGATTCTTGCTGAACCGGTGACGGTCGTGCCATCAAACGCACCAATCTCATAGTCACTGGAGGTTTGTTCAACACCATCAATGTTGATTTGAGCCACAACTGTAATTTTGTGCTCGAAATCGTGATAGTTGTATGTGTAATGGTTTGTTTGTGCGCTTAATGAACCGCAAAGCAGCATAGCTGCCAATAGGAAAAATGTTTTTCTTTTCATTGTATAGTGTTTTTAATTGTTTCTTGTAATAATGAATTGTTTTGATTCTGTGTCTTGCGAGATATAGATGTAGCCTTTTCCCGGCACAAGATTCAGGAGGTCGCCGCCCCATTCATCGTCTTCGTAGATGGTGAATTTTCCATCCTCTGAAGTGATTTTGTCGCCTTCGACGGGAGTGAAACCGATGAGGGCTTCTTCAATTGTCACAGTCTCCGAACCAGTGTAACCAAACCAATTGCTTCCATGCTCAATGTTGATGGTAATTGAAGTAGTTGGAATGCCTGTGAGGGTGAAGTTGCAATTGGCACTAACCTCAATTTTGTACATTTGTCCAGGAACTAGAGCCAAAAGGTCGCCGCTCCATTCCTCGTCTTCCACATCGAATCTGGCGAATTGGTTCTGTGAATTGATGGAGATGCCGTTGTCACCGAGTGCTGTCTCAAGTTGTTCAAGGGCAATATCAGCTATTGGTGCGAACCAATTCCAGCCCTGATGAAGTTCAACGGTTTGGTTGGTAAGGATGGCAGGCGTTTCCTCCACCGTGATGTCGTCGACATAGAAAGCTTGGGAATACATTGTGGGTGCCGGACATTTGAGCGCAATATACCGACCGTTTCCTAAATAGCTGTTCAGACTTATGGTCTTCTCTGTATAGTCACTTGTCATTTCAACATCTTCAACCTTGACGTATGTGTTGGCATTACTTGGGTCTGTCATGACACCGACTTCCATTGTACAAGGCGAACTGTAGCTTCTCACCCAGAATCTGATTTGAATGTTGCTCATGTCATAAGCATCACTGATTTCAGGCAAGATGGCATACTCTTCTGAAGTCCCGTAATAAGTGCTGTTGAGGAAATAGAGGCTATATGAACCACTATGGGTTTGTTTCACGATTGGTTGTGTGGATGTGCTTGGCGTTGCCATGGTCGGGACGCCATACCTATAACTGCTGTTATAATAGCCTCTGATTACACTCCAGCAACTCGGAATTGTGCAACTGTTGACGGTTTGCGACGTGCCTTCAAAGTCGCAAGTGTATGGCAAATCGATGGCGCCGCAGCCCGTGGTGAAGGACGTTTCAGCCCATTTGCTCAGGTCGCCTTCTCCGCAATTTGCCTGTACCTTGGCGTAATAGGTGGAAACGGGACTGAGGCCTGTGACGGTATAGGTCGTTGTGTTTACAGGAACTGTTGTCCATTCGCTGTCCGAGTCCTTCTTGTACATGACGTTCCAAGCGTCTTGGCCTGCTTCGCCTGCTGCCCATGAAAGCGTGGCGCTTGAAGAGGTGACATTGCTTGCAGAGAAATTCGTGGGTTTGACGCAAGTCGGTAGGGTGGTGAAACCTTTTGTAACACTCCATACACTCAATCCTTCTTCTGCGCAATTGGCACGTACATAGGCATAATACATCTTGTCGGGGGTGAGCCCATCAATGGTATAGGGGTTTTCGCTGACGGAATAAATCACGCCATCTGTTTCGGGATGCATGGTGGTCGTCTCGCAGATGCTGATGTCCCAGCCGCATTCGCTGCCGCCCGCACTCCACGAAAGTGTTACGGAAGTGGTGGTGATGTTGCTTGCGTTCAGGTTGGTCGGTTTGGGGCAGGTCACCGTGGTGGTGAAGTCTGTGACATCGCTCCATGAACTTTCTTCGTTGCCAAGAACGGATTTCACGCGGGCGTAGTACTTGGTCTCAGGAGCAAGTCCTGTCAAATCTTTGGCTGCTGTGCCGCTGACAGCGATTTCAGAGAGGTTGTCGGTGAAACTTGAATTGGTTGCATATTGCAGCACCCAGTTGGCGGCGGTGCCGTTTTCTGTCCAAGTGAGGGTTGCGGTGCGGCCTGCTACATTGCTTGCTGTCAGGTTGGTGGGTCTTGGGCAAGTCATATAACTGATGTTGATGTTGTCGATGGCCGCAGGGGGCTGGTTGCCGCCACTACTATCGTTACGCCAGATAAATACCATGGTATAGGTGCCCGAAATGTTGGCTTCCGCAGTCTGGCTTTGCCAACCGTCTTGAAGATTAAGCTGCTGTCCGCCATCAAGAGCAATCCAGTTGTCTGGGAGGGTCTTGAATCCGACGTCCGAAGGCAGACTTCCGGCAGTAAACTCTACATCTCCAGGAGCCAATACAGCACGAAGATAGTCGTATTGAGTATAAGAACTACCTTCTCCTTTGGCTTGCCAGTTGAAAGAGAATGTGTAGGTGCCCTGCTCAAAGTTGAGAAGCTTGGAGGCAAAAACTACCGTGGTGCTGTTGAGGGTGTAAGCATAGCTCGTTCCATTGTCATTAGAAATGTAAATGGCTTTCGTTCCTCCATTATTGGTCGCGCTACCCCATGACCATTTGTTGGTCTGGCTGCCGTTAGTGAACCCCCAATCGTTGTTGGCCTCAAAATCCTGTGAGTAAGGATGATTGGCATCTACAGCAAGAGCTTCACGGGTGGTGGTGAAGGTCTTGCTGGCCCATTTGCTCAAATCGCCATCTCCGCAATTGGCACGAACGTAGGCATAATATGTGGTTAGAGCAGTAAGATCGGTTAATGCCTTGCTGCATTCCGTGACTTGGTAAGTGGGCGTGGTATTTTCATCGGGAATGTCGGTCTCTGTTGTGGTCACATACACATCCCAGTCGCTTTGACTTTCGGCACCTGATGTCCAAGTCAAAGTGGCGGTATGGGCGGTGATGTTAGTCGCATTGAAGTTTTTGGGTTTGGCGCATGTGACGGTTGAAGCTGCAATGTCGAGTATGATTTGGTTTTTGTATGTGACGGAAGCTTGGTTGTAACTATAACCATTATTGGGGTTGCTGGGGTCGTACGGGTCGCCGTCTCTGGCTATGTAATGGGCTTGTGTGCCTTGGTCTCCACTCGGAGTGAATACCAAGCAACTTTGACCGCTCGAATATGAGCCGGTTTTGTCGTTAACCACGACGGCAAGGTTGCTGCCGGTATAGTCAAATGCAGTAGTGAAGGTAATAGGCGTCCATTGGTTGGCGGTCAAACTGATGCTGCCGCTGAATACCAGCGTACCTTGACTGACATCTACCCAATCGTTGTTTGCGCCTGTGAAAGATGATTTGTCGGTGTTGACCAGATAAACATCCCATGTGCGCGTTTTGGCAGTTCCCTTGTTGTAAAAGGCTATACTGTTGATGAGGCCGCCACCAGGATGGTCAATCTCTTCTGCTGTGTAGATTTGTTGGGTGTACGAGCATTTGTAATTGGAATGGCTGGGAAGCCATGGCTGCTGGTCCGTTCCCGAACCGATCGTTACTTCTTCGGCTCTCATATGAACCGAAAACATTCCAATCATTCCTATCAATAGGAACAATCGCGTAAAGAGTTTTGAATACATAAATATAAGTTTAAAGGTTAGACATTCAGTTTCTTACCTCAAAACTTCTTGGAAAATGTTGGAATACCTAAAATGAAGATAACACCCTGCGTTGGGCATACCTTGTTATAAATAGAATCCCAGCTCCAATTCCCGGAAGCCTTGTTTCGCGACTTGAGGCAGGTCTTCTGACTGAGGTCTTTTCTTGCCGCCTTCCCGAAAGACAAGGCTTTCAGTGACGTTTATGGCAAGCGTTGTAACCAACACAGCAGCGGGAACTGTCCGGGATTCACACCCGATTCCCTATTGAGTCCGCAGAGGGACACCACAAATCGGCTGCAAAAGTACGGAAAAAATCCTATGGGTAACATTTATTATTGGGAAGTAAGAAAAATCTCTTCGATATGTCTTCTGTTTCCCAAAAAAACCGTAATTTTGAAGCGTTTTTTGAAAGCACCTTATTATTATATTAATGCCTCACATTTTTGGTAATATGGTTTACTTGAACATCAAGGAACGTGATCGTTTCTGAGAGATTCTCAGACGAGGAATATCGGTTTGCCATTGTGTCATTGGCGACGGCCTATGGCATCTTCTAACCTACTAATTATTCCTGCCGTCGCTTTCAAACACAACCACTTTATTCATTCTCCACAGGGGAACTTTCAACACAAATCTAATAATTTTAAATCATTAAATATTAAATCTTTAAATCAATTGAATTATGGAATTACCATTTGCAGAAGCTTGGAAAATCAAGATGGTTGAACCCATTAAGAAATCCACCCGCGAACAACGCGAAAAATGGCTCAATGAAGCCCACCAGAATGTCTTTATGCTGAAGAGCGACTATGTCTACATCGACTTGCTGACCGACAGCGGCACCGGCGCCATGAGCGACCGTCAGTGGGCCGCTATGATGCAAGGCGACGAGAGCTACGGCGGCGCCCGCTCGTTCTACCACATGAAGGACACCATTACAGAACTCACTGGCTTTGAGTACGTCATCCCTACCCACCAAGGCCGTGCAGCCGAGAACGTGCTGTTCTCTTACCTCGTAAAACCTGGTATGGTCGTTCCTGGCAACGCCCACTTCGACACTACCAAGGGCCACATCGAGAGCCGTAAGGCCTTTGCCATAGACGTAACCGTACCTGAGGCTTACGATACCCAGCTTGAAGTTCCTTTCAAGGGCAACGTCAGCCTCGAAAAGCTTGAAAAGGTGCTGAAAGAGAACAAAGGTAATGTGCCTTTCATGGTCCTTACCGTGACGAACAACACCGTTGGTGGTCAGCCTGTCAGCATGCAGAACATCCGCGAGACCTGCGAACTCTGCCACAAATACGGCGTGCCGGTCAACATCGACAGCGCTCGTTTCATTGAGAATGCTTATTTCATCAAAACGCGCGAAAAGGGTTATGAGAACAAGACCCTCCGCGAGATCGCCCTTGAGATGTTCAGCTATGCTGACTCAATGACAATGTCTGCCAAGAAGGACGGCCTTGTCAACATGGGTGGCTTCATTGCTACTAACAAGAAGGATTGGTACGAAGGTGCCAAGTTGTTCTGCATCCCCTTCGAGGGCTTCTTGACCTATGGCGGTATGAACGGCCGCGACATGGATGCTCTGGCTGTCGGTTTGAAAGAAAACATCGAATTCGACATGGTTGAGACCCGCATCAAGCAAGTGCACTACCTCGCTGCTAAACTTGATGAGTACGGCATTCCTTACCAGCGTCCTGCTGGTGGTCACGCCATCTTTGTTGATGCCGACAAAGTGTTGACCCAGATTCCGAAGGAAGAGTTCCCCGCCCAGACGTTGACCTGCGAGCTTTACCTTGAAGCTGGCATCCGTGCTTGTGAAATTGGTTATGTTTTGGCCGACCGTGACCCTGTCACGCGCCAGAACCGTTTCGGTGGCAACGACTTCGTGCGTCTCTGCATCCCGCGCCGTGTTTACACCAACAACCACATGGACGTGATTGCTGCAGCCTTGAAAAATGTGTACGACCGTCGCGATAGCATCAAGCGCGGTCTTGAAATCACTTGGGAAGCCGAGCTGATGCGTCACTTTACCTGCCAGTTCAAGAGATTGGGTTGATTGCTGATTCAATACACTTTCGGGAAAGCCTGATCAATCAGGCTTTCCCATTTTTTAGTACTGCTGCTTCGCTTCTTAGCATTATTGCTTTTGTCTTGGTTGTTTTTCTACCTTTGTGTCTATAAAACATGAAGTTATGTTATTCAATTCCATACAATTCGCGATATTCCTTCCGATAGTATTTCTTCTCTATTGGTTTGTTTTCGATCGCTTCATCAGCAAGTCGAAGCACCAGTTGAGGTTGCAGAATGCTTTCGTGGTGGTGGCGAGTTATGTGTTCTACGGTTGGTGGGACTGGCGTTTTTTGTTGCTCATAGCCTTTACTTCGTTCTGCTCATGGGGTAGCGGATTGCTTATTGGGAAAGCTGAATCGAATAAAAAAGCCAAGACTTGGATGTGGCTCAACATCATCCTAAATTTGGGCATTTTGGCTACATTCAAGTATTACGACTTTTTCGTCACCGAGTTTGGGCAATTATTCCATATTTCCACTGATGGTTTGTTGTTGAAGGTGATACTTCCCGTAGGCATCTCGTTCTACACCTTCCAAGCCCTAAGTTATTCCATCGATGTCTATCGTGGCAAGATAGAGCCTACGACTGACATTATTGCTTTTTTTGCTTTTATTTCGTTCTTCCCGCAACTGGTGGCAGGCCCTATCGAGCGGGCAACCAACCTCTTGCCCCAGTTCCTAAAGAAAAGGGAGTTCGATTACGACACCGCCGTTGACGGAATGCGTCAAATCCTATGGGGCTTATTTAAAAAGATAGTGGTGGCGGACAATTGTGCCGTGTATGTGGATCAAGTTTTCTCGAATTACACGAACGAAAGCGGAAGCACCTTGCTTCTTGCTGCCATCTTCTTCACCTTCCAGATATATGGCGATTTTTCTGGCTATTCCGACATTGCCATTGGCACGGCCAAGTTGTTCGGTATAAAGCTGATGCGCAACTTCAACGTGCCGTATTTTAGTCGTGACATTGCGGAGTTTTGGCGCAGGTGGCACATCAGTCTGACGACATGGTTTAGGGATTACGTCTATATTCCGTTGGGTGGTAGCCGAGTAAGTAAAGCAAAGGTAATTAGGAATACTTTCATCATTTTTCTCGTTAGTGGTTTATGGCATGGTGCCAATTGGACCTTCATCGTTTGGGGGGCATATCATGCTTTGCTTTTTCTACCTTTGATCCTTACGGGCAAGAATAGGAAATACACGAACCAGGTAGCTGAAGGTCGCATCTTGCCGACTTTAAAGGAATTAGGCCAGATGCTTTTGACTTTTTTTTTGTCGGTATTTGGATGGGTTATTTTTAGGTCGGAGAACATTGAACAGGCTTGGGAGTATGTTTGCAGAGTGTGCAATGAAAGTGTATTTACAATTCCTGAAGCAAAAGAGAATTCTGCACTTTTTATGAATATAATTGTTTTAATGGTTGTGGAGTGGTTACAAAGAGGGAAACCTCATGTATTGGATATTAGTTCTATAAAGAAAGGATATTTAAGATGGATGGTCTATTTTGGATTATTGTTTTTCCTTTTTGCCTTTGGTGGCAATGCAACTAATTTTATCTATTTTCAATTCTAAGTCATGCAAAGGTTTATTAGAAAAGGTTTGGTGTTTGCACTATTGGTATTACTATTAGCAATTGCTTTGGACGCAATGCTTAGTTTTGGACTGTTAAAGACGGATTGCTATAGATATCAGACATTTAGAGATATCCTCAAAGGCAACATGAAATATGATGTGCTGTTTATGGGTAATTCAAGAGGCTTTTCGCATTTCAACCCGAGAATCATTGATTCGATTTGTCATGTAAATTCTTACGGTCTAGGTTTGGGTGGCTATCCAATCAATGCACAAATTGCGGAATATCATTGTTACAAAAAGCATAATGCCACGCCAAAGTTAATCGTACAGCAAGTGGATTTTATAACAATCAAAATTATGCAAGATATTAGGCATCAACATGATTCTGATCGTTTTTTCCCGATGGTTTATGATAGGACTATGCGTAAGGAATTAAGAGATTTGGGGTATGGTTTCATGGAATTGTTTTGCCCTTTGTATAGATACAATGGCTATCAAAGTGTTATCAAGGATGGCTTACTTGAATTTATTGGAGTTAGACATAATGTAGAGAGGCCTGCATACAAAGGTTTCAGTCCTGAGAAAGGCACATGGGATGGAAAATATGCAGCCGCAATGGACTCAATTACAGTTGTTTTCGATAAAGGTGCAGTTATGTTGTTTGAGAATTATCTCGCTGAATGCAAAAAAGATGGAGTATATGTTTTATTGGTCAATTCGCCTGTTTATGCACCGACTACGAAAAAAGTGAAGAATATGGACGAAGTAAATCACTATTTTGAAAATGTTGCACAACGATTTGGGTTCAAATACTTGAATTACACAGAGAACTATGATCTGTGTAACAGCACGGCAAATTTCTGCGTGTCAGTCCATCTCAATCCCAAAGCAACGGATAGGTTTACAACGGATTTTGCACATGACCTTGATTCGATAGGTGTATTATTCTAGGTGAGTTTTCTTTGTTGATATTCTTGTTTAAAAAAGCGCAACATTTCCGTTTGAAAACAAAGGATTTTATTATACCTTTGCACCGTGAATTCACCAAATATTAATTTATTCGAATAAAGATATGCAACCATCTCACATTGAACACATTGGAATCGCCGTCACAAGCTTGGACGAGTCCATTCCTTTCTTTGAAAAATTGCTTGGCACTAAGTGCTACGCCATCGAAGAAGTCGCCGACCAGAAAGTGAAAACCGCTTTCTTGCGCTGCGGACAGACCAAAATTGAGCTTTTGGAGCCCACTAGCCCCGAAAGCACCATCGCCAAATTCATCGAGAACAACAACGGTCGCGGTGGCATGCACCATATCGCTTTTGCCGTGGAGAACATCGAAGGCCACCTCGAAGAGGCCAAGGAACTGGGCATCCGCCTCATCGATCAGACCCCGCGTGGCGGTGCCGAAGGCCTGAGCATCGCTTTCCTGCATCCGAAATCAACCTTCGGCGTGTTGACCGAACTTTGCGAGAATAAGAACAAATAAAATATCATACATCATGTTAATTGAACAGAAAATCCAGGAATTGCTGGAGAAGCGTGGTGAGGCACGTCTTGGTGGCGGCCAAAAGCGCATCGATTCCCAGCATGCCAAAGGCAAGATGACGGCTCGCGAACGCATTGCTCTCCTCTTGGACGAAGGCAGCTTCGAAGAGACTGACATGTTCGTGACCCATCGCACCGTCGACTTCGGTCTCGACAAGCAACAGTACCTCGGCGACGGCGTCGTCACCGGTCACGGCA
>CAMHRP010000076.1:0-13179 GCA_946187645.1 uncultured Bacteroidales bacterium | reverse complement strand
GGCAAGGTGCTGCAAGTGAGCGACGGCGTGGCGCACGTCTACGGCCTCGACAAGGTGCAGTCGAACGAGCTCGTCGAGTTCGAGAACGGCACCATGGGCGTGGTGCTCAACCTTGAGGAAGACAACGTCGGCGTGGTGCTGCTCGGTCCCACCGAGGGCATCAAGGAAGGCGAGACGGTGAAGCGCACCCAGCGCATCGCCAGCGTCCTTGCCGGTGAAGGAATGCTGGGGCGTGTTGTCAACGGTCTCGGCCAACCTATCGACGGCAAGGGACCCATCCAAGGCAAGACCTACGTGATGCCTTTGGAACGCAAGGCTCCTGGAGTCATCTTCCGCCAACCCGTGAACCAACCGTTGCAAACAGGCCTTAAGGCCGTCGACGCCATGATTCCCATCGGCCGCGGCCAACGTGAGCTCATCATCGGCGACCGTCAGACGGGTAAGACTGCCATCGCCATCGATACCATCATCAACCAAAAGGAGAACTTCAAGAACGGCGACCCGGTGTACTGTATCTATGTCGCTGTGGGTCAGAAAGGCTCCACTGTGGCCAACCTTGTGAAGACCTTGGAGCAATATGGCGCCATGGACTACACCATCGTGGTCAGTGCCACCGCCTCCGACCCTGCCGCCATGCAGTTCTACGCCCCATACGCTGGCTGCGCCATCGCCGAGTACTTCCGCGACACGGGCCGTCACGCACTTATCATCTACGACGACCTCTCGAAACAAGCTGTGGCTTACCGTGAAGTGTCCCTGATTCTGCGCCGTCCCCCGGGACGTGAAGCCTATCCTGGCGACATCTTCTACCTCCACAGCCGTCTTTTGGAACGTGCTGCCAAGATCATCAAGAATGACGATGTGGCTCGCCAGATGAACGACCTGCCCGACAGCATCAAGGATATCGTGAAAGGTGGCGGCAGCATCACGGCATTGCCCATCATCGAAACACAGGCAGGCGACGTGTCGGCTTATATCCCGACCAACGTCATCTCCATCACCGATGGACAAATCTTCTTGGAAACCAGTCTGTTCAATGCCGGTATTCGTCCCGCTATCAACGTCGGTATCTCGGTGTCGCGTGTGGGTGGTAATGCCCAAATCAAGTCGATGAAGAAGGTGGCTGGTACCCTAAAACTCGACCAAGCCCAATTCCGTGAGATGGAAGCCTTCTCAAAGTTCGGCGCTGAACTCGATGCTGCCACCTTAGCTATCTTGGACAAGGGACGCAAGAATGTGGAGCTGCTGAAACAGCCACAATATGCGCCCATGCCCGTCGAGAAACAGGTGGCCATTATCTTCTGCGGCACCAACGGTCTGTTGAGCAAAGTACCTGAGAACAAGGTGCTGGAATTTGAGAAACAGTTCCTCGACATCATGGAGGTGAAACATAAGGACGTGATGAATCAGCTGAAAGCCGGCAAGATCGATGATGACATCAAGGCGGTGCTCAAAGAGGAAGCTTTGAATTTGAGTGAACACTTTAATGGATAATGCTGAATGCTGAATGCAGAATGTAGAATGTAGAATGCAGAATGTAGAATGCAGAATGTAGAATGCAGAATGTAGAATGTAGAATGCAAAATTGCGCAATGCGTTGCTGGGTTTCACCTTTCATTCATCATTCTTAATTCATAATTCATAATTTAAAAAGAATGGCATCACTAAAAGAAATACGGGCTAGAATCGTCTCTGTCGCCTCGACACAGAAAATCACGAGTGCGATGAAGATGGTTTCGGCAGCCAAGTTGAAGAAGACCGAAGGCATCACAACGCGGTTTTTGCCTTACAAAAACAAGTTGAGCGAGGCCCTTTCCAATTACCTCGGCTCCCTCGAAGGTGAGGTCAGCATCCCGTTGGCAGAGCACCGCGAAGTGAAGAAAGTCGCACTGATGGCCTTCTCGTCGAGCAGCGGTCTATGTGGGGTTTACAACTCCAGCATCTGCAAGCTCTTCAAACAGGTCTACGACGAATATGCCGAGAAATTGGGTGCAGAGAATATTATGGTATTCCTCGTCGGCAAGAAAATCAGCGACTACACCAAGAAGTTCGGCATCAAGGTGGAGAAACAGTTTGCACCTTTGGCCGAAAGCATGTCGTATGATTTGGCTATGGAGATTAGCGATATGATGGTCGATCTGTTCCTCAGCAAGAAGGTAGACCGTGTGGAGTTGGTGTTCAACCACTTCAAGAACGCTGGCGTGCAAGTGCCCAGTCGCGAGGTGATGCTACCGCTGAAAACCGTGGCACAAAGCAACGGCACTACGTTGGATTACATCGTGGAACCCGACAAGGAGACCTTCGTCAACGACTTGATTCCAAAAGTCATTCGCACCAACTTCTACTCCGTCATGCTCGACACGTTAACGGCAGAACATGGTGCCCGCATGACCGCCATGCACATCGCCAGCGACAATGCCGACCAACTGTCGCAGGAACTGAAGATCCAATACAACAAAGCCCGCCAAAATGTCATCACCAACGAACTGATTGATATCGTGGGCGGCGCTGAGGCGTTGAACGGTTAAGAGTTAAGGTCCCTAAGCCTGCGGTCCCTGAGGCCCATCGAAGGGTCGTAGTGCCGACCAAAAATGACAAACATCGAAAAAACCGAAAGGACACAAAAAGATGTCTTTTCGGCTTTTTCGTTTCTTTCGATGTTGAATTATTACGTTTACTCCTGATAGTAAACCCGCTTCACGCGTTGCGAGACACGTGTCATTACTTCGTAAGGAATCGTCTGACAAGCCTCAGCGATGTCGTTGATATCGTGCTCGGCATCGAAAATAACCACGGTATCACCCTCTTTGGCTTCCACATCAGTCAAGTCGAGCATGCACATGTCCATGCAAATGTCACCGACAATCTTCACGGGCATGTCATGGACGTAGAAGGTGCCGTTGCCATTGCCCAACAAACGTGAAAGGCCGTCGGCATAGCCGATGGGCACAATACCGATGCGCATGTCGTGCTCAGCGCGACCATGACGGTTGTATCCAATGCTGTCGCCCGCGGGAATATGCTTAATTTGGTTGATGGTCGTCTTGAGCGAAACCACCGTCTGCAACATGCCTCTGTCGGCCTCACAGGTGGGCACACCATACAAACCGATACCCAAACGCACCATGTCGAACTGGTATTGCGGAAAACGCGTGATACCTGCCGTGTTCAAGATATGTCGTAAAGCATTAGGAAAAGCCTCCACAATCAAACGGCTACCCTCCTCGAAGTTATGGATTTGACTCAAGGTGAAATCATCCTCGGCCGGGTTGTCGGCAGTGGCCAAATGCGAGAACACACTCCTCACATGCATCATGGGATTGGCTTTAATACGACTTATCAGTTCAGGTAACTCGACGTTGGAGAAGCCCAAACGGTGCATGCCCGTGTCGAGTTTGATGTGGACATTCAAAGGATGCGCCTCGGGCAAGGCCATGTTCTCCATCGCCTTCTCGATGAACTCCAAATTACGGAAACTGAACACCTCGGGCTCAAGATGATATTTGATGATATTGTCGTAGCTGTTCACCTCTGGACTCATCACCATGATGGGTAAATTGATGCCCGCACGGCGCAACTCCACGCCCTCATCGGCAAAAGCAACCGTCAGATAATCAACATTATGGAATTGCAAGATATTGGAAACCTCCAAGTTGCCGCTGCCATAGCCAAAAGCTTTCACCATCACCATAAGTTTGGTCTCGGACTTAATCTTAGAGCGGAAATAGTTGAGGTTGCTGACCAAATGGTTGAAGTTGATTTCCAATACGGTTTCGTGTGCCTTCTCTTGCAACTCCATGCCAATCTGTTCAAACTCAAAGGCACGCGCGCCTTTCAGCAGGATGGTTTGGTTGTTGAACTTCGAGAAGGGGAACTGCGCCAAGAAATCTGGCACATTCTTATAAAAATAAGTCTCCATCTCGAACTTGCTGGCTTGACGCGTAAGCGCCTCACCGATGCCAATCAACATATCAACACCTTTATTCTTAAGCAGTTGTGCAATCTCAGCATACAGATCCATTTCATTGCGACCACTTTGTAGGATGTCGGACAAGATGACAGTATGATGGCGGTGTTGGTGCTGATGACGCATCACGTCCAAAGCGATGGCCAAGGAGTTGATGTCGGAGTTGTAGTAATCGTTAATGATGGTGCAGTTGTTGATGCCAGCCTTGATTTCAAGACGCATAGCGATGGAAACCAGAGACTTGATTCTCTCTGCGATGACCTCCGGCTTCAGTTGCATAAGCAATCCAACGGCAATGCAGTGGATGGCATTTTCGACGGAAGCTTTGTCGGCGAAAGGAATCGTAAACGACAGATTCTCTCCATGATATGTGCAAACAATCGTCGCAGTTTTCTCGCTTTTCGTTATTTCGCTGACAAACAAGTCGGCCTCCTCGAACTTACGACTCCAAGTGAAGAGTTTCACCTTTGAAGCCATCCCCGACCGAATGACAACCTGTTGTATGTCAGAATAATCCATACAATACACCAACTGTTTGGTTTTGGTAAACAGGTTCAGCTTCTCGCCCGCTTTCTGCACTCGGTTAATGAAATTCTCATCGTGAGCCTGACCGATGTTGGTAAACACCCCGATGGTCGGGCGGATAATGTCCTGAAGGCTCATCATCTCGTCAGGCTCGGAAATCCCAGCCTCGAAAATACCCAACGTGTTGGCTTGGTTCATCTGCCAAACGGAGAGCGGCACACCCACCTGCGAGTTGTAGCTCTTAGGGCTGCGAACGATGTTGTAGTCAGGGCTGAGCATTTGGTAAAGCCATTCCTTGACGATGGTCTTGCCATTGCTGCCTGTAATGCCGATGACAGGGATTTCAAACTGAAGACGATGATAGGCAGCGAGCGACTGCAAAGCCTTGAGTGTATCGGGAACGACAATAAAAACGGCCTCGGGACAAGCGATTTCAGGCAGTTTGTTCACCACGAAAGCCCGCACGCCCTTATCATAAAGCTCAGCAATGTATTTGTGTCCATCGTTGCGCGCACTTTTCAAAGCGAAAAACAAGGCCTGATGCGGGTCCACCAGATGACGGCTGTCGATGAGCAAGTCGCTGATGTTCCAATCCTGAGCCTCGCCAACCAATTTTCCGTTGACGATTTCCGAAACTTCCTGTAAAGAATAAAACTGATGTTGCATGATAAAATCAAAATTCTTGCAAAAATAATGCTTTTCTTGCAAGCAATCGGAGCGTTCAGAAAAAATAACTACCTTTGTGGCAATAAAACTGTAACCCCATGCACCTCAAGCAACATATTCCCAATGCCATCACCTGTGGCAATCTCGTTTCGGGATGCCTGTCCATCTTGTTTCTCACCCATAACATGCCCGTCAAGGCAGCCATCATGATTTTCGTGGCTGGGCTTTTCGACTTCTTGGACGGTTTTGCCGCACGCTTGCTCCATGTCCACTCCCCCATCGGCGCCGACTTGGACTCCTTGTCAGATGTGGTCTCTTTCGGAGTGGCACCGGGATTCATCATGTATTGGCTGATGAGCCGCTCATTCGATTTACCGCAATGGTGCATCGCGGGCATCAATGTGTTACCTTGCTTGGCATTTCTGTTGCCAGTGTTTTCGGCCATCCGTTTGGCTAAATTCAACATTGACAGCACACAAAAGACCACTTTCCGCGGTATTCCCGCTCCTGGCATGGCCATCTTCATCGCTTCCTTGCCCTTGGCACTCAGCCAAGTCCACCATCTCAAAGACGGAGTCTTAAGCTATTGGGCCTGCCTCGGCATCGCACTCATCTTTTCATTCATGATGGTAAGCCGCCTGCGTTTCTTCTCTTTCAAGATGAAGTCAGCTAAATGGAATGGCAACGAGGTGAGATGGATTTTCCTGCTTGTCACCATCACCAGTTTTGTGATTTTCAAATGGATTTCTTTACCCTTCGTGATGATGTTCTATGTTTTGCTGTCGATTTTCTTTGCAGAGAAGACAGAGTAGTTTATCAAGCGAAACTCTTATTTTTTCAACACTTGCCTAATCCTCACATCTCCTTCTTGTGCAGAATGAAATTATGTCCAAGATAGACTTCGCGGACGTGTTCGTCGGCTGCCAGCTGCTCGGGCGAACCCGACATCAGCACTTTGCCATCAAAGAGCAGATAGGCACGGTCTGTGATGCTTAATGTCTCATGCACATTATGGTCGGTGATAAGCACCCCGATGTTTTTTCTCTTCAATTTAAAGATAATACGCTGGATGTCTTCGACAGCGATAGGGTCGACACCCGCAAAAGGCTCATCCAACAAAATAAAGCTGGGATCGACCGCCAAAGCCCTTGCAATTTCGGTTCGACGCCGCTCACCACCTGACAATTGGATGCCGTTACTCTTACGCACATGCTGCAACCCAAACTCATCCAAGAGCTCCTCCAACTTCTTGTTTTGCATCTCCTTCGTCAAGCCTTTCTTGAACTGCATCCCAGAAATAATGTTATCTTCCACACTCATCTGGCGATACACCGAGGCTTCCTGGGCAAGATAGCCAATGCCTTCCTGCGCCCTCTTGTACATAGGAAGGCCCGAAATGTCTTTTTCATCAAGGAAAACCTTGCCAGAATAAGGTTTTATAAGTCCCACCACCATGTAAAAAGTGGTCGTCTTACCCGCTCCGTTAGGGCCCAGCAAGCCAACAATCTGTCCTTGCTCAACCTCGATGTCGACATCATTGACAACGGTGCGCTGCCCGTATTTCTTCACCAAATGTTCCGTCCTTAATTTCATAGTTGAAAGTTGATGGTTAAAAGTTAAAAGATTCCTTCCTTTAAAATATCATGCAAATGGATGATACCCAAATATTTGCCATCACGAATCACAGGCAATTGCGTGATGCTGTTGTGTCGCATCGTATGCAATGCGTCGACAACTAAAGCATCTTCCTCAATAGTCTTTGGGGCAGAGGTCATGATTTGGCTTGCCTTCACATGCTCGATATCAGGGCAATTCATTAGCATACGACGCAGGTCGCCATCGGTGATGATACCCAACACTTGTTCACCATCGCACACCACTGTAGCGCCCAAGCGTTTGTGGGTCATTTCGATGATAACACGGGTCAAATTGTCATCGGGACCCACCTCAGGACGTTCGTTTTTGACATACAAGTCCCTCACGCGGAGATAGAGCTGCTTACCCAAGGCACCGCCTGGATGAAGCTTGGCAAAATCATCAGTGGAGAAACCTCGACACCTCATTAATATTAATGCGAGCACATCACCCATCACCAACTGAGCCGTGGTGCTGCTGGTCGGAGCAAGGCTGTTGGGGATGGCCTCATCGCTGACGCTCACATCCAACACATGATCGGCCTGTTGCGCCAGATACGACTGAGGATTGCCCACCATGGCCACAATTTTGTTGCCTCTTAGTTTGATGAGCGGAATCAGCATCTTGATTTCAGGTGTCTCTCCACTTTTTGACAAAATGACCACAATATCACCCTCACGGATGATGCCCAAATCGCCATGGATGGCATCAGCGGCATGCATGAAAACGGCCGAAGAACCCGTCGAATTCATCGTTGCCACAATCTTTTGAGCTATGATGGCACTCTTCCCGATGCCCGAAAAGACCAGATTTCCTTTGTTTTCAAGCATCAAATCCACTGTATCTCGAAAATCATCATTGATTTGACGTTTCAATCCAATGATTGCATCAGATTCATTTTCAATAATTTGAGTAGCCAATTCTATAATTGCGTCATTTTTTTTCATTTTTTTCTCGCTTTTTCTTGCTCCGAATGATATAAAAACTATAACTTTGTCTTTGCATCAAGGGAAATAACTGTCCCTATGTGAAAACGCATTCTTTCGAAAGAGATTGCAAAATAACACAAAAAATTGGAATATACCAAAAGGAGGAACTTATGGCAAAAAAAGAAGATCAGGCGATACACAAGCTACTGAAGAATGTTTTCGGTTTCGACCAATTCAAGGGGAACCAAGAGGAGATCATCAAAAGCATCCTTGGCGGCAACAACACCTTCGTATTGATGCCTACGGGCGGTGGCAAATCGTTGTGCTACCAACTACCGGCATTATTATCGAAAGGCACGGCTATCGTCGTCTCTCCGCTCATTGCCTTGATGAAGAACCAAGTCGACATGATCCGCAACTTCGGCACCGACATTGGCATCGCCCATGTAATGAACTCTTCACTCTCGAAAGCAGAGCTTCTTGAGGTGAAGGAAGACCTGAAGAGCGGTAAGACCAAGCTACTCTATGTGGCTCCCGAGTCGCTCACCAAAGACGAGACGGCCGAGTTCCTTCGTGGCCTTAAGATTTCGTTTGTAGCCGTCGACGAGGCACACTGCATCTCGGAATGGGGCCATGACTTCCGTCCTGAATATCGCCGCCTACGCCCCATCATCAACGCCATAGGCGACAACCTCCCCATCATCGCACTGACAGCTACGGCAACCGTCAAGGTGCAGAACGACATCATGAAGAATCTGGACATCATGGATGCCAAGGTATTTAAGTCGTCGTTCGACCGACCCAACCTTTATTACGAGGTACGTCCGAAGACCAAAGACGTCATCAAAGACATCATCAAATACATCAAGCAGAACCCGGGCAAGTCGGGCATCGTGTACTGCCTCAGCCGCAAGAAGGTGGAGGAATTGGCAGAGACGCTTGTCGTCAACGGCATCCGCGCCCTACCCTACCACGCTGGACTCGACAGCCAAACCCGTAAGGAGAACCAAGACAAGTTCCTCATGGAAGAAGTCGATGTCATCGTAGCCACCATCGCCTTCGGCATGGGCATCGACAAGCCTGACGTGCGTTTTGTCATCCACCACGACATCCCCAAAAGCCTTGAAGGCTACTATCAGGAGACGGGGCGCGCCGGTCGCGACGGTGGCGAAGGCAACTGCATCGCCTTCTATGACTACGAGGACATCCACAAATTGGAGAAGTTCAACAAAGGCAAGAACGTGGCTGAACAAGAAATCGCACGCGAACTGCTAAATGAAACCGTAACATACGCAGAATCAGCCGTATGTCGACACAAGCTCCTTCTCCACTATTTCGGCGAGGAATACAACAAAGAAAACTGTGGCTCATGTGACAACTGTCGTTTTCCCAAGGAGAAATTCGACGGCAAGGAAGACCTCAAGCTTGTCTTGGAAGCCGTGGAAGACACCAAACAGCTCTTCAAGACCAAACACATCGCCGAGTTGCTTGCCGGCAAACTCACTGGCGACATCAAGGCCGCCAAGCAGGAAAACAACGAGTTCTTCGGTGCAGGCGACGAACACGACGACAAATATTGGACCGCCGTCATCCGTCAGGCTTTGGTCAACAAGCTGCTGTCGAAAGACATTGAGAACTACGGCATCCTGAAAATCACCAAAGAAGGCAAGAACTTCATCAAGAAGCCTTACAGCATTATGCTGGTCAAAGACCACGACTATGAGAACTCCGACGACGACGACCCAGAGACCATGGCCGCAATGGGTGCCAACAAAGACGGCGGCGCCGACAAGACCCTCTTCGCCTTGCTGAAAGATTTGCGCAAGACCATTGCCAAGCAAAACGGACTGCCGCCATTCGTCATCTTCCAAGACCCGTCTCTGGAGGACATGGCCATTCAGTATCCCATCACGAAAGAAGAGATGACACAGATTGCAGGTGTCGGTGCAGGTAAAGCTGAAAAGTTTGGCGAGCCTTTCATCAAACTCATCAAGGAGTATGTTGAAGAGAACGAGATTACCCGTCCTAACGACATGGTGGTGAAGTCGGTGGTCAACAACTCGGCGCTGAAAATCGGCATCATCCAGAACATCGACAAGAAAATTCCATTGGAAGACATCGCCTATGGAAAGGGCTTGGAGTTCGACGAACTGCTTTCTGAGATCGAGAGCATTGTCTCCTCGGGAACCCATTTGGACATCAACTATTACATCGAAGACAATGTGGACATCTACCATCAGGAAGACATTTTGGAATACTTCCGCGAGGCCGAATCAGACGACGTGCAGACTGCCCTCAACGAACTTGGCGAAGACGAATATGACGAATATGAGGTCCGACTGATGCGCATCAAGTTCCTATCGGATGTCGGCAACTAATTGGAAAATGAAACGATTCTCATTGATAATCTTGCTTTTTGTCCTTGTGACTGCATGCGGTGGTCACAAGGACAAAGGTTTTATACCCGATCGTTTGCTCACGGAACAGGAAATGATTGACCTTATGACCGATGTGCAAATCATCGAGGGCGACATCACCTATCAAAAAACGCGGGAACGAGAGCTCAGCGACTCCATCAAAATCGAGCCCAAAGACTATGTCAAGCTGTCAGAGGAATACTACGACCAACTCTTTGAGCATTATGGCATTACGGATAGCATTTTCAAGCAAAACATACGGTATTATACCGAGCAGCCTGCTTTGCTGGAAAAGATAATGGATTCAGTAGTGAAACGATTGACGAAGGAGCAGTCTACTTCTTCAACTCCGTAGCTATCAAATCATTCAATTTCTTGGCGGCATCAATCAACAGGCTCTCGTCCGTCGGGACGGGCACAGGCTGGGTGTTCAAGCGGCTCAAGGTTTCTGCCGAGCAAGCCTCACGGTCACCCTTGATGGTGGTGTAATCATTCTTGAAAGTGGAAGTCACCTCGAAGGGAACCGAAAACATGGGCTTGTCATCATCCCTAATGCTGCAACTCACACATTCCATGACAATATACCCCTTAACAGTAACACTCTTGTTCTGAGAGTGATCTGTTACATCAACGGTTTTTCCGTTATTGGTTTCCTTAAAGGTCACCTCATCAAGTCGGACTGGGGATATTTTCACCTCATCTACCACAGCATCAACTGAATACATGATAAAAAGCTTTCGATCCCATTCGGTAAGAAAAGTATTATAGGTTGGCAATTCACCTGCATCAAAAGCAAGCACATTCGCCTTAAATACCCGTGGCAAAGTGAAATCGCTTGCATTGCCAAAACCGATGAACACAGCATCACCAAAACAAAGCGAAGACCTCATGACGAATCTCGAAATATTTGGATTATCCTTATTTGTCCTCGCGAGTTGCACAACATATTTCATTGCTTCTTGCCCATCTTCTTTCGTCCCTGTGGCAAGCAATTGATTCGCCTTCGCTACCAAGAAAGCCTCAGCATGATTACGGGCAACAGTCATATCCTCGTCTAGGTCGAGCTTCACATAGTTCATGCCGTTTTTGACTTGGTTCGGGAAGCAAGCCAACGCATCGTTGCGGCCTTTCATGCTGCAATAACGCTGGTATATCTCGGGCCACACATCGGGTTGGCCGGTGGCTTTCAGGGCTTGGATGCGCTCGTGGTCGGCCTGGTTGGCCTTATGGTATGATGCCGCAACCATGTTGATACGATTGGCGTTCAGGTCGCCAGCACAGATTTCGGGTGCAACGCGCTGAATCACTTGGTCATACTCTTGGGCTTCATAGAGTTTCTTGGTTGTGTTGCAGGCCGTCAGCATCGCGCCAAGCAACAATACGGGAATCAATCGGAGGTATTTCATGGCATTTTCTTTTGAAATAAAACGGAATAAAAACCGCAAAATCCGCTCCAAAATTGTGCGATTGGGCAAAAAACTTTACTTTTGTGCCATCAAATCTGCATTTCATGGAAACAATCAAGCAACTGCAACAAGACTTCGCCGATTTCTTGGCGAAAACCAACTTCAAAGGGCAACCGAAGGAGTTATACGAGCCCATAGCCTACACCATCCTGCAAAGCGGCAAACGCCTCCGCCCCATGCTGTGTCTCTTAGCGAACGAGATGTTTGGCGGCGACGAGCAACAAGCCCTTTGGCCCGCTTTGGCTTTGGAGACTTTCCACAACTTCACCCTCATCCACGACGACATCATGGACAAGGCTCCCATGCGCCGTGGCATGCCGACTGTTTACCAGAAATGGAACGCCGACATCGCCATCCTCTCCGGTGATGCCATGTTAGCCAAAGCCTTCCAATTCGCACTGAAGCCGAAAAAAGGTTCCGAACTTGCACAACAACTTGGCAAGGTAGCCATAGAGATTTGTGAAGGTCAACAGATGGACCTCAACTTCGAGACCTTAGGCGACGTGACCATTGACGAATACTTGGAAATGATCAGGCTAAAGACCGCCGTCCTTTTGGCCACTGCCCTTCAGATGGGAGCTACCGTGGGAGACGCTACAACTGCCGACATCCAGCACCTCTACGACTTCGGCATCAATATGGGCATGAGTTTCCAACTGCAAGACGACATCCTTGACCTATATAGCGACGTGGAAGTCTTCGGCAAACGCCACGGCGGCGACATCGCTGAAAACAAGAAGACCTACCTCTACCTGAAAGCCCTTGAACTGGCTTCTGAAAAAGACCGCAAACGCCTTGCGCATCTCTTCACACTGCGCATCGACCACGACGAGGAAGAAAAAATCGAAGAGGTACAGGCCATCTACGACCGCCTGCATGTGAAAGAGGCCGTCGAACAAGTCATTGCCGAATACGACCAAAAAGCTTTGGCCGCTCTCAAAGCTGTTAGCCTGCCAGAAGAGAAGAAAAACCATCTCAGGAACTACGCTGAGCTCCTCTCAGGAAGGAAGAAATAAGACCAAAATAACAATAAGGAGGCCTCCTATGCGGAAGCCTCCTTACTATTTGTCATCAAAACCGAAAGCTTATTTCGTATCCGCCTTCGCATGCTTTACCTTCTTGTCTTTACCAGCCTTCTTTCCTCTCGGCTTTACGGCACTTGCTTTCTTTTCATCTTTGCGTTCTGCTTTCACCTTCTTCTCGCAAGCATCTTTTTTTTCAGCGCAGCACTCTTTTGAATCCTTTTTGTCAGCCGAAACCTTTTTCTCAGCACAGCAATCCTTTGCTTCTTTCTTTTCGGCGCAACAGTCGTCTTTTTTCTGTTTCACAGGCACTTGGGAAACTGTTGTGGTTGATGGCTTTCCCTGCTCCTCACTCACTGCGGTGGTCTCCGCTTTCTTGACTTTCACTTCATTTTGTGCATTCGCATCCTGAATGCCCATAGCGCTTACGGCAAAAAATGCCAAAGCACCGAATAAAATGGATTTCTTCATTGTACAATAGTTTTATTGAGTTATTATCAGGGCAAACGCATCAAATTTGTAATAGTTGCATCAAATAGCCCCAATCCCATG
>CAMHRP010000075.1:0-13800 GCA_946187645.1 uncultured Bacteroidales bacterium | reverse complement strand
ATAAACCGTAACGCTCCGCCTCCTTGAACAAGCGCATGGCATCCGCCTTGTTGCCTGAATCCAACTGGATGTGAGCGTTTTCCAAGGCATCGTGGGCGGTTTGCCGTGCATCGCGTGGTGTGGTGTGGCAACCGATGAAGACAATGGCTAAAAAAGCGCAAAGTGTGGTTTTCAGGAGGTTTTGCATAGTTTCTAGTAAGACAACCGAATAAGCAAGGCATTGTTTTGCGCAGACAAAATTACTAAAACTATCCGATAAACGGCTTGATGATTTCAGCAAGGTCATTATTACCCGTTTTTTTCTTGATGACGATGCGTGCTTTACTTACTGTGTTTTCACGCAGGTCGAGGATGTAGGCGATTTCCTTCACGCGGAATGAGAAAAACGACAGCAAACAGATGGCACGTTCGGTATCTGTCAGTTCGGGGTGGCTAGCTTCAAAGTGACTTAAAGCATTGGGATACACCGCATTGAACTCTGTTATGAGTCGGTCATAGAGATTGTCGTTGCGTTCTTTGTAAATCGTCTGCATACGTAGTCTCAGGGCCTCGATGGATAGACGTTCTTTGTCGTCGTAGTTCTTTTGTAATTGCTGTTTCTCCTGACTCAGTTGCAGGTTTTTCACTTCGTTTTCCTTTTGGTGGCGGTAGGCGAAGAATACCACGGCCATCAGCACAATCATCAAGGCGGCAATGAGTAGGTAGAGTCGCATTCGTTTTAGTTGTTGTTCGCTTTGAAGTTGCTGGATTTCAATTTGTTTTTTGTGCACATCGGTCGCTTCGGCCACGTCTTTCCCGATGAATTCAAATTCCCAAGTTTTGTCGAAATAGAGGTCTGCATAACGTCGGGCGTTTTCGATGTCGGCCGTGGCCAAATAGGAAAGCAGCAGATATTTGTAGGTTTGCGCCGCCACCAAGTCATCTTCTTCCAACCCAATGGCTTGTTGGCCGAAATACAGCGCGGAGTCGTATTGTTGCAGCTCATAATAGCCATCGCAGAGGCTTTGGCTGAGTTGTGCCTTGAAACTGAACGCCATAGGTGCGTCAATGGAGTCACTGAGGACTTCCAATCCCTTACGACTAGTCGCTACCGCCTTGCGAAGCAGTTGTCGCCGCTCTTCTTCCGAATCATATTGCTCGTAATCGATGAGGGTCATGTAGTAGAGGTTGGTGGCCACATAATAATAAGCACCTTCCGCCACATCGTTGACAGCCTCGGCAAAACACAACCCACGGTCGTAATACATCAGGCAAGTGTCGTATTCACCAAGTTCCAAGTAATTGTTTCCCAACGAGAAAGATGTTCTGATACGCTTGCGTTTCAGGTCGTGATCGGTGAAGAATTGGTCGGCCAATTTCGCGTAATGGATAGACTCTTCCACAAATCCTGTGCTGGCGTAAAGGCTACTTAGTCCCATTTGGATTTGGCTTCTCAGCGAACTGATTTTATACTGTTCGTCGGCCTCTTTTTCCGAGCATTGCAATAGGCGCGGGTCAAGGTGCTGGCAGTCTTCGATACATTGCAAGGCTTTGAGCATCAGTTCTGTACATTCCTTCTCGTTTTGGGTTTCCAATCCCATGGTAACGCCCATTCGCCTGCTTTGGTTGAAATACGTGAGGGCCTCGAAATATTCGTCGTCATGACGCGAGAAATAAGCCGCTGCAACATTTAGTAGTGAATCAGCTTCTGCGTTGCTGAAATCCATCTGAAGGATGGTTTGCGCCTTCAGCAGGCAGAAATGCGCCTTTTCTTTTTCTGACAATTTTTCAACAACCAAAGTGTCAAGGATTTGCATTGCGCTATCAGGATGGTTGTAGTAAAAGCACTCAACTTGATAGAGCTGGTCTTCTTCGGGTGTTGGAATGTGGTGCTGCTGGCAGGCGGAGACCCCCGATAGTAATGCAACAAGAATGCTTAATTTTTTGAAAATCCGTTTCATGGCGCAAATATAAGGAAATAATCCTTACTCCTTAATCCACTTCCCAGTCTCCACCACTTTCCTCTCTGTCATTACCTTCCAAACATAAACGCCCTCAGCCCACTCCTTAGCATCAATTGCCGTCACGTTCTCCGTGAGGGCTTGGCTGCGGATGAGCTTCCCATTCGTATCATATACCTCCACTTGCGCATCCTGCAATCCCGTGCGGATATTCAACATATCCTTCCCTGGATTGGGATAGGCGATGGCCACCTTCAGGCCATTGTCATGCGCCTCGTCGATGCCCTCAAAAGCCTCGGCGGGAAATTTAGTTATCGTAGTCCAGTGTTGGTCGATGTAGTCGAGGTTTTTGGATTGATAGACAAGTAATAAACCGCCGTCTCTTGTAGCCAAAATGCTCGAGGCGGTACTATGGATGCGCTCCCCCTCATGGTCATAATACAACGTTGATATTGTGTCGAAACCGGGAGATAAATGCTCTATCATCATCCATGAATCGAGATTGCTCCAAAAGCCAATGTTCAATGTGTAGGCAAAGCAAAGACTGTTGTCATCAAACAATTCGATGCCACTTGGCCAATCCAAATCATCAGAAGTGCGAGTAATGTATTGCAACGAAGGAATGTAGGGCTCCGTTCCGTCAATATCGTCGTCCAACTCGTAAAGCCTCACATCATAATCTGTGGCTTTCGCGGGGTTGTTTGACGCTAATTCAACGGCAAAATAAGATGTATTGTGCCGACTCCTTTTCACCTTGATTCCTTGCATCAGGTCATCAAATTGTGAAAGCGGATCGATTTTCTTGTAAGGCCTCACCTTTAGCAGATTGAGGTTATTGTCAAGATAAACAACATGGTAATAGTTTCCATCATCGACAAAACGGAACGGACAATACAACATATAACCCGTTTCCGATTTGAACAGCAATTCCCTTCCCAAAAAATGAAGACAACTGCCACCGCTACCCATATAGGGAAGCTCAAATCCCTGTTGGCCAAGGATATTCCCTTCGAAATCCATACGAAATGCGAACAAGGAATCGGGGCCATGCGGGTCGGTTGGATACCTGCTGTATGTCTTCATATAGGCACCAACTATTATGTCATCATCAACGACAGGAGGAACCATCACCAATGCACCACATTGTTCGAGCGGAACGTCTTCCCATTGTTGGTCACGGTATTCCGAGGTGTCAATTTTGATATGGTGTTCGTATGCCTCCACAATATTCAGTTGATTGTCAAGTTTATACAATCCAAAGATACCATCATCAGGCGGATTGTCATAGTTTAGAAAGTAATTGAACGAGGTGTAATCGTGGTCAGGGGTGTAGGAGGCCATCATATACAATTCACCTTTTTTGTTTTCAATGATGTGCGGGTGTCCTCCATAGTAGGCAGGTTTGAAGTAAAGGTTTTCCGCCAATTCCGTTCCGTCTGCCGCAAACATTTTCAAAGCAGGATGTGGCGCATAAAAATCGCCCCAACCACACTTATAATATTGATTTGTCGAAACAACGATGTTGCCCGAGGAAGTTTCGTATGGTTTGACCAAATCGAATTCCTCCTCATCGGAAAAATGCCATTCGTAGGACTGCTCCCACTCCTGCCCAAAGGCATTGCCCCAGAAAAGCAGCGCGAGGGCGAATGTAACAATAAATCTGGTTTTCATTTTCATATTTTATTGATTTATAATTTGTTATTCTTTCATCCATTTTCCAGTCTCCGCTTCTTTTCCATTTTCAACCACTTTCCAAAGATATGTTCCCGAAGGCCAACTTTCAGCATTTATCGCGGTAATTTCGCCAGTAATCTCTTGCTTATAAATGAGTTTACCCGTCAAATCATAGATTTCAACATGGGCATCCTTCAACCCTGTGCGGATATTCAGCAGATCCTTCCCAGGATTAGGATAGGCGATGGCCACCTTCAGGCCGTTGTCGTGGGCTTCATCAATGCCCACAAAAGCCTCGGGAGGGAACTTGGTAACACAACTCCAGCGTTGGTTGGTTTGGTCGAGGTTCTTGGCTCCATAAACGATGATACAACCTCCGTCTCTCGTCGCTGTGATTGACGACATAAAACTGCGAACGCGCTCGCCCTCATGGTCATAATATAGCGTACGGATGGTGTCGAAGTGGGCATAAAGGTGCTCTATTATCATCCACGAATCGGTGGAATTGGTGACGGTGTTCAATGTGTAGCCATAATAGATTGTCCAGTCGATGGGACAAACATCGACACCCAAGGATGGCGTTCGATCCATGCGGTTGAATTGGTATCTCTGCAAATGATGCAACATGTTCAGGTAACCCGACTTGCCGTCTCTGCCATCGTCGTATTCATAGAGCGCGCAACTTGAGATGCCCGATGACGATTGGCTCGCATCATAGTATTCTGTTGAAACCAGATTGGTACCCCAGGGAGTCCGCACTACCGACATGTCATAAAAGCTGCTATGTGGCTGGTTATAGTGCCGAAAAGCCTTTACTTTGATGGGATTGAAGTTGTGGTCGAGATATAAGGCATAGCCTTCGCTTTCAAAATCGGTTTCTTCCTTGCCTGATAGGTATAAATTGTTTGACAAATCAAAGAAAATGAAACCATTGCCATTTCTGACCATGTGATGGGTACGAAGGAACAATGTCCTTGACAAACTGCTGCTTGTGCTTTTCATACGATAACCCACCTTATCGAGGACTTGACCTTGATAATCCATACGGAAAAAAAACATGCTGTCGTTTGCATAGTGTCCCATGCTGTACCGTTTCACATATGCACCTACAATGGCGTTGTCATCCTGCAAGGCTGAGAACAGGAATAAGCTTCCGCTGTAATCGTTGGGCATGGCCTGCCAATCGTGGTTATCGCGCAACTCAAAGGTGTCGATGGGCATTCTGGTCTCAAAACTATTCGTAATGTCAAGATGATTGTCCAATTTGTATAGACCTAAAATGGCATAATCGTGCTGTTCTTCATAGTTTCTGTGGTAGTTGAAATAGGTGAAGTCATGGTCGGGCGTATATGTTGCTAGAAGAAAGAGGGTGTCGTTTTTCTCAAATACATAGGGAATGTTGCTGGTATAAAAACCTGGTTTGAAGTAAGATTGTTGTTCGCAATACGGTATTTGGGCGGGTTTGATGATGGCCACTCCTGGTTGCAAGGAATAGAAATCACCCACGCCACTCTTATAGGCCATGGTGGAAGCGACAGCGATGTTGCCATTGTTCATTTCGCTGGCTTCACTATAAGAGAAAACACAAGTGTCGGAATAGGCATATTCGTGAGTATGCTCCCACTCCTGTCCATAGGTTTTTGCCCCTAAAATCAAGGCTAACATCACTAAAATTTGGACTTTTGTATTCATGGTGTTGAAGTTTTTGTTTGACACCAACAAAAGTATATAAAAAAACCGCCAAAAAACCAAGATTTCAGCCAAATCCATATTTTTGTCAAAAATATAGATTGAAAATCAGATGATTACAAAATTGAAATCCATATTTTTGTAAGCTCAATTCCTCCAAAAACTTCGCGAAACCAGCATAATCAGCGAGAAGAGTTCAACCCTGCCGAAGAGCATGAAGAGCATGAGCAGCCATTTGGCGACTTGTGGGAAGAGGACATACGAGCCTCCTGGTCCCACCTGACCCAGACCCGTACCGACATTGCTCAGTGTGGCTACCGAAGCACCAAGAGCGGTCTCAATGTCGATGCCCAAGGCCAACAAAATGATGGCACCGATGAGGAAGACCAGGAAATAGACAAATATGAAAGTGATGTGCTTATAGACACCGCTGGTGGAGATGGCTTTTCCGTTCACTTTCACGGGCAACACGGCATTGGGGTGGATGATGCGCTTTAGTTCGAGCACCGAGTTCTTGACGAAGATAAGGTGACGGAAAATCTTGACACCACCCGAAGTGGAACCCGAACAAGCACCGATGAACATCAGCAGGAAGAGAATGACCCAAAGGAAGATAGGCCAAGTCATGTAGTCGCTGACAAAGAAGCCGGTAGTGGTGAAGGCCGAGATGACGCTGAAGAACGACTCGCGGAAAGAGGAACCAAAGCTTTTATGGCAACCAAAGAACAGCACTAACCCAATGGCTATGCCCAAAAACACGGTATAGAGCAAGAAAGTCCTAAACTCTTGGTTTTTCAGGATAGTGAACGAACGCCAACTCAAGGAGAGAAGCAGCAGGGAGAAGTTGCAGCCCGACAATACCATAAAGACGGTAATCACAACCTGCGAATAGTTAGAGAACGCTCCGATGTTGGCCGTTCGGGTGGAGAAGCCGCCCGAACTGATGGTGCTCAACGAGTGACAAAGGGCATCATAGAAGTCCATGTCGCCTCGATAGAGCAAAAGTGTTTCCAATAGCGTGAAAAACAGATAGATAAACCAAATACGCCTCACGGTGTGCATGATGCGCGGGTGTAGTTTGTCGTAGGTGATGCCGTTGATTTCGGAGACGAAGAGTTGCATGCCGCTCATTCCGAGGTAGGGCAGGATGGCCAACGAAAAGACGATGATAGCCAGACCGCCGATCCATTGCGTCATGCTGCGCCAAAGGAGGATGTCTTTTGGGATGGCCTCGATGCGGGTGAAAATGGTGGCTCCAGTGGTCGTGAAGCCCGACAAAGCCTCAAAAAAGCCGTCGGTGAAGTTGGGCACACTCTTGCTTAACAAGAAAGGCATGGCTCCGAATAAGGACAACACAAGCCACGAGATGCAAACGATGAACACACCGTCGCGCGAGGTGGTCTTGTCGTCTTTGTGGCTGCTGGTGGCGATAAGAAGGATGAAACCGGTCAGCAAGGTGATAAGGGCAGAGAAAGGCATACTGAAGGCATAGAGCCCGTGGTGGAAATAGGTCACGGGGAGCACCGCCAGCATGAAGAGGCCTTCGATGAGCAGCAGTTGGCCTTCGATGCGGAGGACTAAAGGATGGTTTATTTTAGTTTTCCACTTCATCGGTTAATGGAACAGTCGTTCAACAGCTGGGATGCCGGTAGGCAAGGCCAGCACCACCACTTGGTCGTCAGTCTCAATTTGGAAATCGTCGGTGGCGATGAAACTCTCTCCGTCGCGTGTGATACCACAAATGATGGCATCAGTGGGCATGGCCAGTTGTCCGATGGGCTTGCGTGTGACCGCTGATCCAGCCCTCACCTCGAACTCCACGATGTCGGCATCGATGCCGCTGAGGCTCTTTAGTGTGGAGACCTTGGCGCCGAGGGTGTATTTCACCATGTAGCTGGCCGCGATGAGTTTCTTGTTGATGATAGAGTCGATGCCGATGTTCTGCGAGATGTCGATATAGTCGATGTTCTCGACGAGGGCGATGGTCTTTTTCACGCCGAACGACTTGGCCTGGAGGCAGGTCAGTATGTTGGTCTCGGTGTTGTCGCTGACGGCGATGAAGGCATCCATATCCTTGATGCCTTCGTCCTCAAGTAAGTCGAGGTTGCGGGCGTCGGCATTGACCACCAAGGCCTCTGAGAGGTAATTGGTCAGGTCCATGCAACGCTCTTTGTTGATTTCCAAAATCTTGATGTTCAAGTCTTTCTCAAGACGTTTGGCAGTGATGCGTCCCACACGTCCGCCGCCCACAATCATCACATTGTGGACATTGATCTGTTTCTTGCCGCTCAGTTTGATGATGTCCTTGATGGCGTGAGGCTTGGTGACCACATACACCATATCTGCTACTTGGAAGACCTCGTCGCCTTGCGGCACAAAAGTGTTTTGTCGGCGATGGATGGCAGCGATACGGAACTCAATATGCTCATATTGGTTGATAACCTCATCGACAGTCTTGCCGAGGATTTCGGCTTCAGGTTCAAGCTTTACCATGAAGAGCTGCAAGTTGCCGCCTGCAAAATCATAAGTTTCTGATGAGGCATTCTTCTTCAGTAGGGAGATAATCTCTTGAGCAGCAATGTCTTCTGGTGAAAGCAGACCGTCGATGCCTAGGTCCTGGTACATGCGCCATACCTCGGGGCTGAGGTTCTCCATCGTGTTGACACGCGCGATGACTTTTTTAGCTCCTAGTTTTTTGGCGATGATGCCTGTCAGCAGGTTGATGTGCTCGTCGTGGAGTACGGCTATCAAGAGGTCGGCCTTTTTTACGTTGGCGCGTTGCAAAACTGCAGTCGAAGTGGAGTCACCTGTGATGGTCATCAGGTCGCTGTGCGACTCCATCATTTTCAGCAGTTCCTCGTGCGGGTCCACGATGGTGATGTTATGGTTGCTGCGCACCAAGGCTTCAGCCAGGTGCATGCCTACTTCTCCGTCTCCAGCAATAACTATATTCATGGTTTACAATATTTCAAAATTGCAAATGTATAGATTTTTTCGAAATCCCTACCAAATATCCGACCAAGTAACCGAAATTACATGGTTGGTGGATTTTTCATTTTCCTTGAAGACATTGGCCAAGCCAAAGGTGTAGCGCACTTCGATGAACCAATAGCTCAGCGCTGCCGTGAGGCCATAGTCAAGGCGGTTAAAGCTACCCAATTTCCAAGGGGTGATGTATTGCTGTTTCTTTCGGCCTTTCACTTCCTTCACTTCCTTGCCACCTATACATAAGCCAATTTGGGGCCCGATACGCAGCCGAGGAATCATCGATTCGTCTTCGTCATCTTCATTCCACTTGCGAAGATAGATGTTGAGCAACAGCGGAACATTGATGTAGTGTGATTTCTCCAAGTAGCGGATGCTGTTGTTACTTTCATCCAAACCTTTCTTTGAACTTGTGCCTTGTCGAGAATAAATCACATCTATCTCGCCGCCGATGATGGACCGCTCAGGGATGAGCGCAATGCGTACTCCTCCAGTAAAATCGGTGCGGAAGGTAGTGCTATCGTTACCGCTGATCTTCATGGTGGAGAAGGCCGGGCCAAGCATTAAGCCGCCACCAAGGTGTTGGGCAAAGGATGATGCTATAAAAGACATGAATAGCAGAAGAAGGAAGGTTTTTTTGCATTTCATTGTAGTTCAAATAATTAAATGTATATTATGAGATTTATCGGTAACAAATGAAGTCATGAAACTATATGTGTGACAGCCTTACATTTTATTCTACCAGCAAAACCAAGCCTTTAAGATAGGCCCCTTCGGGGTGGAAGATGTTGATGGGATGGTCGGCGGGTTGTGAAAGTTGGTCGAGGATACGCACGTTGCGTTTGGCCTCGATGGCCGCAGCGGTGACGATACCTTGGAAGGTGGCTTTATCGACAGCCTGTGAGCAGCTGAAGGTAAACAGCAGTCCGCCCTTGGCGATGCGTTTGATGGCTTCGGCGTTGATGAATTTATAGCCGCCCAAACCACGGTGACGGTCATGGTGTCGCTTGGCAAACGCGGGTGGGTCGAGGATGATGAGGTCGAAGGCACCCTCACGCATGTCTGTCACATAATCCTTCATGTCGGCCACATAACAAGGATTTTCTTCCTTTGAATAGCCGTTCAGTTCGAGGTTGGCCTCAGCAGTGGCGATGGCTTTCTTGGAGGCGTCGACGGTGACGGCTCGTCTGGCACCGCCTTTCAGTGCAGTGACGGAGAAACCACCTGTGTAGCCGAAAGCGTTAAGCACGGTTTTGCCTTGTGAAAAGTGGCGTACCAGTTCGCGGTTCTCGCGTTGGTCAAGGAAAAAGCCCGTCTTTTGACCTTCTTCCCAGTTGGGAAGGAATTGGCTGTCGTTTTCCAAGATTACTTCATCCAATCTGTCGCCAAATAGGTAGCCATCTTCTATCGCGGCATCTTCCTTGCCCATGCGTTGCATGGCATCAGCACTTTTGTTGAAAATAGCTTGTAGGCCAAGGTCGGGCATCAGTTTGAGGGCGCGGACGATTTCTTTCAGGTGAAGGGCCATGCCTTCGGTTTGCGCCTGCACCACAGCGGTGTGGCCGTAAATGTCGATGATGAGGCCTGCCAAGCCGTCGCCTTCGGAGTGTACGAGGCGGAAACAGTTGGTGTGTGGATTGTTGGTAAGACCTATGATGCGGCGCGCCTCGTAGGCTTGTTTGAGTCGGTCGAGGAAAAACCATTCATCAATGTGGCGGTTGTCGAAGCTGAGTATCTTCACGGCAATGCTGTCCGACTCGCAGAAGCCGGTGCCGAGGATGTTGCCATCGTAGTCGGTGACCGTAACGGTGTCGCCAGCCTGTAAGCCTTTTGCAGCATCATGGATGGCACCCGAAAACACCCAAGGATGGAAACGGTGCAAGGCTTCTTCCTTGCCTGGATTGAGTCGTATGACGGGATAAAAAGGATTTTGTGACATAGAATATTCGTATTTTGGCGCAAAGGTAAGGAATTATCATTGGACATTTTGAAAACAACTCAAAGAATTCTTTATTTTTGCAGCCAACTAACTATATAAAACAATAATTCAACAATAAACTACATTCAATGAAACGTATTACCTTATTTATCACCCTCATCCTCACGCTCTCAGTCGGCATTGTAAGAGCCGGTGAAGGCATGTGGATTCCCATGTTGCTGCAGTACAACGAGAAAGAAATGCAGGAGATGGGCATGAAAATCACCGCTGAAGACATCTACAGCATCAACCACAGCAGTTTGAAAGACGCCATCGTTCTCTTTGGTGGCGGTTGCACGGGCGAAATCGTCAGCGACTACGGCCTGCTGCTTACCAATCACCACTGCGGCTACGACTACATCCAAAAGCACAGCTCGGTGGAACACGACTACCTTACCAACGGCTTTTGGGCCATGAATTGGGGAGAGGAGCTGCCCTGTCCTGGCCTCAGTGTCATCTTCCTCCGCGAAATGCGCGACGTGACCAAGCAAGTGCTTGAGGGTGTCAGCGTTGATATGCCCGAAGAAGAACGCCAAGCGCTTGTTGACAAAAACATGAAAAGTATCATCGCTTCGGTGGAAAAAGAGACCAAATACAAAGTCAGCATCAAACCCTTCTTCTTGGGCAATGAGTACTACCTGTTACTCAACGAGGTCTACACCGATGTGCGTCTCGTGGGCTGTCCGCCGAGCAACATCGGCAAGTTTGGTGGCGACACCGACAACTGGGTTTGGCCACGCCATACAGGTGACTTCAGCATCTTCCGCGTCTACGCCGACAAGGACGGACATCCGGCAGTGTACGACAAGGACAATGTGCCTTACAAGCCTGCCAAGCATTTGGACATCTCATTGAAGGGCGCCGAGGAAGGCGACTTCACTTTCGTGTTTGGCTATCCTGCCCGCACCAATGAATACCTGCCCGCAGTGGCCGTCGACCAAGAAGCCAACCTCATTGATCCCATCATGGTCGACCTGCGCGGCAAGGTGCTCGACATTTATAACAAATACCAGGAGCAAGACCCCAAGGTGCGCATCCAGTATGCCTCCAAGCACGCCGGACTCGGCAACGGCTGGAAGAAATGGATGGGCGTGACCGAAGGTATCAACCACTTCCACGGCGTGCAAAAGAAACATGATTATGAGAGCCGTTTCTACGACTGGGTGATGCAATCACGTAGTCGCTACATGTACGCCAACCTGCTGAAGGACTTCAAACAAAGCTATAAGGAACTGGAGCCTTATCAGCTGGCTTACACCTACATGACAGAGGCGGGACTGCGCATCGAGTTGGTCAGCTTTGCGGGACGTTTTGCCAGACTCTCCGAAGTGACCAAAGACACGCCACAAGACAAAATCGACCAAATGGTGGCCAACCTGAAGGCCTCTTCTGCGAGTTTCTTCAAAGACTATTACGAACCCATTGACCGTGAAGTGGCTGTTATGGCTCTTAGCGAATACCTGAAAGCTCAGCCCGCCGATTTCCGCCCCGCTTTCCTCAACGACATCAAGGACGTGGATGAATATGTTGACAAGCTCTTCGCCAAATCCATGTTCACCGATGAGGCAAAAGTGAACGAATTGTTGGACAACTTCAAACCCAACAAGGTCAAGAAACTCGCCAACGACCCCGCTTTAGTGATTTACCAAAGTCTCATTAGCTTCTACCGCAACGAAGTCTATGATCATATCTCGAGCCTCAACGCCAACATCGACCGTTTGCGTCGCATCTATATGAAAGGTCAGATGGAGATGGAACCAGAGAAACGTTTCTCGCCTGATGCCAACTTCACGTTGCGTGTCACTTACGGCAAGGTGGAAGGTTTCAAGCCCAAAGATTGCATGACCTACAGGCATTTCACTACACTAGAGGGCATCATGCAGAAGGAAAATCCCGATATCTACGACTATGTAGTGGAGCCGCGCTTGAAGCAACTTTATAATAATAAGGACTATGGTCGCTATGCCGACAAGGACGGCACCATGCACGTGGCCTTCACCGCGAGTGTGCATACCACCGGAGGCAACTCGGGCAGCCCGATCTTGAATGCCGAAGGTCAACTCCTCGGCCTCAACTTCGACCGCTGTTGGGAAGGTACGATGAGCGACCTCATTTACGACCCCGATATTTGCCGTAATATCAGCGTCGACATTCGTTATGTGCTCTTCATCATTGATAAGTTCGCTGGAGCAGGGCATCTGATAGATGAGATGACGATAGTAGAATGAAAAAAGGCGGCTAAGCCGCCTTTTTTCATTTGCCTTCTACCACAATCCGTTTTGTCAAAACGCCATTCCTTGTTTGGATTCTGACGATATAAACCCCAACATCAAGAGGACCGAAATCGTATTCAATACCATTGCCACTTGCTGGGACTTCAAACAACTTTTCACCCAACAAATTATAGACACTGAAACTTTCCATGTTTTCAGCCTCTATTGTAATTGTTCCGTTGGTCGGATTGGGATATACGGTTGCTATCGTTTCGTCAAGTTCTGGTACATTATTACAATCGTCGATGATTGTGGAGAAATAGCCATGCCACTCCGAGTTTTGGTATGCAGGAATGCAGTGGCATGGAACGGTGAGCGTTGTGCAGCTAAATCCTGCAAACACATCTTCAAATGAGAATACCGGTGGTTCTGTAGCCAAAGTAATGACTTTAGTAAACCCGCTGCAATTATAGAAGGCCTCCCCGCCAATGCTGACCAATGCACTGCCTAAGGTCAATGTACCAGTAAACCCGCTGCAATTGCGGAAAGCATTAGGATTGATACACGTCACGGAATTAGGTATGGTCAGAGAATCTGTAAATCCTGAACAGCCCCAAAAAGCAGAAGTGCCGATGAAAGTTACCGCATCGCTGAGACTTAAACTGGAAAAGCCGGTGCATCTATAAAAAGTCGCACTTTCGATGC
Source organism: uncultured Bacteroidales bacterium (assembly GCA_946187645.1). Classification (GTDB taxonomy): domain Bacteria; phylum Bacteroidota; class Bacteroidia; order Bacteroidales; family F082; genus Limimorpha. The sequence continues at coordinate 616 of CAMHRP010000075.1, read as the reverse complement.
GTTCCAAACCGTTACCGATAGTCAGTGCTCCGGTAAAGCCAGTGCAGCCATAAAATGCCGCAGTTTCCATGATTCTCACTGAATTGGGGATAGTCAGAGAGCCGGTAAAACCCTTGCAGCCATAAAATGCCGCAGACCCAATGGTATCCAAGGCATCGCCCAGGTCTAATTCTGTTAATCCACTGCAACCCAAGAATGCGTTTTCACCAAGACAGGTAACGGTATTGGGAATGGTCAAGAGACCTGTTAGGTTTCCGCATGATATGAATGCGTTTTTCCCAATCCTGGTCACAGCATAGTTGTTTCCATTATAACTGATGGTTGACGGAATGCTTAACTCACCAGTCGCTGCAGGGCCATCAATATGACTCATAAGCGTTGCAGAAACGCCGTCATCATTGATTTGATAATAAAAATCCCCTACAGAAAAGACGTCTTGTGCATTCAGATGCGTAAGCCCAATAACTCCCAGAAAAAGAATGGATAAGACAACGTATGCTGATTTTTTGCAAAATGATGAATCGCTTTTCATAATTAAGGTATTAGTCAGGACTGCTAGTTCAGGGCAAACGCACTAAAATTAGGGGAAATTAGCGCGTTATGAACAGGATTTGAA
>CAMHRP010000074.1:0-13834 GCA_946187645.1 uncultured Bacteroidales bacterium | reverse complement strand
CAGGCTGAGTTCTACAACTACTTCCCGCAGTACAACCTCACGGGCAATGTGGAGACCGACATCTACAACTACCTGATGATGAACGACCAAATCCCCGAATCGCTGAAAGTGCCCGAGATGAAGGACGAGGACTATGTCAACTTCATGGTGTGGCACCGTGGCCTGGCCGTGCCTGCCGCCCGTAACATGGACGACCCCGAAGTGCAACACGGCAAAGAACTCTTCAACCAAATGGGTTGTGCCTACTGCCACCGTCCGTCATGGAAGACCGGCGATGACATGTTCACCGACCCGACTGGTTTCTTCGCCGATGGCGATGCCCGTCTGCCTCGCTACCCCAACCAGAAGATTTGGCCTTATAGCGACTACATCCAGCACAAGCTCCACATGGAGAACGACATTCGCACAGGTTGGTGCCGCACCACTCCACTTTGGGGTCGTGGCCTGTCTGCCATCTGCACAGGTCGCAGCGACCGTTTGCACGACTGCCGTGCACAAACCGTCATTGAGGCCATCATGTGGCACGGCAACGCCCAAAGTGATGCCCGCCGCTCGGTGGAGAAATTCCGCGAACTGTCGAAGGAAGACCGCGACGCCGTCGTGAAATTCATTGATGCAATATAATCAACAATTGTAGAGACGTGGCTCGCCGCGTCTCTACAGGTTTAGGGTTGTAGGGCTGTCACATCGTAGCAGCCGCTGTAAAAAACAACAGCGGTTGCTGTGGTACGACAGTCCTACATCATTATTAATGAGGACGTCACCACCAAAAAATCGCCAAACATAGGGAGGTCGGACAAGTGAATTTTTTCGGACATTTGCAGCGTAATTGAAACCATACTGCTATGAAATACGTTCGTCACATAACATCAGTCTTGGTCATCATCTTGATTGCCGTCCTCGCCGCAGGCACCATCGTCGAGAAACTACACGGCTCGGAGTTTGCCCTTATCCATGTCTATTCCGCATGGTGGTTCGTAGGACTATGGGCTTTGTTGGCTGGCCTTTTGGCCTTTATGGCGGTGAAATGCCGTTTGTGGAAACGGATGGCGGTTTGCACCTTGCACCTGTCCATCCTGCTCATCCTTTTGGGTGCCCTGCTCACCATGCTCACGGGTCAACACGGCAGGATGAAGCTTGAGCCCAACCGCCCCAACAGCCATTTTTTCATCCAAGACAAAGGCGAAATCACTAAAGAAGCGCTGCCCTTCAGCCTTACCTTGGACCGTTTCGAGATAGAGAAATATCCCGATAGCAACAAGCCGAAGGACTATGTGAGCTATCTCCAACTCAAAGACGGCAACACACAAGAGGACATTGTCATCTCGATGAACAACATCTTGAGGCACAAACATTACCGTTTCTACCAAAGCGACTACGACGAGCAGGGCAACTCCATCCTTGATGTTGCCCGCGACCCCTGGGGTATCGGGGTAACATACGCGGGCTATGCACTGCTCTTCGCGGCCTTGGTGGCTATTCTTATCGAACGACGGAAAACTTTCCGTGTCGTCACCTGGTCATGGCTTGCGGTACTCGTAGTATTGATGGTGGTGCTCTTCATTAGGATGCTCACCCATCCTCTGCTGCCCGTGCTGCGCTCGCCTTTCTTCAGTTTCCACATCTCGACCATCGTCACGGCCTACGCTTTGTTGCTAGGCATTCTGGTAGTCGGAATCATTGCCCTCATCAAGCCGAAAGACAAAGTTCGTATGGAGCGATTGAAAAAACTTAGCACAGCGATGCTTTATCCTGCTGTGGCCTTGCTCGCTATCGGCATCTTTATCGGGGCTGTGTGGGCCAACGTCTCTTGGGGCAACTATTGGTCATGGGACCCGAAGGAAGTCTGGGCACTCATCACCCTGCTTATCTATGCTGCGCCATTGCACGAAAAGCTTTGGAAATCCTTCCAAAAACCTGTGTTTTTCCATATTTATGGCATCCTTGCCTTCTTGAGTGTCGTTATCACCTATTTTGGTGTCAATTTGATTTTGGGTGGAATTCATGCCTACAATTGAGTTTTTTCTCTATTTTTGCCCAAATTTACAAGCAAATGAGAAAACTCTTTTTTACCCTATTGGTAGCCTTTCTTGCCAACCAGGCCTTCGCCGACAGCATCCTTATCGAAAGCTTCGAATATGCCAACCACGACTTCGAAAAGCCCACTGGTTGGATTTGTGAAAACAACTCATGGCTTTGCGGTTATCTGGAAAAAGACCACAACCGCATTCCGCATTCGGGCAACTGGTATGCATTTTCAAACGCAGACGAATCGTGGATGTATATGCCGCTCTACCTGATTACAAGCATGCATTACCGCTTCACCTGCTGGGCCATTTCGGATGGCGAGTTCCAACTCGAATTCTGGACAGGCAAAACACCTAATCCCAACAGCATGCACACGCAACTCCTCTCTGCGACCATCAATGGTGACACTTACGAAAAGGTATCATCATACATCAATTCCATCCCTGAGGACTGCGAATATGTCGGCATCCGCGCCATTGCAGCTCAAGGCTCTACCTACCTCACCATCGACGACATCCAAATCGACATGGTACTACAATACGACTTTGAGGCCGAACCCATCACTGGCGACACGGTCTTGTACCCCGGCTCGCAGGCCACTTTCCGATACCTCGTTCACAACACGGGCTACGACCCGCTTGACATCACCGCCCATCCTTCCAACGAGTATTTCACCAATTTCAGCACTTATGTCAACGGTGTCAGTGGCATGACCTTCCCCATCCAACCTGACGAAACTGTCGAAGTGACCACCTACGCCACCCTGCGCCCCGAAACCGAGCCCGGCACGGTGACATGGCTAGACATCATAATGACCATCCCCTGTGGATGCAACACGGCCATGGTCACCTTCTGGGTAACACCACTTGACCCAACCGCACTATCTGAAAACAAAACGCCAATAATCAGCGTATTCCCCAATCCAGCCACCGATTTCGTAACCATTGAAGCAGAAGGCCTTCAACAAATGACCCTGTATGACATGACTGGCAGAATACTCAATAGCATTTCTACCTACGGCAATAAACAACAACTCGATATGAGAGGGCTTCAAGCTGGAACTTATGTCATTATGCTTGCTACCGAAAGCGGTTCGAAAAAGCAAACTATCATCAAAAAGTAATCAACACAAATCGATTCAATATGCTTAAATTCAAAACATTATTTCTTTCTGCTCTTCTGCTCATCGGCCTAAACACGATGGCTCAAGACGAAAACGAACAACGCGTCGGTGCCAATTGCACCAGCATCATGGTGGGCAAAAAAGCCTCTACCGACGGCTCTGTCATCACCTCCCACACCTGCGATGGACGCTACCGCACCTGGATGCGTTGGGAAGCCGCCGCCGACCACGAAAAAGGCGAGATGTACAAAGTCTACAAAGGCACTATGCACACTGAAGACCCCTTCGACAACCGCAACGTGGAATTGGCTGGAGAAATCCCACAGGTAGCACACACTTATGCCTACCTCAACACAGCCTATCCCTGCCTCAATGAAAAACAACTAGCCATCGGCGAAACCACCTTCTCGGGTCCCGACACTTTAGTGAACAACAAAGGCATGTTCATGATTGAAGAACTCGAACGCGTGGCTTTGATGCGTTGCGACAATGCCCGCGACGCCATTCAACTCATCGGCAAACTGGTGAAAGAATACGGCTACGGCGATGGCGGCGAGTGCATCACCATTGCCGACAAGAACGAAGTCTGGCAGATGGAAATCCTCGGCGAAGGTCCCGACAAAATCGGCGGTGTTTGGGCAGCCAAGCGCATTCCCGACGACGAAGTAGGTGTCAGCGCCAATATCGCACGTATCGGTAAACTCGAGCGCAAGAGCAAGGACTTTTATTGCTCCGACAATTGCGAAGCCGTAGCAAAGAAATATGGCCTTTGGGACGGCCAAGGCGACTTCATCTTCTGGAAAGCCTTCCGCGCTTCCTACGGCGGCGGCAAGAACTACAGCGACCGCGAGTTCTTTATCCTCAGCCAACTGGCTCCTTCTTTGAACCTCAACCGCGACATGCCTGAACTGCCCTTCTCGGTGAAACCCGATGAGAACGTCGACGTCCGTAAGGTGATGGAACTCTTCCGTAGCACCTACGAAGGTACCGATATGGATATGACACGCAACGTGAAAATGGTGAGCAAGAAACGCACAGATGACGGTGTAGTCAACGACACCATTATCAGCCCTATAGCCAATCCTTGGGTGAGTAGCACAATGATGAACACCATTAATTATCTGGCACCAGGCACCATCAACTTCCAACGCACCGTAGCCGTGGCATGGAGCAGCTACCATCATATCATCCAATGCCGCAGCTGGATGCCCGACGAAATCGGTGCCATTTGCTGGATGGCCTGCGACAACCCTGGCCAAAGCCCGCGCATACCGATTTTCTCCGGCTCCACTACCCTGCCTGAAGGCTTCGACAAATGCGGCCAACTGCGTTACCGCGACGAAGCCTGGATTTGGCACTATCGTAAAGCCAACAAACTGGCTACCGTACAATGGGGTCGCACCAAGCAAACCTTACTTGGCACGGCCAACCGTTTCGAACAAAAAGCTTTCGACGAAATCCCCGCCATCGAAGACAGAGCCCAAGCCTTGATTGCCGACGGCAAGAAGAAAGAAGCCACCGAACTCCTCAACCAATACACCTCCGACTTCGCCGCCTCAACGCGCCAAGCATGGAAAGAGATGGAGAACAAATTCTGGTATTGGTTCGGTACGGGATTCTAGACTTCTATCATTACATGCATCCATGAAAAAAGGGAGCAATAAGCTCCCTTTTTTCATGGATGTTGATTCACCATTATCAGCACCTGGTCTCCAGTCGATCCACCCAACTTTATTCTACCCATTCGCGGTCGAACCCCTTCCATCGCATCAACTGTGATAGTGAATTCTCCATTGCTGAAGCCACTATTGGGCGTACAATGAATCCAGTTTTCAGTGGTATTAACCGACCATGACTGGTTTGCCGTAACTTGGATGACATACTCACCACCTTCGGGACGTGCCTCAATTTCCGTGAGACTTGCCTCAAGGATGCTGTACCAACCCTCTTGTACTATTATCATAGTGGCCAGAATCTGCCCATTGTGCTTGGCATTCACATAGCCAATCCTTTCCTCCGAATTCTCATTGAAGTCAACAACGATATCGAACGAGGCATCACCTTGTCCCGTAGTAGTATTTAAAAGATTAATCCACTCACTCGCCTGAAGTTGCCAAGTTGTGTTTGAAGTCAACTCCAAGTGGTGTATACCACCCGAATATGAAACGTACAACGTGTCGGGTTCGAAACCAACGAAAAGAGGTGTGTCGCCTGCCGCCTGATTGACCATTACTTCCTGGACCAAATCTCCCGATTTAACAATAACGTATGCCATTCTGGGTTCCAACAGCGTATTAGGGTTAACTCCTATCGTGACAGTGGCGTTTCCTGTTCCCGTCATAGGCGTAACGGTAAGCCAGTCATTACTTGCATCAATCGTCCAGACATCATCACATCCGATGGTCATGGACTGTTCGCCGCCTTCATTTCCGAACTGGAATGAAAGAGGAGAAACCTCCAAAAAATGCGGGTCGGGCAAGGCTTCCTGACTGATGCTTAAGATAGCTGTCATGTTACCACCCGAAGTGAAAACGACCGTAGTCTGGCGCTGAACATAATCAGGGTTCTCTCCTAAAGTCACACTGACTTCACCATTGCCTTGTCCTTCTGTTTTACTCAGCGTAACCCAATCTACATCTACTGTAGCCGACCACGAATCTTCGGTAAAAACGAAGACTGACTTGGTCTCTCCTGCACTGACAAATTCAAGGTTTTTAGGCCTGACGTCAATGCTTAAAATCGGATCGACAGTCTGAATAACATGGACTTTATCGCCATAACTGCTGTTTCCGAAAAACACGTCAGCTTCGCGTGAATCGGCCATCTCACCGTCAATAGGCATGACTGTCAACGTAACTGTCGCATTATCGGAACCTTGAGTCACCGTACTTGAAATCCACTGAGGTAGGCCGACTTCCCAATCGACATTGGACGACACCGAGACAGTAAACTCACCGCCATTGCTGCCACATTGTATTACTTTGGGCGACACAGTTAAATAGTATTCCAACGCATTTTGGGTCAAGTTCATAGTCGCCGCATTATCTTTGGTAATGGCTTTAATCTGTGCCGAACGGCTATCCTCCGTCGCATTGGCTTGGGCAGTAAGCGTCAACGTGGCATTGCCACTGCCCGACATGGGCGAAACGGTAAGCCACTCTGCAGTGGACTCGATAGTCCATTCGCCATTCGAGTTCAGCGCGACTTCAACTGAACCGCCCGCGGCTTCCATCTCTTGCGTGGCTACAGCAAAAGAAACATCAACGGGCTTACGGCAACCTACAATGGCAAATGCCACGGCTGCGACAAATAATAAGTACTTCAGATTTTTCATTGAAACTAATTATTATGATAAGAAAAAAGTAACTCTTTGTATTTGGTAACGCAAAAACAGATGGGTTAGTATGCCTAAGGCAAAAAAAGTGCGCCTGCATAAAGCAGACGCACCAAACTAACATGAAAAACTTATCTGGTATATTACTATAATCAGAAGATATCGGTTCTGTTGTCCTTAATCTTAGCCTGATTTCTCAATGCGTTGTAGACAGCACCACCGCCAACCTTGTTAGTGAATTGGCTAGTCTTCTCTCTGACAATATCCGAATAATTGGTAGTCTCAGCAGGCGCCGAGAATTTCACATTTTTGATAATGAAAGCACTGCTGTTTCCTGCAATGGGACCTGTCTCCTGACCTTCTTTCATGCCAAGGAGGGTACCAACAATGTCAGCTTCAACACCAAAGTTGCCTAACACACGCGAGTCGATGGAGATATCAGAAACTGTAGTGGACTCAGCACCCAATTCTTTAATCATTCTGTCGACATCATTACCACAAGCTTTCATCTTCTCCACAGCAATCTCACCTTTCTTCTTATTGAGGATCTGGTATTTGGCCTGGTCGATGATAGCCTCCAAAGGAGCATAGCCTTCATGGACGACACCCGTCAAGGCAGCCACAACCAACATATTGTCGAGTTCGAAAATCTTCTCGGAAACATCGCCCTTCTTGGTCTTTTCATCGAAAGCCCAACGCACAATCTCACGCGGGTTGTCAATACCAGCGATTTGATAGGTCGACTTGTTCATTCTCGGCATGGTACGTTTGGTAAGTCCCTGCTCCTCGATAGCTTTATTGAATTGGTCGTAGGTTCTGTTATCGGTGACGAACTTGTTAGCTTGGGCATAGATGTTTTGGTAGGTCTTCGTGCTCGAGGTGATTTCATGGGTCAGATAAGCAAGACGAGCCTTGGGTTGAGGTTCGGTCTTACCCGTAACCTTCACAACATGGTAACCAAAAGGCGTCTCCACAACACCCAGCGTACCCACAGGGTTATTCAAAACATAAGTATTGAATTCAGGAACCATCTGTCCATCGAGGAACCAATCGAGGTCACCGCCTTTGTCCTTGGTGGCATCGGTGTTGTGCTCGGCAGCCAACTCGGCAAACAGTTCATCGTTGTTCTTGGCAGCTTTCAGCTGAGCCAGCAACTCATTGGCCTTGGCTTCAGCTTGCTCCTTGGTAGTGATGGTATCTTGACTACCATAAGCGCCTTTGTAGCCAATCAAGATGTGGCTGGCCTTAAGTGAGTCAGGGCGGTTCTGCATATCAACAATACGGACGAGATTGAAAGCGTCTCCGTCTTCGTAAGGTCCATAAACGTAACCCACACCATTGCCACTGTCGAAGACAGCCTTTTCGACTTGTTCAGGAACGTCTTTACGACCCACCCAAGTGCTGTCGTAACGCTTGTCGGAATTGGCATTCACGAAGCTGACCACATTTTCAATAGCGGTAAATTCGGGCTTCATGTCTTGCACAAACTTCAGGGCTTCCTGACGGTCTTCCAACGAAGGTTTAATCTCGAAAACGACGTATTCAATGTCGCGTCTTTCATCTGTCTCATAACGGTACTTATTCTCCTCATAGAAAGCTCTGTTGTCGGCATCAGTAACGGTCACCGTTGAATCCGGGATAGTTGTATAACGCAAAGCGACGACATCGGCAGAAGCCTTCATGTTTTTGTTCTCATAATACTTTTTGGCCAGAGCTGTGGGAAGGAAATAAGAAGCTTTCACCAAGTTGTCGAACTTCGTCTCCAGACGATTCTGCTTCAAAGCCTTCTCGAAATCAATCCAACGGTTGTAATACTCGGCCGGAAGGTCGCTCAAGTTTTGGAGATATTGAACCACGCGCTGCTGGTCAAAACCATTAGCATCGCTGAAGCTCTGCTTAATCCATTCATGCGGGTTTTCGCCCGTCATTTGATCCATAAGTTCCTCACTGGTGATGCCGATACCTGCCGCATCGTACTCTTTGGTCATGAGGTTTTCCTTGATCATCTCTTCTAACGTGTTATTATAAACACTATAGGTCTCTGCTGAAGAGAGATTGTTGTTGTTTGTTGAAGACTTTCTGTTTTCAAGATTCTTCTCCTTGAGCTGTTCATAGTCCCTGATGGAAATCTTTTCGCCATCAACGACCGCCACCGACGGGCCAGTGTTTCTTCCCTGACTCTGGAAAAGGTCTTGTAAGACAAACGCTAACAATGCGATACCGATGATTGCAATCAACAATCCTGAGCGTCTTCTGATTTTTTCAATTGCTGCCATAATTCTATTTTTCTATTACTATTAAACTTCAATTTTGAGCGTGCAAATTTAGTAAAGATTTCAACTCGCAGGGACAAATGTTTGATTTTTATTTTTCAAACGCCTTATTTTCGGTGTATTCGTTCTATAAAATATTAAAAATCAATTATTTATTTTGAATTTGTAATTCCACTTCATCCAATTTCATGTGGGATGCCTTAAGGATTTTTATCTTATAATTGCCGATTTCGAGCACCTCACCCTGCTCGGGAATGCTCTCACAATAATGCAAAATCATGCCCGCCAAGGTCTCATAATCGTCTGAAACGGGAAGGTCAAGTTTGTAAATGTCGTTGAGATAGTCGATTTCGAGGCGTGCCGAAAAGACAAAAGTGTTGTCGTCAACCACTTTCTCAACCTCTTCCTCCACATCGTATTCGTCGTCAATCTCGCCGAAAATCTCCTCCACCACATCCTCCATGGTGACAATCCCAGCGGTACCGCCAAACTCATCCACAACAGCCGCTATGCCTTGACGTTTTTGGATGAAATGTTTCAGCAAACGGTCGGCCGTATAGGTCTCAGGGAAGAAATCGATGCGACGCACCAAATCCGACAAGGCAACCTCCTTGTGACCAGCTATGGCGCGTACCACATCGTTGAGGTGCACATAACCCACAATGTCGTCGATGCTATCGCCAACCACGATAAGTTTTGAGTGCTTGGTTTCCTCGAATCGTGCCTTCACAGCCTCGATGCTGTCGGTCAGCTTCACGGACTCGATTTCGTTGCGGGGTCCCATACACTCGCGCAGCTTCACTGAGCGGAATTCCATCACGTTTTGGAACAACTGTATTTCCTGCTGCATGTCCTCGTCGGCTTCCGTCGGGTCGGCATATTCCGCAATGAAATCATTCAAGTCAACCGTGCTAAACTTGTATTCCTCGCTATCCACGTTCTGCCGTAGCACACGGCGAATGATGAACTCAGAAATGAAGGTGTAAAACAGGGTCAGAGGATAAAACAGGCAATAGCATACAAACGTCGGTAAAGCAAAAAACGAAAGGATACCATTGGGGTTGAGACGAAACAGCATCTTGGGCAAAAACTCGCCAACCAACAGCACAAGCAAGGTCGTTAGAATGGTCTTCACCAGCAACACCATGAAATCGTTATCCAACGAAATGGCTTGCAGCCAATGATTCACGGGATCGTCAAGCAGTTGGGCCATGCTCATGCCATAAATGATAAGCGCAATATTATTGCCCAAAAGCAACGACGTGATAAACCTCGACTGGTCTTTGAAAAAAAGGCTGATAATCTTGGCAGAGAATGTCTTTTTTGTCAACTCCACCTCAAGTTGAAGCCGATTAATGCTATTGAAGGCAATCTCCAAACCTGAGCAGAGAGCGGAGAAAAACAAGGTGACTGCAACAATAATCCAACTGTTCATGGCTCAATCCTCCTCATCGATGTCAAGCTCGGCACTTCCATAATACATGGTGTATTCCGAAAAATCCTCACGCGCCACCAAGCTGTCAGCTTCAATCTGTTTATCGGGGGTAACGATTTTCACATGCGAACGGGTATAAATCATTTTTGAGTCACGGTACCAGAAAAGCTGGTCGGAATACATGGTCTCGCTGCTACCATAGTTTTGCACGATTACATTCCCTCGTGCCTCAATCAAGCCCGTTTTTCCATAGCTCTTACCATAATCGGCGTGGAGTTCCGTTGACTTCTCCCGGTTGTTGTACATATACACATCAAAGCCCAAGGGGAATTCCATAATGTCTTCTTTGCTTTCCATGCGCACCATACGCGGCGTGCGGAGTTCAAGGTTAACCACGCCCGAGTCGCTGCGATAGAAAACCACGCTATCAGCTATGATGCCCGACAACGTGTCGTCAGATCCCATGGCCTGCACAATGGCATCGGGGTTTGAACACGAAAACAACATCACAGCCAAAAAGGCTGTGATGTTGAATATGATTCCTATTTTCAGGATGCGTTCCAATTATTTCTTGGCTCTGATGGTGGTCGATTCACCAATCCAACCACCCACCTGGAAGCTCTGTCCCTCGCTGTAGTCGTTGAAGAAGATGGTCTCCATCGACGGGAAGGCAGCCGAGTAGGAGCGGATTAAGCTATTGGCCCTGTCGTTAATGGAAGGATCAATGGACTTGGCCTTGATGCACTTGTCGACAGCAGCCCAGAACACGGCCTTGCTTTCGATTTCACCGCTGAACTGCTTGGAGCTTTCAGCATAAAGCATGGCGATGAGGAGGTAAGGCTCGCCGTTGGTCGGGTCAACCTGAGCGGCTCTTCTGAAGATATCGCGAGCGCGGGAGAGGCTACCCATGTTCTGGTAACACATGCCCAAGTTACGGTAGGCACGATACTTACGGTCGTTGTTCTCGGTCTTTGTGGCTTGCTCGAAGAAAGTGGCAGCATCACTGTACTTCTTGTCCTTGAAGAACTTGACACCTAAGCTGTAGGATGCCTCGGGGCTGGGTTCCAGTTCGTTGAGTTTGACAGCAGCATCCAAGAAGAGTTTCGAGTCGGTGCAGTCCTTCTTATCGAGGATGGTAGTGATGCGCTTGAGCAGCGTCACGTCGTCGGGAGTCTCAGCCATCTTGGCGCTGAACACCTTGATCAGGTCTTCGCAGGAGGCGAAGGGCTGGAACAGGTTGTCGAGGTTGTTCTTCACACCCTTGTTGATGTTGATGTTCTTCTCGTTCTTCTCCAACTGCTTATCGAAGCCGGCAACAGCATCAGCATCGCCAGCCGCCTCAGCCTCTTCTTTAGCAGTCTGCAGTTCCGTTTCGGTCTCAGCCAAGGCACCGATGTTGTTGTCAAGCACCTCGGAAAGTTCCTGATAGACATTGATGATGGTCATCTTCTCAGCCTTGTTGTTGTTCACCATGTCGATGGTGGCCTTGAAGTAGGCGTCGATGTAGGCACCTTGCAGCTGCGAGGGATCGAGGGCGACGGCGTCTTTCAACACATTGTAGGCCTCTTCGTAACGATTTTTGTTATACGTGTAGATGAGGAGACCCTTACGACCCATAATGTTGGCCACCTGCGAGGCACCCGTCTTCGGATCAACCGGGAAATACTGGGCTCTTGTGTCCATCAACAGGCAGAGCGTGTCGATGTAAGCGTCCTTGTCCTTCGGGTTAGTACGGATGAAGTATTCCATAATCTTTTCACCGTTCGTGTAGACAAACTGACTTGCACGCGGGCACTTGAGGAACACTTCTCTCCATGCATTGACCATCTCCATGCTGATGGATTCGGGCGCATACTTGGCCGCTTCCCATTGCTTGAAGTACTCGCGGTACATTGAGAGGTTGGTCACGCAGGCCACGCTGTCTTCTCCGTGACCATACTTAGAATCCTGAGCCGAAACGCTCATTGCCATTCCAATCATGACGGCAATCATCAAAAATCTTTTCATTTTCATTTTGTCTTATTTTTATTGTTTGACTTGTTTGTCGCTTTCTCAAATATCATTCCAAAAAAATGAGCAAAAGGTGTTTAATTGTATTTGCGCTTCATGAACCAGCGCTCGAACACCGAAACGCCCACACTCAGTTTGGCATATTGCTCTTGTATCAGCCCACCTTCACGGGTGCCATATTGCCCCACCTCCAAGGCCATGTTGACCTTTGAAAAGGTTCTAGGCAAAGGTAGCGACATTCCTACTGTCACCCCTACCTTATTAATACTATGGCTCACGCCGTCGTTATCCTCAAGGTTGATGAATCCATTCTCGTAGAAACCGCCCAAACGGTAGGTGACGCGCGAGAAATAGCCCGAAATGGTGGTATGCTTCGGCGTGAATTCAGCACCAGCCGAGACCGACCAAGCATCCTGCAGCACATCGTTGGCACCTTCGCGGGCAAACTTCGACCATTGCATCCAGTTGAAATCAGCACCTAGAGCCCAGTTTTCGCCATTCTGCAAGGCTACACCAAAGCCAATGCCCTGGGGCATGGTGATCTTGGTCGAGCCCGAAGAACTATAGACAGTATCAATGATGTACTCCACTTCGGTATCCATATCCTCCTCAAAGGAACGAATGAATAGGGTTTGCTCGCCTTTCAGCTTTATTTTCTGGGTGTAGGTGAGACCCAAACTCAAGCATAAATCCTTGGACAAATTGGTGTTGAAAAGCATGCCGTAGTCGAACATGAAAGAGCGAACCATCACATCGAGGCTGCGCCTTGAGCCAATATAATATATAGAGTCAGGGAAATACAGGGAGGTTTCGGTCTTGGTGTTGCCAAACACATAATAGGCGTTGGCTCCCAAAGCAAAATGTTTGCCAATCTTGAAGGCATTGCCCAAGAAAGCTTGATTGAGACCGCCCTTGCCCTTGAAGCGGGTGACCGTGGAACCAACTTCAGGATCCACTTTGCTGACCAGCATGGTATAGCCCGAAGTGCTGTAGGGCTGCACACCCAAGGCCATCTTCCACCAAGATGTCAGGCCAAAGGCCATTGACACATAGTCGAAAGAAGCGTTGTTGGATTTCTCGGAAAGACTTGAGGTACTGAAGGTAGCTGTCTTGAAATAGAACCCGGCATCAAAGAGGAAAGCCAAGGAATCAATTTTGGCATACGCTGCAGGGTTCTCTCCATTAATCATGCCTCCACCAAACATGGCATTGGCCACGCCACCCATACCCTTCAACCTGACGTTCATCGACTTGTCTCTCACCTGCCCTACACCAAACAAGGAATAAGGCGAATCGACGTCGGCCTGGGCGAAGGCATTAATGCCGAAAAACACCGTCAAGCTAACGAGCATTATGTATTTCATTAATGAAGTTCTCATATATAATGTCAGTGTTTAGAGCGTGCAAATATCCGATTTTTTAACTCGAAGCGCAAGTTTTTATTGTGATAATTATCATCGTCATCTATTATCTATCTGAATTTCAAGTAGAAACATTTTTAAAAATAAAAATTTCTCATTTTTTGAAGATTTTTTCTTGTCAATATGGAAATTTGTCGTATTTTTGCAGCCGCAATACGGAGGTACCGTAGCTCAGTTGGTAGAGCAGAGGACTGAAAATCCTCGTGTCAC
>CAMHRP010000073.1:0-14578 GCA_946187645.1 uncultured Bacteroidales bacterium | reverse complement strand
CATGGGATTGGGGCTATTTGATGCAACTATTACAAATTTGATGCGTTTGCCCTGACTGCTAGTTGGGTTTATTGTGGAAAAACGTCTGTTCGGATAGGGTTCATTACTTCCCAAAGATCTTGCCCAAGCCGCCGAGAATGCTGCCAAGGCCGCCTGTGCTTTGTGAGCCGCCGCCAAGAAGAGCACCGAGCAGACCACCCAGACCCGCTGCGCCGGAGTTGCCGTTCTGCTTGCCAAGGAGAGCGAGCAGGCTGGGAGCGATAGAGGATAGGATGTTGCCTACTGCGTTGGAGGCCACGCCCGTCTGCTTGGAGATGCCACTCACTACGGATGACAAGTCGCCACCAAAAATATGGCCCAAAATCTTTGAGCCATCGACAAGGTCGGCACCCTTTAGGTTATTGATGATGTTTCCTGCGTTGCTTGCATGGTCGCCAAGGGCCTTGGCCAAGGCTTCGGCACCGCCAGGTGTGGAGGCGTTCTTTTGCATGGCACCCAAGAGCGAAGGCATTGCGTTTGTGATGACCGAAGACACTTGCTTCGAGTCGATTTTCAAGTTGTTGGAGATGGCACTGATGGCATCATTGCCTGTCAAAGCGCCTAAGATGTTTGATAATTCCATGATTGTAATAGTTAATAGTTTAAATTGCTTCGTCGAGTTCTCCCAAAAGGAAATCTTCAAAGATGCAAATGTAGAAAAAAACGGTTGATTTGAAACAAAAAACAACAATATGGTAAAAAAAACCGAAAAAAAGGTAAATCAAAAGTGAATAATATGATGTATTTTTGCCAATTCAAATTATAACTTAATTCACTATGAAAAAAATTGCCATTATCATGGTGCTGACCGCTTTATTTAGTTGTGGCACAGCCCAAAACAAAGAATACAAACAAGAAAACAACGGTGCAACAGAAACAACGACCGTGACAGAACAAATCCAAAATAACAACACTATGAAAGCATTAGTGACCTACTTTTCGGCTTCGGGTGTCACCCGTAATGCCGCAAAACAAGTGGCCGACATCATCGGTGCCGACCTCTTTGAAATCACCCCCGAACAGCTCTACACTGACGCCGACCTCGATTGGCGCGACAAACAATCACGCTCGACCATCGAAATGAACGACAAGAACTCGCGTCCAGCCATTAAAGACGGTGGCAAGGTAAAGAACCTCGACCAGTATGATGTGGTCTATGTGGGCTTCCCCATCTGGTGGTACACCGCCCCGACCATCATCAACACCTTTATCGAGGCCAACGACTTCACGGGCAAGACCATCGTGCCCTTCGCCACTTCCGGCGGTAGCAACATCAAGAAAGCTTGTGAAGACCTGCAAGCCACTTATCCTGACTACAAATTCGGCGAAGGTAAATTGCTGAACAGCATCGACAAGGCCGACATCGAGAGATGGGCTGCGGCGGTGAAATGATTTGATTTTTTGTGAATCCTTGTAGGGCTGTCACATTGTGATAGCCCTACATATTTTATTCCGACAATTCCAAGGCAAACCACAAGGTATCCACCGTTCTTCCACCCACAATACCGTAGCCGCCGTTCACGTTGGTATGCGTCTGGACGGGTTCGACAAAGAACTGGTCTATCTCGCTGCCTTGCTCGCAGGTGTTCAGATAGTAGTAGTATTCCTTGCTGAGATGCTGCAAACTGACGGATATTTGGAAGAAATCCTCGTCGAAGTCTTCCCACAAAGTGAAATAAAGATAGAGCGGCAGCTTGATTTGGTATGACCTGCCATCAAAAAGTATGTCCGTGAACACGCCTTCCGGCCTCGACTGAAAATCGATGTTGATGTAATCATTGTCAGAGACATTGGCACCGAAAACAGGGTCGTCGTATGACGTGCTGATGTAGAAACTGTTGCCACTATCATAGTCGGAATAGCCGTCGTTTTCCAAATGAATCTTGAAATAGTCGGTCTGCCCGGGATTGGGGTCGGCGATTTCAACGGTCAGTTCCAATTGACCCATAATCGTCCAAATCGTATCCCCCTCATATTCCTCAAACGACACGTCCCAAAGTTTGGTTTGGCAATCGCCAAGGCTCCATGTCACCGTATTGGGCACAGGACTTGTCGAACCTTCCACGTCGTCGAAACCATTGGCCGAGGCCGTGATTTTCACCACATCGCCTTCTTGTGGACAGTAGTCGCTAACGAAAACGGGAACTATCTTGTAAACAGGTTTCACGCTATCCATGTCAACATATTCATAACCCGTCCAAACGGTGTCGGGTTGCCGTGTCAATCCACCAATGCGGTTGCCGTTCACGAAAAGGGTGGCCACAACGTCATCAGGGGCTTGCATGTTGCTATCGTTGTCGAGGAAGAAAATGCTCTTGCTGATGTAAGCCTTCACGGGCTGTCCCGGCTCAACGATGCTGTTGATAACCAACTTCGGGTCGACTTGCTCACCGTTGAACGCGATTTCCTTTTCGCAGGAAGCAAGGAGTATTGCGCTGATTAATAACAAAATAACTCTCCTTATATTTTGCTTGTTTTGAAGGTTTTGTGACATAATAACTCAGAATTTATAACTCAAACTAAATGAAGGAATTATTGGAAATATGCTGACTTGCATCAGTTTTTTCTCGGCTTGCTGGGTGGATTCGTCGTAAACATAATCCGTATAGACGAGGAAGGGGTTGTTGTGGTTATAGACATTGTAAACGCTGAAGTTGAGGGTGAGCAAACCCGGATTCAACGGGAAGTGCATGTTGGCACCCAAGTCGAGGCGATGATAGTTGCCCATGCGGAAGTTGTTGCGCTCCAAGGCGTTGATGTGCTGGAATTCGCCCCAATCGTTGGGCAATCCTTCATAAACCTGCGTTCCGAGCGTGCCGCAATTGCCACTGCTGAAAACCCAAGTGCCGCTCAAGTCGAAACTGTCGCTGAACTTGTGCTGCACGGTGACGCTGATGTCGTGGCGGCGGTCGTATTTGGCCGGAAATACTTTTCCATTATTAATTATCTGTCCCTCGCGGTCGAACTGCCGCTTGGAATGTGCCCAAGTGTAGCCAATCCAACCCGTTGTTTTGCCGAAACTGCGCTGCACGAGCAACTCCACGCCGTAGGCCCAGCCTTTGCCCATGCAAACTTTCTCGTCCCATCGCTCTGAGGAGCCGAAAAACGATGCGCCGTCCTTATATTCGAGCAAGTTGTCCATAGTCTTATAATAGCCTTCTACCGAAATGTCGAACAGGCGCGGCAACTCGTAAAACGCCCCAACCGACCATTGGTGGGCGTTCATCGGGACGATCTTCGCCGTCACGGGCACCCACAAATCGGTGGGCAGGCTGAGGCTGCTATTCGACAGCAAATGAACATATTGCGTCATGTAGGCATAGCCCGTCTTCAACGAAAGGTTGGAGGCCAACATCAGGCTGGTGCTGACACGCGGCTGCACACTTTGGTAAGTCTTGCCCTCGACGGTGAAGGTGGAATAGTGGACACCGAGGTTCATGCGGAAGATGTCGCCAAAGGTCATGTTGTCCTCGGCGTAAAGCGCCGTTTCGTGGGCATACACATTCGGCGAACCCGTGACGGTGTCAACCAAAGATTGTTGGCTTTCGCTCATCTGTATGGATTGTACCTCGGGGCGGAAGATATGGTAGGTATAGTTGCCGCCGAAACGGATTTCGTGGTTGGGCAGGGGCGTATAGTCGAAGTCGACCTTGGCCGTCAAATCGTTGATGCCCGACTTGTAGACCATGTCGAACACATTTTTCGAAACTGTGTTGGTGGGCAGATAAGTGTCTTCTTCCGTCAGATTCATGCCGAGGTTGTGGCGGTATTGCGTGTAGTTGACAGAAGCGTCCATGAAAAGTTTTTGCGAAACAACATGGTTCCAGCGCAAGGCAGCCACTTTGTTGCCCCATTTCCAGTTCAACTTGATGCGATGTGTATATTGTGTGCTGTCCGACATGAAGTCCTTGTTTTTCACGCCGAAATAAATGGCATCATCACCGGTGTAGAAACTGAGGTAAAGGCGGTCCTTGTCCGAAATCTTCCAGTTGAGTTTGGCGTTGAAATCGTAGAAATAATAACCTACGCTCAGCTTGCTGATTTCAGGCGTGCTCCACGAAGCAATCCATAGTGCTGGCTTGATGAGCAGGTCGCCGTAGGTGCGGCGATACGACAGGTTGAACGACAATTTGTCTTTCACTATCGGGCCCTCGAAGTTGAACTTTGAGGAAATCAGGCCGATGCTGGCGTTACCATGGTATTTTTGCATGTCACCTTCCTTCATGCGGATGTCGACCACCGACGAGAGGCGGCCACCGAAATGCGCTGGGAAGCTACCTTTGTATAAGGTGACGTTTTTCAAGGCGTCAGGGTTGAAGACGGAAAAGAAACCGAGCATGTGATTGACGTTGTAGACAGGAACACCATCAAGCAAGAGCAGGTTCTCGTCAGGAC
This sequence comes from uncultured Bacteroidales bacterium, assembly GCA_946187645.1. Taxonomy (GTDB): domain Bacteria; phylum Bacteroidota; class Bacteroidia; order Bacteroidales; family F082; genus Limimorpha. Next base: position 10,144 of record CAMHRP010000073.1, on the reverse strand, counting down.
CACCACCGCGCACGTACATACCCGCTGAGCCTTCCGATCCGTTCTGAACGCCAGGCAAAAGCTGTATAGCTTTTAACACGTCGGCTTCGCCAAAGAGGGTGGGGATGCTCTTAATTTGCTGCACGGGCAGCTCCACCACGCTCATCTGTGGGTTGCGGGCACTTACTGTGGCGCGTGTGCCTTCCACTACCACCTCGTCCAAGGTCGTATTGGTTTCGAGCATGAAGTTGAGGCTGAGGTTCTCTTTCAGGTCAAGTGCACGGCTTTGTTGGGTATAGCCCACATACGACACTTGCAGGTCCACTTGACCTTGGTTCAAAGTCAGGGTGTAGAAGCCGTAACTATTGGTGGCACAGCCTTTCCCTGAGTTTTTGTCAAAAATAGTCGCGCCGATGAGCGTCTCCTTACTGGCGGCGTCCATCACATAGCCGCTGATGGTGCGTTTCTGCGCGAAGGTAGGCATGCAGGCAAGTACCAAGCCGATGACAACAAGCCACCGGCAGAAATAATGATGTTTCATTTCAGTCAAAGATGGTTAAAACTTCCGTAAAGATTTAAACTTCCGTTTTTAACGAACTCATTTCAAAAATATTGTAAAAAAAAGGTTTCGTATCAAAAAAGGTGTAAATTTGCAGCATTAAATCAGAGAACACTAACTCTTATAAATATTACGCTTATGAAATCAGGTTCGTTTTTTGCGCTGCTGGCTGGCGTTGCTGTCGGTGCTACGTTAGGTATCCTTTTGGCTCCTGACAAAGGAGAAGAAACCCGTAAGAAGATAAAAAAAACAGCGGGGGACTGCGTCGACAAAGTCAAGGAAAAGATTTCCGACCTCAAAGCCTCTAAGGAGGACGACGATGTTGACCCTGCTGAACAACCTAATCTCGCCTAAGATGAGTAAGTTCACAGCTCCTGTCGACAAATTGGTCCACGAGACCACAGGTTACGTCAATGCGCAGATAGACGATGTGAAGCTGCGCACGATCAAAGGCCTTTCTCAAGGCACGTCGGTTGTTGCGAGGATCCTGCTTATCATGATTGTGGTTGGTGCCGCAATAACAACCTTGTCATTTGCGGTTGTCCTGTGGATTGGGGAATTGCTGCACAGCTATGCGCTGGCTGCCTTCATTATGTTTGGTGTGCTGCTGCTTGCCCTTGTGGTGCTTTTCTTGCTGCGCAAGCATATTTTCAAAAACAGCTTTGTCTCCATGTATACCGATGTCTTCTACCATAAAGAAAAAAAGCCAGAGGGTTTGAAAACTATGGAAGGTGTAGACATGGCTATCTGGAATACATAAAACCATATCAAGGAAAAAGAAGGGGACATTTCCTATGCGTTCACTCAATGCAAGGATTTCTATTCGCTCAAGCGTGTTGTTGGCGAGGGGATTTCAGCTGCTATTAGTTCTCTCTTCTGGAAAAAGGAGAAGAAAAACAAACCAAATTGACACAAAAACATCGTTACTAAAACGAAGGGCTGCCTTGATTGATGTGGCAGCCCTTCGTTTTTTTATAACTCTTAATTGTCATCTAATTAAGAATCCAGTCTGCTGCCGTCTCAATCACGTTGTCGACGCCTTGAGCGGTACAGGCAGGGTCGAGGATGACGCGCACATCGGGCGGAACGCCGTTCTCGTAGTTGCCTCCATCGATGGCAATGGTGCGACTGGTGCTGAAGCGATAGGCCCACCCATTGGGTAAGATACCGCCATTGGGCACTCCGAGACCGCCACCACTATAGTCCCCAAAAAGCTTGACATTGTCGAAAGCCATGGTGCAGATGGCAAAGAAGGAAGTCGCACTATAGGAACCACGGTCGATAAGGACGGCTACGGGTTTCGTGTAAGGATTCTTACCTAACAGACTACTGTCGGCGGCATACACTGTTGTGGCTTCTGTGAATGCATCGTGTTCTGGTCCCGATTTCACTTGAGTCTGATATAGCAGCTGCTTATGGTTGTCGAAGATGCTGAGTAAAGTGAGCACATTGCTCATGCTGCCGCCACCGTTTTGTCGCAAATCGAGAATCATCCCACTACAAGACTTGTAGTAGTTTACCAAATATTTCAGAACCATATCGTTGACTTCATTCGAAAACGAGGTATAACGGAGATAAGCCACTGCGCCATCACGGATGGCATTGTGCTTAAAACTGCCCGTCGAATGTTGGTTGACCGTCAGATAGTTCAAAAAAACCACTTCGTCATTTATGTTTTTGTCTGCATGCATCTTGTAAAACACCGAATCGTTATAAGAAACGTCAAATCCTGAAATCAAATTGGTATGTCCGTCGCGCAAAGTGTTGAGCATAGCCGCACAAATACGAAACAGACTATCGTCTTTAGTATTATCATTGACTTTGGGACGATACACCTCGCGCACCGAGTCCCAATCGATGCCTTTCACATCGAAGAACGTGTAGTTTTGGTCCACCTGATTCCAAAGATACTCGAACACGTTGACGGGATTATCGGGTTCGTCTTGATCCATAAAAGCGCGTTCGCAGGAAGCAAAGGCAAAAAGGCAAAGGAGGATGGAAAATATTCTTTTCATGGTTCTAATCAATTGATTCTAAACATAAAGGATAAGTTAAGGCTATGAAGGGCATTGTCATATCGATGGGCTCCTTTTTTGCCTGTTGTGAGGTAATCCCAACGATATGATAAACCAATGCGATTGGCGTTGAGTAAATTCAGATAAAGGCCTAGCTCTGTGCTTGCTCCAGGAAAGAACTTGGTAAAGGTTTCATTTTCGCTAAATAAAGCATTGTAGTTGATGGTTGGATTGCCGATATAGGCATAGCCTGGTCGGCTCACGACACTTGCTAACGGTAGACTCAGCTTGCCATAGGCGGACAACCACGTATGTGTCTTTTCGCGGTTAAAGGCAAAATCATATTGCATCATCCCCGTCGCGCAAAAGTTTCCAAAAAGTGAATAACTCGTAGCCGCATTTTGCAACAAAGGGATACTTCTCATGTCCATATAGCCTTGCAATGTGCCACCCGCCCAAAAATTCAGTCGGTTGATACGAGTGAGATGGTACAGAAACTCGGTGAAAAAGTCAATATCATAGGCCGTTCCAGAGGGAGAGTCAAGTTCCGTATAAAACCCCCGTCCCTCAGCTTGCACATGACATCGACCCCATTCAATGGTAATGCCTCCTTTTGCATTTGCACCGAATCCCTTGTATCGATAAGGAATGGTGCCTTTGTCGAAACATACGGCAAAATTCGCGCCCAACGAGAAATCTAACCAAATGGGCACTTTGCTTTGCTTGGGATTGTAGAATTGCGGTTTCAGCGATTGGTATTCTTGGGAAACTATGGGGATTCCTATCGCGTCGCCCGAGTTCTGGGCGAAAACATTGGCCGTCATTAGTAAGATAGCCAACAAAATGAAGCGTTTTTTTCTCATTTATAATGTATTAATAACACTAAATATGCTGGTTTCAATCCGCAAAAATACCGTATTTTCGGCTTCACCATCAACAATTCAACAAATAAACAAATCAAAGATTCAACAAAGTTAATTCAACAATCAACAAATATCATTACCTTTGCACCCGTTTTTCAAAAATAATTACACTATGGAATCAACGAACAAACACTTCAAACGTTACACGGTAACTACGGCCTTGCCCTACGCAAACGGCCCCGTCCACATCGGTCACTTAGCTGGCGTCTATATCCCCGCCGACACTTACGTCCGCTATCTGCGAATGCGTGGCGAAGAAGTCTTGTTTGTCGGTGGTTCCGACGAGCACGGCGTGCCGATTACCATCAAAGCTGAGAAGGAAGGCTGCACGCCTCAAGACATCGTGGACCGTTACCACGAGATCATCAAGAAGTCGTTTGAGGAGTTGGGCATCAGCTACGACATCTACTCACGCACTTCTTCGAAGATGCACCGTGCCACAGCCCAGGAGTTCTTCAAGAAACTCTACGACGAAGGGAAGTTTATCGAGAAGGAGACAGAGCAATATTTTGACCCTGAACGTCAGAAGTTCCTTTCCGATAGATATATTGTGGGTACCTGCCCGAAATGTGGTGCCGACGGTGCCTATGGTGACCAATGTGAAAAATGCGGCTCTTCCTTGAGCCCCGATGAACTCATCAACCCGCACTCGCAACTTAGCGGCGCGGCATTAGTTAAGAAGCCGACCAAACACTGGTACTTGCCCCTCGACCAATACGAAGGCTGGCTCCGTGAGTGGATTCTCGAAGGCCATAAGGAATGGAAATCTAACGTTTACGGTCAGGTGAAGAGCTGGCTCGACGGAGGCTTGCAGCCTCGTGCCGTCACCCGCGACCTCGACTGGGGCGTTCCCGTCCCGCTGGAGAATGCCGAAGGCAAGGTGCTGTATGTCTGGTTTGATGCGCCCATCGGCTACATTAGCAACACCAAGGAAATCTGCGAGAAGCGCGGCGAAGACTGGGAAAAGTGGTGGAAAGACCCCGAGACCAAACTGGTGCACTTCATCGGCAAGGACAACATCGTGTTCCACTGCATCATCTTCCCATGCATGATGAAAGCCTACGGCGACTATATCATGCCTGACAACGTGCCCGCCAATGAGTTCCTCAACCTAGAAAATGACAAAATCTCGACTTCCCGCAACTGGGCCGTCTGGCTCCATGAGTATCTGCAGGAATTCCCTGGCAAGCAAGATGTGCTTCGTTATGTGCTCACCGCCAACGCACCCGAGACCAAAGACAACAACTTCACTTGGAAGGACTACCAAGACCGCAACAACAACGAGTTGTTGGCCATCTTCGGCAACTTCGTCAACCGTACCTTGGTGCTGACGCATAAGTACTATGAAGGCGCTGTGCCTGCTTTGGGTAGCCTCAATGATACCGACAAAGCTGTCATCGAAGAGATGAACGCCTATCCCGCCAAAATCGGTCACTTGTTGGACACTTACAAGTTCCGCGAGGCCCTCTCAGAGCTGATGAACTTGGCTCGTCTGGGTAACAAATACCTCACCGACAATGAGCCTTGGAAGCAAATCAAGACTGACCCCGAGCGCGTGAAGACCGTGATGGCCGTCAGTTTGCAGATTGTGGCACATTTGGCCATTTTGAGCGAGCCCTTCCTGCCTTTCAGTGCGAAGAAGTTGCAGCAGATGATTGGCTTGGAAGTGAAGGGCTGGAACGATGCCGAGAACACCGTTCTGTTGCCCGAAGGCCATGTCATCAACCAGCCCGAGCTGCTGTTCGAGAAGGTTGAAGACAGCGTGGTGGCTGCCCAGCTGCAGAAGCTGGAGAACACCAAGAAGGCCAACCAACTCAATGCTTGGAAACCCGCTGAGGTGAAACCCAACGTTAGCTTCGACGACTTTATGAAGGTCGACATCCGCGTGGGTACCATCCTCGAGTGCTGCAAAGTGCCGAAGGCCGACAAGTTGTTACAGTTCCTCATCGATGATGGCATGAACAAACGCACCATCGTCAGTGGCATCGCCAAATATTATACCGAACCAGAGAAGCTGGTCGGCAAGCAGGTCTGCTTCATCGCCAACTTTGAGCCGCGCAAGCTCAAGGGTGTGGTCAGCGAGGGCATGATTCTCTCTGCCGAGGACAAGGACGGTCGTCTTGTGTTGCTTACTCCGAGTGATTTGGTGACACCTGGATGCAATGTTGGATAAAAAATAGGATTCAATATGAATGCTTTAACTAGAACAGATTATCAATTCCCTGGCCAGACCAAGGTGTATCACGGCAAAGTCCGCGATTGTTATTTCATCAACGACGAATATATGGTGATGGTCGCCACCGACCGCATCTCAGCTTTCGATGTCATCCTACCCAAAGGTATCCCTTATAAAGGACAGGTGCTCAACCAGATTGCCGCCATGTTCCTCGATGCCACCGCCGACATCGTCCCCAACTGGAAGCTTGCCACCCCCGACCCGATGGTCACCGTGGGCCGTCTCTGCAAGCCCTTCCCCATCGAGATGATTATCCGTGGCTACCTCACCGGCAGTTCATGGCGCACCTACAAGAGCGGTCAGCACACCATCTGCGGCGTGCAGATTCCTGACGGCATGAAGGAACACCAACGCTTCGCTGAGCCCATCATCACCCCGACTACCAAAGCCGAGGAAGGCCATGACGAAGACATCTCACGCGAGGAAATCATCAGCCGTGGACTCATCAGCGAGAGCGACTATGTGCAGATTGAGGACATCACGCGTAAGCTCTTCCAACGCGGTACCGAAATCGCAGCCAAGCAAGGCCTGATTCTCGTCGACACGAAATACGAGTTCGGCAAGATTGGCGACCAAATCGTGCTGATGGACGAAATCCACACGCCAGATTCATCGCGTTATTTCATCGCCGACCAGTACGAGGAACGTTTCGCCAAGGGCGAGCCGCAGGTGCAGCTCTCGAAGGAGTTCGTCCGCGAGTGGTTGATGGCCAACGGATTCCAAGGCAAGGCAGGCCAACAAGTGCCCGAAATGACACCCGAATACGTCAACAGTGTTTCAGAACGCTACATCGAGCTTTACGAGAAGGTGACGGGGCACAAATTTGAAAAGGCTCCCGATTCGGAAGACCTTGTCAAGAGGATTGAAAAAAATGTTTTGAATTATCTAAAATTATAAAACTGGTGTAGGGCTGTCCTATCAGGGCAGCCGCATGTTGCAATTCGCATAATGCGACTGCCACGATGTGACAGCCTACAATTTTATTCCTTCACAAACCTTTGAAAACAGGTGCTCCCGTCAGCTTTAGTGACTTTCAGCAGATAACATCCTTCAACCAAGCCACTTACGCAGAGGGAATTCATGCCTTTGGAAGACAGCACCAAATTGCCGTCCAAAGTAAAAACCTCCATTTGTTGTAAGTCTTCCAGATCGAAGTGAAGTGTTTCATGGACGGGATTAGGCCAAACGCACAAGCGTTTTTCGTTGTTCTCATCAACAGCTGTGATTTCAGAATAATGAAAAGTCTTTGTAGTATGGTTCTCATCGAGATCTTCCGTTTCATAACGCAAAACCTTATGGGCTGGCGTAAAGGCTTTGCTCAAGAACAAGAAAGTATTGTCCCAATAGGTCAAAATTCCAGCAATATTACTGGTGCTAATGGCCGAATCATAATCGAGGAAATGAGTGGTCATGTCTTCCCACAGTCCGCCGTTGGTATTATTGTAATTGGTATAAAAGGTGTAAAACTCAATATCGCGAGTCGGGTTATAAAGTATTTCCGCCATTTCAGTATCAATCAGCAATCCGTCAATCGGGGTCAATTTAATTTCCTTGATTAAATACCCTTCATCATCATAAGTGTATAACGTCTGGGAAATCACTTCGTATTCACCACGAGTGGTGGTCTTTTCAACACATAGCCCTTCCTCGTTGTAATAATAGTCCGTAACTTCATACAGCCAAGAATCGCCCGAGCTATAATAGAGGTAATGCTTCATAGCGACCAATAAACCATCCTCTCTATAAAGGTATTCATTCTTGTAACTCTCAATCCATTCATTATTCTCGTCCATATTAAAACCTTTGGTCATCAATAAGTTACCTTCGTTGTCATACTCGTAGGTGTATTTATAGACCCCCATGAGTTCGTCATAATTTTTCATGGTGCGAATCCTTTGTGCGACCAATCCTTGCTCGTTGTAAGTGTTTTCATAGAGATTGTAAACGCCTGTCATTTCAATATATTCATCCCTAACGACACGATTTTCATTATCGTAAGCGAAATTGTGGGTCGAAAACACTACTTCTTGCCCATAATCATCATATACGTACTTGATTTGAGTGCAATTAAGCCTTTCATCATATTGCAATCGCTCGACGGCAGAGCCATAGCACACACTATCTAATTTTTGGGTATAGTTGTTGACATTTTGCGCCAATGCTGAAATCATGCAACAGATTGATACTGCGAAAAGTAATGCTTTTTTCATAACGGTTTGTTTTAAATTTTTGTATTGCAAAATTACAAATCTTTTATTTGATAACAAAAATACTTTCTTCATTTATTCCAAGGTTCTTTTCAAAGTAACCAATTCAATTACAGTAACCACTTTGGTTACACCAAGTTCTTAATAAAGAAATTCATTCCATATTGCTATTTTCATAAAACACGAATTCCCAGAAATTTATCACGAATTATCATCAATTTAAATTTTGAATAATTCGTGGATAATTTATGATAATTCGTGTTGAAGTTCATCGGAAAGGTCGCAGAAGAAGTCATAATTCAACGCTTTGGAAATACGCTCAAGCAGGGCAATGTCAATGTTTTCCTTGCGGAAAATCCTATGGATATGCGGGCGGGCGCAGCAAATGTCCTCCGCCAACTTTGTGGCCGTAACGCCCTGCTGCCGCATTATCTCCTTGATATGTTGCCCGATGTGCATAAAAAAGCGTGGAATTTGTTCAACTTGCCGAACATCGGGTTTCCACGCCCACTCAACAACAAGTTATTCCACGCCAACACTGGCGTTTCATAACGGCTTCTTGTTGAGTTGTCTCTAACGAGACGATGTGGAAAATGATGTTCAAGAATTCGTCTTTGAAATGCTATTCTATATGATTATGTGTCTGTTTTGGTTATTCGTTTTGTTATGTTGGTTGTTTTTTTATATTATTGATTATTAATTGTTTAATGCTTTCAATTTGCCTCAGGCCATTCGTCATCACAGCACAATTCCAGGTTCCCGAAATACAGCGCGTTCAAAGGAAAACTCAAATCGGCATGCTTGCCCCAAATGAGATTGCCATTGCGTAACCAAAATTTCTTGAACTCAGAGATTTTCTTATATTTGTTATATTGAGGATGAGGATGTTTTTCGAAAAAACCGCTGAAATCAATAGTTTGGGTGCTGCCGTCACTGAACAACAACGACAGCATCAAACCATCCACATACTGTACATTATCAATACTAATCTGCTTCATTTCAACTTCGTTTTAATGTCTGTACATCTTACTCGTTTCTTATAGACGAAGAACGAAACCCATTTTTCCACAATCTCCTTCCAATACTTTTCAATAAACTCAATAGCAGTCCTCTCATCTTTGCCCACCAATGGTTTCCCTTTATCCCTTTTCCTGATTTCAACCAAGTCGCCATCCACAATTATCAAGTCAAAAATAGTCATTCGGTCTTGATGCTCAACATGAACATGGATGGGCTCGTGCTCTTGGGAAAAGAACGAGAATATGAATCCAAAATATGTATAAATATCAGGCATGGCTATAAAATATATGGTTATTCCATCCGCAAAATTAGCAAAAATCCCGAAAACCAGTCATTTTCACAGAGATTTTTCACGAAAGCGGTACCTCAACCCAGCGTCCATCCTTGAAATTCACCACGCTGCGATAGCCAGCTCGTTTCAAAGCTTCCTCCGCGGCTTCAAATTCGAGGGTGATCTCGCTGAAATGGTGCGCATCAGCGGAGATGATGGCAGGAACGCCCATTTTGCAGGCCTCCTCCATCAGCCAAGGCGAAGGATAGAAGCCGTTGTAGCGTTTCTTGTAGATGCCGCGCGTGTTGATTTCCATCACTAGGCCTTTCTCGCGGATGAGATCGAGAGTTTCGAGGGCGAGTTTGCGATACCATGGCTCGTCTTCATGGAAATAACGGTCGCGGTTATGCATCTTGATTTTGTCGAAGTGCGCGATGATGTCAAAGGGGTCGTTTTCGATCATTTCGTTTGACTGCTCAAAAAATCGGCGCACGGCACGATGGATGTCGCCATTGAAGAACTTTTGCAGGCCTTCGTCATAGACTTCCCACTTAGGGCCATCGATGAACCAGATTTGTTCGGCAAGAGGTCCCTGAGCCTGTCGAAGGGCCGGATCCACAACCAGATGCACCCCACCAATCAGATAATCCAGGTGATACTTCTCCTTGGTCACGGCAAAAGGCTCGGAAACGCCCGTAAGGTAATCTGCCTCCAAGGCGCAGTAGATGTCGATTTTATCCTTATATTCCTCCTTCAATTGGGCAATTTCGGCCACATAACGTGGCATGTCGGCCGATTTCACCGAGAAAGTATTGTCGAAAGGCAGTGGACTGTGCTCCGAAAAACCAAGTGTGGTCAAACCTTGACGGATGGCCTCTTCCACGATTTCGCGAGGCTGCGACTTGCCGTCGGAATAAATGCTGTGGGTATGTAG
>CAMHRP010000072.1:0-14743 GCA_946187645.1 uncultured Bacteroidales bacterium | reverse complement strand
TGAAATGGATTAAGGACCGCTTCAAGCCGGGCGTGAAATATGTGTTGTTCGGCAAAGCGAGCGAGTTCAATCACAACTTCAACTTCGTCCACCCCGAAATCGAGGAATACGACCCTAAGGACCCGCTCATTGGTGAAGGCTTGCAGGGCGTCTACAACACAACGGAAAAGATGAAAGACCACGGCCTCGGCACGCGTACTATCGCCAAACTACAGAAACTTATTCTGCAACAGGTCTACGAATATATTCCCGAGACGCTGCCGAAAGCCCTTATCGAGCAAGAGCAACTGATTCATCGACGTTACGCTTACTATCAAATCCACCTGCCGTCCAACAACATCGAAATTCAACAGGCCACGCGCCGACTGAAATACGAGGAGCATTTCTTCTTCCAACTGAAGCTGCTGCGCAACAAAATGCATCGCGAGCAAGCCATCAAAGGTCATGTCTTTAGTGTGGTGGGCGACTATTTCAACGATTTTTACAAAAACCATCTGCCTTTCCCTTTGACTAACGCCCAAAAGCGTGTCATCAAGGAAATCCGTAAGGACTTAGGCTCAGGGCACCAGATGAACCGCCTGCTTCAAGGCGATGTGGGTAGCGGTAAGACCATCGTTGCCCTTATGGTGATGCTCCTGGCCTTGGACAACGGCTTCCAAGCCTGCCTCATGGCACCTACGGAAATCCTCGCCACACAGCATTTTGCCACGCTTCAAGAGCAGCTGAAGGATATGGACGTCAACTTTGCCTTGCTGACGGGTTCCACCAAAATAGGGGAGAGAAGGAAGATCTATGCTGGTTTGGCCGACGGCACCATGCAAATCGTGGTGGGCACCCATGCTCTTATTGAAAGCAAGGTTGTGTTCAAGAACTTGGGCTTGGCCATCATCGACGAGCAACACCGTTTTGGTGTGGAGCAAAGGTCAAAATTCTACGAGAAAACCGAAATTCCGCCCCACACTTTGGTGATGACCGCCACGCCTATCCCACGCACCCTCGCCATGACGCAATATGGCGACCTCGATGTCTCCAAAATCGATGAGTTGCCTCCTGGCAGAAAGCCCGTGCAGACTTATCATGTCTATAGCGACGACCGCTACCGCATTATGATGTTCATGAAGAAGCAAATCGCGCTTGGGCGGCAGATTTATGTGGTCTATCCCTGCATCAAGGAGTCGGAGAACACGGATATGATTGCGCTTCAGGAAGGCTACGAGGCTTTGCTGCACGACTTCCCTGAGCCGCAATACAAGCTCTGCGTGTGCCACGGCCGGTTGAGTGCCGAGGACAAGGACTTCGAGATGCAACGCTTTATCAATAGGAACGCACAAATCATGGTGGCCACGACGGTCATCGAGGTGGGTGTGAATATCCCCAATGCCACGGTGATGATTATTGAGAATGCCAACCGCTTCGGTTTGTCGCAGTTGCACCAATTGCGAGGTCGCGTGGGTCGTGGCGCTGACCAATCCTATTGCATCCTCGTCACCGACCATAAGTTGACCAACGATGGCAAGACTCGCATGAAAACCATGTGCAGCACCAACGACGGCTTCGAAATCGCCGAGGTCGACTTGGAATTGCGTGGCCCAGGCGAAACAGGTGGCACTAGACAGTCGGGGCAAATCGAAATGCTCATTGGTGACCTTCAAAAAGACGGCCCATTAATTCCTCAAGTGCGTGAGGCGGCCATCAAGCTCTTGATCGACGACCCAAAGCTCGCTAAGCCCGAAAACAGGATGTTAAGGGAGCATTACAAGGAGTTGTTCGCGCAGACTTTTGATTGGAGCCAAATCGGATAACACCTCACGCAGAATCCGCAGAAATGCAAAGCATTCAACGAAGTTAAATCGCAGAAGCCTGCCGGACGCAAACTTGGCGTCGCTTTGCGCTTCATATAGTTCTGCGAGTTCTGCGTGCCACAAAAGGGGCGTCGCTTTGCGCTTCATATAATTCTGCGCATTCTGCGTGCAAAGAATCATTTCGCTTTCCGAAACGAATAAAACTTGTTCGTCAAATAGCTGAATGTCACGCAGAGGATGGAGATGATGACATACGATATTGTCGGCCAAATATGAAGCACCTCAATAAAGAGTTTTAGGCCGAAATAGTTGATGAGAAAGTTCACAACAGTAACCATCAAATACCTTACAATCTGTGTTCTGCCTCGTAAGGTCGAGCCGGAGAAACTGATGTGACGTGCCATCCAAAAACCTGTCAAGAAAGTGATGGGAAACCTAAATATAAAGGCTGCGATGTGAGGTGTGAAGGCAATGAAACCGAGGTCAAACACCTGACCATGAAATACAAAGTGGTATAAAATGTAAAACAGGGTCCAATCCAAAGCCAAGTTCAAGCCGCCACAGGCCGCATAGCGAAACAATTCAAGGCTCATCACCTTGTGGAAAGGCGGATAGAAAAAGTCGATGACCTTGGTCAAAGTGCGTTCTATCCAGGATTCTATGTTTTTTAAGGCTGACATTGAGGCTGCAAAAATAGCAATTTAGAGCCAAATAACATCAAAACCGCCTCCCATAGATTCCCTCCGCCCTTGCATTCCCTCGTTGGAATGACATGAGAGGCTTAGCAACTCATTGGCTTTTTCCACATCATCCGTGAAACCCAACACATAACCGCCGCCACCTGAGCCTGAGATTTTTACGCCAAAATTGAAGCCATAATCGGTCGTGAAAAGGTCGAGCGTGTTGTCGGTAATCATCGGACGAAGAAACTCCAATTGGCCTTTTGTGAGTTGTTTCAAAGATTTGAAAAACAATTCTTTGTTGCCTCCAATCATTGCATCAATGCAAGAGGTCACGCAAGGTACATACTCCGCTTGGAATCGGTTTAAAAATTCGGGATTTTCACGTTGCGCCTTGAAATGGTTAACCAAAGGCTTGGTATTGCTCTTTATTTTTGTGTCAATCAGGCAGATGTGGATGTCTTTTTTCAGGAAACCATCCGAAAGCAACTCGACTCCATTTGACGTAATCTTGAACGGCTTACCCAAATAGCATTGCAAGGGGTCGATGCCGGAACTGCTGCCGTGGAAATGGCTCTCCATTTGGCCAAAGAGAGTCTTCAGTTGCAAATAATTATCGGTTTTTTGTATAGCGTAGCGGTCATAAACGGCGGCCACCAAAGTCCCAGAACTACCTAAGCCATAGCCCGATGGCACATTGGAGGTGAGAAAAAGACCCTCATCCAAATCTTTTCTTAAAGTTTGTAAGTCAAAGAGGCTTGACAGTGCTTCATTTTCAGAAAGGTATTGGCAAAATCGTTTCAAGCTTTGGTTGGAGGGTAGCGAGGCGGCTCGGTTAAAACTGAGCGGCAACTGCCATTGCGCTGAAAACCGCTTAAGCGGAATCATTAGCGCGGTGGCATCGAAGATCATCGAATACTCACCGAAAAGGATGACTTTGCTATAGTAACGGTCTCTCATTGCAGCAATTTTTTCGGTCCGTTGCCCACTCGGTCAGCAATCCAGCGGCCTTGGTCGCAGTAATTCGTCAAAACATCCTGGATGAAATGCTCCACTTTGGCTGCCTCACTATCGGGATAGAGCAGATGCACATTAGGACCTGCGTCCAAGGTGAAGCAGAGAGGTGTCTTTGTCTCTTCGCGAAATTGTCGGATGATTTCTATAATGCGTAATGTGTTGGGTTTCATTAAGATGTAGGATGGATTGGAGCACATCATCAAGGCATGGAGTTGCAGGGCTTCGCTTTCGGTAATATTAATAAAGGTGTCCAAATCGCCACTTTTTAACGCTTTAAGCAGGTTCTTGATATTCTCGTTTGCCTGTGCATAACGCGCTGGTGCGTATGGATTTTCCTCCATCAAGGCGTGACCGGCACGACTGGAGACGGATTTGGTCTCACCGCTGACAATCAAAATGGCATCGCGATAGGTCTTGAAAATGGGATGGATGTCGTTTTCCAATGAGACCGCAAATTCGTCAGAACTGCCTTTGTAACAGTCCGTTTTGCCCCAAAGTGCCATTTTGGGAAACACTGAGCGTGCCGCACTACCCGAAGCCAATCGCGAGAAATAAGAAGCTTTGCATAAATCTAAGGATCCTGAGCCTGTCGAAGGGCCGACCAACTTGGATTCGATGTCAAGCAAACACATCACAAAAGCACTCATCGAGGAAGCCGAAGAAGCGATGCCAGAAGAATGTGGGAAAGTATTGCGGCTCTCAATTGTCAAACTCAGTTGGTTGATAAATGGGAAAAACGCTTGATAATCAATCAAAAACTTATTGATTTTCGCCCCAAAATCGGGGTTTTCTTTTCCGTCGAAGAAGAATCTGAATTCAAAATGGTCAGCTTTTTCATAAGTCACAAAGGTTTCGGAACGACATTCCGACAAAGTGAAGCTAATCGACGGATTTTGAGGGAGTTGTTTTCCATGTTTGCCCCAATATTTCACCAAGGCGATGTTCGACGGACTTGCCCAGCCTACCTTGCCTTGAAAGCCGCTCGGCACCTCGCCCTTGAAGGCCTCGTTTAACCATTTGTTTTCCATTTCCGATGTGTTTTGCGCTGCGAAAATAGGGAATAATTCCTTACCGCCGCCCATGCCACAAGGTTTTATGGCCATTTGGCACCCAACCGTCATTGTTCGCAGACGAACATCAAATTCGTTTCAGGCCCAAAAGTGACCTCAAACTGGAAATAGTCGCGCTCGTCCTTCTTGATGCTGACGGAGTAGGTTTGTCCCAACTTCAGGTTTTCGATGATGATGTCCAAATGGCGACCGCACAAGCAATTGGCCCACGAATCTTCGTAAAGCAGTTCGATGGAGATGTTTTGTTCTTGCGTTTGGATTTCAGGTCGGATGGTGTCAACGCCGCAACTGAATGGCGTGTTAGTAGTGCTGATTTTCAACTTCGTGTCGTCAATAGCGGTCACATAAATCGTGTCATTCAGTTCATTGTCGCGATGGAGAACGATGTCGTTGCATCCCGAAACGAAGAAGCCGGAAACCTTGGGCTGCTGTGCCTCTTTCTTGTTGCATCCCTCCAAGGCGAGGAATCCTATGACGAAAAGCGCCGTCAATGCGATGATGGTTTTGATTGACTTGTTCATAACAATTGAATTTAGAGGTTAGTTGAAACTTGGTTTTAAGTCTTCGAAAACTTTCCAGCAAAAGTATAGAAAAAAACAGCCATTTTTTCAAGTCCAACGGGCATTACAAACTTTTGAAGAGAAAAATTTTTACAATAAATTGATTTACAATGAATTAAAAAATTCATATTACAAACTTTTTCGGTCAGACCTAATCGAAAATCGAGACTTTCCCGAAACAGATTTTTAGTTGAGTACGATTTCTTTGTACCCGAAAACCACCTCCAAGCCCTTCCCTTTGAAATATTCTCTCACTTGATTTTCGCCCCATTCCGTTGCAGCCAAAATAAAATCGCCGCCCCAAGCGCCCAAGGATTTCAGAACACCCTCGAAGTCGGGGAAACGCTTTTGCACGGGTTCCTGCCCGATGCAGCGGGCGATGATGCGCTCGTGGCATTGCATAAGCATGGCGAACTCTTCCAAACTTTCACATTTCGTCACGGCACGACTGTTTTCCGAAACGGCTTCTATATCTTTCTGTAAATCAAATGGATTAGCCTTTTCCAAAAACGCCTTGATTTCCTTTGACGAACTTTGCTTTTGCCCTTGATAGATGAAAAAAAGATGTTCGGCAAACGATGGGTTGAAGTCTATGATTTCGACATTCGGTTGATTGTCAATTAATTGATAATAAATCGGTTGCTTTGCCGTGGCGCAAGCGATATCGTAGCCTGAGCCGCCAAAGGTCAACTTCAACAATTCGTAAGGATTCACATTCGCCCAACGAGCGAGGTTGGCGATCAAAGTTGAACTGCTACCCAAACCCCAGTTTGGATCAAAATCAAGAAGTGTGGTGAATTTCAATCCATTGCTTTCAAAAGCCTTGGGATTCAGTTGCTTGACAGCTTTCAGGATTTGCGACAGTTTTTCGGCCTTAGCTTGGTCGTTGCAATCAACGATTTCAAGGGTTTTGGGGTTCAGTGTGACGGAAAACCAAGGACTGTCTGTTTTGTAGGCATCCCATTGTAGAGATGCGCCATGGCACGTCTCAACCGACAATGTCTGTCCTAGTTTCAATGGCAAGGCCAAAGCCAATGCACCTTTCAGGACGAGATATTCGCCTGTCAAAAGGAATTTTCCATGAGAATAGTATTTTTGAACCATACAGAATCTATTTTTGGCACGCAGAATTCGGTGAATTATATGAATCGCGATGCGACACAAATTTTGGGTCTAATAAATTCTGCGATTTTTGCGCATTCTGCGTGAAAAAAGTAATTCATTTCGTGTGTGACTTAGTAATTGTTCACCATTCTATGTATCCCATCCATCAAATCATCTACATTAAAGTTTATCAAAAGTCCGACCTTCTTTCCTGTAAGTTTTAGATATGACGTTAGTTGTTTATAGTGAACAGCATTTAGCTCTTCAACAGATTTTAATTCTATGATGAGTTTGTCTTCTACCAAAATGTCCAACCTTAATCCTTCTCCAATTTCATCTCCTTTGTATACAACACTAACTGGCACTTCCATTTCGGCCTTTAAGCCTTTAAGTTTAAGTTCTTTCATAAGAGCTTTTTGGTACACTTTTTCCAATAATCCTGGCCCCAAAGTCTTGTAAACTTCTAAAGCGCAACCAATTACTTTATAGCTCAAAGGATCATTCTTGAAAGTAGCCATATTTGATTTTATTATTCTGTCGCTTTGCGCTTCTGCGATTTCTGCGTGAGAAAAAACTATCTTCTGAGAGTTTCCAAAAATTGTTCCACCCCCGCATACGACACCGTTTTGTCCTTGAAATATTCGCGGGCTTTTTTCTTATCTTCCTCACTGGCATTCAGCTGGTTGAGGATGTTGTTCAAGTGCATCTTCATGTGGCCGGCTTGGATGCCTTTGGTGGTCAAGGAGCGCACGGCGGAGAAGTTGTTGGCCAAACCCATTGTGGCGGCAATCATCATCAGCTCTTTGGCGGTGGGATTGCCTAAGAGTTCAAGGGTTTTCTTGGCGAGCGGGTGCAAACTTGTGAGTCCGCCAACGGTGCCCAAAGCCATTGGCACTTCCAGTTCGAAGTGGAAGATGCCATTTTCGAGTGTGACCGATGAAAGGCTTTCATAGCGTCCGTTACGCGAGGCGAAAGTGTGTCCAGCTGCTTCCACTGCGCGAAAGTCGTTGCCCGTGGCGATGACTACGGCATCAATGCCGTTGTAGATGCCTTTGTTGTGCGTCGTGGCGCGGTCGGTGTCGATGTGGGCAATGTCGACTGCTTTCTTGAATTTCTTGGCGTACTCTTCGCTAGAAAGGTGTTCATCAATGCCGTCAAGTTTTTCCACGGGACATTCCACCCAAACCTTCACGCGACAGTCGGGTGTATTGTTCGATAGGATGGTCATGATGATTTCCACCTTGCGGAGCTCTTCGGGTAAGTCGTTGCGTTCGGCGAAGAAGTCTTGCAGGCTGTGGCCAAATTGCTCCAAAGCCGAGTTGATGAAATTGGCACCCATGGCGTCACCCGTGTTGAACTCCACACGAATCTGATAATAGTCAGGGATTTGTGTGCTGTAGTCGATGAGTTGCATCCCAAGGATGCCACCGCCGCGTTTGCGCATCTTTTCGGTCATGGCATCTGTGTCAGCCAACAGGCGTTTTTCAATTTCGGGGAACAAAGCAAAGAGTTTTTCCTTGTCGCCGCTCCAGCCGAAATGTACTTGTCCGACCTTACGCATGTCGATGACCTCTGCATGGAAGCCGCCGCGTTCGCCCCAAAACTTGGCCGCAGCCGAGGCCGCTGCCACGACGGAACTCTCCTCGATGACCATGGGCACGACATAGTCCTTACCGTTGATGGTCACATTGGGCGAGATGCCGTAGGGAATGAAGAAATTGGTGATGGTGTTCTCGCTGAACTCGTCAAACAATTGCTGCTGCTTCGAGTCGGGATGCCAATAGCTTTTCAGCAGGTTAATGACCTCGCCCGGGTTCTCGAAGTAGTTGGCAATCAGCTTCAACTTCTCTTCTTTGAGAAGTTTGGAGAAGCCTTTCTTTATACGTTCGCGAGTAGCCATTTTAGTATGCCATTTGAAAAGCCCATGTCATTCCCTCGGGAATCTATGGGCTTTTTTATCTTGTTACCATTCTTCTTCTTCAAACACTTTTTCGGGGACGAGACTTTCCTCAAATTTTTGTCCCCAATCCTCTGCAAAGGCAGCGATTTGATTCAGATAGTTATCCCAAATAGGTTGATACAAAGGATCTTCCTTATTCATCCATTCTTCACAAGGGTGGTTGGATTGGGTCTTCTGCATGAAGTCGGTGAGGGTGTAGCGCACCCGGCCTTCACGCACCTCGATGGTGAAATAGTAGGTAATCCAAGGCCATTTCGACTTCACTGCGTCGCCGTTGTCCAATTGGAATTGGTGTTTGCCTTTAAGGGTGCGTCCGTCGTTTTGCTGGAGGATGGTGGAAGGGCTCTTGTAGTAGGTGTTCATAAAGCCGCTATAGATACGGTTAAATACCTCATCCTGAGAGCCTACCGTGTTGCTGATGACTCTACGGAAGGTGATTTTTCCCGTCTTCGGGTCGATGGGCAACTTGGAAGGTTCGTTAGACTGGGCAAAAGTGACGGTCGCGAACAGGATGGCGACGAATAACAGTGCTAATCTTTTCATTTTCTAAAAAATTTGGTTACAAAATTAGTAATAATTTGTGTTGCGTAACGCAACGGAGGCGAAAATTAGCAAATATCAGGCCAAAAATCAGAATGGGATGAGCTGAGAGTCTTCGGAACAGTCGATATCAATCTGGGGATGACCTTTGTAATACAAGGTGGAGGCTGCGGTCAAAGTGCCTTCCATGTGGTCATTTACGTTGACGGTGGCTTCGGAAGCACCCGATAGGTCGACATGCATCTCATCGACTTCGGTTTGAACCATGTTTAACAGGCTGGCATCCTGCAACTTAATCATTGCGTATGGAGCAGTTCCGCCAAAAGTGATGAGATGGGATGCGTCGCTCAAATTGGCGACGAGGTGGAATTGCATGTCAAAGTTGCCTTTACAAGAGGAAGCATCGCTCAATCTAATCTCGCCGTTTGTGCAGTTGAGTTGGAATCCTATAAACTGAGACGCATCTTCGATCACCATTTTGCATTCATGCCCCAAATAGTCCAAACCGTTGCATACCGAGGCATCTTCCAAATGGATGTTCAGACTATCGCTTGTTGCGGAGAAGTGTCCCGAGAAATTCAATTTCGAAGCGTTTTTTGCCTCGATTTTTTCGACTTTGCTTGTATGCACGGTGGCGCTGAAAACGGAATTGGTGGCAGGGCGAACGTTACCTGTGAACCCGATTTCGAGTTGATTGCCCGTCATCTTCGCTTTTAGATAAGGCTCCAGATAGGCGGAATAAGACAGCTCGACAAAGGTGACGCTGTCGGCTACAATTCTAACCTGCCAGGCATCGTTAACTGCGATTGCACGGATGTCGGTGTTCTCAAGGACGGTTTTCTGTTGCAGGGTCATGTCGACCTCTTTCTTGCAAGAGGTAGCGAAGCAAAGTGCCGCGCAAAGGAGAAGTAAAGGTTTATATACTTTCATAGTTTCTTTTTTTATCACAAAACCATCAAAACTTTAACTGAGGTTGTGGAAAGCATGCCAACCGGCTGCTTTCCGGCGACAAGCGGTTGCGTGCCGCCAGCCTTACAAATGAGGTTTTGCGTGTTTTGTATGTTTTGTGACATAATAACGATGTTAGGGCTGAATTATTATTGATGATGATAGGGCTCACCTTTCAAGATGGTGAAAGCGCGGTAAAGTTGTTCGACAAAGATAAGCCGTACCATTTGGTGGCTGAAAGTCATGGGTGAGAGCGACATCTTAGCGTTGGCGCGGTCGTATACTTCCTGCGCGAAGCCGTAAGGCCCGCCTATGATGAACACCAACCTTTTTGCTCCCGAAGCCATCTGTTTTTCAAGGTTTTCGGCAAACTCCACAGAGGTGAATTGCTTGCCATTTTCGTCCAAAAGGATGACTTGGTCACCAGGTTGAAGTTGTTGTAAGAGGAGAAAACTTTCGGCTTTTTTCTGTTGGTCTTCACTTAGGGTCTTGCGGTTGCGTGGGTCAGGGATTTCTTTCATCTCGAACGAGGCATAATGCCCTATACGGCCCACATATTTCTTGATGCCGGTGATGAGATAGTCTTCATCCGTTTTTCCTATGACCAAAAGCAGAATCTTCATATTTTTTGTGTTAGTTCCGTCGGATTTGCAATCCGACGGTTGTGAGTAGGGGATTTGAAATCCCCAATTCAGTCCGGCCGGATTACAAATCCGTCCGAACCTCTTTTAACAACTCCTTTGCTTTCTCACGGTCCTGTTCCAATTGGGTTTTCAACTCGTCCAACCCCTCAAATTTCTCCTCGTCGCGGATGCGGTCGATGAAGCGTACATGGATCTGTTTGCCGTAAAGGTCGCCGTCGAAGTCGAACAGGTTGACCTCGATGATGGGATTGTCCTCGCTGCGGTCGCCGATGGTGGGCCGGTGCCCGATGTTGGCCATGGCCTTGTAGGTCTTGCCTTCGTAGTCGACGAGACAGGCATACACGCCTCGGTTGCTGATGAGCATGTACTCTCTCGGCAACTCAAGGTTGGCGGTAGGGAAGCCCAAGGTGCGCCCAATCTTGTTGCCCACCACGACTTCGGCAGTGACGGAATAGGTGTAGCCCAACAGTTGGTTGGCACGCTTCACATTGCCCGTGGCAAGAGCATTACGAATCTTCGTGGAGCTTATGGCGATGTTCTCAACATCTTGTGCGGCAACGCGTTCCACCTTGAAGCCATATTTCAGCTTCATGTCGTTGAGCAGACCGAAGTCGCCCATTCGGTTCTTGCCAAAGTGATGGTCGTAGCCTACCACGATATAGGCAGGCTTGATGTTGTCGATGATGTAGTCCTTGATGAACACCTCGGAGGGCGTACGCGAAAACTCCTTGGTGAAGTTGATGATGACCACGTTGTCGATGCCGAACTCCTCAAATTTCTTGAGTTTTTCCTCGGGTGTGCAGAGGAATCGCAGATTAGAACAGTCGATGTTGAGCACTTGCCGCGGATGTGGACTAAAAGTGACCACAACAGTCTCGCCGCCGATGCCTTGTGCCAAGGTCTTCATCTTGTTGAAGATGGCCTGATGGCCGAGATGGACACCGTCGAAGGTGCCGATGGTGACCACGGCGTGGGGGATATTTCTAGCTTCTATGATGTTTCTAAAGACTTTCATTTATGAATTAAGAATGTTGAATTAAGAATGTAGAATGGGGCAAAGCCCAGCAACGCTTCGCGTCATTCTACATTCTACATTCTTCATTCTGCATTAACTAGATTTGTTTCGATTAAGTATTTAGCTATTTGTACGGCATTTGTGGCAGCGCCTTTGCGGAGATTGTCGGCCACGCACCAAAAATTGAGGCCGTTCTCCACCGAGAAGTCACGGCGGATGCGACCCACGAAGACCTCATCCTTGCCTTCGGCATAGAGAGGCATCGGATAAATGTTGTTGGTCGGGTCGTCTTGCACAACTACGCCAGGCATGGCAGCCATCAATCTGCGGACATCATCGATTTCAAATGGCTTTTCGGTTTCCACATTGACGGCTTCACTATGGCCGCCCCACACGGGCACACGCACCGTGGTGGATGAAACGGCGATGTGCTCGTCGCGGAGGATCTTACGCGTTTCGTTGACCATCTTCATCTCCTCTTTGGTATAGCCGTTGTCGAGGAAGGTATCGATGTGGGGTAGGATGTTGAGGTCAATTGGATGGGGGTAGCAAGTCGTGCCGCTCGCGCCAGCGCGTTCGGCCTTCAGTTGGTTGACACCTTTTTGGCCGCTGCCCGAGACGCTTTGGTAGGTGCTGACGACAATGCGTTTGATGCCGTAGGCTTTGTGGATGGGAGCCAAGGCCATCACCATCTGTATGGTGGAGCAGTTGGGGTTGGCGATAATATGCGTGTACTTGGTGATAGTGTCGGCATTGATTTCAGGAACGACCAAAGGCACATCTTTTTCCATGCGCCAAGCCGAGCTGTTGTCGACAACAAAGGTGCCTTGCTCGGCAAAACGCGGCGCATATTGTTTCGATGCCGATGCTCCTGCCGAGAAGATGGCGATGTCGGGGCGGGCAGCGATGGCCTCGTCCACACTGACCACTTTGTAGGTTTTGCCCTGGAAAACGATTTCCTTACCCACGGAGCGTTCCGAGGCAGCGACAATCAATTCATCAATCTGAACTTTCTGTTCATCAAGCACTTGAAGCATCTTCGAGCCGACCAGTCCGGTAGCCCCAACCACTGCGATTTTCATTTTTTCCTCCTTTTGCTATTTGGGCGCAAAAATAGGAAAAAAGTGAAAAATGGATGATTAATTTGGCATTTCTACTATGCATCCATCCAATTCTCAATCCGTAGATTGGGAATGCGTTCGAAATGATTGGTATTGCCTGTTACAACAATTAGATTCTCATGCAGAGCTGTTGCTCCGATAAGCATATCAAAATGATCTATTTTTTTGCCCGTA
Source organism: uncultured Bacteroidales bacterium (assembly GCA_946187645.1). Lineage (GTDB taxonomy): Bacteria > Bacteroidota > Bacteroidia > Bacteroidales > F082 > Limimorpha. The sequence continues at coordinate 2,108 of CAMHRP010000072.1, read as the reverse complement.
CGTTCCAACTGCCAGCGAATGTCACCGTATTCCTTGATACAATTGGTGATGTCGTATTGTTCAAAAAGGTTTTTGATTACCTCAACATCTTCAAAATGTTTCTTTTGTCCAGATTTGTATGCGCCAAAATATAGCTCTGCCAGTGTAACCACAGAAATTTTGCACTTGTCGACTCCCACGAGACGAATATGCTCCACAACGCTGGGCATTTTCTTTATCAGGGCAATGCAAATGCAAGTGTCTAACAAATAGGTTTCTTGGGTTTCCATCATCACCATTCTTCGACTGTTCTATTATTAACAACGCCTTGTCTCAGTTCATCAGCGACTTCCAGCGGTGTGCCATCTCCACCCCAATCGCTGCTAAACTTTGCCAAAGCGGCATCAAGCCTTTTGTCATCATCGTTTTTCCTTGCTTTCTTCTGCTTTTGTATCAGTGATTTCACAAAAGCCAACACCTTTTCCATTAAAACTTTGTCATCAGCGATTTCACCCATTGCGCGGTACAATTCCGCATTCACCTGCATAGTCGTCATAATCTTAATGTGTTAGTTTCTGTGGCAAAATTACATTTATTTTCCAAATCTCAGTATCTTTTTCACCAAAAAATGCTACGCAATTGTAGTGCTATGTCCACGGAAAATGTTATGTAAATAGCTTAAAACCACACTTTATACGAAAACGACGGAATAATCGGGAAGAAAGTCCGCTGCCATAGCGTTTGCGGTTCGTTAGGGAACTGGTTCCAATACAGCGGGTCGCCTTTCTTGTCGCCGTAGTAGTAATAGTACGGATTCTGTCGGCAATACACATTGTAGATGGAGAATGTCCACTCGGCTTTGCGGCCTTTCTCGTTCTTCGTCTTGAACTTGGCAGCCAAGTCGAGGCGGTGGTAGTCGCGCATTCTGGCACTATTGCGCTCGCCGTAGATGTTGGTTTGCTCAAAATGCACATCGCCTTCAGGCGGGATGACAGGTGTGTTCTGCACTCCGATGACGGGCGTGTAAGGCAATCCCGTCTGATAGGTCCACAAGGCGCTCAGCGACCAACGCTCCGTAAGTTGATAGTTCACGTTGATGTTGATGGAGTGTGGGCGGTCGTATTCAAACACATATTCCTTACCGTTGTTGATGTGGTCAAACTGCCGTGTGGTGTGTGACCAAGTGTAGCCCACATAGCCGTCCAAGCGGTTGAAGTTGAAGCGCGTCATCATCTCAACGCCATACGACTTGCCCTTGCCGCCCGCTTCCACTTTGTTGCGCCAATCGGAATCGCCGAGGAGGGTGCTGTAGCCTTCGCGGTAGGTGGCCAAGTCGCGGAGCAGCTTGTAGTAGGCATCGATTTCCACGCTGATGTGGTCTTGCCAAAAACCGCGTTGCCAGCCGACAGAGGCTTGGTCGGAAGTGGCGGGCTTGATGCGGGCATCGGCGGGAATCCACACCTCGTTGTTCATGATGGAGCCTGGTGTCATCATCAGGTGGGCATTCTGCGTAACGCGCATGGCGGTCAGGTTGATGGTGCTTCCTCCTAGATTGAAGCTGAGATTCAGCCTCGGTTCCCAAGCGAAGTGATGATACCCTTTGTTCACGAAACTATTCGCCCTCAAACCGATGGAGCCATTGAACCAAGTGCCAAACTTCAGCTTGTTGTCCAGATAAAGCGAGTTGTCGAACACACTCGAAATGTCAGGCAGATTGGTTTCTGAGAAACTGCTGGTGAAGTGGTTGGGGCGGTAGTTGAGATAGGAACTTTGCAGGCCGTATTCCAAGGTGTAGGCATTGCCGACAAAGAGTTTCCAATCGGAGCGGAGCGAGACATCGCTGACGCGCGATGAGGTCTTGACAAAGAAATCCGTCGTGTCAACGGCGTTTCGAAGGTAGGCCTTCATGTTGTTCTTCAAACGGTATTGTGTGAACGACAGTGTGTTGGCCATAAACAACCTTGAACTGACCGCGCTGTTCCATTGGCCCGAGACGAGCAGATTGCCCCAGATGTTGCCGATGCTGTTGCGCTCGATGTCGCCGTTCTCCCTCTTGTTCTTCCAGATGCGCATGTAGTCGTCGCCTTCGTAAAGGTTGAAGGAGAAGCTGTTTTTGGCATCGGGCGACC
>CAMHRP010000071.1:0-15421 GCA_946187645.1 uncultured Bacteroidales bacterium | reverse complement strand
GTTGTGCGGATACCGTGTATTATATCGCGGCGAGCAATGGATATGTTTACAAGTCGGCGATGATCCCTGTTAGTGGTATTGAAGAAAGTGTTTCGCAGATCAATGTCTATCCCAATCCGGCAAAGGATAGGGTTGTCATTGAAGGAATTGAAGCTGCGGAAGTGAATGTTTATAATGCACTTGGGCAGTTGGTGAAGACCGTACACGACACGAATGAAATCCCCGTTTCAGACTTGCCACAAGGCGTTTACCTGCTGCGGATTGCGGATGCGGAAGGGAGAAACCATACAGCGCGTGTGGCAGTGAAGGAATAGATATTCCCAAAGGGAATCACAAATGGTCTTACGCTTTTTTCAATAGTATCACATACACCGGGAAGTGGTCGCTGTAACCACCCATCCAGACGCCGCTGCCGAAGGTGCGGAAAGGGTAGCCGTTGTATTTGCCGCCGTGTTGCTTCAGGAACTCCTTGTTGTGTACCTTCGCGTTCTTGAACTGGTAGCTGTCGTAGGCGTTGGGCAGCAGGGCAGGGGTGAGGATCATCTGGTCGAGCACGCCAGGCGCATCACGGTAGTAGTTGGTGCCATAGCCTTTCTTGTGCAGGTCATACATGGGGTTGAAGAACTCACCGTCGCGCAGGTCTTTCATGTCGCCCGAGGCACGCAGGTAGTTGGTCACGCTTTTGCTGTCAGGGTAGTCGTTGTAGTCGCCCATCATGATGATCTTGGCGTTTTGGTCCTCGCGCATGATGCTGTCGGCGATATGGCGGCACAAATTGGCGGCTGAAATACGGCCGGGCATGGAGCGCTTCTCGCCGCCAGCACGCGAAGGCCAGTGCATGACGATGAAGTGCATCATCTCGCCATCGAAGAGGCCGGAGACGACCAACTGGTCGCGGGTGATGAACTCGGGGTCGTCGGGGATGATGGTATGATAGGTCTTGCTGTTGGTCAGCTTAAAGTATTTCGGGTTGTAAATCAAACCCACATCCACGCCACGGCGGTCGGGCGAGTCATAGTGCACAATTTGGTAATTGCGGTCTTTCAGCTCGGGTTGGGCAACAAGATCTTCCAACACGGTGCGGTTCTCCATTTCGCACATGCCTAAAACGGCCACACCGTCGGGCGACCAGTCGGTGCCGATGGTGGAGATGGCGTAGGCCATGTTATGGAGCTTGGATAGGTATTTCTCCGAGTTCCATTGGTTGACGCCTTGGGGCAGAAACTCCTCGTCGTTCTTGTTCGGGTCGTTGATGGTGTCGAAGAGGTTTTCCAGGTTATAGAAGCCGACCAAACCGACCTTATAGGCTTGCTGTTCTTGGGCGGAGGCGCGGTTTATACCGAGGCCAAAAGCCAAAATGATGAGTGCAAAGATGAGACGCTTATTCATGGTTTGAGTGTTGTTTGCAATATGATTAGGCGGCAAAGGTAGAAAAAAATCGGGCTTTTTTCTTTCTTTGGATGATTTTTTGGTCAAGCAGGCTCTTTTACCAATTTTATTTCTCTAAACTCTGATAAAAAAACAAGATTTAGAGAAATAAAATGCTTTAATTCTCTGAAAATAATATTTTTTGTACCTTTGCAGAGAAATAAAATCGATATGGCATGAAAAATATCATCGGAAGAAAAAAGGAAATCGAAGAATTGGAACGATTGTATAATGCTGAAAATGCGGAGTTTGTGGCTGTTTATGGTCGGCGGCGTGTGGGCAAGACCTATCTAATAAAGGAAGTTTTTAGAGACAGATTTGCCTTTTGGCATACAGGATTGTCACCTTACGACCATGACAAGAAATTTCTGCTCCGTAATCAATTGCAAGCGTTTTTGTATTCGCTGCAAGACTTTGGATATGAAGGTCAAGCGTGTCCCAAATCTTGGCTTGAGGCTTTTCGGTGGTTGGAAAAACTGCTTGCATCTAAAGACGATGGAAGTCGGCAAGTGGTTTTCATTGACGAATTGCCTTGGATGGACACAGCGCGGTCGCGGTTCATTCCTGCCTTTGAGCATTTCTGGAACGGTTGGGCTTCAAAGCGCGACAATATTCTGCTGATTGTTTGCGGGTCGGCAACTTCTTGGATGGAAGACAACCTTATTAATAATAATGGCGGCCTTTACAACAGGTTGACTCGCGAGATAAAACTCTGGCCTTTCACTTTGGCTGAGTGCGAGGCTTATTTTCGAAACAAGGAAATGAATGTGAGCCGCTATGATGTGGCACAAACCTACATGGTCTTTGGTGGTGTTCCGCATTACCTGAGCCTGTTTGAAAAGGGCTATAGTACGGCACAAAACATTGATCTTGTGCTGTTTGATAGAAACGCCAAACTGAGGAATGAATTTGACCGGTTGTTTGGCTCGCTATTCAAGAACGCCGATGACCACAAAAAAGTTGTTCGTCTGCTGGCGGGAAGACGAAGCGGCTACACGCGCAAAGAAATCCTTGAACTCACGGACATTAAAGATGGTGGTGGAGCGAGTGAAATTCTCAAAGGCTTGAAAGAGAGTGATTTCATCACATCTTATTATCCATTCGGTGACCGGAAGACCGAACATTATCGACTGACTGACCATTTTTGTATGGCTTATCTTCAATTCATAGATGGCAAAGACAAGCCAGACCCTCAGTTTTGGCAGAAGAACAATGCCTCACCGCGCCTAAACGCATGGCGTGGCTTTGCCTTTGAGGAACTTTGTTTTGCCCATGTTGCCCAGATTAAACAAAAACTGGGGATTGCCAGTGTAAGTACGACAGAATCTTCTTGGGTGGTAGAATCGAGAGAGAGAAAACATCAGATAGATTTGCTCATAGACAGGGCCGACAATGTGATAAACCTTTGTGAAATAAAGTTTTATGGTAAATCGTTCTCCATTGATGCGAAATATGGCGTTGAGTTGCGGGAGCGGGTGCAAACCTTGATGGACAAAGTGCCGCAAAAAAAAAGCATCCGCTTGACACTGATAGCCGCCTACGGGCTGAAGCCAAACGAAAACAGCGGACAAGTGCAGAGTGTGGTCAGTTTGGACGACTTGTTTTGAGTGGGCAAAAGCATTTGAAATACGGTAAAAATCGGTCTTTTTTCTTTCTTTGGATGAATTTTCTCAGTCTTATGAAATAACCATTGAATGAGTTGAGCGACTTTTTCTATACTGAACCCCACTCTTCCCTCTTCTGAACCCCATACTATTTTTGGTTCAGATATGGGTCAAAAAAAGTTGAGATATGGGTCTTAACCTTTCATGCATGTCCCCGTTCCCGTTTCAAGCCAAATTTTTCCCGTTTCAAACGGTATATTTGGATTTCCTCTTTTTCGCCACATAAAGCCCATGAAAAATGGTTAAATTTTCGCTAAATCGTGTCCCTCGTTAGGGCGGATTTGCAATCCGACCGTAGCCCAGTATTAATTAATAGATTGAAATAGTAAGTTTCCTTTTTTCCCAAAAATCCCAACAAAAATGCCAAACCCATCAATCTTTTTCCTATTTTTGTCCGTTTAATTCACATAAAACCCAACGAATAATCATAAAAAGTTCAATATGAAGAAATTCCTACTTTTAATGGCGGTTCCTTTGCTGATGGTGTCGCGGCTTGCAGCCCAAGTCATCGACTCCACCGACCTGAACCAAAACGACTTGCCGACGGTGATCCTGATGGATTCCGACTTCGAGGAGTCCTCCACCTCGGTCAACGATGCCTCCACCTTGCTGAACTCGTCGCGCGACGTGTTCAACAGCATCGCGGCCTACAACTTCGGTTCGCTGCGCTATCGTGTGCGCGGTAACGACTCGAAGTACAGCGACGTGATGATCAACGGCATCCTGATGAATGACCCTGAGACGGGACGTCCCGTCTTCTCCAATTGGGGTGGCCTCAACGACGCCTTCCGCAATTCGATGCTCGTCGAAGGTCTCGGCAAGACCGACGCTGGCTTTGGCGGCCTCGGTGGCCTCACAGCTTATTCAACACGTGCCTCGCAGTACCGCAAACAGGTTTCGCTGAGCTATGCCTTCAGCAATCGTTCCTACAATCACCGCGTCATGGCTTCCATCGGCACGGGCGAGATGGGCAACGGATGGTACATGATGGCTGCTGCAAGCGGTCGCTATGCGGGCAAAGGCTATACCGAGGGTACTTTCTATCAGGCCTACAGTTACTTCCTCTCCGTGGAGAAGAAAATCAACGACAAGCACAGCCTCGACCTCACCGTGTTCGGCGCACCTTCGCAACGTGGCGGTTCGGCTCCCGTGGTGCAAGAGATTTACGACCTCGTCGGCACGAACTATTATAACCCCAATTGGGGCTATCAGACGGTGGATGCCAACGGCAAGCAGGTCATACGCAACTCGCGCGTGAGCACCTATCATCAGCCCATGGCGCAACTCACTTGGTATTGGACGCCCAACAAACGCACCGAGTTCAACACTTCGTTGTACTACTTCAGTGGCCCGGGCAGCCAGACTTCGCTCGAATGGGGTGAGGCCAAAGACCCGCGTCCCGACTATTACAAGAACCTGCCAAGTTATTATGAAACCAACGCCCACAGTACGACGGAAATAGAAAACCAGTTTGCCAATTGGATGAACCGCGACCCGAAGGTCACGCAAATCGACTGGGATGCCTTGTACAACGCTAATCGTAACCACCTCTTCACCGTGCAGAACGCCAATGGTCAAGAAGGCAATACGGTTACTGGAGCAGCCTCCAAGTACATCCTTGCGGAGCGTCACTATGACAAACGCCAAATGGGCAACGCCACCTACTTCAAGCATGAGTTCCAACCCAATTTGATCATGACGGGTGGCTTCTCGGTGAACGCATCGCGTACGCATTACTACGAAAGCATCAACGACCTGCTTGGCGGCGATTACTACTATGATATTAATAAGTATGCCGAAAGCCTTGAATCAGACGAGTGCCAAACCAACCTGCTGAATCCTAACCATGTAGCCAAGGTGGGCGACATCATCGGATATAACTACTACGCCAACCGCAACTACGGCCGCATTTGGGACCAAATCGACTGGCTTGTCGGCAACTTCGACCTTTATTTGGGCTTGCAGGCTGAGTTCACCCAGATATGGCGCGAAGGTCTTTGGAAGAGCGGTTCTTTCGCTGATAACTCTTACGGCAAGGACAAGATGCACAACTTCTTCGACCCAAGCTTGAAGGCCGGTGTGACCTACGCCATCAACGGACGTAACCACATTGTGGCCAACATGGCCTTAATGACCCAAGCCCCGCAGTTCAGGGACATTTATGTGTCGCCTCGCACCCGCCATACCATCGTTGAAGGCGAACTCAAGAGCGAGCGCATTTTGGCTATGGATTTGAGCTACCTCTATCGCTCGCCCGAGTTCAAGTTCCGTTTGACGGGTTACCACTACGCTTACAGAAACCTCATTTGGAACCGCAGTTTCTATTGCGAAAACGTGTTCCAAAACACCACCACCAGTGCCAACTCCTACACCAGCGAGTTTGTCAACTTCATCATGACCAACATCAACCAGAAGAGCATTGGCGTGGAAATGGGCGCAGAGTGGAACGTCACCCCGACCATCACCTTGCAGGCGGCAGCTGCCAACGGCATCCATGCGTATGACAACAACCCGATTTTCTCGGTCTATGACGACAATAATACCACGGCTTACATCCAAAACAGCGTGGCTTACCTGAAAGACTACCATGTTTCTGCAGGTCCTGAGACCGTGGCTTCATTAGGCATCAAGTACAACTCGCCGAAATACTGGTGGGTGAGCCTCAACGGAAACTATATGGCCAATATGTACTTTGACGTGAACCCATACAACCACACAATGGAAGGCATGCTGCACTACGCCCAAGGCGACATCCGCATTCCTCTTGTACTGAACGAAACCCCGCTGAAGCCCGCCTTCACACTTGACTTCTACGGCGGTTTCTCGAAGCGATACAAGGGCTACTATTTCCTCTTCAACTTGAGTGTCAACAACATCCTCAACAACAAGAGCATCATCCTTTATGGTTACGAGCAGTTGCGCTTCAATGCCAACAACCCCGACATGTTCCCCGACAAGTACTCCTATATGTATGGAACGAATTTCTTTGTCAGTATAACGGTAAGGAAGTAAGCCGTAAGCAGTAAGCTTTAAGCCGTTAGCCAATCGCTCCAGTTGCTTACTGCTTATGGCTTATAGCTTAGAGCCAAAAAACAACAATTCAACGATCAACAATTCAACATCAAATAAAATGAAAAACAAAGTATTAAAAATCTTTGCACTTCTTGCCATGGTGGGCACATTGTTCACCGCCTGCAAGAAAGAGTATCCAACGCCACCTATCCAAGACCTGCCGATAGGAAGGGTTTACACCATCAGTGAAATTCTTGCCTTGGAACCGGGCACCGTTTTCAATGAAGATGCTTCGGTGTATGGCATCATCACTGCCGACGAGGTGTCGGGCAACCTCTACAAGGCTGCCTTCATGCAAGACCGTGCCACAGGTGCCGCCATCGAGTTGTACCTCAACGCCGTCAGTGGCGTGCGCATCGGCGACTCCGTCCGCATCTACCTGAAGGATGTCACCTACGCCATGTACAACAACCTGCCTCAATTGAGCAACTTCGAGGCCGACGGACACATTGTCATTTTGGCCAACAACAAGCCCATCACGCCCGCCAAGGCCACCATTGCCGAAATCAACCAAGGCAAATACCTCGCTGGTTTGGTGCGTTTGGAGAATGTGAGATTCACCGAACAAAACACCTTTGCCGACCCCACCACTTACGGCAATCGTACCTTGATTGATCCTATGAACCCTTCAAGCAATGTCATCGTGCGCACGAGCAACTACGCCAACTTTGCCAACGACTCGCTGCCGCAAGGTGTTGGCAATTTGACGGCCATTGCCACGGTTTACAACAGCACTTGGCAACTCATCATCCGCTCGGCCCGCGAGTTGGAGTTTGACGGCTATGTGCCGGGCGGCGCCAATGACTTGCCGTATTGTGAGTTTTTTGCCTCTTCGTTTGGGTCCTACACGACATACGATGTAAAGGGTGCCCAACATTGGGAGATTGACTACAGCACTGCCAAGATGACGGGTTACGAAAACAGCACGAACTATGAAAATGAAGACTGGCTGATTTCGGCCAAGTTCTCTTTGGAGAACGTTTCGAGTGCCAGTATGACGGTATCCTATATTGCTCGCTATTTTAATAACGTGAATGAAGACGTCACGGTTTGGGTTTCCTCTGACTACACCTCTGGCGACCCGAATTCGGCCAATTGGGAACAAATTCCTGCTTCATGGGTTGAAGGCTCTAACTGGAACGACTTCGCTACCACCACACTCGACCTCTCCCAATTCCTTGGTAAGAAGGTTTGTGTGGCCGTGAAATACCTCTCCAACGACACGAAGGCTGGCACTATTGAGGTGCAGAGCATCTGTATCCAAGAAGGTAGTGGCCCGACGCCTCCTCCCGGACCGGGCACTGGTGGTGAGCTTCAAACTATGCCTTACACGCAATCGTTTACGGAGGAGTTTGGAACCTATATGACTTACGATGTATTGGGCCCGCAATCTTGGGAAATCGACTATAGCACGGCTAAGATGACGGGTTATGTCAGTAGCAGCTATTATGCCAACGAAGACTGGCTCATCTCGTCACCGGTGGCTATCACGGGTGTGAGTGATGCCAAGATGACGATGGCATACATTGGCCGTTATTTCAATAATATTAATAATGAAGTAACCATTTGGGCTTCGACGAACTATGTTTGGGGCAGCGACCCGAGTATGGCTGGTTGGACGCAGGTTCCTGCCGTTTTGGTTGAAGGCAGCAATTGGAGCGACTTCATCGCCACGGAAATTTCGCTGAGTGATTATGTTGGCCAAACGGTTACTTTCGCAGTGAAATACATCTCCACTGACAGCAAAGCTGGCACGATGGAGATCCAAAGCATCACCATCGAAGAGGGTAGTGGTGTGACACCTCCTACGCCTCCCACTCCTGGACAAGGTGAAGGCAGTGGTACATTAGAAGATCCCTATAATGTGGCTGCTGGTATTGGTTTGCAGAGTGAGGAGCCTATTGCATGGGTGCATGGCTACATCGTGGGTGCCGTGAAGTCGGGCCTGAGCTCAGTCACGAGCAACGCCGACATCAACTGGAGCGCTCCGTTTGACTTGGCTACCAACGTGGTCATTGCTGACGATGTCACCTGCCGCGAAATCAGCCAGTGCATCATCGTCAACCTGCCTGCGGGCAAGCCTTTGCGCACACAAGTCAATTTGATGGACAACCCGGGCAACTTGGGCAAGCATCTCGCCGTGAACGGGAAACTCCGCAAGTATTTCGGACAAGCCGGACTGCGCGATAGCGGCGGTACCGAGAACGACTTCGTGCTTGAAGGTGGTGATACACCACCCACGCCTCCCACACCGGGAACGGGAATTTTCTCTGAATCATTCGCCAATGGGCAAGGGGAGTTTACAATCCATGATGTATTGCTTCCTTCCGAGCTTACCTACGTTTGGACGCATGACGCTTCCCGCAAGCACATGAAAGCAAGTTCATTTAAGAGTAACACTCCATATAAGGCTGAAAGTTGGTTGGTTTCTCCGAAAATTGACCTGTCCAATGTTGGTTCAGCGGTATTGACATTCGAGCAAGCAATCAATTACGCCAATCCTGAAGGTAGAATCCATGTCATGGTGTCTAATAACTTTGATGGAGAAATTGCGAGTGCCGATTGGTCAGAGTTGGTATTTGACCAATGGCCAGTCAACGATGGCAGTTGGTCATTCGTTACCACAACGATTGATTTGACAGCCTTTGTCAACCATGCTGTGACCATTGCTTTCAAGTACACAAGTGAGGCATCGCAAGATAAGTGCCCGACTTGGGAAGTGAAGAATGTTGTTGTGGAGTAAACGAAACAGCAAATGAAAATGAAAAGCCTGCCTTCGGGTGGGCTTTTTTTGTGCTCTCTTGCGCCAATATACAATTTTCCCTTATCTTTGCACGTTGATAGGAAAACAAATTTGGTATGTCAGAGAATTTGGTCATCATCCCGACTTACAAGGAGAAAGAGAATATTGAGAAGATTATCCGCTACGTCTTCAACCTGCCTATGGCGTTCGATATTTTGATTATCGACGACAACAGCCCCGACGGCACCGCCGACATCGTGAAAACGCTGATGACGGAGTTTAGTGACCGCTTGTTTATGATTCAGAGGTCAGGCAAGTTGGGTCTCGGCACGGCTTACATCACAGGCTTCAAGTGGGCTTTGGAGCGTGACTACCAGTATGTCTTCGAGATGGATGCCGACTTCTCCCACAACCCCGATGACTTGGCACGACTGCATGATGCTTGTGCCAACGGCGCGGATTTGGCGGTCGGCTCCCGCTACAAGACAGGCGTTAATGTAGTGAACTGGCCGATGGGACGCGTGCTGATGTCGTACTACGCTTCGGCATACGTTCGTTTTGTCACCCGTATGCAGGTGCGCGACACCACGGCAGGCTTTGTGTGCTACACGCGCAAGGTGCTTGAGACCATCGACCTCGACCGTATCAAGTTCGTGGGTTATGCCTTCCAAATCGAGATGAAATACACGGCTTGGAAACTTGGCTTCAAGATTGAGGAAGTGCCGATTATCTTCACCGACCGTCGCGAGGGACAGTCGAAGATGAGCAAAGGCATTTTCAAGGAGGCTGTGTTTGGTGTGCTCAATTTGCGTTGGAGAGGCATGACAGGAAAGATTAAACCAAGAAAAGTCTGATGAACTACTGTATCAAAAATGCTACACTTGTCAACGAGGGCCAGACCTTTGTGGCAAGTGTTTTCGTTTCGGACGGCAAAATTGCCAAGATTGTCCGCGAGGGTCAGGCTTCTGAGCTTGCCGAAGGGTCAGCTTGTGAAGTTATTGACGCTACAGGCAAATACCTCATCCCCGGCATCATCGATGAGCATGTGCATTTCCGTGAGCCAGGCATGATGCATAAGGCAGACATCTACACGGAAAGCCGTGCCGCCGTTGCGGGTGGCGTGACTTCTTTCATGGATATGCCTAACACCAATCCACAGACGACGACACAGGAATTATTGCAACAAAAGTTCGACCTCGCTGCCGAGAAATCGTTGGCCAACTATTCCTTCTATCTTGGTGCGACCAACGACAATCTCGCCGAAGTGGTGAAAACCGACCCAAAAACGGTGTGCGGTATCAAACTCTTCATGGGCTCCAGCACAGGCAATATGCTCGTTGACAAGAATGAGGTCTTGGTGCGCCTTTTCCGTGAGTCGCCCTGCCTGATTGCCGCGCATTGCGAGGACGAACAGACCATCCATGAGAATACGGTTCGCTGTAAGGACTTGGCAGCCAAAGGCGAAGTCGTCGTTGACGCAAGTATTCATCCTTTCATTCGTACCGCTGAGGCTTGCTACAAATCCTCGTTCAAGGCCGTTGACATGGCCGACCATTTTGGCGCGAGACTTCATGTACTGCATATCTCCACCCAAAGGGAGTTGTCGCTCTTTAAGAATAACATTCCTTTGAAAGACAAAAAGATAACGGCAGAAACATGCCCACATTATTTGTGGTTTGATAACCATGATTATGAGGCCAAGAGTTTCGCCATCAAGTGCAATCCCGCCATCAAGTCGCACCGCGACAAGGAAGCTTTGCTCCAAGCTTTGCACAATGGCTTGATTGACACCATCGGCACCGACCATGCACCGCATTTGCGCGAGGAGAAGTTCACGGGTGACTATTTCACCAGCAAGTCGGGCTTCCCGTCCATCCAGCATTCTTTGGAGGTGATGGCCAAGTTATTGCCAAACGATTTGCCGTTGTTGGTACAGCTGATGTGCCACAATCCCGCCATCTTGTACCAAATCGACCGTAGAGGTTTTATCCGCGAAGGCTATCATGCTGATTTGGCTCTTGTGGATGTGAATGCAAATAGCTGTATTACAAATGCAAACGAGTATTCCAAATGTGGCTGGTCGCCTTATGATGGTTTGGAAGTCCATACTCGGGTGACGCATACTTTCGTAAATGGGAATCTGGTGTTTGAAAAAGGTGTCTTCCATGAGGAAAACAAAGGCGAAAGGCTAGTGTTTAATAGGTAATCAACAAATAATTTGACCAATGAAAAAGATAGTATTGTTATTGATTTCTGTTATAGTAATCACTTCATGTTCAGCTCAGCTGACTGAAAAAGTGGTGGAGACTTATCCTGATGGCAAGACCTGGAAGGCCCAGTTGTTTGACAAAAAGGGCGTCTGCGTAAGGGAGGTTGAGTATTATACGACGGGACAAGTGAGAATGGAAGGAGGCATGAAAGATGAGAAACGCGAGGGTGAGTGGAAAGCCTATTTCCCCGACGGGCGTATGCAGAGCATCGGTACCTTCGCCAATGGATTGCGCACAGGCGCGGCCACAGTCTGGCAAGAGAACGGCAACTTGCTGCAAGAAGGGTTCTATAAAGACGGCAAGCATGTAGGCAAGTGGAAGTTCTATGATGAACAGGGCAATCTCTTAAAGGAAGTCGATTACGGCGAATAAAATGCTATCTATCGCCCTTCTATTTCATTCCAAGCCAAGCCATGTGTTATGGGCTGGAATCTGTAGAAGGGCGATATGGTTTAATCTTTCCAACTGAACAGGTTTATGCCGAAGGTGAACTCGGCATAGTCGATGACGGCTTCGTGCACCTTCATGAAGCTGCCCACGAACATGTTACGGTTCTCGCCTAAATAATACTTGAATCCCAAACGTTCGTAGAAAGTGCGGTAGCAGGGTGGGAGGTAGGTGTCCTCAAAGTGGCTTTCCGACGACTCGGCTAAGCCCCAGGTCTTCTTTTGGTCGGTACCGTAATAGATGCCATGCCAGAGGTAATAGCCACCGCCAATGCAGAAGGCGAAGCGGTTGAAGTTGACCTCGAACATCACCGAGGGCGCAAGATGCAGGCCGCGGGCGAAGCTGTATTCCATCAACGGGATGGCCTCGTCGCCAGAGAAGTATTCGTGGCCGTCGTCGTACATCTGATGCGCTTTCTCGTACATGCGCTTCGTCTCGCCGGTCCAGCCGAAGTCCAAGCACACGTCGTAGCTGAACTTGGGATGGAACTGACGGTGCACGCCGAGCTGTATGACATCGGCGAAGTAATAGGGACGTTCGTTGGGCAGGTCACTGACCATGGTGCCGTCGGCGGTTTGGTAGCTACGCATCCATTCGTTGGTCTGCAAAAGCCCTACCGACTCGGTGGCGAAGATGGAGGTGCTCTTCTCAAACTTCGGGCGCGGTTTTTCCTTGGGGACGAGTTCGGGGCGACCCATGGGATGGTAGCGCAGTCCCACCACCCAACTGAACACGTTGATGCCGCAGTTAGGCAGCCTGAGTGCCGCATTGGAGGAGTGTGAGAATTGGTAACGCAGCGTGATGTCGAAATTGTCCTCGATCATAAAGGTCGGGCCGGCATCGATGGCGAGGTGCACGTTGGCCACTGAGCCGATGAATTCGTCACCGTGTTTGGTCCAGAACGAGAATCCGCCCATGATGTCGTAATCGAACGACCAGTATTTGCCGCGATAGAGATGTCCATTGATGAAACCACCCAATGAATAGCAGTCGCCGAGGGCTCGCCAAGTCTCTCTTTCGTAGCCATTCTCGTCGCGGTCGACGAATTGGACGCTGTCCACGTTGTTCTTCTCGAAGCGCAGGAAGGCGCCGTAGGAGAGGTGGTTGAAGTCTTTCTCCCATTGCATCCGACCATCGGTTTGTCGGCCAATCCTTAAGTCAAGGCCGTATTGTGGCAGCACTTTCATGTAGGCATGACGTTCCTCGAATGGGAAATACTTGCCGAAGCGACCGTCTGCTTCAAAAAAAGTGCGGTCGTCGTAACTGAAAAAGGTCTGTTGTGCCTTCGCAGCTTTGGGAAGGACTGAGGCGATAAAAAGTGAGGCAAAAAGAAACGCTTTGCCGACACGCTTAATTGATAAGGTGTTGTTCATTTAAATGTGAATTGGTTAAAGGTTCGTCTGTGCACTAAAAACTACTTATTGGCTTTCTCCTCGTCGTTGTTGTACCAGTTAAGATATTTTTGAGTATAATCGAAACCCGATTTGACGAGATCTTTTTTCTTGGAGTCTGAGATTTTGAAATCGGTGGAACCCACCCCCAAGCTATCGATGTAAACGGTGCGCTGCCAGTCGTCGCTATGCAGGTGTACGTTGTTTTGGAAGTCGATGAGTGTGGTAACCAAGGCTTTGGAATAGGTGAATATAGTCTTGATGTCGTTCTTTATGGGCATCTCAATGTCTGGATGAAGGAACTTGTTTATCTCCTCCTTTGAGTCTAATCTGAACCCTAATGTCTCCTTGTTGTAAACTTGTTTGTCGATTTGGCCAAGTTTTCTGGTTAGCGTTTTGTTGTCCCTTTCGTAATACTCTGTTTCCCTTCTGTTGCTTTCTTTCGAGATGAAGCTGACGCGGTCGAATACTTTGATTGGGTAGTTGTCCAATAAGCCTCCATCAACATAAACATGACCATCGTTGTTGATGTTTTGTACAGCTCTGAAAAACAAAGGAATCGACATGGAGATACGGGCGGCATCGGCCACTTTGACGTCTGGAGTGTTGTTGTAGCAGAACACTTTTGAAAAGCCTGTCGAAAGGTCGGCTCCGATCAGGTAAATGTCTCTAAACTTTTTGGCTTTTGCCAAGTCTTTAAATGTAGCTTCGCCATTACCGGTTTTGCCTTCGATGAATTCTGCCATCTTGTCACGGAAGAAGTCGCCTTTGTACCAACCGTACTCATTAATGAGGCGGTCGATGTCGCGTGCAATGCCAAAGTTGTCGTCTAAGAAATTTGTGAAATTAAGATCCCAAAGTATCTCACTAATTTCTGTTGTGGTGTAGTTTAGTCCGACAAGAACGGCTACCATCGCTCCGGCGGAAGTGCCTGCCACGCGCTTGATGTTTTTCAGGATGCCTTCTTTGTCGAGCACCTCAAGAGCACCCACATAAGCGATTCCCTTCACGCCACCACCTTCGAAGACCAGGTTTTTAAAGTGATAAGCCATAGTGTTCAGTTTTTGTGTTAATTATTCTGTTTTCAGGCAGTTTAGCAGTTAGCTTATGAGCAACCAGGCTAAAAGCTAACTGCTAATGGTTAACAACCAACTAATCCATCACCCAACTCGTGCCTTCCTTGCCATCCTTCAAGGTGATGTGTAGCTTGGCCAATTCGTCACGGATCTTGTCGCTTGTGGCCCAGTCCTTGTTGGCGCGGGCTTGCTTGCGAATGTCGATGATGGTCTGCATCAGACCGTCGACGAGGGCACCACTGCCGTCGGAGGCGTTGCTCTCCACCAGTCCAAGAATATCGAAGACGAAGTCTTGGAACAGTTTATTGAGTAAAGCCAGTTCTTCGGGGTTGATTTGCGCCTTGCCGTCCTTCACGTTGTTGACGATGCGCACGGCCTCGAAGAGGTTGGCGATGACGATGGGACTGTTGAAGTCGTCGTTCATGGCGTCGTAGCAGGCATCGACAATCTTTTGGATGTCTAGACTGGCGGCGCCTTCGGTGGCTTTCAGACCCTTGGCGGCCTTCACGGCTTCCATCAGGCGGTTGTAACCCTTTTCGGCAGCTTGTAAGGCTTCGTTGCTGAAGTCCAAAGTGCTGCGGTAGTGGGCCTGCAGGATGAAGAAGCGGATAGTCATGGGGCTGTAGGGTTGCGCAATCATCTCCTCGCCCTTGGCGTTGATGTGGCTGCCGTTGAAGAACTCGTCGAGGGTGATGAAGTTGCCTAACGACTTGCCCATCTTCTGTCCGCCGATGGTGATCATGTTGTTGTGCATCCAGTAGGTGACGGGTTGTTTGCCGTTGGCCGCCACGCTCTGTGCAATCTCCGACTCGTGGTGCGGGAACATGAGGTCCATGCCGCCGCCGTGGATGTCGAAGGTCTCGCCTAAGTATTTGCAACCCATGGCCGAGCATTCCATGTGCCAGCCTGGGAAACCATCGCTCCAAGGCGAAGGCCAGCGCATGATGTGCTTGGGTTCAGCCTTCTTCCACAAGGCGAAGTCGACGGGGTTGTGTTTCTCCTCTTGTCCACTTAGCTCACGCGTGGTGTTGAGCATTTCCTCGAAGTTGCGTCCCGAGAGGATGCCGTAGGGGTGCTCCTTGTTGTATTTCTCGATGTCGAAATACACCGAGCCGTTTTCCACGTAGGCATAGCCGTGGTCGAGGATTTTCTTCACCATCTCGATTTGCTCGATGATGTGGCCCGAGGCGTGTGGCTCAATCGAGGGACGCAGCACGTTCAGCTTGTCCATGGCTGCATGGTAGCGGTTGGTGTAGTATTGCGCCACCTCCATCGGCTCCAGGTTTTCGAGGCGGGCTTTCTTGGCGATTTTGTCCTCGCCTTCGTCGGC
>CAMHRP010000070.1:0-15442 GCA_946187645.1 uncultured Bacteroidales bacterium | reverse complement strand
AACGTAGAAACAAACACGGTTTCAGAGAGAGAATGTCAACGGCTAACGGCCGTAAAGTCTTGGCGCGCCGCCGCGCCAAAGGCAGAAAAAAGCTTACAGTTTCTGACGAGTATTAATTTTCGGAAGCCGTTATATTTCTCATTTAAGGTAACGAAGGCGACCTCATTAGGGGTTCGCCTTTTGTTGTTTTTCATTGTCACAAACTGCATCCTCGCAGTTTGATTCTATATAACGTTTTTGGATTGCGAGACGCAATTCACGACAATGAGCAACGGTAAATGATTTCCTCTCCTCTACGCGCCAGATGCATCCGCTCACGCTGATTCTCTGAAATCTCGTAATAAATCCTGTCTTCCGTCACCACAAAGCCTGCTTTGCGCAGCACTTCAGCATAATCACGGCCAAACTGGCGCACATGGTCATATTGACCGAAGAGACGCTCACGCTCCTTTGGGTCGGTAATGCTTGGATCTTCGAAGGTATCTACATCGGGATTGATGGGAACCAATAAAATAGCCCAACCATTAGGCTTCAGTATACGCTTGATTTCCGAAAAAGCCTTGTTTGCGTCGCTAACATGTTCCAGCACATGGTTGCAGATAACTACATCGTAAGTGCCACTCGGCTGGTCGATGGCAGTGACATCCAAATGCAGGTCGGCAATGGGCGAATCAAGATCAGCTGTGGTATAATCGAGATTCTTCAAAGCGCGAAAACGCTTCAAAAACGGCTGCTCGGGTGCAAAATGCAACACTTTGAGAGGTGCAGTGAAGAAATCCGTCTTCTCTTTCAGATAGAGCCAAAGCAAACGATGCCTTTCAAGAGACAAACATTTAGGACATAAACGATTATCCATCGCCTTCCCATAGCCATAGGGCAAAAACTTGCGAAAATGGCCGCCACAAATAGGGCATTCCACCTTGTTACCAAGATAAAACGGGCGAACCAACAAACTAAAGAGGTAACTCAACTTGATGAGCCATTGACGGGGAAAAACTTTGGTGAAAAAGGATATCAGTTTTTTCATTTTCAGATAATCGCAGATTGATAGCGCAAAAATAAAGAAAGAATCCCTATCTTTGCAAAAAATATTGAAAATGCAGTTTTCAATCATCATACCCGTCTACAATCGGCCGCAAGAAATCGACGAGCTGCTGGAGAGCCTTTGCCAGCAGACCCTCAAAGATTTTGAGGTCGTTGTGGTGGAAGACGGTTCCAGGGAGAAGTGCAACTTGGTTTGTGACAAATACCGTGACCGTTTGTCGGTGAGCTACCACTTCAAACCTAATTCAGGTCCCGGCCCTTCTCGCAATTACGGCGCCGAGCGCAGCCAAGGCGAGTATCTCATCATTTTGGACTCTGACGTCATCGTTCCTGAAAACTACTTGGCTATTGTCAAGGAGGAGCTAGACAGGGAACCCTGCGATGCCTTTGGCGGTCCTGACCGTGCGCATCCTTCGTTTACGCCCATACAGAAGGCCATCAACTATTCGATGACCTCGTTTTTCACCACGGGTGGTATACGCGGTGGCAAGAGGAAGATGGACAAGTTCTATCCCCGCAGTTTCAATTTGGGTATAAAGAAAAGTGTTTACGAAGCATTGGGAGGCTTTGCTCCTATGCGCTATGGCGAGGATATCGACCTGAGTACAAGAATCTTCAAAAACGGATACAGCTGCCGACTCTTCCCCGAGGCTTTCGTCTACCACAAACGCCGTGTCAAATTCAGTTCGTTCTTCCGTCAGGTAAAGCATTCGGGTGAGGCTCGAGTGGTGTTGAAGAACAAATATCCTGACACCTTCAAACTCGTACACCTTCTACCCTCAGCTTTTGTGGTCGGCAACCTGCTTCTGGTCATGCTGGGCATTTTCCACCATTGGCTCTGGTTCGCTCCTATCCTGTTTTATGCACTGGCAATCTTCATTGACTCTCTTGCCAAAAACAAGAGCTTGGAAGTTGCCTTGCTCAGCATTCCAGCTGCCTATTGCCAACTATTCGGTTACGGATTAGGGTTTCTTGGAGCTGCATGGAGAGACATTTTGAGCAAAAAACAGACTTCGCAAAAGGAAAAATCGTAATTTCGCAGCACCTTATAAAATAAGAACATGGGAGCCTTTTTAAGAATATTACTCACCGTTGTATTGTTTTTCTATGCATTTAGCATGCTTATCAAGCTGATATTCAGGAGAAAGATGCGAAAGCTAGAGAAACAGATGAATCAATATGCACAAGAAGAAACTAAGAGTTCCACCAATGAGGTCAAGAAGCCCCATGTAGACCCAAACATCGGAGAATACACTGATTACGAAGAGATTAGATAGAAACAACACACTACAATGAAGAATAGCTTTTTCCAGAAGAACAAAAACATCCTCAGCATCGTAGCCGCAATTATCGCATTTGCGGTTATTACGCTGGTTTACTTTAGTCCGGTTTTGCAAGGAAAGCGCATCAAGCAACACGACATTGAGATGCACCTTGGCATGTCGCAAGAAATCACTGAATACCGCAATGCCACGGGAGAAGAGACCCTTTGGACTAATGCTCCTTTCGGAGGCATGCCCGCATGGAACATTTCTGTAGCCCCAAAAGGCAACCTCACGAATCCAATCTACAAAGGCCTAAGTTTGGGTTTTCCCCACCCTATCGGCTCCGTATTTATTTGTATGTTAGGATTTTTCGTCCTGTTGCTCGTGCTTGACTGCGGCTTCTGGATTAGCTTTATTGGTGCCATTGCATACGGATTCACATCATACCTATTCATTGTGATTGGTGCAGGCCACAACGCTAAAGCCATGGCTATGGCCTACATGGCTCCTGTCATCGCGGGGGTGTTGCTTACTTATAAAGGCAAATACCTGTGGGGCTGGCTTTTGACCTCCTTCGCCTTAGCTTTTGAGGTGCGCACCAACCATCTACAAATCACCTACTACCTGGCTTTAATTATCGTCATTTTGGTCATCGCAGAGCTCATCAGCGACATCAAAAACAAACAATTGGGGCATTTCTTTAAGGCTTCAATAGGTTTGGCTGTAGCTGCTATTATCGGCGTACTGACTTGTTCGACAGCCCTTTACGGCAACTATGAGTTTGGCAAAGAAACCACACGTGGCAAACCCGTTCTGACGCGTAACGAAAGCAATCAAACCCAAGGTCTCGACCGCGACTACATCACGCAATGGAGCTACGGAAAAGGCGAGACATGGAGTCTGCTGATTCCTAACGCAAAAGGCGGTGCTTCAGCATATATTGGAAAACAGAATCCCGCCCTTGAAAAAGCTGATCGCCAATTCCGCGACACCATCGCCCAGCAAAACGCCTACTGGGGCGACCAACCTGGAACCAGCGGTCCCGTGTATGTGGGTGCCATTGTCGTTTTTCTTTTCGTATTAGGTGCCTTAACGGTGAAAGGCAAGCTGAAATGGGCCCTTCTTGTCGCCACACTCCTCTCCATCTTACTGAGCTGGGGCAAGAACTTCATGGGCTTCACCAACTTCTTCTTGGACTATATTCCTGGTTATGATAAATTTAGGGCGGTATCCATGACCTTAGTCATTGCAGAAGTCACCATGCCACTTTTAGGCTTCTTGGGGTTAGCTGAAATCGCAAAAAGCCCAGAGAGCTTCAAACAAAACATGAAGAAGTTTTACATCGCTTTAGGCATCACAGCAGGTATCTGCTTGTTATTCTACATTGCTCCAAAGCTCTTCTTCAACTTCCTCAGCCAAGGCGAATCTGAACAATTTGCAGCCATGAGTACAGGCAAAGACGGTGCCCTATACGCCACCTTTGCCACTCAGCTTGAAAACGTGCGCGTGGCCATCTTCCGTAAAGACGCGCTCCGCAGCCTGCTCTTCATCCTCCTATCCGCCGTGCCGCTGTTCCTCTACGGCAAAGGTAAACTGAGAGGCCAGATTGCCTTCCCCATCCTTGCAGCCTTGGTTTTGATTGACATGTACCCCATCGACAAGCGTTACCTCAACAACGACAAATTCGTCAGCAAGCAAAAATACGACAAGCCATTTGCAGCTTCCGCTGCCGACCAATACATCTTGAACGACAACGACTTAGACTTCCGTGTGGCCGACATCACCAAAGACATGTTCAACGATGCCAGCACCTGCTATTTCCACAAGTCACTCGGCGGTTATTCGGGAGCCAAGCTACGCCGTTATCAAGATGTCATCACCCAATACCTTGGAGGTGAACTCAACCAACTCAGAAGTGCGAAGACAAGCCAAGACATGATGCAATCCTTAATGCAGCTCAAGGTACTCAATATGCTGAACACTAAATACATCATCTTCAATCCCAGCTCACAGCCTTTCCCCAACCCCAACGCCTTTGGTAACGCTTGGGTAGTCAACGATATCAATTGGGTTGAAACGCCCAACGAGGAAATTGACGCCATCGCTGCCACAGACCTAAAGCATACCGCCATCCTTCACAAGGATTTCGCACAACAGATAGGGAATTATAAACTTACTGACAGCGTCGTTCCTGCTATTACGTTAGAAGAATACCAGCCCAACAAACTAACCTATAGGTTTAATTCGGCCCTTCGACAGACTCAAGGACCGAGTGCCGCTGACTATTTGGTGGTTTTCTCCGAGATTTGGACTGAAAAAGGTTGGAAGATGTACGTTGATGGTCAAGAGCAGCCTTTACTCAGAGCAAATTATCTCCTGCGTGCCGCCCTCATTCCAAGCGGCGAGCATGAAATCGTGATGGAATATGCACCCAAGGCCTATACTGTGGGCAACACCGTTGCGTTCGTCAGCTCACTCCTTATGATCCTGGGCTTGATTGGCGCACTCTTCTATACCTTCAAACCTAAAAAAGAAAAGGCATCATGAAACGCGTTCTGATCATCACTTACTATTGGCCCCCGTCGGGCGGCAGCGGCGTTCAACGCTGGCTAAAAATGTCGAAATACCTTCCAGAATTTGGCTGGCAGCCCGTGATTTACACCACAGAAAACGCTGAATATCCGATTATTGACCCTTCCTTAGAAAAAGACATTGCTCCAAATATTGAAGTCATCAGAAGGCCAATCGTTGAACCTTACACTTTGTATAAGAAGTTTCTCGGCATCAAGAAAGAGGAAACGGTGAAAATGGGATTCATTCATGAGAAAGAAAAGAAAAAAGGATGGAAAGAGAATCTCTCTTTATGGATTCGTGGCAATCTCTTCATCCCCGATGCCCGTTGTTGGTGGGTGAAGCCTTCGGTGCGCTATCTGAAAAACTATCTGCAAGACCATCCTGTAGATGCCATCATCAGCACAGGGCCGCCCCACTCCATGCACCTGATTGCCATGAAATTGAAAAAGGATTTAGGCATTCCATGGATTGCCGACTTCCGCGACCCCTGGACCGAAATCGACTACTATAACGACCTGCATCTCACCCCTTGGGCCGATCGCAAGCATCACCGTTTGGAACTCGAGGTGTTGACACAAGCCGACAAGGTAGTTACGGTGGCGCCCGATGGTGCGAGAAGACTCGGAAGAATAGGCAACAGGAACGTCAGGACAATCTATAATGGCTTTGACCGTGATGATGATGCGCAAACACCTGTCAGACTGCCTGATACATTTACCATTACCTATCTTGGCGTACTCTCCAAGGTCCAAAATCCCAACAATCTATGGCAAGCCATGGCTGAGCTCATCAAGGAAGACAGCAGTTTTGACAAGAACCTAAAAATCAACATGATTGGTCAGATTGACAGCACCGTGGTGAGCAGCATCGACGAAAATGGGTTAACACAACATGTCAACTATTCTCCTTGCATTCCGCATGACCAAGTATCGGCTGCACATCGCAGTTCTACGCTGCTGTTGCTCTTGCTCATGCCTGACAGTGAACCCCGCGCAAAAGGTTTAGTGACAGGGAAATTGTTCGAATACATGGCCTCGGGTCGTCCCATCCTCTGCATCGGTCCTGAAAATGGCGATGCGGCAAGAATCCTTAGGGAAACGGGGGCAGGCCAGACCGTCAGCTTTGGGGACAAAGAGAAGATTAAAATGACGCTAAAAAACCTCTATCAGAAGTATCTCGACCATAACCTGACCGGCAACACAAGCGCAGCGGTTGAGCAGTTTTCGAGGAAAACTATGGCAGGAGACTATGCAAGGCTTCTAGGCCAAGCCCTCATATAGTCCGACCAACTTAGCCCCATCCACTTTCCAGTTGTACTTGTCAATCACCGCTTGACGGCCATGAAGGATATAGTTGTTTAACTGTTCAGGATGCGAATAGAGCCTTGCAATGATTTCGGCCAACTCTTCAGGATGGTCAAAACGATAACTCTCCCCACCTCTTGTTTCGTTTACAATACGAACCAAAGGGTCGCAATTTGAAACAATCATCGGGATTCCAGCATACAAATATTGGAAAATCTTATGCGGTATCGTATTATCAGTGTGGCCTGACTTCACATGCGGAATCAGGGCTACATTGGCAGCTTCGTAGATGTCACAAATCTGGGTGTAGTGCTTGAAACCATGAACCGTTACATTATCTTGAACCCGTAATTCATTGATAAGTCGTCTAATATCACCAAGATAGCTCCCATCGCCTACCAAATCAAAATGCACCTCAACACCCTTTTTCTTCAACAAAGAAATGGCTTGGATCACATATTGAATGCCACGATGGTAATTGATTCCTCCCACATAAAGCATCCTGAATTTGTCCGTCTTGAACTCTTTCCTCTCAATAGGATCAAACTGGTCAAGATTCAAAGTGTTTGACACCACTTTCACCTTTTCGGGCTCAACACCTAAACCACAAACGCGTGCTTTTGCTTCATCGACAACGACTATGACTTTATCAGCCAAACCACACATTTCCTTCTCATACCTCACCCATTGGTCATTGGATGACAACAACTTACCGAGGAAAGTATTCGTATGTTTCGAGAGTTGCAACAGCACAGGCCAATTTTCATGTAAATCTAGGACAAAATGTACTCCATATTTGCATTTTGCCTCATAACCCACCTTGGCCAATGGCAAATCATGCACATGAACCACATCATATTTCTCATTAGCGAAAAGTACATCGACAATGCTGCGCCAATAGTTGAAATAAAACGGAAATTTCAGCACACCAACGCTCGCCTTATACATGAATTTTGAGATTGGATTGCGACATATCGTACAATAACGCGTTATCTCCACCAGCGGTTCCCCCTCTTTGTGGAAACAAGCGATATGAACCTCATGGCCAGCCTCGGCAAGGGATTTTATTTCATTCTCGACACGCGTGTCGGGAGGAAACACGTGGTCTAACAGCATCAATACTTTCATACGGTCTTTTTTGGCTTGCAAAGCTACTAAAAAATCTGTTCACTAAAGGAAACTTGTTCGGTTTGATGCTAATAAAAAAAAATTCCTACTTTTGCACATTGAAACGGGAAAAACAAATTCTATTCGCCATGAGAAAAAACATATTGCTTACAGTCTTTGCCGTCATCTCTATTCTTGGCTTCGGACAGAATGCCCGCATCGGCGACATCCTTTGTGTGCAAGGAGCCGACACCATCATTGTACATCCCGAGAACTATAACGGAGGTGGCATTGGCGTGGTCTTCTACGTCGATGAGACCGGTCATCACGGTTGGGTGTTACACCCTGACATACAAGCCCAGCAAATACAATGGTCATACGTCAACGAACTTCCCTGGGGCCTGACTGGTTGGAATTCCCAACGCGAAGCCATCTACGACCTTGACGGCTACGACAACACAGCGTTCTTGCGATTGGCATCACAAAATGACCATTCAAAGTATCCAGGCGCCTGGGCTGTAGATTTCGAGCATGGCTGGTATTGGCCTTCAATCGGGCAGCTCAACATCCTATACGGCAGTGCCCCCATCATCAACAATTCCCTCAAGCTGCTTGAAGGTGCACAAATACAAGGCAAATGGTTCTACTGGTCTTCATCAGTATACGGTTTCGACAACGACTGCGCCCTTTATTTGGGAAGTGACGGCCGATTAGGTGCCATTGTCAAAAACAGAACGGATTTAGGAGATATCCCCATGAGTATCCGAAGTATCAGAAACTTCTAAAACATCAAGCCATGAAAAAAACGACTATCATCACCATATTGCTCAGCATTATCACATCTTTGGGGCTGCAAGCGCAAGAATACCACTTAGGACAACTGGTCACCAACCCCGATGGCAGCCAAGGTGTAGTGTTCTATCTTAACGAGGACTGCACCGCAGGGTGGATGGTGGCGCTGCACGATGCAGCTGCAAACATCCCATGGGGCTTGACCGAAGAAATACAAGGCCTCCCACACGTCATCAACACCAACAACAACATCCTGACCAGCGCCTTCGCGGATATCAACGGTTATTCCAATACACTCTCGATCCTTGACCACTACCAGTCGACCGGCTATACTGGACAATATGCAGCAGCAGCCGTCGACATCGACAATGGATGGTATCTTCCTGCCGCTGGGCAGCTGAAAATGCTGTATGTCAACGCCATCTTCTACGAACCGACGCTCAACGCAGCAGGAGAGCCTTTGGGGTTGCATCCCTATTGGTCGAGTACTCAGGAAAACAACGAAAGGGCCTGGTATGTGCATTTCGGATCACCCTACCCCGAAGAAGCCTGGGCTTGGAATGCTTACATTGCCCCTTGCCAAAAGGACAATATTACAGCTACATATGGAGGCTATTTCGCCGTTAGGGCCATTCGCGACCTTGAATTCTCGCCCTATCCATTCGTTGGACAGCTTCACGAACCAGCACCCATTTGTAACGAAGGGCCGCTTGAGTTGACACTGCCTGTTTTATACAACATAGACGAATACGGATGGGAAATCTCACAAGACGAAGCGTTCACGGCCCCTATCGCCTACACTGGACAAATCCTAAACAATTCCTATGACGGATGGTATCTTCGCCTTTGGGCCACCAGCGACGGAGGCATCCTCTTTAGCAACATCGTCCGTATCTCGGTTCATGAAAGCAGCTTCAGCCATACCATTGCATCAAGCTGCGAATCATACACTTGGAACGGCCAAACCTACAATGAATCAGGTCCCTACCAAACTACTTTGGTCAACCAATGGGGCTGCGACAGCATTGCCACGCTGGATTTGACCATCAACCATGCGGAAGAATACTTCGTGCCCTACCCCATATACGCTTGCAACTCCTACGAATGGGGTAGCCTTACCCTCACCCAGAGCGGTGCCTACCAGCAAACCTTCACCAACCAGCAAGGGTGCGACAGCATCGTGACCTTGAGCCTGTTCATCTACCACAGTGTGGAGCACCAGTTTACGCACACCGACTGCGGCGAATACGAATGGAATGGGCAAATCTATACGGAGAGCGGCGATTACCAGCAAACTTTCACAACACCAAACGGCTGCGACAGTATCGTTACCCTACACCTCAACATGATAAATGCATACAACGTTGCTTGCGATACTACAGTTTGCGAAAACTTCGTATGGAATGGACTCGAATACACGCAATCAGGACAATATCAGCAGACCCTCGTCTCAAGTCACGGCTGCGACTCGGTGGTCAACATGCATCTCGATGTTATGCAACGCCCTTCGCCGATTCCCGAAATCGTGGGGTTGCAAGAAATATTTGTTTCGACCGAACTCGTCAACAACGAATACAACTACCACATTGATTCAGTTGCTTTCGCTACCCGTTACGAATGGTTTTGCGAGGGACCTAACTGGATTGTGGATACCTTAGGGACGCGCTGCACCTTGATGACCACCTCGCCTGGTGCCACAACCCTGAAAGTGAGGGCTTGGAACGACTGCGGCTACACCGAGCAGGAAATCGCAGTCACTGCGGGTTTTTTCAACATTGACGACCATCAGGCATTACAAGTAGCCGTCTATCCCAACCCCGCGCACGACAAGGTTTTCATCGAAACGGAAGGAAAAATGAAAGCCAGGCTACTCAATTTATTCGGGCAGTGCATGATTGAAGAAGAAGGCGACCACCAGATGGCATGGGAATTGACGCATCTGACACCCGCCTTATACTTAGTTGAAGTAACAACCAAACAAGGCCGGTGCATCCTTAAGTTGGACGTTATGCCATAACCCTTACCTACGAAGAATTATATCCACACCCTTGTCAATCAAATCGTTGACGGATTGAGAGACCTTCAACTTGTAAAGGGCGACAAAGCCTAACACGAGGAACAAAACGGACTTCAATAACGCATCGAGCGTCTGGCCCAAAATGGGTTTGGCGAACATGTTGGCTAGTCCGGGCGTCAAAAGGGTGGTCCAGAGCCAATTGAAACCAAACAACAGCAAGATGATCGCTGCCACGGGAAGCAATTTCACCGAGAGCGGATTCACCCCTATCTTCCACCTGATGAATGCCAGCAACAGGATGAAATAGATAAGGTAAGACACGGCATTGGCTAAGGCACCTCCGTTGATGTCCCAACGCGGCACCCACCAGGCATTCAGTCCGAAAGAAATGGTGGCCAAGATGATGGTGAAGGCCAGCGAGTAATAGTAGAACTTGGAGTAACTCAACACCGTGGTCGTCACGGCAAAAGTGGAATAGACAAGTCGGCTCAGCGACAAAATCAATACTGCCCATTTGCCCAAACGGTAGATATCGCCATTAGGCAGCAAGTCGAAGAGATAGTCGATATTGATCCAAATCAGGAAAAACACGAGACTGCCTGCGATGAACTGATGCAAGGCTACGTTCTTGCACAAAGCGTCGGCGGCCTTCACGTCCTGCTTGGCCATCGCATCGGAGATATGCGGTCTCGAGATGGCGCCCAGCGAACGGTAGGGCATCTCCACGACGGCCGCGATGTTGGTCGCGATGGTAAACACACCCGCCAAACGGAACCCCGACACGCCAGCCACAAAGAACTTGCTTAACATGGGGATTACGTTGCCCGCCAAAGCCGCTGTCAGCATAAACAAAGTGTAGAACATGAAATCGCGCTTCAACTGCGGCTTGAGATAGTTCCACTCGATCTTGAACGAGACCCGCTTCAACGAAAGCAGATAGACGATATTGATCAAGGTGGCGAGTCCGTAAAGCACACAGAAAGCGACGATAACGCCATCAAAATCAATGACCTTGTAATAGTAGAGCAGATAGATGGCCAAAGTGCCTACACGCAAGCCCACCTCGCGGACGAACTTCGGCAAGACAATGCGCAACAAGAGGTTGCTGTTTGTCTCGAAGACCGAGATATACAGCATGAAAAACGCCAAGGGGATGACGAAGTTGACGTATTCGCCAAACATCGCCGAGTCTTTCGAGAAATAGTTGACGATAGGCGTCTTGAAGACAAAAAACGCCAAGAGGAAGATGGCGAAACCCGCCAAAGGCACCAACAAGGTCCAGCCGAAGAAGCCATGGTCGCGTTGCTCCTCATCCTTAAAGAAAGGGTAATAACGCATGGCAGAGGACGTGGTGCCCAGAAGCGCCAGCCCACTGAACAAAATGGAGCACTGCAGCAAGACATCAATCAGCCCAATCTGTTCAGGCTGAAGGGCTTTTGTCTGAATGAAAAAGGTGGTGATGATACCCACAGCCACCCCAACATAGGTGGCGATAGTGCCTTTGATACTCTGTCGTGCTACGATTCCCATAGTGCCAAATTAAGACGGCTTCTCCAGCTTTTCAAACTTCCCATTCATACCAAAATCCTTATCATATTGCTCGTCAGAACGTTTTAGCTCATGCTCGGCAAACTTTTGGTACTCATTGATAATCAACTCATAATCCTTATTCTGTTCCTCAAGATTCTGGACTACAACCTCCGTTTCTGCAATGGTTTTCTTCAGCTCTTCAATTTTATCAGCACGATATGCATTGGCAGCCTGATAGGCTTTGATATGCTTCTTCAGGTCCTCGATGACGATTTCGCGTCTGCGAATCTCATTTTCAGCAACGCTCCTCTTATCCGTGACCCGCCGAATGCCAGAATTCAAGTCATTGCCAGCCAAAATCAAGATACTGATAACCCAAACCCAGAGCATAAGGATGATAAGTGTGCCGATGGAGCCATAGAGCGCATTGTAGCGCGAGAAATTGGAGATGTAGAGATTGAAACCAATCGTGGCAAAAACGAACAAAGTGGAAGCCAAAATCGAACCTGGACTGAAGAGGACGAAATCTCGGTATTTTTTGCCGCCTGATCTGGGGTATTTCAATTCCTTGCGGTAGTGCTCATCGAACCTGACATTGCCGAAATAATACAGCAAAGCCACGCCAAGACACAGGGCGAAAATGCCAATCACCCAACGCAAAATGCTGAACAAGATGAAAGTAAAAGATCCGCCTTGAATGATTTCATGGGTCACGAGTGATTTTATGGCGGTACCGCCCAACGAAATCAAGATGACCGAAACGAGAATCAAAGCCCCAAAAATGAGGAGCATCAGGATAGCGAAAATGCGCTGCTCAATCCAACCACGGAAGGTCAAGCCTTTATAACTGATGAAGTTTGCATACACATTTCGGAAGCCATTGAAGATGGCCACAACACCGCTAGAGCCGAACACCAAGCACATCACCACACTGATAGAAAGCAAGCCATCATGTGGCTGATTCATGATGCCATCGATGGTATCTGTCACATAGTCAAGCGTTCCTGATGGAAGAAGGAAGTCGTTCAAAGCCGCAATCACCCTATGGTAGAGATTAGGGATAGGGATATACGGAATCATGGTGAAAAAGAAGAGAATCAACGGGAAAAGCGCCAAGAAGAAGTTGAAGGCAACTCCCGCGGCACGGTCGATTGTACGACCCTTGGTGAAAAGTTTGAAGAAATTGATCAGCACGTCCATAAGCGGCAACTTTGTCCCTGGGAAACGCACGATACGCAGGAAGTTGTCGTCACGACGGTACCAATCCCTCAAAGCTTCCAGCTTGACTTGGAACCAAGTGTTCTGCTTTTCGTCTTTCTTCTCTTTTTTCGACATCTTTCAATTCAATTAATCGGCAAAAATAGTGGTTTTCTTGCAACAAGCTCACAAAAATCTTATTTTTGCGGCATGAAAAGCGAAGAAACCATCTCCCACGAGGGCATCGTCACCAAAATCACTGACGACGAACTGGAAATCAAGATATTGGCCCAGAGTGCCTGCGCAGCTTGCCACGCCAAGAGTGCCTGCGGCATGGGCGAACAAGCCGAAAAAATCCTCACCGTGCCACGGCCCAAAGACAAAGAGTTTACAATCAACCAGAAAGTCAATGTCAGAATGGCCATTGGGCAGGGCAACAAGGCCGCTGTCTTGGCATATCTCATCCCCATCATTTTGCTGTTGGCCGTGCTCTTCGTCTGCCTCGGAGTGGGCGTCAATGAAGGCTTGTCGGCACTTCTCAGCATTGTCGCACTGATACCTTATTATATAATCCTCTATCTGAAGCGCGACAAATTAAAAAAACAATTTTTATATATTATTGAATAATAATTTATTATACCACTTTTTGAATTTTTATATAATTTGTATAATGTAAATTACATAATTTTGTAATGCAATTTTAATAATTTTCGTATCTTTGCCGCAAAATCAGCGCATTATGATTACGAATCCATTCATTATCAGCGGAGATATTCCTTCGGAATATTTTTGTGACAGGAAAGAAGAGAGCAAAAAGCTCATACGAATGCTCACCAACGGCGAAAACGTTTGCCTCATGTCGCCACGACGCATGGGCAAATCGAAACTCATCCAATTCTGCTACGACCAAGAGCCGTTTCGCTCTGATTATTATTGCTTTTACATCGACATCTTCCATACAACAAGCCTTCGCGAATTTACATATACATTTGGTCGTCAGATATTTAGCACACTCAGGAGCAAAAGTCAAAAAATGACGCTTTGGTTCGTGCAGGCGTTGAAATCGCTCAGTGCCGACTTCGGTTTCGACCCCTCGACAGGAATGCCCACTTTCAGCCTTTCTCTCGGCGACGTCCACAACCCTGAGTTCACCCTTGAGGAAATTTTCAAGGTTTTGGAACAAGCCGACAAGCCCTGCATCGTCTGTTTCGACGAATTCCAACAAATCGCTAACTATCCCGAAAAAAACATCGAAGCCCTGTTGCGCGGCCATATCCAACATCTCGGCAATGCCAACTTCATCTTCTCGGGCAGTTCAAGGCATCTGCTCACGCAGATGTTCTATTCCTATGCCCGACCTTTCTACAAAAGCACCTCCACTCTTACACTCGATGCCATCGACCTTGAAGAGTACACCAAATTCGCCACATATTGGTTTAACAAGCACTCAAAACAGATTGACCCTC
The DNA here is from genome assembly GCA_946187645.1 of uncultured Bacteroidales bacterium. Lineage (GTDB taxonomy): Bacteria > Bacteroidota > Bacteroidia > Bacteroidales > F082 > Limimorpha. The sequence goes on along the minus strand of CAMHRP010000070.1, from coordinate 1,146 downwards.
AACTTATTGCACAAATCTATCAGATTATGGAGCGCAACACCTATTGCATACAAAAAACACTTCATGAGCTTTTCGAGAACACCTTAGAAGGCACAATTTGCGACACCAACTTATTGCCCAGCATCATCGACGGTATGATTGAGGAACAAAGCGGAAGTTACAGGCAAATGCTTTCACTCATCCCCGATCGGCAAAAAGAGGTATTGTTCGCCATAGCCGATGCGGGCAAGGCCGAAAAAATCATGGGGACGCAGTTCATCCGACGTTATAGTCTGCCTTCCGCGAGTGCAGTGCAGTCATCTGTCAAAAAACTGATGGAGGCTGATTATGTCACTTTCTTTGAGGGCATTTATTCCATTCCTGATGTGCTGTTTAGGATGTATCTGAAGCGTATTGGAGGAAAAGAATAGGGGACTTCCAAAAAATCCCCAAAAAATTCTTGGTCGAAAAAAGGAGTTTCCGTATCTTTGCAGGTTTAAAACTGAAAACAAACTCAAAATTCTATACAGATGAGTAATACTTTACTAATTTCCTTAGCGGTTCTCGGAATCCTTGGCGGCGTCTTAGCCGTGGTTCTGTACTTTGTGGCACAGAGGTTCAAGGTGGAAGAGAACCCTTTGATTGATGAAGCGGAGGCCTGTCTGCCTGGCGCCAACTGTGGCGGCTGCGGCTTTGCGGGCTGCCGTGCCTTGGCCGAGGCTTGTGTGAAACAAGCCGCCGAAAAAGGCAACATCGATGGCTTGGCTTGCCCTGGCACCGATATGGGCAAAGTAGCCGCCGTTTTGGGCCTTTCCGCTGGCACCTTCGAGCCTAAAATCGCTGTGGTGCGCTGCAACGGTGGCTGCAAGAACTCGCCCTCCAAGGTGCATTATGAAGGCGCTGACATCTGCGCATTCGCCAACACGCTTTATGCCGGCGAAGGCGGCTGCTCGAAAGGCTGCCTCGGCCTAGGCGATTGCGTGAAGAAGTGCAACTTCGATGCACTGCACATCGACAAAGAGACAGGCCTGCCCGTCGTCGACCCCGACAAGTGCGTGGGTTGCGGTGTGTGCGCCAAGACCTGCCCGCGTGGCATCATCGAGGTGCGTCCTCGTGGCAAGAAAGACCGTCGCGTCTACGTTTGCTGCGTCAACACCGACAAGGGTG
>CAMHRP010000069.1:0-15530 GCA_946187645.1 uncultured Bacteroidales bacterium | reverse complement strand
GGGGTTCAGCCTATTTTTATGCTCAGCAAAAATCATTTAGCGGACAGCAATAATTATTTATTCTAATTTTGCCCTTTAAAACTACCAAACAAATGAAAATACATCACTATCTATTGGTTTTCATAGGATTAACGATGTTCGGTTGCAGCGAAAAACCTGCTGCGACCACCCATCCAAACCCTGCCGCCGATTACATCCAATACGTCAACCCCATCATCGGGACGAACGGCATGGGACATACCTTCCCAGGGGCATGTGCGCCTTTCGGCATTGTGCAGCTCAGTCCAGACACTGACACCGTGCCGCACAACATCGACGGCGTTTATCAGCCGAGAGTGTATGAGTATTGTGCTGGCTATCAACATAAAGACAGCACTATAGTAGGCTTTAGCCACACCCATTTCAGCGGCACAGGGCACTCTGATTTGGGCGACATCTTGGTGATGCCTGTTACGGGTGAAATCAAGTTCAATCCCGGTACACAGACCAATCCCGATGCTGGTTATCGCTCCCGTTTCAGCCATGACACGGAAATAGCCGTGCCAGGGTATTATGAGGTGTTTTTGCAGGATTATGGTATCAAAGCACAACTGACAGCCACTGAACACGCTGGCATCCATCGCTATACCTATCCGGAAGGCCAGGACGGCAGCATCATCCTCGACTTGCAGCACGGCATCTACAACTACGACGGCAAGACCCTCTGGGCTAACCTCCGCGTGGAGAACGACACCCTGCTGACGGGCTATCGCATCACCAACGGATGGGCGAGAACGAACTACACCTACTTCGCTATCAGCTTCAATCAACCTATCAAGGACTACGGTTACCGTGAGTTAGAGAAACCCAAATATAACAGCGGCTGGGGCAAGTTCAATGTCAAACACAACTTTCCAGAGATGACGGGGCGCAAGATTGTGGCTTATTTCTCTTTCGACAATCCTCAGACCTTGGAGATGACAGTTGCCCTCTCTGCCACCAGCACCGAGGGCGCCTTGCGCAACCTCCACGCCGAGACCGACAATCGCAACTTTGAGCAATTGTTGGCCGAAACGCAATCCAAATGGAGCAAGGAACTCTCCATCCTGCAAGCCGAAGGCACCGAAGATCAGAAGGCAATGCTCTACACCTCGTTGTATCACACCATGATCAATCCCTCCATCTATATGGATGTGGACGGTCAATACCGCGGCCTCGACCATAACATCCACCAAGCCGAAGGCTTCACCAACTATACCGTGTTCTCGCTTTGGGACACCTACCGCACCCTGCATCCGCTCTTCAATGTGTTGCAACCTCAACGCAATGCCGATATGGTGCAATCCATGCTGAAACACAGTGAACAGAGCGTCCACGGACTACTACCTGTGTGGTCACACATGGGCAACGACAACTGGTGCATGATTGGCTACCATGCCGTTCCCGTGTTGGCCGATGCCTATACCAAAGGCGTGGCCAACCAAAGTGACGCCATGCTGAAAGCCATGCAACGGAGTTCCACATGCCCGTATTATGTCAACCTTGACGACTACCAAAACCTGGGATATGTCCCCTTCGACAAGAACAGCGGCTGTGTCTCCGTGACCTTGGAATATGCCTATGACGATTGGTGCATTTACCAAACTGCAGTAAAGGCTGGCAACCAAGAAATGGCCAACATCTACAAACAACGCGCCGCCAACTGGCGCAACACTTTTGACACTGACCTTGGTTTTGCCCGTCCCAAGATGAGCGACGGCACATGGAAAACGCCCTTCAGCCTCTTCGACACCGAAGGCGAAGGCTTTGTGGAGGGCAACTCCTGGGTGTATTCGTTCTATGTGCCGCAGGATGTGAAAGGCCTCATCGAGGCCATGGGCGGCGATGCACAATTCATCCACAACCTCGACACCTTATTTGTCATGCAACTTCCGCCCGAGTTCTTCGAGAACACAGAAGATGTCACCGAGGAAGGCTTGATGGGCTGCTATAACCACGGCAACGAACCCGCACATCATATCGCCTATCTTTACAACTGGACCTCACAACCTTACAAGACCCAATACTGGCTGCGCGAAATCATGAACCGCTTCTACAAAAACAACATCGACGGCCTCTGCGGTAACGACGACTGCGGCCAGATGTCGGCGTGGTACATCTTCTCCGCGATGGGTTTCTATCCCGTCTGTCCGGGCAGTGACCAATATGTGTTTGGAGCACCTTACCTGCCTTATCTGAAAGTGCGCTTAGGCAATGGCAAGACCTTGGAAATCAAGGCACCTAATGTTAGCGATGAAAAACGTTATGTGCAGAAGGTGACCCTCAACGGGCAGGAGATCACGAAGCTTTACCTCACCCATGAGCAATTGATGCAAGGCGGGGAACTGGTCTTCGAGATGGGTAGTGAACCTAATCTGGAACGCGGTATGAAGCCAGAGGACAAGCCTTATTCCCTTTCGGATTGAAAAAACTTGTATTTTTGCAGCAAATATCTTACCCATGAACATAGCCGCATTGGTTTCGGGGGGCGTCGATAGCTCCGTGGTAGTGCCGCTGCTCAAAGAGCAGGGCTACGACCCGCATATTTTCTATATCAAAATCGGTATGGAAGGTAAGGAAGACCTGTCGAGCTGTCCGTCGGAGGAGGACATTGAAATAACCACTTATATCGCCAAGAAATACGGCTGCAAGTTCGACATCGTGGACCTGCAGCACGAGTATTTCGAGACCGTCGGGAAATACACCATGGAGATGGTGCGCAAAGGCCTCACGCCCAACCCCGATGTGATGTGCAACCGCTGGATCAAACTCGGTGCATTCGAGGAGAAAGAAGGGCATAACTTCGACAAGATCGCTACAGGGCATTATGCCCGCTCGTGGGAGGATACCGATGGCATCTTCTGGCTTGGAACAGCGGCCGACTCTTTCAAAGACCAGACCTATTTCCTCGGTCGCATCTCCTACGCCCAGCTGAGCAAGGTCATCTTCCCTATCGGAGACATCCCAAAACCCGAGGTGCGTCGATTGGCAGCCCAGTACAAGTTGCCGAGTGCGGAACGCCATGACAGTCAAGGCATCTGCTTCTTGGGAAAGATTAATTACAATGACTATATCCGCGAATACCTTGGCGAGATGCCTGGCGACATCGTGGAACTGGAGACGGGCAAGAAACTAGGCTGCCATAAGGGCTTTTGGTTCCATACCATTGGACAGCGTAAGGGGTTAGGACTCAGCGGAGGTCCGTGGTTTGTGGTGAAGAAAGACATCCCGAACAACATCGTCTACGTGTCGCAGGGCTATGACCCCGTGGCGCAATACACCAACATCGTCCCCATGGGTGACCTGCAGCCGATGAATCCCAAGTTGCAGTTTGTTGACGGGCAGCGTGTCCGCTTCAAGATACGTCACCAGCCAGAGTTTACTTATGGTACGATTCGTCTCACCGAGCGAGGTGCCGACATCGTTTCGGAGGTGGCTATCTCAGGCGTGGCACCTGGACAGTTTGGGGTGGTGTATCATGAAGTGGAACCTTATGTTATTGGAAGTGGAGTAATCTGTGAGTCGGAAGAGTCGTTGACGGGTTAAAGACTGTAAGCAGGCTTTCTTTCTGTCGTCCCTACGGGACTTGACGGTGGTTGGCGAGCTAGACTAGAACACAGGGACTCACGTCACCTGCATTAGATATACCGTCCCTCCGGGACTCTGCGGAACCCCGTAGGGGTGACAGACCAGTAAACAGGCGACGTAAGTCCCTGCTCCAAAACAAAACACTATGGCAAACACCTACACAAAACTAAACATCCACATCGTGTTCCACGTAAAGAGCACTGGTGTCTGCATAAAGTACGAAGACCTGCCTAAGATCTTCGCATATATAGGAGGTATCGTACGAAACATTGGTGGCTATCCTATTACCGTTGGCGGCATAGAAAACCATATCCATATCTTAGCAACTATGCCCAAAACCATGAGCGTGTCAGAGTTCGTACAGAAAGTCAAAGCCAACAGCAGCAGGTGGATAAAGACTCTTGGCAAATACTACGAAGCGTTTGTCTGGCAAGAAGGCTACGGCGCGTTCTGTGTCAGCCCATCACTATTGAAAAAGACCATCCGCTATATAGAGACACAAGAGCAACATCATCACGAAATATCGGTTCGTGACGAGTTTATACAGTTTCTGAAAGAAAACGGCATCGAATTCGACGAACGTTATCTCCTCTAACCCAGAGTCCCGTAGGGATGACAAACCAGTAAACAGGCGACGTCAGTCCCTGCTCTTAAACACATGACAATGACCAATATCAGCAACAGAATCCTCTACGAAGACAACCACCTCATCGTGGTGAACAAACTCCCCTCCGAGATCGTCCAAGGTGACAAAACGGGCGACATCTGCCTCCTCGACGACGTCAAAGAATACATCAAAGAGAAATACGACAAGCCGGGCAACGTGTTCGCTGGCCTCGTCCACCGCATCGACCGCCCCGTTAGCGGTGCCGTCGTCTTCGCAAAGACAAGTAAGGCGCTGTCGCGCATGACGGTGAAAGTGAAAGACCGCGACTTCCGCAAGACCTACCTTGCCCTCGTGAAAAACCACCCACCCAAACAAGCTGATGTGTTGGAGGACTACCTCGTCAAGAACGAGAAGATGAACAAGTCGTTCGTGGTGCCTGAAGGCACCAAAGACGCCAAATTGGCCCGCTTGAGCTATCGTGTAGTCGGAAAGTCAGACACCTTTTATCTGCTTGAAGTCGAGTTATTTACAGGAAGACACCATCAAATTCGCTGCCAGTTGGCGCACATCGGCTGCCCCATCCGTGGCGACTTGAAATATGGTTATCCACGCAGCAACCCCGACGCCTCCATCTGCTTGCATGCCTGGCATATCGCCTTCGAGCATCCAGTATCGAAAACACAAATCGAGGTGAAGGCACCTTTGCCGAAGGTTTCGCCGTGGACGGCATTTGAACAAATAATACCTTAGTTTTTGTTTCTTCTTAGAGAAAGTGTACAATTCCTCTGAAAATGATGAAATAAACCCCACAGAGCATCAATAGAATGCCTGCCACTTTATTCATTATCGTAGTACGTTCAGGATTGAAAAACACCTTCAACTTGGCAGCACCCCAAGCCTTCAGCAGTTCTAAAATCCAAGTGGTGCCAAGAATGATGGCAAAAAAGACAATGGTGCTTAGTTTGTTACCCCCCATATTGCCAGCCACCATGGCCACGGCTGAGAACCAAAAAATCCAAACAAATGGATTCAAGATATTGAGCACAAAGCCTTTGGCTAAGAAAACAAACCATGCCGGTTTATCTTCTTGCTTCTTTATCATTTCGTTAGTGCGTTTCTCAATGTATTCATCGCGTTCTTTTCGTTCCTGGACTTTTTTTCGGTAGGTGAAAATGCCGAAAAGCAACAATATGATACCTGCGCCGATACAAGCCAAAGCTGCCTCGTTAGAAGATTTCATCACGATTTGCACCGAAGTGAGGATACAGATTGTGACGACCATTGCATCGTTGAGAATCACTCCTGTGGCAAACCACGCCGCCGAGCGAAAACCTCGATGGAGGCTGGTCTGCACCAAGGTGATGAATGCTGGTCCCATGTTGACAACCACGGAAAGGAAAATTCCAATCAAAATGGCCCAAAACAAGAAACTGAATGAGCCTATACGGCTGAATTCAGGCATTTTATCAAAAATAACAGGTGAGTTTTCCATCACTTTATGATTTCAGATCTTTAACATATTCCTCCCACATCTCCAAGCGTTTGCCTTTCAACACACGAGGAAACTTGGTGGCACCACCCCATTTGCCAATCTTCTGCTCCATGAACTCATAAAAGCACTTGGTGGGCAACACATCGATGAACAACTCCTTGATGGCTTGGGTGCGCTCCACAGCATAGTCGTCGTTCAACTTACACAAGTTCTCGTCTATCTTTTTGATAGCCAACTCTTTGTCAATAGGTTCATCACAACCGAGATACCAATGATGGGCATACATCGTGTCGTGACGGATGCCAGCTACGGTGAACTCGGTGATTTCAATACCCAGCTCCTCAGCCATCATATCGACGGCACGGGTCATGTTGTCCTGCGAGAGGTGTTCACCCGTGATACTCAAGAACTGTTTCGTGCGTCCCGTGATAACAATCTCACAATCCTTTGTGTTGAGGAATCTAATGGTGTCGCCTATGAGATAACGCCAAGTGCCGGCACAAGTGGAAAGCAACAAGGCATAATCCACACCCTCTTTCACTTCCGAAAGCAACAATGTCTTTGGATTAGCCACAATGGTGCCATCCTCGTCAAAATTTTCTTCGTTGAATGGCACAAACTCGAAATAGATGCCGTTGTCGACCAGCAATTGCATCACACGCCTTTTTAAATCGACCTGATATGCTATATAACCCTCTGAAGCCAAGTAACTTTCAACATATAGCACTTCTTTGCCGAAAATACGGTCAAAGCTCTTCTCGTAAGGCGCAAAAGCCACGCCGCTATGGACATACACCATCAAATTAGGCCAAATATCGTGAATGGTTTTCAACTTGTATTCCTTGATGATGCGTTCGAGGAGGATTTGCACCCAAGCCGGCACACCCACGATGACGCCAATGTCCCATTTTGGAGCCGCCTTCACCATGAGGTCCATCTTCTCGGCCCAGTCTTTCACCCTCGAAATCTTTTGTCCCGGCTTATAGAAAGCCTCGAACCACGACGGTATCTTGCCCGCCGAAATACCAGAAAGGTCACCGGCATAATAACCAAACTCCTCATTGTATTGCAAGTCAGTGCTGCCACCAATCATCAAGACACCACGGTTATAAAAGCCCACAGGAAAGTCGTAGCGAGTGGCTGAAACCAGCTGGCGGATGCCTGCACGGGTGATTTTGTTGTTCAAACCTTTGGTAATGGGAATGTATTTGCTGGACGCCTCTGATGTTCCTGAACTGAGTGCAAAATACTTGATTTTGCCTGGCCAGGCGATGTTGCGCTTGCCTTGCAGGTTGAGATACCACCACTCATCATGCATCTTATTGTAGTCAAACACGGGCACACGCTTGCGGAAATTCTCCATGATGTCACCTGAAAGGAGAATCTCGTCAAAATGGTAGAACTTTCCAAACTCCGTGAACTGTGCACGGGTCAGCAATTTACGCAACTCGCGCTTTTGAGCGCGGATAGGATTGGTATGGTTCTGACGAATCTCGACAGGTATATTTTTAATCTCAGCAGCAGCCTTCACCAAAGCACCCACCACAGGAATGGGCATATTTTTTCTTCCAATAATTGGTAGTTTCATAACGCTCAGTAAAAAAACGGTGCAAAGATAATGAAAAAGCCTTACTTTTGCGCCACAATCTATCACACTAACTTTATATGAAAGCAAGATTACTTTTTTTACTATTGGTTCTCAGTCTTTTGTCAAAAGCACAAACCATCGAAGTGTCAGGTTTACAATCCGGTGTTTGGAATGCCGACACCGTTTTCGTCACCGGTAATGTAACCGTTGAAGAATCGTTGAGTATCATGCCTGGAACGACCGTCTTATTCAATGACTTTTACAGTATCAGCATTGAAAAAAACGCCACATTAGACGCCATAGGCACCGAAAACGATTCCATTCTCTTCACCGTGGCCGACACGACAGGATTCCACATTTTCAATGCAGGTCGTGGCGGCTGGAACGGTTTACGTATGGACAAAGCAGGAGCGTGTAAATTGGATTACTGCCGTTTCCAATACGGGAAGGCAGCCTTCGACAATGACCAAGATGGTGGGGCCTTGCGCATCTTTGACTGCGACAATGTGGAAATCAGCCACAGCACCTTGTTTTGCAACTTCTCGCGCGAACATGGCGGAGCCCTGAACGCAGAATGGTCGACCGTAAAAATATACGACTGTAATGTAAGCAACAATTTGACTTATACAGAGTTGGACACTGTTTATTTCATGTACGGAGGCGGCTTGCGTTTTATCAACTGCGAGGTTGACATTACCCAGACCGACTTCCGTTACAATATCGGCGAAACCGCCATCGGCGGTGCTTTGAGCATCGACAGTTGCTCTGTCAATATTGACCGTTGCCGTTTTGAACACAACTATGGCATCAATGGCGGCGGACTTTACCTTATTCGCTGTTACGACAGCCCTTGCAGCATCACTAACTCGCTCTTTGCCAACAACACTTCGGGTCACTTTGGCGGCGGACTGGCCATCAGCGACTCATCGCCCTTGATGAGTAACCTCACTGTGACAAACAACCTCTCCATCGGAGTCAATTGCGGCGGCATCTTCTTCTACCAGCAAAGTTCGCCTTCCGTATGGAACTGCATCGTCTATGGCAACGCCAATGATATTCCGCTTGAAGAGCCTGTACAAATGTGGTCATGGACTTACGAAGGTTATGCGCCAGAGTTCCACAACTGCTTGGTACAGTACGGTTTAGAGAATATCTCAAACAACGAAATCATCCAGGTTTATGAAAACTGCCTTGATGAAGACCCGTTTTTTGCCGAGCCTGACGAAGAAAACTACCGGCTAAGTGCTGAGAGTCATTGCATCAATGCGGGTTCACTTGAGACACCTGCCGAAATTCTCACCGGCCTTGACCTTGATGGCCACCAACGCGTAAGCGATGGCCGTATCGATTTAGGAGCTTACGAATTCGACTTCACAGGCATTCATGAAACCGCTCAAAATGAGAATCTTGTACATATCATTGGCAACCCTGTTACGGCTTCAAGCTACGCTGAAATCGAGTTGGAAAGCTCTTGCAATATGTTTGCCAAGATCTATTCATTGGATGGAAAACTGTTGGTCGACAAAAATTTAGGGAACATTCAAGCAGGTTTCAACCGTATAGAAATCGGTGAAATGTTCCAAACGCTGGCACAAGGGACTTATCTGCTCCTGTTGCGGGGTTCAAACCAACAGTTTGCTGCCAAAGTAATCAAGTAAGGTGAGAGGTTTCTTTGACATTGAAGTTGACCGCAAGCGTGTTTTCGGCTTGGATTTGCTTAGGGCTTTCGCCATTTTCTGTGTTGTACACGGACACGGCGAGCGATTGCTCTACGACACTCGATTAAATTGCTTCACCGACCTACCTTTGCCCCATGGTGTCGACATCTTCTTCGTCATGAGCGGCTTCCTCATCGGGAAATCGTTACTGTCCTATATGCAGAAACACGACGAATCACTCGACCGACAAAAAATCTTTTCTTTTTATCTCAGGACTGCTTTGCGCATCTTGCCCAACTACCTTTTCATACTGATTGTCAATTATATTTTGGTTGAGAGTCATGTCATTCAAGGCAACACGCAGACCTTTTCAGTATGGCATTTCGTCACCTTCACCCAAAACCTTTTCACGCCTTTTTGGGATTTCTATTGGGAGTCGTGGTCGCTGCCTGTGCAGTGGTGGTTCTATATCCTTTTCCCCTTGATGTTGGCACTGTTTTGCCGTTTCATGAAACCTAAACAATTTGTGCCTTTTCTCTGTCTTTTCTTCGTCATATTTTCTATGGGTTACCGTATCAACGTGACCCCAAAGACAACCGATTTCTTTTGGTGGGACATTTGGCTGCGCAAAACCGTGGCTTCAAGAATGGATAACATTTTCATCGGAGTGATGGCGGCTTGGGTACAACATTATTATCCTGAGTTTTGGGACCGGAATGCGCTCAAGAGTCTCATCTTTGGCTTGGTATTGTTCGTCATCACCAACCTCATCCCTCGCGTCATCGGTTCGCTCTATTTCAATGTTCTCCATCTAACCCTTTCAGCTTTAGCCATCGCGCTATGGTTTCCGATTTTTACAAAAATCAAATCTTACAAAACCGTGGCCGGAAGCATCGTTTCTCGTGTCAGCATCTTGTCGTACGCTATGTTTCTCACCAATTCGCTGATAATCCAAGTGATGGATAAGGTTTGTCCAAAACTAATTGAAGAACAAGGTGTTGCAGCTTATTTTATATATTGGCTAGTGGTGATGGTGGTTTCTTACCTTTTATACATCCTTTTGGAGCGCACTTTTATTCGAATCAGAAGCAAAATACAATGACTATAAGCGACTGAAAACCATTATTTTATTGCGTTTTCATAGAAGCTGCACCTTTGCGCCTTGTTAACCTTGATTTTCCGATATTGTCCTGTTTCAAGATTGCAGTCGAACAATGTCTGGATTTGTGAAAGGAAGAGTCGTGAATAGAAGCGGTTCTGGTAAGCTTGTTTCTCCATCATGAAGGCGATGGTCTGCTTGACTTGGTCAAGGTCCAAGTCTTCTTTGGTGAAAACAAAAAGGCCAAACTCATCGAAATCGCCGTAAAAGCCGTTGTTCACCTTGTCCATCTTGATTTCGAGAATGCGCTTCAGAGGCAAAGCCAACGACCAGAATTCGTACTCGTTGCGACCAACGAGGGTGCCATCGCCCAAGCCGTAGGCATAACCGCTTTGGTTGATGTGGCGCAAATCCTCCGCATTCACTTCCTTGATATCCTCGCCCGCCATCTCGTTGACCAAGGCATTGGCCACGTTTTTGTTCTCGCGGATGGCCCGGGTCACCTCGATGCCAATACTCTGTGTTTCATCCTGCAGGTCTGGTCGGTCACGGTTGACTAAATGGGCATAATGATCGCCCAGCAGTGTGGCCAACGAAACCATGGCGTAACGCTCAAAGAAACAAGTGTCGAATTTCGGGGTCAGCATCGGTTTTACATTTTATTTCATCAGTAAAAGTTTCTGTACTTTACCGTTTTCGCCTTTGATGAAATATAAGCCTTCAGGAAGGTTTTCCAAGTCAATGTGATTGTTGCCAGATTTCAATGGATACTGTGCAACTTTGCGACCCTGAATGTCGAAAACCTCAACGGCTGTATTTGTCGCCACTTCAATAGTGACTTGCCCCAAAGTCGGGTTGGGCCAAAGTTGTAGTGTGTTTTGCCCAAGTTCGGCAACACCATCGTTTCCGTTGTTGATGGTGAAGAACTTATGAATCTCGGTCAGATAACCGATGTCGTATTGGTTTTCACTCATATACCAAGTGTGGTTGCCGCCAATCACCTTGATGTGTTGCAGTTCGGCATCACCCTCATAAGTATAACGCACAAAACGCAGTCCGTCGTTCTTGAGGTCAGGGAAGGTGTCGATGACGGGTTCGGCAACGCAATGGTTGGCGTTTTTCCAATAATCAAGGATGGCGTCGACGCTGAGACCCAAGTTACCGCCAAAGTATTGCGAATTGCCGTCGTAACCCACCACAGGATCCGTAGTGCCATGAATGTGCAGCATCCTCACGGGCGCTACAGCCGTTTGGTTGGCCATGGAATGCGTAATCAGTCCGCTGACAGGTGCACAGGCGGTGATGCGGTCGCCATGCTCGATGGCCATGCGGTGCGTCATGAAACCGCCCATCGAGAAGCCCGTGAAGAAAACGCTATCGAGATTGATGGGATATTGCTCGGCCAATGCGTCAAGTAATGCCATCAGGAAGCCCGAGTCATCGATGCTGCTTGCCATCAGTCCAGCATTCCACATGGTTGCACCCGACTGAGATAGTGCTTGAGGGATCACAACTGCCCACTGAAACTCATCGGCCACCTGCTGGAAATGGAACTCATTGTCCAACCGAGTGATGTTGTCGCCCAAACCATGCAAGAAATACAGGATGGGCATCGTTTCAGAATGGTTTTCTGGTATCTTAATGAGATATTGCCGTTGTGTGCCTTGCCATTCAAAAGTCTGAATCTGTGAGAAGAGTTGACCACAAAACAGTAGAAGAACAGATAACACACTGATTTTAAGTAGGTTTCTTGTTTTCATAGTGATAAGTGTAATTGGATTAATTTTGGCAAAGATACACTTTTTCCTATTGCTTGACTATTCTTTTGACTACAATTCCTTGATGCGTAACCAATTTGAGAAGATAGACACCAGTAGGCATACCATCTAACGAAAGACGAGTGGCACCTTGTGTTGTTTTGCGCAAAAGGATTCTATTATCGACACTGAAAAGAAAGATGTCGGCTTTTATCCCTTCAGGCAAATGAAGCGTTACTTCACCATGGGTCGGATTTGGGCTAACATAAACCTCAGGAGTTTGTCCATCGATAGGCAACGCGCTCGGCTCAGGACGCTGCCATTTCCACAATGAGTCGTAAACCACATCGTGAACGGCCGAACGGATAAGATGGGCTGTCTTGGGACTTAAACCTGCTTCGTATGTGATGCTGTCGGGGTCGCGACCAAACAGCATGGTATAGAAAGCGCAAGCAGCGGCATAACTCCCCGCCATTGAAGGATGGCTTCCGTCAGGCATATACAGCTCTATCTCACTGTGGTTGTCACGGAGGTAATGCCATACGCGACCTACAGGACACACCGACGCATCGTTAGCCTCGGCCATGTACATGTAACGCGCATAGAGCAAGCTGTCCATGCCCTCGTAGGTACTCATCATGGGATACATCGAACCGTATTCCGTATCGCCGTTCTTGCGACCCCAGGTCATGTAAAACATGGCCTCGCCTTCGGGATTGAATGCGTAGATGGAATCGACCAACCGTTCCGCAAAAGGATAGACCATCTCCTCCACCATTTCAATAGGGAAAGCCGGCAACTGGCTCTGTTCCTGCAGCACCACAAAATCCCATCCACCTTGACAAATCTTGTCCATTGTAGCGTTGGAACAATGCAATTCGAAGGTACAGGAACCGGGTGTATTGCTTGCATAGACCAACTCATCGTCCATGCTTTGGGCTATGTCGGCCACCATCCGAGGCAAATCATTGACCGACGTGTAACTGTTACCCACGAAAAACACCCGTATGCTTTGCTGCGCCCACAACGGTCCACAGCAAAGCAAAACAATAAGTATAATGCTGATTTTAAAGAAATTAGTCTTCATCGTTCAATTTCTAACCTCATCACTTGTGTTGGTTTTGTCGTCCCCGTCAGTTTCTCGTCGATGCAGGTCTCACCAGTAGGCTTGAACCCGCATTTCTCCATCACTTTTCTTGAAGCGGGATTGTCGAAATAATGGCTGCTAATCAGCGATTTGATGTCGGTTGTCTTACGGATATGGTCGAGCATCAACTCAAGTGCTTCTGTACAGATGCCTTGGTTCCAGTAGGGTTTGCCCACCCAGTAGCCCACCAATGGCTCACCTTCTCGTGTCGGGAGATTGCTTTCGGGCGCAGGCACATAACCAATCGCACCGATGGCCTCACCTGTCGCCTTGAGTTCAATAGCCCAATTGGTATCGTTATGAAACACAGTGTGGATAATCTCCAGGCTCTCTTCCACACTCTTATGTGGTGACCAGCCGGCGCGAGGACCTACATCGGGGTCGGAGGCGTATTTGAAAAGCGCCGTTGCGTCATCGTCGTGCCAGGGCCGGAGTAAGATTCTTTCGGTTTCCATTTTTATCCTTTGTTTTGTCTTTTCTTCCTATCGTAGTATTCCGCTGTTGCCGTGAAAAACACATCGCCACTGCTGTTAAGGGCGGTCTCGACCGAGTCTTGCACCACACCGACGATGAAACCGATGGCGACAGCTTGCATGGCCACATCATTGCCGATGCCGAAAAACGAGCAGGCCATGGGGATGAGCAACAATGAGCCGCCAGCCACGCCCGAAGCACCGCAGGCACCGAGGGTGGCTATGATTCCCAAAAAGACCGCCGAAGCAAAACTGACCTCCACACCCACAGTATGCGCCACTGCGAGTGCAAAGACAGTAATGGTCACAGCAGCACCATCCATGTTTATGGTGGCACCCAAAGGGATGCTCACGGAATAGAAGTCTTCGTCAAGGCTGAGTTTCTTGCACAAAGCCATGTTGATGGGGATGTTGGCCGCAGACGAGCGTGTGAAGAATGCGTTCAGGCCGCTCTCCTTCAAACAAGTGAACAAGAGCGGATAAGGATTCTTACGCAGCATCACAAAGGAAATAAGCGGATTGAAAACCAAAGTGTTGACCAACATGCAACCCACCAAAAGCAGCAGCAGGTGACCGTAAGTCGTGAAGACCTCAAATCCGTTTTCCGATACTGCTGTGAAGACCAGTCCTAGAATACCGAACGGGGCAAACTCAATGATCCACTTCACCACTTTGGAAATCACCGTGGCAAAATCGTGAACCACGGCTATGGTGGCTCTATTGGCCATTTTTTTGAGGGCAATGCCTATGATGATGGACCAAAACAGGATGGCAATGTAGTTGGCATTGGCGATGGCCATGATGGGATTGGTCAACATGCCCGTCAGCAGGTTGGTGAACACCTCCGACAACGAGCCCACAGCACCTTCCATTTCAGGTACCTCGCCCAGCTGCAAAGTCACAGGGAACATGAAACTGCCCACCACCGCACAGATAGCCGCGATGAAAGTGCTCAGCATATAAACCGCAATCAGAGCGGCGAAACGATGTCCGTGCCCTTTGCCCGCCTTGGCGATGGAAGAAGTCACCAACACCGCCACCAATACGGGAGCGATGCCTTTCAAGGCACTGACAAACATCCTGCCTAGGATGCCAATGCCAGTCCAGGAAGGCACAAGCAATCCCAATAGCGCACCGATGACCAATCCGATGAAAATACGCAGCACCAAGCTGACGTTGGTATATTTCTTTATGATTTGGGAGGGCCTTTTCATTACAATTATCTTATTTCTTGATTCTTAAGCCACTCCAAAGCATCCTCGAAAGGTGTTTCCGTCAACATGTCGGGGGCAATGGGGTCGTCACAAAAAGCTTCTCCCGTGCGTGCAATGTCTTCGCCTATGGTGAGCACAAGTTGTGAGCCACCAGGAAGCGCAAAAGGCTGATTGCAAGAGCAGTAACCTGCTGTAGGTGCGCCAAAAGAACGCGTGTTGGTCAACCCTCTGAAGCATATCAGGACGGCCTCGCCCGAGCTGCCTGTCCAATCGTCAGTCAGCAGGGCAACAGGGCAATTGATGGGAGCTTGTTTTTCCAGTCCAACCGTTTGCAAGACGAAGAAAGTGTTGATACTCATTGGTCTCTTGCGCGAAGAGAATTTCAAGATGACATCATCTGGAAGGAGGCGATGAACGGCGGCAATCATCGGATACATGTTGCCCCCGCGGTTGCCGCGTAAGTCAATAATGGCGCCTTGCAAGGCATCAGGAAGGTTGTTAAGCACCGTGTTGGCATATTTGATGCCCTCTTCCGCATATCCAGAGAATGCTGGTAACTTGATGAAAGCAATGTTATTTTCCAGCAATTCAACTGTCGGCATTTCCCATGAGGAGGTGTCGTTTTCTGTCACTTCATCGGTAGTCATCAGGTAGGTATGCTTTCCTCCAGCCACCTTGCCAGTTTTGGTGACAATTTCTTGTGCCTCTCCAAGACTTGATGGCTTTGCAGAGAGTGCTTCTTGTTTGGCTTTTTCCCATTCAGATCCTTGGGCATAGATGCCGTGTTTGTCCATGATGCGGACGGCTTTCTTGACATACTTTGCGTTCGGGTCGCTGCAGGAGGCCATGACAAGGAGGGTCAGTAAAAGGATTAGGGTTTTTCGCATGA
>CAMHRP010000068.1:0-15900 GCA_946187645.1 uncultured Bacteroidales bacterium | reverse complement strand
ATTTGGCCAAACTTGAACTTTTTCTGTTGCTTATAAAAATTGTCATGTACTAAGATAAATTAGACAATTCCATTTAACCAATAACAATTTTTTGAGGACGGCCAACAACCCCAGTTGGCCATCCTCTCCTTAAAATAGGTAAAACTAATTAAAAAACAGTAAATTATGAAAAAAGTAGCCTTAACCTTTGTAGCATTGTTAATGGCAGTGTTGCCCGCGTTTGCCGAAAACGTGACTGTGCAAACAGCCCAGCGTGTAGCACAGTCCTTCCTCAATTCCAAGATGGAAGTCGTTCCGCAAATTCATCTGATCGACTTCGCCGAAAAAGCATCTTTCCCGAATTTCTATGTCTTCGGCAACGAGCGTTGCTTTGTCATCATTGCTGGTGACGATGCAGTGCATCCTGTGTTGGGGTATTCAACCAATGGAGGGTTTGGCAATGAAGAAATGTGTAACGAAGTTAGAGATTGGTTGAAATCATATGACGATCAAATTGCCTTGGTTAAGACAGACCGTTTGGCTGCCACAGAGGAAATCCTTTCTGAATGGAACGACTTGATGAATGGAAGAGGTTTGAAACTCAAGTCAAGGACAATGGTAAGTCCATTAATTCGAACCAAATGGAACCATAAACTAGTTCCTTTCAATAATTTATGTCCAGAAGTCCCCAATAGACCAGGGAGTCATTGCGTCGGGGGATGTGGATCAGTGGCGATGGCTCAGTTTCTAAAATACTGGGAGCATCCTATCAAAGGTATTGGAGAACATTCCTACACTCCCCATGCTCATCCAGAATTCGGAGTCCAATACGCCAACTTCGGTGAAACAGTCTATGACTGGGACAATATGCTTAACGACTATTTCCATGGATATTCAGATGCCGAAGCCTCGGCTGTTGCTACGCTTCTTTATCATTGTGGGGTCTCTGTTGACATCAATTATGGCGATACAGCCAGCGGCACCAATCCTCCGGATGTCGACACCGCATTATGGACTTATTTCAACTATACTCATAATTCCCACTATCTTCGCAAGATTAATTATACTGATGCCCAATGGATTGCTATGCTCAAGAGCGATTTAGACCTTGAACGTCCGGTAATCTATCGTGGTAAAAACCAACAAACTGACGTAGGACATATTTTCATTTGTGATGGGTATGATGAGTACGACTATTTCCATTTTGTCTTGGGGTGGGGAGGCAATTACGATGGTTATTATGCCATTGGGTCCATTCATCCGAGTTACGATATGAATTACCTGAATGGTGCCATATTTGGGAGCTACCCCAACATTCCTTCCATCGCCCCGCCGAACAATATTTCTACATCGGTCAGTAGACAAAATGTAATCATCAATTGGTCGCCAGTTTCGGGGGCATCTCATTATAGGCTTTATCGAGATGGAGATTTGGTGTCCGCACATTTGAACAATTCCAGTTATACAGACCATGATGTCAATTATGGCACCCATTTTTATTATGTAAAAAGTGTGAAAAACGATGGCACAATGTCATTGAAATCAAGCAAAGCTTTTGCTGAAATCCATTTTTCGGGGCCAACACCAACCAACATGCAGGCAAATACTAATGGCTACAATGTCAATCTTTCATGGCAAACCCCCAACACTGAATCTTCCATATTGCACCATGGGTTAGGTGAGCCAAGTACATCGGGTGCTGGTACAAATACACAAGGCGATAGAACTTATTGGGCACATCGTTATTCTGCTTCCGTATTGATGGCAGATGCTGGAATGGCTATTGAAAAAGTCTCTTTTTATTCACGTCGTGCAGGAGAATATACGGTAGGAATCTACAAGGGTGACGTTGCAACAATAACTGAATTTGTTTATCAACAGAATTATACAGCTACCGCTGGCAGTTGGCAAGATATAGTTTTCACACAGCCTGTTCCTATCGACTACACCCAGGACTTATGGGTTGTTTTTTATTCAGATGTTTTCAAGCCTGCGTCATATTGCTCTTATTCAGATGCCAATGTTGCAGATGCTTCTTTATATTCTCAATCTGGCGTAAGCAGTTGGAGCCGTTTGAATGACCGTTCCTGGCTTATGAAAACCTACCTCACTGACGGCACATACACCTATAACTTATATCGCAATGGCAATGCCGTGGCCACCGACCTGAGTGGCAACACTTACACCGACACGAACCTTCCTGATGGAATATACGACTACCATGTGACGACCAACTATTTTGGAGGCGAGTCTGACCCGTCGAACACGGCGCATGTGCAGGTAGGCGATCCTACCTATGCTATTATCAATGGTTATGGCACATCCGACGGAGGGTATTACCTTATAGCGTCACCATTCGACGGCATTGCTGCAGATGGCATTACGGGAATGACAGATGGCGACTATGACCTTTACCGCTTCGACCAGTCGCAAGAAAGGGAATGGCGCAACTACAAGGCCGATGCGTTTGCCCTTATGGCAGGAAAAGGTTATTTATATGCCCACAAGACCGATGTCGCGCTAAGAATCACGGGCACGCAACCGTACGATGGCAACGGCACAATAGCCCTCGAATACGTTGAAGGCCATCCGCTCACGGGGTGGAACCTGGTCGGGAACCCGTATCTTTACGATGTCACATCATGCGCCACCGAGCATGTGGCCTATGGATGCTATCGTATGAATGAGACGAAAGACGACCTCGTCGTCAGCGAAATCAGCGAGGCACATCCGTTGAAGCCCTTGGAAGCCTGTTTTGTGAGAACCACTGCGGAAAACGCCACCATTACGTTTAACCCCCATCGCAGTGTCACGACAGGTCGTTGTGAATCGATACGGATTGAAGTAGCCGAGAAAGGCCGATTGGCGGACCGTCTCATGGTGGTGCGAGGCGGCGCAAATGCGTTGCAAAAACTCTCGCTCAAAGAGAAACGCACGAAGATTTTCGCTACAGACGGGCAAGAAGAGCTGTCCATCGTGCCATGCGAGGGAGCCGAGCAGCCATTCTGCTTTCAAGCAGGAGAGGAAGGGACGTATACTCTCACCGTTACCCTTGAAGGGATGAAAGCCGACTATCTACACCTTGTTGATGCCCAAACAGGAGCCGATGTGGACTTGTTGGAAACGCGGAGCTATAGGTTCGAGGCAACCCCCACAGACGATCCGTGCCGCTTCAAATTGATAATAAAAACCAAGCAAAGTGCAAATCGCAGCAATGACTAATGCTAAAATACGAAAAAAATGAAAAGAAACATCTTTCTTCTGATTGGCCTTCTCGCTATAGCCTTCTCGGCCATGGCAGATAAAGTGAGCGTACGAACAGCTCAAATAGCGGCCCAAACCTTTATGAGCCAAAGGATAGGCACCCCGCAACAGCTCAGCCTAGTCGACTTTGCCGACCGTGGCGAGTTCCCCAATTTCTATGTCTTTGGCAACGAGCATTGCTTTGTCATCATTGCTGCAAATGATTTGGTGCATCCAGTGCTGGGTTATTCAACAGAGAACGGATTCGGAAATGAAACGATGCCTGAATGCGTCAGAAATTGGATGAGGGCATACGATAATGAAGTTACATTCGTGGTAGATAATAGGCAGGAAGCCAATAGCGAGATTCAATTGGAATGGGAAAGATTGTTGAATGGTAGCGGCTTGGAACCAAAGTCGAGGAACAGTGTAGCCCCGCTTATCAGATCTTATTGGAACCAAAGGCCACCTATTAACGATCTGTGTCCTGTTGATGACGAGGGTCCTGGTGGGCACTGTGTTGCTGGATGTGGTGCCATAGCCATTGCACAACTTATGAATTATTGGGAGCATCCTATTAGGGGTAATGAGTCATTTTCTTATACTCAAACCAATCATCCAGAATACGGCCTTCAATATGCAAATTTCGGTGAGACGGTTTATGATTGGGATAACATGAGAAATGTTTATGCTCCAGAGTATTCTGACGCTGAAGCCTTGGCTGTGGCTACATTGGTGTACCATGTGGCAGTGTCAGTTCGAATGAATTTTACTCCAAATGCTAGTGGGACAAGTACATCAAGATTTAAAAACGCATTGACGACCTATTTCGACTATTCAAATGAAATGGAATTAAGAGAAAAGTCAGATTATTCAGACGCGCAATGGATTTCTATGCTAAAGAATGATTTGGATGCGAGGCTACCAATAATTTATAGAGGTTGTGATAGTATAAATGAGGCTACTAACTCATCAGAGGGAGTCGCACATATTTTCAACTGTGATGGGTATGACGAAAACAATTTGTTCCACTTCAATTGGGGACATAAGGGCAATTATGATGGTTATTATGTTATAGGGGCATTGTATCCAGGTCATGAGTATGATCATGGAAATAGGGCTATCTTTAACTGTCATCCTAACACCCCTTCTATCAATCCGCCTACTAGTGTCAACACAGCCGTTGATGGTCAAGAAGTTACCATTATTTGGTCATCAGTTCAAGAAGCAGTTTCCTATAAACTATACCGTGATGATGATTTTGTCTCAAATGTTATAGGTAATGTTTACATTGATTCAGGTGTGGACTATGGGATACATTCCTATACCGTGAAAAGTGTGAAAGCAGATGGGACGATGTCGTTTAGGTCAAATTCTGTTGTCGCCGATGTTCAATTCCCTGGCCCTCAACCAACCAATTTACAAGTATCATTAAATGGCCACAATGTAAATCTTTCGTGGCAGACTGAAAATCCCGAGACCGCTATATTGCAATATGCAACAGTTTATAATGGTATTGGAGGAGGTGGCACCGACACACAGGGAACTAGAACTTCATGGGCACAACGTTTCCCAGTTTCCATGATACAAGAATATGCCGGAATGGCCATAGATAAGGTTGATTTCTATGTTCGTACGGGTAAGACAGGTGATTATACAGTTGGAATATACAAAGGTGATGAGATGAATGTAACCGAGTTGGTGTATCAACAGTGTTATAGTGCTACCGTAAAAGGTTGGCATGAAATCATATTTCCATCCCCTGTTGCCATTGATTATACACAAGATCTCTGGATTGTATTTAACTCGTATGTTTTTAAGCCTACATCTTGGTGTGATTATTCTGGTTCTGGCCATTATGATGCCCTACTTTATTCTTATACCCAATCTGGCGTTATGTTTTGGCAACGTTTAACAGACGAAAAGGCTTGGATGATTAGGACCCACATCACTGACGGAACCTACTCCTACAATCTCTACCGCGATGGCGATACTATAGTCACTAACTTGAGCAGCAATACCTATACTGATAGCGACCTGCCTGATGGCATATACGACTACCATGTGACGACCAACTACTTTGGCGGAGAGTCTGCCCCTTCAAACACCGCTGTCGCTGACATTCATTTCCCTGGCCCGGAACCAACCAATCTCCAGGCATCCGTGAATGGCCACGATGTGAACTTGTCGTGGCAGACTGAAAGCCCCGAAAACGCAATTCTTCAGTATGGTACTGGGAATTGCATCGGTGGCGGAGGCTATTCTAACGAGAGCAACAACCCCGATTTTTATTGGGCTCACCGTTACCCGGCAACGACCCTGCAGCAATATCAAGGGATGGCAGTCGAGAAGGTGTCGTTCTATTTCAGAACGGCAGGTGAGTACACCATGTTTGTCTACAAAGGCACGGAAACCCGTCCGACGGAGCTTTTGCATCAGCAGAGCTATAGCTATACCGCGACATCGGGAAGCTGGCAAGACATTGAATTAATGACCCCGATACTAATGGATTGTTCCCAGGATTTGTGGATCGTATTCCTGTCCAATGTCCGTAGACCCGCCTCATGTTGTTTTTATGACGATGTCACAGACGCCCGCTTGTATTCATTCGATGGGGTGACATGGCGTTATGATTTTAATCAAAATGAACTGCGCTCCTGGCTCATCAAGACTTACATCACGGATGGCACATACACCTACAACCTTTACCGAAACGGTGATGCCGTGGCCACCGACCTGAGTGGCAACACTTACACCGACACGAACCTTCCTGATGGAATATACGACTACCATGTGACGACCAACTATTTTGGAGGCGAGTCTGACCCGTCGAACACGGCGCATGTGCAGGTAGGCGATCCTACCTATGCTATTATCAATGGTTATGGCACATCCGACGGAGGGTATTACCTTATAGCGTCACCATTCGACGGCATTGCTGCAGATGGCATTACGGGAATGACAGATGGCGACTATGACCTTTACCGCTTCGACCAGTCGCAAGAAAGGGAATGGCGCAACTACAAGGCCGATGCGTTTGCCCTTATGGCAGGAAAAGGTTATTTATATGCCCACAAGACCGATGTCGCGCTAAGAATCACGGGCACGCAACCGTACGATGGCAACGGCACAATAGCCCTCGAATACGTTGAAGGCCATCCGCTCACGGGGTGGAACCTGGTCGGGAACCCGTATCTTTACGATGTCACATCATGCGCCACCGAGCATGTGGCCTATGGATGCTATCGTATGAATGAGACGAAAGACGACCTCGTCGTCAGCGAAATCAGCGAGGCACATCCGTTGAAGCCCTTGGAAGCCTGTTTTGTGAGAACCACTGCGGAAAACGCCACCATTACGTTTAACCCCCATCGCAGTGTCACGACAGGTCGTTGTGAATCGATACGGATTGAAGTAGCCGAGAAAGGCCGATTGGCGGACCGTCTCATGGTGGTGAGAGGCGGTGCAACTCCGTTGCAAAAACTCTCGCTCAAAGAAAAACGCACGAAGCTTTTCGCTACACACGGGCAAGAAGAACTGGCCATCGTGCCATGCGAGGGAGCCGAGCAGCCATTCTGCTTCCAAGCAGGAGAGGAAGGGACGTATACTCTCACCGTTGCCCTTGAAGGGATGAAAGCCGACTATCTACACCTTGTTGATGCCCAAACAGGAACCGATGTGGATTTGTTGGAAACGCAGAGCTATGAGTTCGAGGCAACCCCCACAGACGAACCATGCCGCTTCAAATTGATAATCAAAACCGGGCAAAGTAATGAATGCAACGAAAACTAATTCAAAAACTCGTAATTTGGCAAGACAGAGAATGGGTTATGTTGAAGTCGATGTTATTGAGACCTTGATATTGGATGTAAATAATTATGAAACAGGGGTATATCTCTTGTTTGTACAATCAAAATACGGTAACATGAGAAAGTTTTTTGTGAAGAAATAGAGTTTTTTGGGGGTGATAAAGAAAAAAATCAATAATTATTGTGGTGAATAAAGAAACTATTATATAATTTTGCAGCGACAAATAATCATGATAGAATATCAAAAATAATAAATGAGTTTTTTTTGTAATATATAACACATAAATTGTTGAAATATGGTGACTTAATGTAAAGGTCATTCGACCGTATATAGGATTTGTAATAATATAGTACTAGGTTTCGCATCGAAAATCGGATGTGGAAAGTGGTGTCTAATGGTATAACTATATACGGTTATGTACAAAAAAAACCGAAATAGTCTTATTCATAAACGCCTCATAATCGAGGCGAAATCTAAGGTTGTCATCCGGTGGGTGAGGACAGGCTGCTGGCATTGTCGGCTGTTCGTCTCTCTGTTCAAACCCAGCAAGTGCAGCATTGCTTTGCTGCGCTTCAGTACTTTTTATTATCAATCCTATTGGCCAAAGGAGGCCAAGACGGTGCCCCGTATTCGGGCACCGGGCATTGCTATGCATGCCCTGTCCTCCAGTTTAGAAAAGTTACTTGATTTGATAATAAACCAAATACAATTGAGAAAATGATGCATAACTTGAATGAATCGTTTGCCGGTTTGCGGATCCTGAGCTTGGTCAGCAAGCAGAGTTTCCACAGGGAAGTGTACGAAGCGCTGACACCTAAAAGCCAAAAGGTGTATCTGATCGTTTATGATAACCACAACAGAAGGATGTTGATGGATAAAGGCAAGATGAGGAAGTTTGCCATGCTTTCGAAATTGACGAATGCAGCGTTCCCAATACCTATCAAAACCGATGAAGCCTTGCTGAAGAAAGTGCTTTCAGCCACTCGTCCCTCTGTCACAACCGAGGAGTTGCGGCAATACAGGAGGATCTGGGACGAATTCATGAACAAAAACACGACCCAGCGCCAGACCATTGGATATCGTGCGTACAATTGATACCACAATGAAACAAATTGAAATCAAAAAGTAATATTTCACTAACCATCTAAATGTTTAAATCTATGAGTAAAAAAGAACAAAAAGGCAAGTCCTCCACCACCTTTGGTAGAGGCATCAAGAAAGCCGCCCGCTGGGTGGCACGCATGTTCGGCTACAAGGCCGAGAACAAGTTCGCACGCGGTTTGTGGTATGTGTTTGCCACTAGCGCGACAGTCGTGGCGCTTTTTGCGGCTGTGGTCATTACTATCGTCATTGTTGAAAACGTGGGCGACTTCATCGATGACTTTAAGTATCGTCGTATGACGAATGACCCAACCTATCTCCATGACTACGACAACACCTACGTCAGCCCTTATGTCGTTCACCACGACTACTTCCCCAACTATCTCTACAACATGAAGACGGGTCGCCGCACCCTGACGGGCATCAACTGGATTTGCAAGTCGTCGGATGGCGACAGCCTTGCATGCTTCAGTGCCAGCGTTGAAGGTGGACGCAAACGCGGTTATTTCAACATCTTCACGGGTGAGGCCGTCATCCCTGCGCAATACGACAAGGCATGGATCTTCTCAGAAGGTCTGGCTTGCGTTTATGATAAAGGGATGGTTCACTTTATCGACCATAAAGGACAAACTTTGATGGGCAAGGAATTCCCTTACACTGAGCGCATTGATGACTATTGCTTCCATAACGGCTTATGTTCTATCTTGGGCGACAACAACCGCATCGGCCTCATAGACAAGCAAGGCAACTGGGTGGTGGAGCCGGAGTATTACCAAATGTCTTACGACACGAAAGGCTTTTGGCTGGTACAAGACCGTGAATGGAAATACGGTCTGTTGGATGCAAAGGGAAAGTTGATTCTGCCCATTGAGTATGCCAGCATCACCATTCACCATGAGGATAGCTGTATCTTTGTGCGCCGTCTTGACCGTCTCAATCAGGTGTTGGACTTTGAATGCAACATCATCAATCCATGCAACTTCGATGAGGTTGAGAAAATGGAGTATTCCACCGATGAGTATGATGAATTTGACAATTTGAAATCGGCTACGGCCAATTGTCTGAAGTACGAAACCTTCGAAGGGTATTATGGCTTGATGGACAAGGATGGCAATATCATTACGCCGCCTTCGTATTCCCGCATCACTGCCATCGGCAAAGACCGTTACCATTGTGATGGCCCTAATGGCTCGGTGATTTTGGACAGCAAGGGGAAAGAAGTAGGGGAGAAACTGTAAAGATTATGAAATTAGCGGGGTTGCAAGGCTGTGGGGACGGCTTTGCAGCCCTTCTTTTTTATAAAAATGTATATCTTTGCACTTTCCAAATGAAATGAATACCATGAAATCCAACTCCAAAAAGCCCAAGAAAAAGCATTTCAGTAACCTGAAATCCCTCCTCAAAGCCGACCGCGAGAAGGAAATCGAACAATACGGCAAACAAGTCAGTATGCGGCCATCGAAAGTGCACAAGTCGAAGAAGGACTACGACAGGAAACAGAATAGAATGGCTGAAAAAGATGTAGATAATGATTGAAATGGATCAGCGCATCATAATCATCCCCGATCTTCACGGAAGGGAGTTCTGGCGGGAAGTGGTAGGTGGGCTGCCAGCGGATGCAAGGGTGGTGTTTCTCGGCGACTACCTGGATCCATACGAAAACGAATGGATTTATTGGACGGATGCTTTCAAGAGCCTTCAAGACATCATTGCTTTGAAGAAAGCTCATGCTGAACAAGTTACATTGCTATGGGGGAATCATGATTTGCACTATCTGTTTCCCTCCTTGCAGGGGAGCCGGTATAATGAATACAAAGCGGATGTGATCAGGACGACGTTCGAAGCGAATTTGGATTGCTTTCAAATGGCTGTCGAATATGCCGTTGGTGGGAAAAGATACCTTTTCTCCCATGCGGGTGTCCATCCTGAATGGCTGAAAAAACATTCTAGTCTGTTTGGCCCAGCCGATGAGATAACTGCGGAAACCTTTAACCGACTGATGTTTACGGATGAGTTTGTCGAAGCTTTATGTGATGTCTCTGCCTTGCGAGGTGGATGGAGTCGTGTAGGGAGCATGATTTGGGCTGATATGGACGAGTTTGCAGGAACACAGTTGGATGAATCGGAAATGTATCAGGTTTTTGGTCATACTAAGTGCCCGAATGGCCAACCGAAAGTCTATGGAAACATGATTTGCCTAGATTGTCAAAAGGCGTTTTTACTTTCGGAAGAGGGAATTGTGGGATTTTGATAAGTCGAAGAAGGACTACGACAGGAAGCGGAACAAAGTTGATGAAAGTGAGATGGAGTAGTTTCTCAATATTCTATACTATACTTTGAAAAAATTCTATGTTTTCACAAAGTATACTTTATGATATTGGTATGACGCGACGACCCGGATACATACGACCGTGAGGTTCGTGGACTTATAAAGTTCCTCAAGGCTTTTAAGAAGTATCATGGGGTTATTGTGACTTGGGATACTGAACGCCAAATCGAAGAAGATGGATTAACCATTGGTGTTATTCCTGTATGGAAGTGGCTGTTAGTCTGATATCTTGGCTCACCAAAAAGGATTCTGAGTTTTTAGGTTTGTGTAATTGTTTTTTCCGTAAATTTGCAGTCAGATTTTTGTAAAACAAATACACTTCCAATATGACTATCAACGAATTAGAAAGAATCGCCTCTCAGGTGCGCCGCGACATCATCCGCATGGTGCATGGGTGCCAGTCGGGACATCCAGGCGGCTCGCTGGGCGCAACCGACATTGTCACAGCCCTTTATTTCGACCAAATGCAAATCGACCCCGCCCACTTCCGTATGGATGGCAATGGCGAGGACATGTTCTTCCTCTCCAACGGCCACATCAGCCCGATGTTCTATAGCATCTTGGCACGTCGTGGCTATTTCCCTGTCAAAGAGTTGGCAACCTTCCGTCGACTTGGCACCCGTCTGCAAGGACATCCCACCACGGCTGAGGGGCTGCCAGGCGTCCGTATCGCATCGGGTTCACTCGGACAAGGCCTTTCTGTTGCAGTAGGTGCAGCACAAGCCAAGAAGCTGAATAGCGACCAACATATCGTCTATGTCCTCATGGGCGACGGCGAACAGGAGGAAGGCCAAATCTGGGAGGCCGCCATGTATGCGCCTGCCAAGGGTGTCGACAACCTCATCGCCATCATCGACTATAACAAGAAACAAATCGATGGCCCCACCGATGACGTGCTTAGTCTTGGAGACTTGCGTGCCAAATACGAGGCTTTCGGCTGGTATGTCCTTGAGGTGAGCGGAAACGACATGCATGCCCTCGTGAATATATTGAAACTCGCACATGATAACACCCATCAGGGCAGGCCACAACTCATCTTGGCTCACACTGAGATGGGCATGGGCGTCGATTTCATGATGGGAACGCACAAATGGCACGGCTCGGCTCCCAATGACGAGCAGGCTGCCAATGCTCTGTCACAATTGGAGGAGACATTAGGTGATTATTGATTGCCTCTGGCTCTTGGTCTCTGGCTTCTGGCAGCTTTTATTAAGATGGAAGGTTTCAATTTAAGAAGGTAATAGCTGCCAATGGCCAGTAGCAAAAAGCCAGTAGCCGATATGCAATTCAACAGTTCAACAATTAAACAATCAACGATTCAACATAACATATAAACATGGACTTTACAATACAAAACCAAAAAGATACAAGATCGGGATTCGGTGAAGGCTTGCTCGAAGCAGGTCGCCGCAATCCCAAGGTGGTGGCCTTTTGCGCCGACCTCACCGGCTCGCTGAAGATGGGCGACTTCGCCAAGGAGTTCCCCGAGCGTTTCTTCCAGACAGGCATAGCCGAGGCCAATATGATTAATATGGCGGCTGGCATGGCTTTGAGCGGCTTTGTGCCGTTCACGGGCACTTTTGCAGCTTTTTCCACGGGTCGCGTCTATGACCAGATTCGTCAAAGTGTGGCCTATTCCAACAAGAACGTGAAGATTGCCGCTTCTCATGCGGGTGTCACCCTTGGCGAAGACGGCGCCACGCACCAGATCTTAGAAGATATCGGCCTGATGAAGATGTTGCCCAACATGACTGTCATCGTGCCTTGCGACTTCAACCAGACCAAAAACGCTACTATTGCTGCCGCTGAATACGACGGTCCTGTATATCTGCGTTTTGGCCGCCCAAAAGTGCCGAATTTCACCCCTGTGGACGAGAAATTTGTCATTGGCAAGGCACAAATGCTACAAGAAGGTACCGATGTTACCATCTTCGCCTGTGGACACCTCGTTTGGAAGGCTGTGCAAGCGCTTCCGATACTGAAGGAGATGGGCATTAATGCTGAGTTGATTAACATCCATACCATCAAGCCATTGGATGTGGAGGCTGTGCTGAAGTCGGTAGGGAAGACCCGTTGTGTGGTCACTGCCGAGGAACACCAGCGCAACGGTGGCTTGGGCGACAGCATTGCTCAAGTGTTGGCCTTGAACATGCCTTGCCCGATGGAAATGGTGGCTGTCAATGACGTGTTTGGCCAAAGTGGTACGCCTGACGAACTCTTGAAAGCCTATCATCTCGATACGCCCGACATCGTGGAGGCCGTGAAAAAAGTTGTTGGGAGGAAGCAATAAAGAACAAGAATGAACGATATATTAAAGATTCCCTTCGGGAATGGACATTCGTATATTGGTACCTAGCGGCGGTTTGAGTCTGTTACCTACCGTAAGCTGGACAGACCGCCGCAGGGTATATTATGGTCTCTTCCATTCCCGCAGGGAACCCCAACAATTAAACGATTCAACAATCAACGATTCAACAATCAACAATTCAACAATTCAACAATAATGAAAAAACTAACTACACTATCCCTAATCGCCCTCGTCATGCTGGGCATGTTGTCCTCATGTGGCACCAAGAAAGAAGAAACGCCTGAACCGCCTAAAGCCATGAATGTCATTTACATGATTGGCGACGGTATGGCCTTGCCTCAGGTCTATGCAGCCATGTTGGCCTCGGGCGAAAAAATGACCTTCTCACAGTTCCCTTACATCGGTGTAGTCGACACCCACTCGGCCAGCAATGACATCACCGACTCAGCTGCAGCAGGCACAGCCCTTGCCAGCGACCACAAGACAAAAAACGCCATGATTGGCGTGAATCCTGACTCCATTCCAGTGAAGACAGTCCTTGAGGTGATGAAGGAGCAAGGCAAGGAGACGGGCATCGTGGTGTCGAGCTATGTCACCCATGCCACGCCTGCCTCTTTCTATGCCAAGGTGCCGCATCGCAAACAATATGAGGATATTGCTGTGCAGATGGCCGAAAACCCTTATCTGAACCTTATCATTGGTGGTGGCATGAAGCATTTCAACCAACGCAAGGACAGCATCAACCTTGTGGAACGCATGGAGAACGAACTCGGTTGGAAGGTCTACGACACCCTCGCCGACATCGATGTGACCTGCAAAAAATACGCTGTCATGGCCAATGCCGACCACATGCCGCATGCCGCTGAACGTGGCGACTTCCTGCCGCGTGCCGTGAAGACTGCTTTGAAGACCTTGGATAATGCTGAAAACGGTTTCTTCCTCATGGTGGAAGGCTCGCAAATCGACTTTGCCTGCCATGGCAACGACTCCACCTGGATGATGGACGAGATGCTCGACTTCGACTATGCCATCAAGGTCGCCCTCGACTATGCCAAGGAGAAAGGCAACACGCTGGTCGTGGTCACCGCCGACCATGAGACAGGCGGCCTGACCTTGCCCGACCCGCAAGGCAAATACACCAATGTCGTGTTTGATTACTCGACGAGAAGTCATACTTGCTTGCCGGTGATGGTCTATGCCTACGGCCCTGGTGCAGAACAGTTCACAGGTTGGATGCAGAATACCGCCATCAAGGGCAAGATTCTGAATGCCTGCGGTTTGGAGAACATTAGCGACACCCTTAAGGAATATGATGGTCTGAAAATCAAGGCGGTGAAGGCCAATTTGGATAGCAAGCCTGAAAAGTAGAGAAAATGAAACTCTCTGTCGTCATCGTCAACTATAACGTCGAGTATTTCCTCGAACAATGCCTCTATTCGGTGCGTCGTGCCATGCAGGGCATCGAAGGGGAGGTGTTTGTCGTCGACAACAACTCGGTCGACGGCTCGTTGAAGATGCTGGCGCAGAAGTTCCCCGCGGTGAAGGTCATCGCCAACAAGGAGAATGTCGGTTTCGCGAAAGCCAACAACCAAGCCATCCGCATCTCGACGGGCGAGTATGTACTGCTCCTCAATCCCGACACGGTTGTGGAAGACGACACCTTCTCGAAATGCATCGCCTTCATGGACAGCCATCCCGATGCAGGTGGTCTAGGCGTGAAGATGGTGGACGGTAAGGGCCAGTTTTTGCCCGAGTCGAAACGCGGTTTGCCCACGGCCAAGACGGCGTTCTACAAGATGTTTGGCTTGGCCAAGCTCTTCCCGCATAGCAAGCGTTTCGCCCGCTATTACATGGGACATCTCTCTAACGACGAGACCAACGAAGTGGAAATTTTGGCGGGTGCCTTCATGCTCATGCGGAAGGAAACACTCGACAAAGTCGGTTTGCTTGACGAGACCTTCTTCATGTATGGCGAGGACATCGACCTGTCGTACCGCATCACGCAAGGCGGTTACAAGAACTACTATTTCCCCGAGACACGCATCATCCATTACAAAGGTGAGAGCACCAAGAAGACCAGCGTCAACTATGTGTTTGTCTTCTATCGCGCCATGGAGATTTTCGCCAAGAAGCACTTTGGCAACTCATGGGCCAAGTCGTTCTCTTTCCTTATTAATATGGCCATCTACATCAAGGCGTTTTTCGCATTGGTGTCGCAGTTTTTCCACAAGGCAGCCATCCCGTTTTTGGATGCAGTGCTGGGTTACGGCGGCTTGGCGGCCATCAGTTATTCTTGGGGTCACGGCAACATCTATGGCGGCGTGGGCACCTATCCAGCGGTGCTCTTTGCGGTGGTACTTCCGATTTATATCTTGATTTGGCTGTTGTCCACCTATTTCACAGGAGGTTACGACAAACCTTATAGCATCGCGAAAGCCATCCTCGGTGTGGCCTTTGGTAGCGCCGTGATTTTGGTGTTGTATGCCTTGTTGCCCGAGAGCCTCCGTTTCTCGCGGGCCTTGATTCTCTTCGGTATGATATGGCTCGCTTTGGAAATGAGCCTCACACGTTTCATTGGAGTTTTGTTGGGCAACGAGAACTTCCAATCGAAACGGACGGAGAAGAAGCGTTTTTTGGTCATCGGTAGTCCCGAAGAGACACAACGCGTCAACTCCATCTTGGAAAGCACCTCCATCAAGCCTGATTTCATCGGTTTGGTGAGTTCGGAGGCGCAAGGCGAGGCCCCAGAGGGCTTCATCGGCAACCTCTCGCAGGTGCCCGATATTATTGAGATTTATAAGATCACCGAGGTCATCTTTTGCTCTAAGGACGTGCCGCATCAGGTCATCATCGACAAGATGGTGGACTGGCATGCCACCAACGTGGATTACAAGATTGCCCCTGAGGACAGCCTTTCCATCATCGGAAGCAACAGCATCAACACGCGCGGCGACCTTTACACTGTTGATATCAAGGCGATTGACACAGTGGCCAACCGTCGAAACAAACGCCTTTTCGATGTGCTGATGAGCCTGTTCAGCATTGTTTTCTGGTTGCCCTTGGCTTTGGTCGTGAAGCAGCCTGTACAGTTCCTCAAAAACGCTGTCCTTGTGCTGTTTGGCCGCAGAAC
>CAMHRP010000067.1:0-15960 GCA_946187645.1 uncultured Bacteroidales bacterium | reverse complement strand
GCATGGGATTGGGGCTATTTGATGCAACTATTACAAATTTGATGCGTTTGCCCTGCAAGTTTCCACTTCATACCTGATACCGAAGAATTCTTTCACAGGCCTCACCGCTTACGATAGGCAAAAACACCAATTTGCTCCGGCAAACCTCAACTTGATTTCCAGTTGAAGACTCCGTCTTGACTAAACGTACACAATACTCATTCTCAGCCGTTTGCTCACGATAAAAACTCAGTTTATCACCTTGATGCGTCTCAGCAACGTAGGCAATTTCGAAACGCTTGAGATTATGCTCACGATACCATGCAATGTCCCACAAGTCAAGCACATGCTCGATGTACTTCACCGAGTTGACGTGTCCGTTGATATCAATGTCATTGTAATTGATGTCAATCGTCTTGACCAACGTGGTGTTTTCCGACATCTTCACCCGTCCTCCTTTGTCGATGGGGCACGGCTTGTCGGTCACAATCCAATTGTTGATGGCACCATCATCGATGGAATAAATGTCCGTAGGCTGACGCGACTCCGTGTCAATCATGGCCCAGATGGAGCGGCCATAACCATATACTCTACCCTGCCCGTCCGACACGCAGAAGTTACGGCTCGTGAAAAACCGCATCGCGCTCTCTACCCAAGTCTCAATAGTGAAGTGGTCATATTGAAAAGGCATCTCCTCCATCTCAATAGCCAGACGCGACAATACCCATGAACGATTGATGGTCATCAAGTATTTCATGCCAAAACCACGGTCGGTGGAATGGAAATCGGCAGCATTGAGCATCTGATTGCCCAAATGACCCAAAAACATCCGTCCCGAAAAATCACAGTGGAACGGTTCTGCCATGAATTCGTATGTTCCTATTTTATTCAAGATTCAAAATTTAAGATTTAAAATTCTACATTCTGCATTCTACATTCTGCATTCTACATTCTGCATTCTACATTCTGCATTCCACATTCAGCATTCCACATTCAGCATTCCACATTCCCAACTCCCAACTGAACAACTGAACAACTGCTAACTGATTCTCACCCTCGGGTCAATAAACCCATAAATGATATCCAC
Source organism: uncultured Bacteroidales bacterium (assembly GCA_946187645.1). GTDB lineage: Bacteria > Bacteroidota > Bacteroidia > Bacteroidales > F082 > Limimorpha. The sequence goes on along the minus strand of CAMHRP010000067.1, from coordinate 14,894 downwards.
CACAATGTTGACGATAATCAGCATGACGGCAATAAGCAGCACCGCGCCCATGATGACAGGAAAGTCGTATTTGTCCAACGCGTCAACCACCACAACACCGATGCCTTTCCAGTCGAAGACATACTCCACAAAGACGGCACCAGCCAACAAGGAGGCAAACCAACCTGAGACCGCCGTCACCACTGGGTTCAAGGCATTGCGCAGGGCATGGATACAGATGACCCGAAAAGGCTTCAAGCCTTTGGCCCGTGCCGTGCGCACATAGTCCATCGACATGGCTTCCAACAAGGAAGTGCGTGTCAGTTCGGTCACCACGGCCAAGGGACGCATACCCAAAGTCAAAGCGGGCAAGATGAGGTTGCGTAAACTCAGGAACTCTCCCCTACCGTACTCGTCAACGGTAAAAAGGCTGCCCGTCATGCTCAAGCCCGTATAATGCTCCAATAAGAAACCGAAAATCCAAGCCATGAGGATGGCGGCAAAGAACGAAGGCAGCGACATGCCAATGGTGGTGATGAACAACGTCAACTTATTGAGAAACTTGGTGTTGATGACAGCAGCCAGAATCCCTATCACCAGACCCAAAGCCATCGCAATGGAGATGGACACCGCAGCCAAAAGCAATGTATTCGGGAAAGCCTCCCCCAAGATGTCGGATACCTTTCGTTTGCTTTGGTACGACATCCTCAAATAAGGTGCCTTCAGCACAATGGCCGTCGAGCCAACGGCCGCAAGTTTGGCATAATTGCCAATCTTTTCCAACTTCCGTTGGCCTTCCGAGACATCGTAGAATGAAATCGGGACCAAGTCATTGAGGTAATCAACATATTGCTTCCCGAGACTTTGGTTGAGGCCCAATTCCTCGCGGATGGCATTCACCGACTCTTGGTCGGCACGCTGGCCGAGCATCATTTGTGCAGGGTCACCAGGCAGGATGTTGAACAGGAAAAAGACCAGTGTCGCGACGCCCCATAGCACCGCGATACCGTACAACAACTTCCTGACGATGTAGGCACCCATAGTATCACAAAACCTTCAAGGCCTTTTTGAAGTCGACCGAACTCCACTTGTCCTTCACCAAGCCGTTATCCAACCAGATGAGACCAGGATTAGAACGCACTATTGGCTTGATTTCCAATTCATCTGCATAATACACTTCGTAGAGGAAATCATATTTCTCGCGCAGTTTTTCCACATATTCGGGTTCATCGGCCACTGTCCAAATCACGGTAAAGTCTTGTTTTTCAGCAGCCTCAGTAATCTTTCTTATCTTCTCCCATTCCTTTTCGGTCACTTTCGTTAAATCGTGGGAAGTGAACATCAAGAGGTTTTCGGTGGTGAGGATGTTCTCAGTGACATCGTTTCCCTCTTCGTCCAAGGCCGAGAATCCGAGGAAATTGGCACCGCCTTCCACCCTTTGATCGACAAACTCCCACTGCGACATCCAGACCGAGTCGTTCCAAGGATAGTTCGGCGAGAGGTATTCTTTTGTCTCGCCTGTAGCTTTGTTTCTGTAAGTCAGGTAGATCTTACTCTCTTCCACCGTTTCCGTGGTCAGCTGCTTGCCCACTTTCCAGTTCATGAAATCGACGACGGGTAAATGACGGTAGTTGTAAACCTCAAAGCCCAAAAACACCAAAGCATAGAAACAACCTATGATAAACTGGGTACTAACCAAGAACCTACTATTCAATCGTTTGTTATTGAAAATCAAAGGAATGAGCACAGCATCAATGACAAGATTCTTATAAAAGGTCTGCCAATTGCTCATCTTGATGGCCGTACCGAAACAACCACAGTCGGGCACAAGGTCGTACAAGGCATCAAACAAGGTCGTTATGCTGAAAAACAACATCAGTAAGGTGGCACCGAGCACCGCCAATCGAGGAAACACTTTGGTTATCAAACAGATGCCTACAATAAACTCCGCCAAAATCATCAACATGGCCAACGCCAAGGCGAAGTCGTTGAGCCAAGTCATGCCGTAGACCGCGAGATAATCCAGCATCTTGTATTTCGTACCCAACGGGTCCACACCTTTGGTGAAACTGCTGAAGATGAACAACGCCCCGACCAACAAACGGCAAACCGTCAATGCAGCATTGTCGTATTTCTTACTGAAGCCAAAGGGAACCAGAAGGTTAAGCAGCAAAATGACAAGAAACCACAGATGGTATTCCGGTAAAAAATAGATGCCCACAGCCGATGCTAAAGCCACACCTAGGCTAACCCAAGGAATGATTGTCTTATTTTTCATTTTCATTCTTTTCGCTCAGCAGTATCAAGGCAAACACTGCATAGTTAATCATATCGTAATAGTTGGCGTCAAGGCCTTCGGAAACGAGAGTCTTGCCCCCATGGTCCTCGATGCTTTTAGTGCGCAGTACCTTGCTCATGATGAGGTCGGTGATGGAGCTCACGCGCATGTCGCGCCAGGCCTCGGAATAGTCGTGATTCTTGCGCGTCATCAGTTCGTAGGCTTCGTTGGTGACCTTGTCGTATAAGGTCGTAGCTTCTTCGGCTGTCAGGTCAGGCTGATCGACCACACCTAGTTGCAGTTGGATGACACCCATGGCCGCATAGTTAACGATGCCGATGAACTCAGGCTCGATGCCTTCATCGACCAGACGTTCCGATGTAGTCTGTAAGGTTCTGATTCTCTTTACTTTGATAAAGATTTGGTCGGTAATGGAAGGCGTACGCAAGATGCGCCATGCCGGACCATAGTCCTTCATCTTATCGATAAACAACTTGCGGCATTGCGCCAAAACACTATGAAATTGGGCTTTTGTATCTTTTATTGGCATGAAAAATGTATTTTTGCAAAAATAATACTTTTTTAGATGCTGAGACTCATTTCAAGGAATAAAACCCTCCTTTTTGACCGTCCCGCCATCATGGGCATCCTAAATGTGACGCCCGACTCTTTTTCCGATGGTGGCCGCTACAACCAGATGGACAAGGCCTTGCTACACTGCGAGCAGATGCTTGCCGATGGTGTCGACTTCATCGACATTGGTGGCTGCTCCACGCGACCCAACAACGCCATCGCCACAGAAAGCGAAGAGATGGAACGCGTCATTCCCATCCTTAAAGCCATTAAAAAGGCCTTCCCTGAAACCATGATTTCCATCGACACTTTCCGAAAGAACGTGGCTGAAGCTTGTATGGACGAAGATGCCGACCTCATCAATGACATTTCAGGGGGATTATTTGACAAAGAAATGTTACCCTTTATCGGCCAAAACCATATTCCCTATGTGATGATGCACTGCGTCGGCACACCCGAGGCCATGCATCAATACACGCTTGGCGGCGACATCCATCAAACTGTTTATGATTTCTTCGAACAACAGTGTAAGGTCTTGGAAAGCTATAGCAACCAGCAAATTATCCTCGACCCTGGCATAGGCTTCGGCAAAAGCCTTGAAGCCAACTATCAACTACTCAGCGACTTGAACCGTTATCGTTACAACAATTTACCCATCCTCATCGGCATCTCAAGGAAGTCATTAATAAACAAGGTGTTGCGCACCACCCCCGACACGGCTGAAAACGGAACGACGGTCTTGAACACCATCGCCCTACTTAATAGTGCCGACATCCTGCGCGTCCACGATGTGAAAAATGCTCGCGAAGCCATCGAATTGGTCGGGACTTTTTGTAATTTTGCGCAAAATTTCACGCCATGATTGACCTTTTCATCCAAGTCCGCATCTTCGACATCATCGACATATTTTTGGTGGCTTTACTATTCTATTGGTTCTACCGCATCCTTAAAGGCACCTCCGCAATAAGCATCTTCTTGGGCATCGTAGCCATTTTCCTCATTTGGCAGGTTGTCAAGGCCTTACAGATGGAATTGCTGAGTACTATCCTAGGTGCCTTCGTCAGCGTAGGCTTCATAGCGCTCATCATCATCTTCCAACCTGAAATACGTCGGTTTCTGTTCACCATAGGCACCCAAGCCCAAGAGGGCAAACTGGTTCAACGGTTCAAGTTCTTGAGGGTCAGCGGTAATGCAGGCCTCGACATTGACAACATCACCAAAGCCTGCCAAAACATGTCGGACATCAAGCAAGGCGCACTTATCCTTATCGCGTGCAAGAACACCCTCGACGACATCGCATCAACAGGTGTAGTGATCAATGCTGACATCAGTCACTCGCTTATTGAGAACATTTTCTTCAAAAACAGTCCCTTGCATGATGGCGCCATGATCATCCGTAACAACCGTATCATTGCTGCCCGTTGCATCCTCCCCGTGACACAAAAGACCAACATTCCCGGGCATTACGGTCTTCGCCACCGTGCCGCCATCGGCGTGACTGAAGTCAACGACTGCATTGCCCTTGTGGTCTCGGAGGAGACGGGGAACATCAGCATGGTCATTAACGGCGAAATCCGCACCATCAAGCCATTGGAATTAAAGGAAACGATTGAAAAAGAATTGAATATGTAGTTTTTCATGCAGAATACAATGAGTTTGCAGTGCCTCCCGGACACGAACTCTGCATCGCCTTGCGCTCTTATTGTATTACGCATTCTTTGTGGTAATAATCACTCATTGATTACCACAAACCAATCGTCTTCATCTGCATAACGTAGCTGCTTTTTGTATGGGTCGTAGCGCAGCATCACCTGATAGGAATAGCCTTTTTTCTTGAGTTCAGCTCCAACATAACTATTCATCATATAGTCATAGGTGTAGCCAGCATAAAGCTTGCCCAAATAAACAGCATAGTTATAGATATCGTCAAGCTTCAGTGTATCAATGGTATAGTCATAATCTATCCTACCTGCCCAAAAAGAGTAATCTGCCTGAGAATCAAAACCATCCATAAGATTGTGCTCGCTAAACAAAACGGGCTTCCAGTCACCATCGTTAACCTCAAACCAAGACGCCACGTTAACCGTGTTCAAAGGGTGCTTGTACCTGTACTCTTCCGTGTCGCTGAACAGATAATCCTCATACTCTGTAATGCGACCCGAAATCTCCATCCTTGAAAGCATCACCAACCAATGAATGGAATCAACTTGTACCTCCTCGGTATTCTCAGGCACATAGACTAAAACACCATAATCAAGCATAGTTTCCGCATACACATTATACATGACATCAAGGAATAAATCTTGACTGAATCCGTTCAAGACCTCAGTCTGTTTTTCCAATTTAGGGTTGTATTCCACCTTTACGGTTGCCTCTTCAGGGAAATAGACCGCTGCCTCAATCTTTGGTCGGGTAGCGATGTATTGCTTGGCAAGTTTGAGCTCGGTCTGACAACTCGAAAGCAGCACTGTCAGCAAACCCAAGAATGCTATCGTTTTCCTAGTTTTCATAAATCACCTCCAAACAAATCCATTTGCACGCCATCGCCACCCTTCTTCTCCTCGTTCTCCTCTGAAGGTTCAACAATCTCCAATGGCACATCTGCAGGGTTGACTTCAATTTTCTCGTTTTCGCTTTCGCCTTCCTTCGGTTCATCAAGTGCTTCCTCAGTCGGCTCTGGCTGATAAGGTTCCAAGAACTGCCAACTGTCAATCTCTCTTGTCGAAAGACGCTTGCCCTTGGCCTTGTAGCTCTTGATGCCGATAAACTCTTCCACGTTGACCTCATCGTCGGGGAAGCTGTTGCCAGCGTCACTGACCTTGTAACTCAACAACAGGCGCGGCATGTCGTCGGTACTCATGCCCAAGTATTTCGCGTCAGGGTGCTCACCGATGAAGGAAGCACGGGCGTTTAGCTTGGTGTCGGCTTCGATGCAGAAGCGCTTCAGGTACATCTTCTGCGTCTCGCCTTCGATGTAGATGACGGAGAAGATTTCGTCTGGATCGAACTTGCGGATTTCCACCATGTCATCGTCGAAGTGGGTATTGAGGTCGAAGCCCGAAATCTTGAACTCGCCGTTGGCAAAAATCTGAAGGATACGGTCATCGCCTTCAAAAGCTCCAAGGTATTGTCCGCGCTTGTCGGCATTCAGGCGGCGCACTGTGTCGTCGTACCAGATTTCACGCGCATCAAGGGTAGAGACGCCTTCTCCACCCTTCTTGATATCCTTGACCTCGTATTTTGTGAGCAAATTGCCACGAGTATCACGACCTTTCACGGCCAAATCGGCAAACTTATAATCTACAGTTTTTTGCTTCTTGTTGAACAGTAAAAGCGTCACTTTTATGACTTCGGCCTCACCATTGGGGTTCGAGGAGAAATAACGAACTTTCGAGCCAGGCTTTCCCTGCGTGAGATCGTATTCCTTGTCGCGGGTAACACCTTTCACGGCGAAACGCTTCACAAAATGTGGCGCGCCATTCTTGCCGTCGCGGTAGACCACGTTATAAGTTGTGCGGTCGTCGTTCTTGTGGAACACATCAACATGGATGACCTTTTGACCCACAAAAAGTTTCGGCTGCAGTTTGGTCACAGTGTACTTGCCATCTTCATGGAAGACAATGATGTCATCCATATCGGAGCAGTCGCAAACATATTCGTAAACCTCCTTGTTCTTCTCGCGTTTCAAGCCCTCGCCTGTGCAAACGAAGCCTTCCTCCTTGTTGACATAGAGTTTCTCGTTGTTTGCGGCTACGGCTACTGCGGAGATATTATCGAAGTTTCGAATCTCAGTCTTACGACCGCGACCCTCACCGTATTTCTCCTTGATGTGCAGGAAATAGTCAATGGTGTAGTCCACGATATGGTCGAGGTTGTAATGCGCCTCTTCCATCCGTTTTTCGAGCTCGGCCAACTGCTCGTCGGCCTTCTTGATATCAAATTTGGAGATCTTGCGGACTGGTTTCTCGCAGAGCTTCTCTACATCCTCGCGGGTAATCTCGCGTTTCAGCAACTTGCGGTACTTGTCGAAGCGCCGTTCAATGCCAGTAAGCTGATCGTCCCAATTCTCGTAATCCTTGTTTTCCAGTTCCTTATAGATACCTTTCTCGAAGAAAATCTTCTCCAGCGACACCCAATGCCAGCTATTCTCCAACTCGTCAATCAGGATACGAAGTTCAAGACTGAGGAGTTCCATTGTGCGGTCTGTGCTTAGTTTCAGAATCTCACTCACACCCAAAAAAGCCGGATGCTGGTTAACAATAACACAGGCATTGGGAGAGATAGACACCTCACAGTCTGTAAAGGCATAGAGTGCATCAATGGTCTGGTCGGGCGAAACGCCAGGATTCAGGTAAATCACAATTTCGCACTGCTCAGCGGTATTGTCGTCGATTTTCTTGATCTTGATTTTGCCCTTGTCGTTGCACTTCACAATGCTGTCGATGACACCGCCAGTTGTGGTACCGTATGGTATTTCACTGATGACCAGCGTCTTTTTGTCCTGTTGGCTAATCCTCGCTCGGATGCGCACTTTGCCGCCACGCCTACCATCGTTATAGTTGGTCACATCCATCAGGCCACCTGTCGGGAAGTCAGGATAAAGCGTGAAAGGCTCATCACGCAAGTAGGCAACAGATGCATCTATCAACTCATTAAAGTTGTGAGGCAAGAACTTGGACGCAAGACCTACGGCAATGCCTTCTGTGCCTTGTGCCAACAGCAGAGGAAACTTCACTGGTAAAGAGACAGGTTCTGCATTACGGTTGTCGTAAGAGCGTGTCCAGTCGGTGGTCTTATGGTTGAAGACGACCTCTTTGGCAAATTTTGAGAGGCGTGCCTCGATGTAACGCGGAGCGGCAGCATCATCACCCGTGAGAATGTTTCCGAAGTTACCCTGTGTGTCCATCAGCAGGTCCTTTTGAGCCAACTGAACAAGAGCGTCACCGATGGAGGCGTCACCATGAGGATGGTATTTCATCGTGTTACCTACGATGTTGGCCACCTTGTTAAAGCGTCCGTCGTCGAGTTCGTCCATCGAATGCAAAATGCGGCGCTGCACAGGCTTAAGACCATCCTCAATGGCAGGTACGGCTCGTTCAAGGATGACATACGAAGCATAATCGAGAAACCAGTTCTCGAACATGCCCTTCAACGGAATGATATGATGTTCATCTTCATGAGCCTGAGCATCTTCCAAACCTTCCAAAGCCTCATCCATGGGTTGCTCGTCCAAGGGTTCGTTTTCCAGATAATCTTCGATATCCATAATTGCTTTCTACTGCTGGCAATGAAACAAAGAATTCACGGGTGCCAAATTCATTACTTGATTTCCACCAACTCCAAATCAATCACGAGTGGTGTATAAGCAGGTAACCATGTCTCATCAATGACAACATCACCAAAACCCAGTTCTGAAGGCACAATCAATCTCACTTTTGCGCCTGGAGACATGGTCATCACGGCCTCCTCAATCGCTGGGATCATCTCCCCTTTACCAATGGTGAAGGTAATAGGATTATTGTAATCATAACTTGATTCCAAGACGACGCTTTCCATATTGATCAAATTATAATGCACAGACACTTTATCACCCCATTGCGCGACATCTCCCGTTCCTTCCTTTTCTCTGATAATATAAAGTCCTGATTCCGAAGGGCTTTCCGTAATTTCATTATTCTTTATCCAAGTCTCAATTGCCTCCTTTTCCTTTTTCAAACAACGTTCTTTCTCTGCTTCTTTCTCAGCTTTGAGAGCAGCTTGTTTCTTTTCGTAGGCAGCCTTGTCCATCATGCTATTCAGCTTCAATTTGACGACCAAGGGGGTGTAAGGCTTGATATGATTCAGATAACCTGTACTGTCAAAAGCCAATTCGGAAGGTATCACAAAACGCAAAATGCCTTCCACAGGAACCAAACCTATTGCCTTGTTGAAACCGTCACAGAAAAACTCTTCCCCATACTGTATTTCAACCGGATCAACGCCAAATGAATTCATGATGGTATCACCTGTTGGAGTACATACAGTGAAATCGAAATTCACAAAGTCCCCCATCTTGGCATACTTGTCCTTGCCTTGCTTTTCCAAAACAATAAGACCTGATTCCAAAACAACGTTATTAGCATCTTCCTTCAAGGAAGAAAGAAACTCATTCTCAGCCATTTTCAAGCTATCAAGAAGTGCTTTGTGTTCGGCTTGAAGAACCTCAAATGGTTTAACCGACACCAGTTTCAAATCGTAATAAATGGGCTTCCCTGCATATTCTTCAGGGACATCCGTTTTCATGGTCGTAATAAACACAGAATCGCACAACACCAAAAGACGGGCTGAATCACCCACGTGCATCATACGTAGTGCGTCCGGAACATCTCCGACAAAATCCGCCTTCTTGATCACAAGACTCATGGGCTTTTCGCCAGCGGTAGAAAACAACATGGAATCATTGAAGAACTGAGCCATCTCAAAAGTGACCTCGTCATCAAAACGAGGCATCACTTTTGATCCGCTGCGGCTGTAAAACTGCATGTATGCCCCACTATCCATTTTCTTAAATCCTGTATAAATGGTATCTTCCCTACAAGATGCCATCAACAGGATAAAGGAAAAGACATACAAAACTCTATGTAATGCTTTCATTATTCTTCGAAATCAACAAGTTCAACTTCAAACATCAAGTTGGAGAAAGCTGGAATCTTATCACCCGCTGGTCTGTCGCCATAAGCAAGATAATAAGGAATGTAAAGCACGCCCTTCTCACCTTTCGACATCAACTGGACACCTTCATCCCAACCTGGAATAACCTGACCAACACCCAAGGGGAATACGAAAGGTTCTCCTCTCTCAACCGATGAATCAAAGACGGTGCCGTCCAACAATTTGCCCGTATAGTGCATCCTGACTGGCTTGCCAACCACCGGCTTTTCGCCATTGCCTTCCTGAGTCATCACATAATAAAGACCAGATGCCGTAGGTTCTGCAGTGATTTTGTTTTTGGCCAAGAAATCAGCCAGTTCCTTTGCAGCCTTGGCTGTCTCTTCAGGATGATCGTTCTGCAGCGTGGCAGCTCTTTCATCATTCATCTTTTTCACATTCTCGGCATAACGTCTGGCGTACTCGCTTTCGGGATAGAAATCCTTCAGTCTGATGTTAAAACGCATCACATCAGTCGACTTGAACTTTTCAGGCATCTTAGGCTGCCCCAACAGATACTTGAAAGTGGAATCGATGTTCACAATGAACGAAGCGGAATCTCCTTTATGCATCATGGCCATACCTTCAAAAATGTCGCCTGGGAACTGCGACTCCATCAGCTGCATAATGTTTTCAGTAACAGGAACAATAACAGCAGTATCATTCACAGTGCAACCAAGAATCACTTCCATCAATTCACCAATTTGGGGTTGTTCGCCCGCATTTTGGGTGAAGAATTGATAATACAATCCGTTTGTCGTTTTTTCGTAACCAGGATAAATAGATTTCTCATTGCAGGCACTCACCATGCCAACCATCAGAATGGCTATTGCCATTGAAAGAATACTTTTTTTCATTTTCTTAAGATTTTAATAATTATTTGATTATTACTATTTTACTATTTCACGATATTCAGTAATTCAACATCAAAGATAAGATTGGAGTATGCAGGAATGTTGCGGTAGGCATTATCCCCATAGGCCAAAGTATAAGGTAACACAAAACGCGCCTTCTCGCCCACACGCATCAGTCCGATACCTTCTTCCAAACCCCTCAGCACTTTATGTTGGCCAATAGGCACATCATAATGATCGCCCAACTCCTCAGAAGAACCCAAAAGCGTTCCGTCAAGAAAGCTGACGACATACTTAATTTGTGCAGTCTGACCAGTTTGCGGAGTTTTTCCCTTTGTCACCAACAGCTTCGTGTAATACAATCCAGAAGCAGTATGGTCCGAAATATGATTTTCCTCCAAATATTCAAGAAAAGCCTTTTCGGATTCGCTTTTCAACACCTGCATCGCCTCATCAGCCTCTGCTTTCAACTGCTCAGCAGTCTGAACTTCAACAAGTTTTACCTCATAGCGGAAATAGTCATTTGGCTTCAAACCAACAGAATCAGGATTGATTCCATAATACCTGACCGCAACCGAATCCGCTTTGATATAGAATGAAGCCGAGTCGCCAACATGCATCATGGCATAGGCTTCCTCCAAATCTCCGGAAAAATAAGACTCCTTGAGTTGGGTAAACACATCGTTTCCCGACCTCTGAAAGTCATAATACAAAGAATCATTCAAATAACAGGCCATCCTAACCTTCATATAGTCTGTCAACTTAGGTTGTGTCATGGCTGGATTTTGAATGTAGAACTTATAATACAAGCCCTTATCGGTTTTCTTGTACCCCGGAAACTTCTGGTTACAAGCCGTCATTAACAGCATGGTCGTCAAAAAAACCGACATGAAAAACAAACAATTTCTCTTCATAATTTATTGATTATCTATTACTTTAATCGTATAAACCAAAGTTGCATATTCAGGGATGCGATTGTCATCCCCATGCAATCCATAGGCCAAATGAAATGGTATAATCAGTTTGGCGACATCGCCATAATGCAAATAACCCATAGCTTCATCAAGCCCTGATTCCACACTTCCATCACCTACTATAAATGTCTTAACACCATCATTTTCAGATGAATAAATTAAATCTCCTGAAATAGAATGCAATTCATATTCCAAGCTAACTTTTTGTCCTTTTTCAATCCTTTGCTCCGATCCCTGCTTCAGAATCTGGTAACGGAGTCCAGTGCCCGTTGAAGTCATGTCCAAGCCATGCCGTTTCACATAGTTCATGATATCTTCCTCCTCCTCGTTCAACAAGTATCGGTTGGCAGTCTCCATACTGCTTTTCATGTCTTTTTTCGACACGGTTACCGACAGTTTATGCTCTTTCCCAGTGCAAGAAAAAAGAGAAACCAATAGTAACAATATCAAATACATACAATAATGCCTCATTCCACTTTCTCCAATAATTCTTTATATTCAGGCAACACCGACTTCAACTGTGCTACCGCTTCCTCAAACGAACAAGTCAACGTACCACCTGCAGCATTGGTATGACCACCACCTTTGAAATGTTTAGCTGCCAATTCGTGTACCGAGAAATCACCCTTCGACCTGAAAGACAGCCGTATCTGGTCTTGACGCTCAGTCACAAGTACCGCCATTTTGACCTTCTTCATCGAAAGCGGGAAATTAACCACCCCTTCCGTATCGCCAACTTGATAGTTGAAACTATCTAAATCGCTTTTATTCAGTGCAATAATAGCAGTATGATAATCGTCAAGCACTTCCATCCTATTGTTGATTGAAAAGCCTAACAAACGAAGACGGCTCTCCGACATGTTATCATAAATCAGTTGATGAACATAAGAAAATGACATCGACTTCTCAACCAATAGGCTGACCAAATCAAAAGTCCTCGGATGATAGATGGAATGTGCAAACGACCCAGTATCCGTCATGATACCAACCAAAAGGTTTGTGGAAACACTTTCTGTCAGATGTTCTTTTCCGTAATGCAAGATGATTTCGGCAACAATTTCCGACGCACTTGAGACACAAGTACTCGAATACATACAATAAAATTGGCTTTCATCGGGATCTCTATGGTGATCGACCAATATTCTTGGGCACCGTGTCTTTCCTATCTCATTGTGCAAAATACCGCTACGAGACAAGTTATTGAAATCCAACATTATAATACATTCAGCTTCAGCAATGGCTTCCTTGCATGCTTCACCATCCTTCTCGAAAACCAAGAAATCCTTTGAGCCAGGCATCCAATGCAGAAATTCAGGAAAATCATTGGCAACCACCATCTTAACCTCATGACCAAAGCTCTTGAGGAACTCTGCCATAGCCAATACCGAACCCACGGCATCACCATCTGGATTGACATGGCAAGCCAAAACAAAATGTTTATGTGATTGAATTACAGCGTCGAAACGCTCAAAAAAAGAGTCTATTTGCATAACTTCTGAAAAGTTTGCAAAATTACAAATTTTTCTGATTCATAACAATCAACACCTTATTTATTAAATAAGAACATACCTATCGGTGTATTATTTCCTCAAAAGTGTTATCGGAATACACCAATATTATTTTCTGCAAAAAGGGATTCTGCTGTAGAATAGTTTGTTCTTGTTGCTGCTCGGCAAGTTTCGGCTGACCGAAAAGAGTTCCTTTGCTATAATCCACATCGGGTTCTGGTGAAACGATGGAATCAGATTCTTTCGTTAGAGGCGACAATTCTGCAAAAGGTTCCGACACAGTTATCGGTCCTCTACCCATAACAATCCAATCAAGGTTGTACTCAGGGAAAGTCTCTTTCAGTTTCTTCACAAAGTCCAAACTCGGGTTGTTTCGACCCGACAAAAGGTGGGATATATTTGATGGCTGTATGCCAAGCTGTAAAGCAAATTCTGCAGCAGTCAAATTCTTCGACCTAATAATATGAGCGATTCGATCTTTCATTTCAAGAATATCCATAGGTATAGCCTCCTAAATTTTTGTTTTTTACCTATATTTTCAATTCACAAAAGTAAACAATTATTCATTACATAACACCAATTACAACAATTTATTTCTGTAAACTTACTAACCGATAACAAAACCATGGAGCGATACTACAATTATTATTAGTTAAACATTTTTATATCAATCAATTAGATAATTCAATATCATTTTATAAAAACAATGTCTATTTTATATATTTCTATCAAACATTACTTGAGATAACAATACATAAATATTTGAATATTATATGTTTATAACAATATTATACCGATTGTATCGAATTTATACACAACTAAATAATTGACATATGTATACATTAACTGTTTAGTTATGTAATTATTTAGATAACGCGTTTATTATTAGCTATTTATATTCTAATATGTTTACTTATGTAAACTAAAGCTTCACAACAGACAATACAGAGAAAAATCTCGAATTTGACGTTTTTACACATCAAGTCAATCACTCTTTCATCCAAAAGACAAGACCGCTCTATGGCCTCAAAAACGCCCCTATCCGGGTTTTCGTCATCATACCCTACCCTACCATTTTTTGTCCTTCATTTATACCTTATTAATTAATGCCTTTCATTCCATATCAAAAAAAGTCTTATCTTTGCCGACTGTGAAGAAAAAGGACAACCATATCCAGAACCTCATCTCAGAGGGCGAACATCAAATGCTTGATTTCAAATTTGAGATTTCTGATAGTCGACGCATCGCTCGTTCTCTTGCCGCATTCGCCAACACTGATGGCGGTCGCCTCTTAGTTGGTGTCAAGGATAACGGGGCCATCGCTGGTGTTCGCTCCGATGAGGAAATTCACATGATTCAGGCCGCAGCGGAGATGTATTGCCAGCCCAAAGTGGACTACTCCACCGAAGAATGGGAAATCAACGGTAAGACCGTTTTGGAAGTCATCATACCGAAAGACAAGCATCACAAACATAAAGCCCCCGACAATCAAGGAGATTACAGAATCTTTGTACGTGTGAAAGACGAAAATCTTGTTGCTGATAGTGTATTAATTAAGGTGTGGAAAGCCGAAAAGTTCTCCAGACCAGCCAAAATCGCTTTCACCGAAACCGAGGAGCAACTCCTCCACTATCTCTCCGAACATGAAGAAATCACGCTGAAAGAATTTCAGCAGATGGCCCATATCAACAAACGAAAAGCCGAAGCTATCCTTGCAGATTTCATCATTGTGGGCACAATTGATCTCATCCAAACCAGTCAACGGACGGTTTTTCGGCTCTCACAAGCCTCAATTTTTAATTAATTTCTCGTTTTTTGAGCTATTATTTTCCTGTTTGAATATTTTTATCTTATTGATTATTAAATTTATATATACATTTGAAAAAATAATTAAAAAAAGTGCTTGCCAATTCGGGAAAAGGTCGTACTTTTGCAATCCGCTTCCACAAAAAAAGAGGGGTTAGATCTGATGGGGACACGGAAGCGAAGTTCATTGAAAGTCTGAGGCCAGCACAAGACCGGCGCGGCGGGAGCCGCGCTA
>CAMHRP010000066.1:0-16390 GCA_946187645.1 uncultured Bacteroidales bacterium | reverse complement strand
TCGGTGATTTCCTGCCCATAAACCATCCTCCCACTCATATCATACACCTCCACCCGCGCATCCTTCAATCCAGTCCAGATGTTCAGCACATCCATCCCCGGATTAGGATAGGCAATGGCAACCTTCAGGCTGTTGGCGTGGGCTTCGTTGATACCTTCAAAGGCTTCGACAGGAAATTTGGTAACCCTCAACCAGCCATGTGCAGTCGAAAGATTGATTGTGGACGATACGACCAACAATCCTCCGTCTTCAGTGGCTTCAATTCCGATGAGCCTGTTTTGGTTGTTGTATCCTCCTATCTCATAGTACAGTGTCGTAATGGTATCGAAGTTCAAATCCAAATGTTCTATCATCATGCGCGAACCTTCCAACGAATAAGCATAATATAAGGTTTGGTCTTTTGCCAACGCAACGCCTTTCAGTCGTGCAGCATAATCCCAATCTGCATTTGAACTCGTTCTTTCTATTTTCTGAAGGATGGGCAAATCATCTGGGCATTCATCAAAAGATTCATCGTATTCATATAAGCAACACCCCGTTTTGCCATATCCATCGGGCTTCAGAAATGCTGAGGAGGCATAAACCGTATTGTGGTCACTACGCACCACTGAAAGGTCGGCAAAATAGTCCGTCCTGTCGCTTGTGTAATGAAAACTCTTCTCGGCAACAATGTTTAAATCCTCGTCCAAATAATAGGCTGTGCCTGGAACTCCTCTGTTTCTTTCACCACTTTTCCCGCCATATTGAACAGGGTACTGCTCGGGATAATAAAAAGCGAATCCATTATCCCGTTTCGCAATCACATTTCGCCTCAAAACAACCTCCCAAAGACAGGCTCCACCCGCTTCATGCAACATGTCAATTTCATAGCCTTTTCTGCTTATGAGAGTACCGTCAAAACCCATTCTAAAGAAGAATATGCTATCGTTGCCACGCGAATTGAATATATCAAAAGTTGGTTTCTTTGTATAGCCGCCGACAATAGTTCCTTCGTCTTCGATGGCTGAAAAGAGATAGATGTTTCCACAGAGTGAATTGAACAACTCACCTTCAATGGATGGCGTCGGACTGTTGAGTGTGTCAATGGTAATCTCAATTTCATGATTTTCCACGATGGTTAATTGTTCATCCAGTTTATACAATCCAAGAATGGAATGGTCTGGAGGATTATCAAAGTTCATGAAATAATTGGCACTAGTAGAATCATGGTCGGGATTGTAGGCGACCAAAATGTAGGTTGAGCCTTCATCATCGGAAAACGCAAAAGGGGCAAGCCCCCAAAACGAAGGCTTGTAGAAATCATTCCTTGCCTGTTCAATTCCGTCTTGCGACAAAACCACCATGCCAGGGTGATATGATTCCATCGAGGATCCAGCAAAGCTGTAAATGTAGGGAACGGCGATATTACCATTCTTCATTGGCTTTGCATCGAAGAAGTCTGGCCAACCGCTGTCTGAAGACTCAAACTCCACGAAGTATTCCCATTCCTGCCCGAAAGCCTTGGCCCCAAAAACCATCAGGAGCGCAAGCAGGGTGTAAAGTCTAATGTTTTTCATCGTTTCGTGATTTTGTTCGTGTAAACTTTTCCTTCAGCATCCATAATCCTCACCAAATAAACCCCTTCTGCCACACCTTCCACGCTGATTTCATTTGAGTTCCGCTCACTCTTCACCAACTGCCCGAGGGCGTTGTAAACCTGCACTTCGGCAGCCTCAATGCCATTTATCGTCACCTTTTCTTTGGCAGGATTGGGATAACAACCTATAGTCTGCTTCACGCTTCCTATTTCAGGAACATCCAAACAACCATCCGAGTCAATCTTTGCAGCGAACATCATCATTCCTTCCTCTTCAGGGCTTCCTGTCGCAATTTCTCCAGTCACGAGGCAACCACCGTCTTGGGTGGCCATTATGTAGTGTGGCGTAATTCTGTTGTCGAGATCGTAAATTCGTTGCCACACCACATCCAGCCCTAAAGTTAGTTTTGTGACACAGAAGCGGGAGTTCCATATCTCGTCATCGCCAAATACCCCATAACAAAGGAACAAGTAGTCGCCCTTAATGTCCAACCCTTTGATTTGATTAATCGCCTCTGTGTTTTCATCAAAGTAATCGGATAAAAACAATCCATCAAAATCATCGGCATAGATATTAGGAAGGGTGTCGGAGGGACGAAGTTTCATCAACACGGTTCCACCAGGAACAGGTTCAGGATAGAACCATCCTTCGCCAAAGGCGGCGATGAAAAGACTGCTGTCAGGCATCGATAACACGGTACTTTGGTCGTAGCGACTCATTAGAACAATCTCCCATTGGTCGTCAAGATGTACATTATACACAATATTCCTTTGCCCAATAGGCTCAAAATCACGATTCAGGCGTTGTATATAACACCATTGCGAATTGCACACGCCATAGTCGCCCGATCCGTCTTTGTATTCAAAGACTCCACCTGTATTGAACAGAGATGTCTGGACGGAGCCTATGGCCTGCACCACGCCATCTAAGGAGAAGCGCAAATACAGATAAGGATGGTTCATTTGGGTGTCAATATCGTAAACCTCGGTCATATAAACAATGTCGTTCTGATTGTCCATGAAAGATTTCGGCTTGAAAAAAAACTTGCAGTACTCTTGTGGCAACTCCACTTCCTTTTGCCACAAAACATTCAGGTCGCCATCAAAGCGGACAATGTATGGCCTGTCATAATGCAGTTCATTGTCGTGGATTTTTCCCACCGCAATGTATTGCGCATCGTTTTCAGGGTCAAAATAGATGCCCGTAATGGTGGAACGACGTCCTTCTTCGCCTATCACCATCTCGCCAAGCAGATTCATTTCAGGCGATAGTTTCAGGATTTTGGCAGGCATGGCATGGTTTTGCTCGTAAGCAATCCATTCATAGGAAAAATCAAATGCCGAAACGAGGAAGAAATGCTCTTTGGTGTTCTCAGAACTCACTTCCAAGCACGGGCCGCCTTCCGTAAACCTGGAATTGGCAGTCTCGTATGTGAAGTAGAAATCATTTTGCGCCTTCAAATTCACCCCTCCCACCATCACCAGCAGCGCAAACAGGGCGTAAATTCTTGTTGCTTTCATTGTCCTATTGGTTTTATTAGTCATATTTGTCGTATTTGTCCTATAAGTCTCATTCTTCGCGTCCGGCAGTTCCCCCTCTGAGAGGGGGTGGCCGCAGGCCGGGGGAGTCTTCGTAATCCCGATAACACGTAAGTACGCATAACAATCAACTCAAAACTATAAACTCTCAACTTCCCACAACTCTAAACCCTAAACTCTAAACTAACCCAGACCGCATGGCGGGAAAGTCCGTCGTAATCCCGAAAGCACGAAAGTACGCATAGTGAACTCTCATACAAAATTATAACAAAAAACCACGAAAAACCCAACCAAAACGCCAATTATAACTTTTTGTTTCTACTTCCTCTTGAAAATCAATCGGTTACAACGGCCAAATATAAGTTTTTGTTAGTCCAAAAACGCCGAAAACGAGGCGTTTTCGGTCTTTTTTCGCAGGTTATAGCGGTATTGGTTCACCGTGTTTTCGCTCAATCCCAGCAGATCCGCCATCTCCTTCGCGCGGAACTGCAGATGCGACAAAACGAAAATCCGGCGCTCCGTTGGCGTCAAATCCGGGTAGGCAGCGGCCACCCGCTTCAAGGCCTTAGGATAAGCCGCCTCAAACTCCGCCATGATGCGCTCCAAGCGGTTCGGCACCTTCGCGCGGTAAAGGTCGGCCACCCGCTGCGGCAGCATCGCCCGCGCCTGCTGCAAGGCATCGTCCGCTTGTGTCTGTAGTTGTTGCAAGGCATCATCCACCTGAGTCTGAAGCTGTTGTTTCTCCTTGTGCCAGGTATGCGTCTCGGCCTCATGTTCTTTCTTTCGCTTGGCCAACCACCACCACAATCCAAGCCCCAAGGCCATCATCACCACCACAGTCACCGCCAAGCCCCGCTTCCAGCGTAGCCGTGCCGCCTCCTGTTCAGCCAACCTTCTTTCAACCTCGGCCTTCTCCTGTTTCTTTTGCAAGTAATTCTGAAACAGGTCGTTCAGCTGCGAAGCCCGAAACAGGTTTTCGGGTGCAGCAGCGGCAACTTCAGCCAAAACTTGCGAGTATTGGCTGGCTTTCAGCGTGTCGCTCTCGGCCAGGGCAATGTCGCGCAGATATTTTGCTACAATTGAGGCATTGTTGGAATCCTTTTCAAACACAGGCTCCAAATAAACCTTGGCAGAATCGTATTGCCCTATGCTATGATAGACCGCACCAATAGTTAGGAATCGGTTGAGTCTTTCCATATCACTTGTTGCTTGCGCCGCCATGCTTTTCATGCTATCCAGAGCAATTGCGATGTTGCCGTAAACTTTACACTCAAACAAAGCCTTGCTGGTAACCACATCCCTATAAAGCATGGAATTCCTGTCGGGCATGGTTTCCAAAGCCTTTTCATAATAATAGGCTGCACTGTCGGCTTCATTCAACTTGTCATATTGTTTCCCCAAATGATAGAGGATGTTGGCCATGTTGCCGGGTGAAGAGTGTGCAATTTTATTGTAAGTCAGCGACTGCTTGCCGCAATAGATGGCCTGCTCCTGAATGAACTGTTGGGAAAACATATCCATAAGGCGAGTATATGTCAACGCAATAAAGCGGGCTTTATGTCCCACCAGTTCATTCTCCGCGAAATGTCCTTCCATCATCCGCAAGGCATTGAGATATTCCCTACAAGCCTCAATAAGGCTGTCACGTTCATAGTATCCCACACCATTAATATAATGCGCCCGCGCCGCCAAAAACGCATCCCTTTGTACGGACACACCGCGTGTGTCCGCTTTACCGCGTATGTCCGCTCCATCCATCCCCACAATCGAATCAAAATACCCCACCGCCTTCAGCACCTCTTCGCGGTTGCTCTGCCCATAGTCATTCTTAAACAGCAGTTCCCCCACCAGCACCTGGCAGTAATGCCCCTCAAACGCATCCATACCATCCGCCTCTGGGCTCCCCGCAAACTCCATCATCACCGCCAAAGCACTATCCGCCTGCTCCCACATCAGCGAGTCAATCTCCTCCAAAGCTTCGTGCGCTGGCCTTTCCCCCTCTGAGAGGGGGTGCCGCGCAGCGGCGGGGGAGTCCTGTGAGGTCCTTCCCCCCTCTGAGAGGGGGCCAGGGGGAGTACATCCCGCCACAAGCACCATCAAAACAATCCCTATATAAACACGCAGTTTCACGCCGCAAAATTACTGAAAAATCCCATCAAAGCACACCCTGTCGTAAGTACGAAAGCACGTAAGTACGCATACCGAAAAAGCTTCCAAAAAACTATTCGATTTGCTTTATACAATTCAATAGTCAAGTTGAATGAGGGCATTCTGATAGTCCTGATCATCGATGGTGTAAAGAACTTCATGCGTGGAGCTGCCTCTGGTCTTATGTTGCTTCGTGATTTCCCAACACGACTTCAACAAAGTGCTTTTGGCAAAGGTGTCCTCAATATGGTAGGTGACAGAGACACTGTCATTAAATCGAATTGTAGCAAATGCACAAGCCGAAAAATAAAGATTAACTTCATCGTTATCGAAAGGCGAAGGCTTTCTGTCCATTCGCTGTTCATAGATAAAAACTTTCTCATTGGGTTGGATAACGGAATCCGTCTGCATCCCGTCAAAAACATATTTTATCGGATTTGATGTATTGTTCAAAATGTAATAGTCATCAATGAAATACGGCTCATACACACATGAGTGTAGGCATAAAAGAACAATTGCCAATCCAAGCGTCGACAATAGCACAAACATTCTGGATTTTGTTTTTGTGCTGAACAAAAGGAATGATTTTTTCATGTTGAATCTCCTTATTTTCTAAATAATTGTAATTTGGTTTTCTATTCCGATTGTATCCTGTCTTATTAGTCCTTTCCCCACTTCCCCCTTTCAAAGGGGGCCAGGGAGGATTAACTCTCAACTCTACACTGACACACAACTCTAAACTCTAAACTACTCTAAACTCTAAACTCTCAACTCTAAACAGACTCTAAACTCTCAACTCTAAACTCTAAACTAAAACAATCACCTATCCAACTCCACTCCCGCACCAACCCACTCAATCAGCTCCATCTCCATCCTCGTGCTATCCACCGTCGCCGTCCTGCTGCTTTCAGCAGGCGCAACCTTCGTCTGTGCGGCCTTCTCCCGTCGGCATCCCACCAGCAGCATCACAGCCGCCATCAAAACCCAAGCCCAAATCCTCATCGCTCTCATAGTGTCTTATTATTATTAGTCTTATCAGTCCTTTCCCCCTCTTGAGGGGGTGCCGCTTCGCGGCGGGGGAGTTCCCACTTCGTTAGCACGTTAGCACGAAAGTACGCATAACGCCCACCTCCATAAATATAGAAAAGCAAGTGCCCGATTAATAGAAATCAAACACTTCATCATACTTTGCGGGGCGGAGCATGATAAACTCGCCGTCCTTCCAGTTGCTTTTGGCAATCTCTTTTCGAATCTCTTTTGGGACATAGTCTTGGCCCATGCCAAAACGTTTTTCTGAACTAGGCTCCACATATTTCAATTTGAGATGATTTCGGGCTGTCCAAACTATTGGCTTGTCGGTGCCGGTATGATAAACACCTAAAAAGTATTTGTTATTGGGCTCAATCTCAATCGGACCAAAATATTCGGTCAACTCAGGAGACCAATTTGAGAATGATAGTACCGTATATCCAGAGGTTTCTTCAAACCATACTTTTATAACATCATAAGTCCCTTTCGGAAGGTTGTAAACCACACTACCATAACCAACTATTGCTGTTGATTCATACTTTTCGTGG
The DNA here is from genome assembly GCA_946187645.1 of uncultured Bacteroidales bacterium. Classification (GTDB taxonomy): domain Bacteria; phylum Bacteroidota; class Bacteroidia; order Bacteroidales; family F082; genus Limimorpha. Next base: position 9,550 of record CAMHRP010000066.1, on the reverse strand, counting down.
GTCTCGCGGTTTTCAAGAGACACATAAATACGATTACTATATAAGCCGCCATTGTCTTTACAAATAAATAGCAGTGATGTATCTGGGTTGCGAGGTACCTTCGTTAGTTTTATCGCTTGGCAAGAGCTAAAAGCCAGCAAAATGCCTAAGAAAGCAATCGTAATTGAATGTTTTTTCTTCATGGTATTATTTTAATGATTATTTTATATCAGTTTTTAATTACTCCTTCGTAATCCCAATAGCACGCTATCCCGTATAACGAAAAAACTCACTCCTTCACAAACTTCCCCCCAATCATCTCTTTTTCTGCATTGTAAACTCGATAGAAATACACCCCAGCTTTCAATCCCGAAACCTCCACAGTAAGCACATTCCCCTCGCCACGGACAATGCGATCCATGCAAATGTGCCCCAAGGCATCAGTAATCTGTATGCGATGTTTATTGTGTTCCGGCAAGCCCGAAATGTCGATGTTCAACTCATCCTTGGCAGGATTAGGATAGGCCAAAGCCTTTATCGCTTCTTGCGGCACTTCTTTTACGCCACAAGGAATCGGATTGAAATCCTCACGCCGCATCTTGATGAGTTTGCCATATCTATAACTAGAGCCACTATTAATGTAATATCTTGATATGCCAACAAGGCATCCTCCGTCCAACATTGGCAGGACGAAACGACAAGACGAGTAGTCACCGTATTCTGGTTCGACAAATTCCTTCCGACCCAGCATCTCCATGTCTTTGTCGTATAGGCATACGCTTGAGTGGCTCTCCCCGCCTGCCGTTATGTAAAACCATGCTCCTCCGTATATGGTAGAATCGTTCACATAAGCCATGCAATAGTTTGAAGCCTGAATGGCTGTATCTTGCTTGTAGTAAACCCTATCCCAACGGTCAAAAGTTCCATCAAGACCAACCTCTGCCATGCCAATAGTCCAACGAGTGTATTCCCCATTCGGTTTCATCTCTCCCATTAACAATAGTCTATTGTCGGAAAGCCAATGGTCGGAATAGGAATACACAAAACTTTCACGAAAGGCAGGGGACAAAATGAAGCCGTCCTCATAGTTGAAGTCGTGGTCGTACATCAGAAGCGAATTGTTGTTGTTCAAACCCGCGCAAAGCACAACGATGCCATCATTATTAGGGTTTTGCAGTAATTTGTAACACTCATAACCAAACATGGTTGCTTCCGGATGGGGCAGTTCGGCCGTGACGAAACGGCACGACAAAGTGTCGGCGTTCATATCGAAACGGTAGAAACATGGTTTTGTCCCTTGTCCGTATGTTTCTTGATACTGATAGCCACATGAAAACACCACCGTTCCGTCGTCATCAAGCATCAACTGTCCACCCTTCGAGAAGCCAAGGACCATTTCAGGCTCTTCGTGATTTTTTACATTGAGGATGTTGAAATCTGAATCAAGAATCAGAAACACAACATCTTCTCCAACCCCCAAATCATCTGATAGGACTACTGCCGAGGCAAAATAAGTTCCATTGGCCAATTGCACGATGTGGGTCGGTCTCACATTACCTTCGATGGTGTCGAATACCCGATAATCATATTCGCCATCTTCCGTGACACGCATTACCATAGGAAAGAAGTGGTTATTGTCAGGGCCACATTCGCCCATAATCACGGATTCTCCTTGGTCATTGACGATACCCGTCCGTAAATACGAGTAATTTCCAAGGTCGTCACAGTCAATTTCCCATTGTTGGGCTTTCATTGTGCCTCCCATCATCATCAGCACAATCAGGGTCAAAATTCTTGTTGTTCTCATATTGATATTTGTCTTATTTGTCCTATTTTTGTCCTATAAGTTCCACTTCGTAAGTACGATAGCACGTTAGCACGCTATCCCGCATAACGAAATAACCAAACCGCAAAGCACTCCAATTCATTCCTGTATCGCAGTCTCCAAAAGCTTCACAAAGTAGTTTCCCTCGTTATTATACAGCTTGATTTTCATCCAACCGTAACGGAATCTGTCAGTATCCGTAAATCTGAATCCAATGTATTTTTCCTCGTCTAACGGAAAACGGTCATAGTCATTCTTATAAACTGTGTGATAATGAGTTTGTTTATAGGGGTCTGCCGTATAAGCGGTATAATTACTCTCTGTAGCATGCATATACAATGTGACAGATTCCGGAAAAGAGTTCTTGTTTAGTATGAACAAATCACCGTCATCGTACGCTTGCGGAATAGATACCGTCTCTAAATGTTCCACAATGTCGGCCTCATCAATCTTATGGAAAGTATAAATCTCTGTAATGGTAACATGTGTTGTATCCCCTGTTTGCCTGTATGTTGTATCGCAATGAAGATACCTTTGTTTCTCCACCTTCTTGCAAACGATTTGCGTCAGATCATCGTCGATGCAATGGATGGCAGACACAGACAACCCATGATCAGACACGCTAGTATAAAGCCGAATGTTGTTTTCTCCATCACCGTTCAAATCTACAAGATATCCCCATTGGTCAGTGAAATCTGTTATATGTTGCATGCTTACTGTGTCGTATGGTGTCACAATCATACCCGTGTAATCACCAAAAGTAATCCCTGTGCGTTCCTTGTTGCACGACGGCATAACGCAAACCGCCGCCAATGCCATTGCAAATAATACTAATCTTTTCATAGTTCATTTATTTAATGGTTATTACTTACTTTTATCTCCTTCCGTCGTTAGCACGATAGTACGTAGTACGCATAACGATAAAGCATCATTCCCGTTGCTGCACAGCGTTCTGGTAGTCCTCTTCAGTAAATGTATATCGCAGGCAGCCGTCCCAACTGTTCTCGGCAGCAAGCACTTCGTAGTTTTCCATCAAGATGGGATTGAACCTGCTCCTGTCTTCTTTTGAAAACTCAATTTGAACCGAATCATTGAAAACAATCCTCATCGAATCGCATTGGTTGTCATTAAAGTATTGCGGATAATAGATCTGATAACGATAATCCCAAACCACCGTAACCTCTCCTTGCGCAGGAATCGTAATTGTCTTCGATGGGTGATAGGATGAATCCTGCGAGGTCACCAAACTGCAATCCTTTGTCATGATGGTCAGTTCCATTGGCAAGGTGTTTTTCATCACAACTTCCAAATGGCAAAGACGATCAACGGAGCACGACACCGAAATGAATGTCACCCCCATGAACATTGCTGCCAAAACCACCAGCAGCCTACCTGATTTGATTTTTCTGTTTTGCATATCCGTTTGTTTTTATAACTCTGCTGCAAAACTATAACAAAAATCAATGAAAAAAACAACCCAAAGGCCAAGTACAAGTTTTCCTTTTTAATATTTGTTGAAAATCAACTAAATGCAATAGCGAATTACAAGTTTTTGTTAATCCAAAAACGAGGAAAACGAGGCATTTTCAGTCTTTTTTCTGAGGTTGGAGCGGTATTTATTCACCGTGTTTTCGCTCAAGTCAAGCAAATCGGCTTCTTCCTTTGCGCGGAAATGTAGGAAATTGAGCACCGCGATTTGTTGCTCCGTTTCGTTCAGTTCTGGATAGGCAGCCGCCAATTTCTCCAAAGCCTGCGGATAGGCCGCCTCAAACTCGTCCATGATGCGCTCCAAGCGGTTCGGCACTTTCGCTCGGTAAAGGTCAGCCACCCGCTGCGGCAGCATCGCCCGCGCCTGCTGCAAGGCATCGTCCGCTTGCGTCTGTAGCTGTTGCAGCGCGTCATCCACCGTCTGAAGCTGCTGCAAGGCATCGTTCACCTGCGTCTGAAGCTGTTGCTTCACCTCATTCAAGATCTGTGCCTCCGCCTCATGTTCCTTTTTCCGCTTGACCATCCACCACCATAATCCAACCCCCAAAACCAGCAACACCACCACAGCCGTCACCACACCCCGCACCAAGCGTCGCCGTGCCGCCTCCTGTTCGGCCAACCTTCTTTCGGCCTCAGCCTTCTCCTGTTCCCACTGCAAATGCTGCTGAAACAGTTCGTTAAGCTGCGAGACTTGTGCATTACTTTTCCCTTGCGAAACGGTATTCTCGGTAAGATAAACCGCAAATTGTGCAGCCTTCACCGTATCGCCTTTGCTTTGGTAAATCTCGTGCAAATATGAAGCGGCAACCCTTTGCCTTACAGCATTATCCTTGTTCTCAAACATAGGTACCAGATAAACCAACGCCGAATCATATTGTCCGTCATCACAATAAATACTCCCAATGGTAGAAATACGAGCCATTTTTTCGTTTTCATCGGAAGTTTGTGCCAACATGCGTTTCAACTGGATGATGGACGCTTCTGCATCTTTGCTTGAGTCATAATTGAGTAATGCCAATTGCGAAACCAAATCCCTGTAAACTGCATTGTTCGTATCAGGTAGCCTTTGCAAAGCTTCGTTGCAATAATAAGATGCGCTGTCATTTTGGTTCAACTTGGCATACTGTTTCCCTAAAAGAATCAACAAACTGGATTGGTTCAACGGAGAACTAATTTCAATCCTGTCGTAGGCGAGTGCTTTCTTGCAGCAAACGATGGCAGGTTCCTGCATAAACTGGCCAGAGAACAATTCCGCAAGGCGACCGTATGTCAACCCCATAAACCGAGGCAGATGCCCAACCTGTAGAGACGCAAAATCTTGCGTCTCAATCCCCGGGAAATGCGTCTCCACAATCTCCAACGCCTTCAGATACTCCCCGCAAGCCGCCACCACGCTATCCCGTTCATACAGTCCCGCACCATTAATATAATGCGCCCGCGCCGCCAAAAACGCCTCCCGTTCTTGTACGGACACACCTCTTTGTGGGGACGCACCGCGTGCGTCCGCATTACGCCCATCTGCAACATTCACAATCGAATCAAAATAATGAACGGCCTTCATCAGTTCCTTCCTATTGCTCTGCTTATAGTAATTCTTATAAAGCAACTCCGCAATCAGCACCTGGCAATAATGCCCCTCAAACACATCCATACTATCCGCCGCCTCACTCCCCGCAAACTCCAGCATCACCTTCAGCGCACTATCCGCCTGCCGCCACATCAGGCTATCGATGTTTTCCAGCGTCTGTGAGGCAACTCCCTCTCCTCCAGGAGAGGGCCGGGGTGAGGTCGTCCCCCTCTGAGAGGGGGTGGCCGCAGGCCGGGGGAGTCCATCCCCGCATCCAGCAAGCACCGCCATCAAAACAATCCCTATATAACCAATCAGTTTCACGCCCGCAAAGATACAACTTTTTAAAACCCCACCTTATATATATTTATATCTCTTTCCCCCTTCTAAGGGGTTGCCGCGCAGCGGCTGGGGAGTCCTTTCCCCCTCTAAGAGGGGGTGGCCGCAGGCCGGGGAAGTCCATCGTAAGCACGATAGCACGATAGCACGCATCCCCAAGCCCTGAAAGGGCGCCACGACCTTAACCCGATGCAAGCCCCGCGCAGCTTCGGGCTACTCACAACTCTCAACTCCCCACTTCCCCCTTTCAAAGGGGGGCAGGGGGGATTAACTCTCAACTCTCAACTACTCTCAACTCTAAACTCTCCACTGTCTCTAAACTCTAAACTCTAAACTAAAACAATCACCTATCCAACTCCACCCCCGCACCAACCCACTCTATCAGTTCCATCTCCATCCTCGTGCTATCCACCGCCGCCGTCCTGCTGCTTTCAGCGGGTGCATCCTTCGCCTGTGCCGCCTTCTCCCGTCTGCATCCCGCCAGCAGCATCACAGCCGCCATCAAAGCCAAAGTCCAAATCCTCATCGCTCTCATAGTGTCTTATTATTAGTCTTATTAGTCTTATCGGTCCTATAAATCCCATCTCATGCGTCCGGAAGGCTTCCCCCTCTAAGAGGGGGTCAGGAGGAGTCCCTCGTTAGCACGAAAGCACGTTAGCACGCATGACGAAATAACGAAATGCTCCGCATTCAACGAAGTTAATGCAAACTATCCCAAATAACGATTCCTTTCACCAATTCTAAAACATACTATTTCCTTTCCGTAGCGTTCAACTCACTCTCCATCAGCGACTCTCTTTCTTCAATCTCCGCCATCTTGCGCTCGCCGCCCTTGAACACATATCGCACGTAAAGCCCAAACGAAGGCATCCGCTGTTCCGCACGATTCAGGCTGTAATAACCTGGCACATTGATGACATCCTCCGTTTTCTCGCTGAGGAAAAAGCCTTCCATTGATAACTCAACATAGAGTTGGTCTTTCAGGAAGCCCCGACTCAAAGCGATAGTCTCAATGAGCGGACTACAGTAGGAATAGCCATTGTAAAGGCGTTTTGTGCCGTCGAAAAGAAACTCTGCCTCCAAAGTCAAATTCCACGGCAGTTCCATCTCCAAACCCGCTACAAGGCTCATTTCCCATCCGTTGTATTGGGGTTGGCCATAGTCCACATAACCCATGTCAAACTCTACCATCGGCATGAGGAAACCGCCCACCAAGGTGGTCGCCGAAATCCGGCCTCCATACTTCGTGGAGTTGGCCACATTGTCGAAAATGGTGTTCGTCACCGAGCCTATAATATGGTAGCGTTCTCCGATAATTCCTTTACGATAGGCGAGATACGGTTCAACTATCAGGTTTGTGTACTTCTTTCGGAAAGTATAGTTCAAGCTGACGCGCTGTGTCTTCTCGGGCAACAGATAGGGATTGCCCGCAGAATAGACCAAAGCATCGTTTTGGGTATAGATGAACGGCGTGAGGAAATGATAGGAAGGATATTGAAGAAGCGATTTATAGTTGAGTTTCAATGTGTTGTTTTCGTTGATTTTGTACATCAGCGCGACCGAAGGCAACGCATTCCATTGGCCTCTGCTAATGGTGTCGTAGATGTTGAAACGAAGATGCTCGCCACGCAAACCTGCCGAAACCGAAAAGCGGTCGCTGAACCGATAAGCCATCTGCCCAAACAAGGCCAAACGATTGTCGTGATAATCGAAATATTGTCCACCATCGCCAGTGGTGTAAGTGTAGCCAATCCAGCGGGAATAGTTCTGCACACCAGTGGTCAATGTCAGCTTTTCGGTCAGCGGAAGGTCGTATTTCAGTTTGGCGTTCCATGCCGACTGCCCATTGTCGGTCAAGCGGTCCAAGGTCTTTAAAACGCTGTCGGCATCAGGATAATGGAACAGAGAATGGGAAAGGTATTCCCTAACGCCTTTCATTCTGTAATAATTTGAGTTAAAGGTGATTTCATGACCTTTCTTGGCAAAGCGGTGACGATAGTATAAGGTATAGTTCTGGTCTCGCGACCGTCCTTGGCTCGTCACATCATTCCATTCCTCGAAACCGAGAACACCGTTATCGTTGTAAAGCGAGTATTGTCTGCTGTTCACTTTGTCCCTATGCAGCTCTATATTACCGCTCACCGAAAGCAAGTCGTTCTTGCTGATGCGCCAATCGAAACCCAATCCGGCCTTGTGGCTGATGGAAGGTGACGAGGGCAGTATGTTGGTAGCCGTTATCTCGTCGTAACGGTCCCCCTCCTCGTCAGTGACTGTGCAATAAGTGCTGTCATAAACAAACCCTTCATGGCGAGGCTTGTAGTAAGTGGCCGTATAATTGCCGAAAACGCGGAATCTGGAAAACTCGTAATCCACATTGAGGCGGCCATAGAGACTATGCAAGGGCATTTCACCGCGCCCCATCGCCACGACACGGACACCTTGCTTCCGTTCCTCTTTCAAAATGATATTTACCACATTAGCCACTTCCGAATCATATTCCACGCTCGGGTTGGTGATGACCTCAATCGATTCCACATCCTCTGGATTGATAGTTGAAAGGTTGCGAGAAGAATACATACCATCCACCAGAACAAGCACATTGTTGCTCCCGTTGACGCGGACACTTTCGTCAGAGTTTTTCACCGTTATTCCAGGAATGCTCTTCATTGCTTCCAAAACCGTAGGCGAATTGCGCAGAACGAAATCGTCAAGACGATAAACGGTCTTATCGACTTCCTCATGCATCAGCACCTTTTCACCTACCACGTTCACTTCCTGCAATTGCTTGTTTTCCATTACAATACCAATCCTATACCACTGCTCCTTCTCCTTGATTTCCTTCACGACTCTTTTGGAGCGATAACCAACAAACGAAACAACAAAAGTTTGTGTTCCAAAAGGTACTTCTTTCATCAGGAACGCCCCATCCACATCGGTGATGGCTCCATTGATGAGAGTTCCATTTGGGTCAAGAAGTCGCACAGTGGCATAGGGAATAGGCTCGCGAGACACAGAATCCGTCACAAATCCGTGAACAGTGGCAGTATTCTGCGCTTGCATCGTCACCCCTCCCAATATCAGCAGGAGCGCAAGCAGGGCTGTAATTCTTATTGCTTTCATTGTTCTATTAATTTTATTATTTGTATTTGTCTCATTCTTCGCGTCCGGCAGGCTTCCCCCTCTGAAATCGAAGATTCGACGTAGTCAAAGGGGGTGCCGCGCAGCGGCGGGGGAGTCCGTCGTTAGCACGTTAGCACGCATAACGAAATAACGAAATGCTTCCGCATTCAACGAAGTTATGCACTGCCTCACTCAATACTTCTCTCTCAAATACTCTCTAATAACCCCATTCACTTCCTCCCGCTTCACGCCCAGCAGCACCTCAATCACATCATATTCTCCTTCGTTTTCTTTTATCTCGTTAAGCATCCTTATCACCAATGCCTTGCCTCCTTTGCGTTCAGCCATTTCACATATTGCCATTTGGATTGCGTATGCGTAATTGTTGGCAAAGTCAGCATACGCAAACCTCTCTTGCGAAGCCGCCTTTGTCGAGTCGGTCACAAATCTCCCGTCCTCGTCTTTGTAAGCCATGACCAAATCAACTCCCAAATCAATCTGCGGATTTTCCATGAGCCATTTCTTTAGTTCCGACATAATGGTTTCCTTTGGTTGCAGCGTATGGCCACCGTAATATGAGCAAACACCTTCCTCAAACATCGGAGCCCTCTTTCTTCCAGTCTTCTCCTTGATGATGAAGTGCATGATTTCATGCGCCAAGCTTTCGCCTCCCTTGGTGAAAAACACCTTGTTGCAATCGGCAAATGCAAACCCATGAGGATAAACCCTGCCACAGCCGATAAAATCATAGCAACTGACATCCGCCCCAAGATACCTGAAGTATTCCGTCCTGTCGTTGAAAAGATAATACTCCACTGGTTTGGGCTTTTCAAGTCCCATGGCGGCTGCAAACTCATTGGCAACGGCATAGGTTTGGTCCGCCGCTTCCTTGTCGAAAGGGTAATTATATGGATAAAAATAGGTAACCCAACCCACTTGGTAGGATTTCATGTCCGGCTTCAACAATGAGAGTTTGGAATAAAACCTGTACTCATTCTCGGCCACTTTGACAACTGGGTAAGTGAACACGCCTGTCAATTGGTTATCGGTGGGAAAGTTGCTGAAAAGCATGGTGCGCATTTCAAACAAAGTGTCGTTCCGCTTTTCAACCCCTATAAACAATTCCTTCCCGCCCATGAAATCCATGAAATCGTATTTGGAAAGAGTAAACGACTGGATGAGCAAATCAGGATTACCGTAGGTGGCCACTTCCGATTCCATCCAAAATGCAG
>CAMHRP010000065.1:0-16514 GCA_946187645.1 uncultured Bacteroidales bacterium | reverse complement strand
AATACTGATAGACAACCAATTATAAAAATATTCGAAATTTTGTCATGTACTTAGAGAATTTTTGATTATTTTTATCAACCCAATAGACCATAAGATGAGAAAAACTCTTGTATTTATATGCCTTACGGTTTGTTTTGTGTTTAGTGGTTGTAGGGACAGCTATATATCAGTTAGCCCATTAATCAAAGCCACTTTGAACAAAGCAATAGAAAGTTGGAATAGCAATCTATGTGATTATCCGAAATCATTGGATGAGTTCGTATCATTTGCTGAGGAACATGACGACTGGAAAATGGAAACTATCAAAGACAGTCTCCAATCCACTTTGATGTTTTTGAAAAAAGAGAAAAGAAACATTGTTTGGGATCACAGTTATCCCACTGTAACCAAAGTTAATCTCGTTATACTTTATTACGGTGATACTATTTGTAGATTAAATGAGCAATTGTATTTTCCTGGACTTGATGTCTCTTTATACTCATACAATTGGTATCACCTTGAATATCCAGACTCCATCGAAGAATTAATTGTTTATGACTCATTGTCCCATTGTTTGCATCAAGGGCTTTTTCAATGCTGCGATGTGACATTCGATTACCTTTTGAAAAACAAGGACAAAATAGTATGGAGGAAAGGAGATGGAGATATTTTGATTATGGCTGGTGATGATACTATCGCTTTTCAAGGTGATGATTCTCAGATTCAGTATTGTGACGATTCAGTTTTTTCTAATAAAACAGTTTTCCGTTTTTTTGATGTATCTGGAAAATATGCCTATTCTGAAGAATTAGAAAAAAACTTAAAAACAAGACTGACAATTCTTAGAGAGAAATATATAAATGCTTCACAAGAAGAAACTAATTGGCATATTTTGGAATACTATCCAGAAATCGGTTTGCGACCATTTTGTAAAAATGACGATATTCAATTGGATACCAAATGGTTCCAAGAAATTGAAACTCTTCTTTGTCAGTTCTGTTCTGAATATGATTTGGGGAAGGTGGTTTTTGTAGTCCCCCGCATACAATAATTGAAAAACCATAAATGTGAAAAAATTATCAACATGAACCGCCTGACCGACATATACCTTGGCACGACGCACAGCCAGATTGTCTATGACCCGCTGGGCCATAAAACCAATATGTTATGGGAAAACATAACGCATATTTCGGGGATTGCAAATCCCCATGCTCACTACCAGCGGATTGCAAATCCGCTGGAACGGGTAGCCTCGTTTGTCGCTTCAACTACAGACATAATGACGAATAAATTGCCGAAGGCCTGGCAGGTGACCTGCATGGTGGCTGCTGGAAGTCTATCCGGCGGCGTAACCGCCACCATGGCTGGCGGATACTTCTGGGATGGCGTGTGCAATGGACTGATTTGCTCGGGACTGAACCATTCGATGCATTGGGTAGCGGATGTTCAGGTCAGCAAGCATCTTGCCAACAAATATGTCGAAGCGGCAAGGGCTTTCTTGGTGGATATGGGATACGACGAAAAACAAGTAAACCAAGACGTGACTGTTCAACAAGATGTAAAATTTGGCCTTTATTATGCTAAAATGGATGAAGAAGCGTTTAATCTTACTTATAAGAATGAATTCGAAGGTGGGAAGTGTGACTCCTATTCATTTGAACTTTCGGCTTATGAGTCAAAGACAACCATTTCTTTCGCCCTCAAGAGATTTCTTTGGATGGAACGCTCCGCATCATTCACTTTGAAGTATTATCCAGACAGAGCCAACAGCATCGGCATAATTAGGGCTGGTTTCTCACACTATGTTGAAGCAGGAAAAGAATTGTTTGATGGTGGCGTGAGGTCTGTTACGGGCAGGGACAACGCCTTTTACGACATGCATGGCATAAACTCCTCCGACTATCTCAACTATAGAAGATTTTATAGGCCACTTATACATTAAAATTGACAGGTGATGAAAAACATAGTAACATATTTCATGATGGTCATCAGTGTTGTTGTTTTCTCGAACTGTACCAATAAAGGTAGGATTACCGAGTTGCAAGGCTGCTCTTTTGAGCCTGAACAGCTTGTTTCGGAAATCATGCAGGAATATGATGCCGATTCGGTAAGCATAACCTATCGAAGGTTTAGATTAGAACCAAGTTGGCCCTTGATAAAAGCCCTTGTGGTTGAGATTTTCAACCCACGAATGAAGTCGCTGGATTTCAAGACACTGGACAAGACTATGAAGGAACTTGATAAGCTCGATGATGAGATACACCTAAGGGATAGCCTTGAAGAAGAGTTGAAGCCGATAGCGAAAAGAATAGTGAATGGGTGCAACCCAAGGAGATATAACGATCTTATTATAGACATCAGAAAGGTAAATGAATCGGGGAAAAAAACACATCAATTTGTGTTCAGTTACGAAGATCTTCTTGATATCAAACAAACAAGAATACCTTATGACAAGCCAAGTGCTGACGCTGAACTCTATTTGAGATTGAGACAACAACAAAGAAATGCGATTAACTAAAACGAAAATAAATAACATACAAAAAAAGACCCGTTTTGGCGGATTTGCAATCCGCCAGCATCGAATATCAGCATTTTCAATGCGAAACACTTGCGCAATAACCTATAAATTCATTATCTTTGCCAACAAAACCAGCTTGTGATGGGAAACCGAGCTTCATGTTACGGGGATTGCCTCTCTCTTCCTTCGCTCTTCTCTCGCCCTTAGCATACTGTTGGCATAGTCAAGCAAGCTGTTTGAGTATGCCTACACCTTGCCATCTCCTTGCCAACACCTTGCCAACACCTTGCCAAAAGACTTTGAAAGTCCAAAAAAGTGGTCAGTTACACGCGATGGCTGTAAATTCTAAAAGTAGGTAACGGTGACATGCCGCCGCTGGTCACAAAACAATAGCTACTCCATTCCCTTGGGGAATCTTTACTTTTTTTGCGTTTTTTCATCCCGCTGTATCAGATTTTACTTTATCTTTGCCGCCGATAAGCGGTGCCGCAAGGCTCAATAGGGAATCGGGTGCAAATCCCGGACAGTTCCCGCTGCTGTAAGCTCTTCACGCTGGCCACTATGCCACTGAAAACCTAGTCTTTCGGGAAGGCGGCCAGACCAAAGGAGTAAGTCAGAAGACCTGCCGCCTGTCGCTGAAACAAGGCTTTCGGGACAAGAGCTGGCTTTCCTTATTTCTATAAGGTGTGTACCTTTTCCCCCAAGCATTGTAATGTAATGGATTGATTGTCAAACCTAAAATTATATTATTATGCGTAAAAACTTTACCCTTTTATTCCTTCTTGGAATTTTTGGTCTGTTTACGACCAAGTTGTTTGCACAACAAGATGCAACCATCGACCCTGCCGACATCCGTTACTGGATTGGCGAAGGCGAAAACGAAGTGGTCTTCATCGTCAACTGGGCTGAGCCCGACACCGCTTTGGCTTGGGGCTACCGCTTTGCTACCGAAACCGTTACCATTAAAGATGTCATGGACGGAATCGCCGCTGCTGATTACCGTTTCAGTTATGATAGTCCTAATGGTAGCTGGCTCAACGACATTTTTTTCAATGACGGTGTGCTCGATTTGAGCCTTACGGAACCGATGTGGGTTTCCTACTTGGTCGACGGCATTTCGTCCTTGAATACCTTTGATGTCCAAACACTTTCCGATGGACAGTATGTGAAGTGGGGCGACACCTATTGCGGCACCATGGTCGACCCTGAGAACTGGATCTATATCTGGGAAAAGGAAGTTGCAGCTGTGTACCCGCTGGCCGAAGAAGCCATGATCGATTCTTCTGAAATCATTTACTGGGTGGGTGAAGGCGAAAACGAAGTGGTCTTCGCCGTCAATTGGAACGAACCCGACACCTGCTTGGCTTGGGGCTACCGTTTTAGCGAAGAGACGGTGACCGTGAAACAGGTCATGGATGCCATCGCGAATGCTGACTTGCGCTTTAGTTTTGTGGACAATGGATGGATGGTCGAAGACATTACTTTTGAAGATGGTACACTCACACTTTCTCTCTATGGTCTTTATTGGATGTACAACCTGAATGGCGGCATGGCTATGCTCGGCTATGAGGAACAGACCGTTACAGATGGCGACTTCATCAAGTGGGGCGACGAGTCATGCGGCACCGAGATTGCTCCATGGACCCTTGTCTGGACTAAGGAAGTGACTCCTGTTTGGGTTCCCACAAGCCTGGATGAAAACCAAGCCAACGTCTTGAGTGTTTACCCGAATCCTGCCGCCAACGAGACCTTCGTGACCGTTGAGAACGCTGGCATGACCACGGTTTCGGTGTACGATGTGCAAGGCCGTCTGATCAGCACCGAAAGCGTTGAAGCTGTGGCTGGCGAGCAAGTCCGTGTCAGCACCGAGATGCTGAATGCCGGTGTGTATTTCGTCACCGTGAGCAACGAGAGCGCTGTGCGTACCGCAAAACTCGTGGTGAAATGATAAAAAGGATATCCATCCTGCTGATGGCTTTGGTGCCGACGATGCTTTGGGCCCAGTTTGCGCCCGAGGCGGGTGTCGCCGGCACCACAGCCATGCATGCCGACTCGTCGGCGTTTGTGGCTTGGGCTACAGGCTGCACCGTTGTGCGTGGACCGCAACAGATCGACAGCCTCAGCTTGGGTCTGGCCAGCTATGGTGCCGATGCCGATGCCTTGGGCAAGGCCGACAATGTGGTGGTCAGCTTAGGCGATGGCGGCACAGCTGTGTTGACGTTTGCCTCGCCCATCTGCAATGAAGCTGGCCCCGACTTCGCCGTGTTCGAGAATCCCTTCCATAATGTGCCGAACTGCTTCCTTGAGCTGGCTTTCGTTGAGGTGAGCTCCGATGGCGAGAACTATTTCCGTTTTCCCGCTGTCACCAACGTGCCCTTCGACGAACAGGTGGGTTCTTTTGCACTCATGGATGCCACACTCATCCATAACTTCGCAGGGAAATATGAGGTATTGTACGGCACGCCCTTCGACCTTGACGAGGTGGAGGACAACTCTTTGCTCAATAAGAGCAAGATTACCCATATCCGCCTCATCGACGTGATTGGCTCTATCAACCCTGAGTATGCCGCTTACGATTCCGAAGGCCACATCGTCAACGACCCGTTCCCGACCCCGTTCTGGTCGAGTGGCTTCGACTTGGACGCCGTCGGCGTGATTCATGATGAAGCACATTTCGATGTTCCAGAAAATGAGACGGAAACCTTGAGTGTTTATCCCAATCCTGTGAAAGACAGACTGACAGTGAAGGCCGAAAACCTGCAGTCGGTTGAGGTCTTTAATCTTGTTGGACAATTGGTTATGACTTCTGACCAGCCCACCGTCGACATGAGCGACTTGAACCAAGGCGTTTATTTCGTCCGTGTGATGGCTGATGGGAAGATGGTTACGAAACGTGTTGTGAAACAATGAATTAGTACGATGACCAATGACTATGACAATGACCGTTTCCTAATTATTGTGAACTTTCCCTATTTCAAAATGCGGTCATAGTCATTGTCAATAGTCATTGTCAAAATGATATTAAGATGAAAAAAGTAAATCTATTCCTAATTGTTGTCGTTGCCGCTTTGTTGTTCGCTTGCAAGCCTGAGCAGCCGGTTAACCCGAACACTTTTACAGTGGGTTCGGGAGTGTTGGTGCTTAACGAGGGCAATTACCAGTTCTCCAATGCCTCATTGACGTATTACAACCCGGTGGCAGATACAACGGTCAACAACCTTTTCTATAGAGTTAACAACGCCCCTCTTGGCGATGTCGCTGAGAGTATGGCGTTGGTTGATGGCAAACTCTATATTGTGGTCAACAACAGCAACCTTATCTATAAGGTGGATGCCAATACCATGGTGTGCGACACGACGAAACCTTTCAAGATGAGCGACTTCTATTCGCCGCGTGAGATTCAGTTTGTGGCGCCCAACAAGGCCTATGTGAGTGATTTGTATGGCACACAGCTGTGGATCATCAACCCTCGGGACATGAGTCATTCAGGCTCCATTGAGATGGGCAAGTCGACCGAAAAGATGGTGCTTGTGGGCAATGAGTTGTACCTCAGCAACTGGTCGAACACCTTCGTTACCGGCATGGAGAAAAATACCGTTCAGGTCGTCGATGTCAACAACGACGTGAAGGTGGCCGAGATTCGGGTAGGGAAGGAGCCCAACACGATGGCGGTCGACAAGAACGGCCACGTGTGGGTGCTTTGCGAAGGCGCCACATGGGAAGCCGATGGCGAGCAACCCAGCCTTTGGGAAATCAACCCCATGCTGAAGACAGCCGAGAAACGTTACGAGTTTGACGGCACGGCCATGGTGCTGAGAGCCAATCCTTCGGGTGACCAACTTTATGTGATTTACAATAATGAGGTACGCCGTTTCGACATCGCAACGCTGACCTTTTCGGATACCTTTCGCATCGCTGCTGAGCCACAAGGCATGTTCTACAACATGGCCGTTGAGCCAAAGACTGGCGACATCTATGTGACCGACGCCAAGAACTACATGATGAACGGCTCTGTCTATCGTTTTTCATACGATGGTGTTAAGCTCAGCTCGTTTGAGGCTGGTGTCATTCCCAGTGCAATGTTGTTTAAATAATTGATATTCTTTTAGGGGATTGCAAATCCCCGACTCAGTTCGGGCGGATAGCAAATCCGCCCGAACTTTCTAACAATTCAACAATTGACTACGTCGAATTATCATTTCAACAATTCAACAATTCAACAATCAACACTTCAACAATGAAAAAAGCCTGTCCCCGTTGCGGAAAAACCTTCGAATGCGTGCATTCCATCGAATGCTGGTGCGTCAAGGTGAAACTCACCGACGCCACCAAAGCCTATTTGAAAGAACATTACAGCGATTGCCTATGCAAAGACTGTCTCGAAAAACTGAACGCACAATGAGAAAACTGTGGGTTTTATTGTTGGTGGCTTTGGTTGCCTGCGCTCCAAAAGCCAACGAGAACACCGAGAAAGCGCAAGGCGACAACCTGATGCGCTATGCCCGAAACATTGTGGTGTACGAAAAAGACTACGGCTATCGTGTAGAGGTGATTTGCCCTTGGGACACCACCTTGTCGTTAGGCAAGTTCGCCTTGGTCAGTGACACTACAAAATCGGTAGGCGAGGAGTTAACCAAGGTCAAGGTGCCAATAGAGTCGGTGGTTTCGTTTTCGGCCACGCAATGGGCTGTCTTTCTGCGTTTGGGCGAGATCAACCGCGTGAAAGGCATCCTTGAAGGCCGTTTTGTGACCGACAGTACCATGCGTTCGCTCTTGGCGCAAGAGAAGGTTTATGACATCGGTACGGAAGCCGCTGCCGACATCGAGAGGATGATTCAGATTCAGCCCGATATCTTATTGTATTCCCCTTATTTCGACGGCAACCAAGGCGGCTTGAACGTCACAGGTGCCGTGCTGTTTCCCTTTGCGGATTACATGGAGAATACCCCTTTGGGCCGTGCCGAGTGGATTCGCGTCATCGGGATGCTGACGGGCTGCGAGGACAAGGCTGATGCTTGGTTTGACGACATCGAGCGGCGTTACAATGCGCTCTCAACGCTCTGTGCCAATGTGGAACATCGTCCCACGGTGTTCTCCGATTTGGCTTTCAACGGGCAATGGTATGTGGCGGGTGGACGCAGCTACATTGCCAGACTCTTCGCTGATGCCGGTGCCGACTATATCTGGAAAGACAACCCCTCGACGGCCAGCGTACCCATGGATGCCGAGAGCATCCTCGCCAAGGCACAACACGCTGACTATTGGCGTGTTATCAACTCCAATCCTTTTCCGATGACTTACGAATCCTTAGGAAAAGAAAGCCCGGTCTATCCGCTTTTTGACGCTTTCAAGAACCATAAAATCATCGTTTGCGACATCCTCTCGACGGGCTATTTCGAGCAGTCGCAGTGTGAGCCCGACCTGCTTTTGGCCGACTTCATCCATTTCTTCCATCCCGAGCTGTTGGAAGGCGAGTGGGAAGGCTATCAGCCGAAGTATTATCATTTGGTGGAGTAAACAACTTTGGATTTAAGTCCAGGTTTGTTTAGTATCTACCCTCATATGAGATAGTCTTGCCGGTAAAAAAAGGATTTTTATCCAAAATCATTCAAAAGTGAATAATTCTTTTTATTTTTGCATCGAAATATGTGTTTATCAAGATTAACACAATTAGAAATTATATGTTTATCCATGTAAACATTTTTATTCCAAAAGTGTTCATCAACGATAATAATAGTAAAACGAATTGGTATGGAAAGTCTGTTTAAACGTCATGATGCATATCTTTCAACGGTTCCGATGGAATACGTCCGCGACTATATGCAACGGGTGAATTGGAACTCACGTCTGATTGTCATCAGAGGTCCCAAGGGCGTGGGCAAATCGACATTGATGCAACAATATATCAAGCAGAATTTTGCCGCTGGAGACCGACATGTACTTTATTGTTC
Source organism: uncultured Bacteroidales bacterium (assembly GCA_946187645.1). Taxonomy (GTDB): domain Bacteria; phylum Bacteroidota; class Bacteroidia; order Bacteroidales; family F082; genus Limimorpha. The sequence continues at coordinate 8,066 of CAMHRP010000065.1, read as the reverse complement.
GGCTGATACGAACTATTTTGCAGCGCACTCTTTGCTTGACTTGGCTGACAACTTCGTAAAGTTGGGAGGAAAATGGATTTTCATCGACGAGGTACACAAGTATCCGGGATGGAGTCGTGAAATCAAGGAAATATACGACCTCTACCGCGAGCTGAATATTGTGTTGAGCGGCTCGTCACTTATCCAAATCAATGATGGGCAAGCAGATCTGTCACGACGTTTGATGCCGTATGATATGCCAGGGCTGTCGCTGCGCGAGTTCCTGCATCTCGATATGGGTCTTGACATCACTCCCATATCATTAGAGCAATTGTTGGACAAGCCATCGGAGTTTTGCGTGAAAGTGATTTCGAAATGTCATCCACTAGAGCATTTCGCGCGCTATCTGCAATTCGGCTATTATCCTTTTTATTTTGAGCAAAAGCAAGAGTATTACGACAAGTTGGAAAATACAATTAACTATATCATCGACGTGGAACTGACAAAATACCGCAGTTTAGATGTGGGTTACACCCGTCAGGTTAAGGCCTTGTTGCACGTGATTTCCCAAATGGTGCCCTATGAGGTGGATATTGCGAAATTGTCGAAGGCCTCAGGAATCAGTCGGCTCTCCACTCTTAAATACCTTACTCATCTAGATGAGGCTCGTTTGATTCGCCGTTTGTTCACGGATTTGAAAAACGTCACGGATTTGCAAAAACCCGACAAGATGTATCTCGACAACACCAACCTGCTATATACGCTCAGTCAAGAAATGCCTGAGACAGGGACGGTCCGTGAGACATTCTTTGCCAACCAGTTGGCTTCGGCAGGCCATGTGGTTGAATATGCTGGATTCAAGAAGGGTGATTTCCGAATTGATGGTGACATTGTCGTAGAGGTGGGCGGCCAAGACAAAGGCTTTGGTCAGATTGAAGGGCAACCCAATGCATACGTGGCTGCCGACGGCATCGAATCCGCCATCTTCAGAAAAATCCCCCTTTGGGCATTCGGCTTTCTTTATTAATATCCTTCCATACCGGGTGTACTCGTTGCTTCTACGCTTTCCACTCACCATGTTTCTTATGGGTTTAATACTCTATAGGTTGTATTAATTTAAACTCAAAAAAGACACACTTTGCCGAAACTCAAAAACCATCAAAAAAATGGAGCGACTTCCATCTCGAGCTGTTGGAAGGCGAGTGGAAAGGCTATCAGCCGAAGTATTATCACTTGGTAGAGAAATAAATAGGAGACTAAAAAGTGATATTTGTCTCATTTTTTTGGCGGTATGTTTGAAAAATACCTATTTTTGCCCTGCCGAAAGTGCGGATTTATAACAAGAATTGAATTTAATAAATTGATAATCAGAAAAATAAAGAAATTATGCGTAAACATGTTTTGAAACTAATGATGTCGGCTCTTCTGATGGTTTTAGTGGTGCCGTGCATGAATGCCCAAGACAAACAGGATGAACAAAAGGTTCAGAATTCTAATGTTAAGGTGGGCTATATCCTTTGCGAGGGTGATACTGTTGTCAGCCCTGCTGATTTCGACTCTTTGAATATCAATGCTTTAGGAGTGGTGTTCTATGTGGAGAATTCGGGAGAACATGGCTGTGTCGTTTCCCTGCAAGATGAGGGTCAGTTCACATGGGGCGGATATGGCACAGACACGAAATTGGATAACTATTCCAACAGAAGCTCTGCATCTGATGATCTTGATGGCAAAAAAAATACTCAGACCATTCTTGAACTGGATACCATCTATCCCGCTTTTGATGCCGTTGATTTCGAAAATGGTTGGTATCTCCCCGCCGCTGGTCAATTGAAGCGTCTGTATAAGAATCTCAAAGATGTGAATGCCAGCCTTGAGAAAGTCGGTGGATATCCCGTCAAGCCCATTGGAGTGACTTATTGGTCATCAACCGAGTATTCTGACATTGATGCTTGGTATTTGATTACCATCGGCGGTTTAGAGTACACCTCTGACGGCTACAACGACCACAAAAACGGTGTCCGTCTCGTCCGTAGTGTGAGGGACTTTTGATTCATAGAGCATTTTACCGAAATTGTCACAAGTACTCATTGCATTATTGCAATGGGTACATTTTATTTGCCTTTCAGCGGACAGTTCGCTGTGCAGGAAGCGCATTTGTTGTTTCTCGTATTCTTCCCGTTTTCGCCACATGAGCAATTGCCTTTACCTTTCCGCAGCGCCCTAATGGCGACGACGACGAGGGCAAGGACAACCAGCAATACGATGATAGTGGGCAGGTTCATGCGATAATAGCGTTGGCGATGAGATAGGCAAACCAGGCGCAAATCCATGCTACGACGCACTGGAACAGGATGATAAAGAGCATCCACTTGGCTCCCAACTCGCGACGGATGGCGGCCATGGCTGCTACACATGGTGTATAAAGCAGGCAGAAGACCAGCATCGAGATGCTTGTGACAGTGGTGAATAGCGGCATCGCATTGAGCACTTCCAAGGTAGCCACCACACTTTCCTTGGCCATGAAGCCGCTGATAAGCGCCGTGACGACCTGCCAATTGCCTAAGCCAATCGGCTGGAAGATGGGTGCAATCCAACCCGCTACGCTGGCCAACATGCTGCCTTCACCATTCTCCACCATGTTGAAATGGAAGTCGAAGGTCTGCAGGAACCAAATGACTAATGTGGCTAAGAAAATGACTGTGAAGGCACGCTGCACGAAGTCTTTGGTCTTGTCCCACAATAAATGGGCAACGTTTTTTGCACTTGGCATTCGGTAGTTAGGCAACTCCATAACGAAAGGTGCAACTTCGCTTTTGTTTCTCAACCATTTGGTTACCAATGCGGTGACGATGCCAACAAGGATACCTAACAGATAAAGACAAATGAGTACCAGTCCACCGTGACCTGGGAAGAACATGCTGGTAAAGAAGCCGTAGATTGGAATTTTGGCTGAACAGCTCATGAAAGGGGTGAGTAAGATGGTACGCCAACGGTCGTGGGTGGAGTGGAGGGTCCTCGTCGACATCACTGCAGGCACGGTACAGCCGAAGCCAATCAGCATGGGCACGATGCTGTGTCCCGTGAGACCGAGTTTCCTCAAGAAACTATCGCTGACGAAGGCCACACGCGCCATATAGCCGCTATCCTCCAAAAGGCTGAGGAAAAAGAACAACAATATGATAATGGGAACAAAACTCAACACGCTACCTACGCCGCCAAAGATACCATCAACCACAAGCGACTGCACAGCGGGACTAACATTCCAGTTGGCCAAGGCGTTGCCGATTACTTCAGCAAGCCACGTGATGCCTTGGTCAAGCCAATTTTGCAAAGGCGCTCCCAGGGCATCTATGCTGAGCCAGATGATGCCTACCATTACGAGGATAAAGATGGGGATGGCCGTCCATTTGCCAGTCAAAATGTGGTCGATGCGACGGCTGCGTTGGTATTCCTTGCTTTCCTTAGGTTTCACCACAGTCTTGTCGCAAAGTCGCTTGATGAAGGCGAAACGCATCTCAGCCATGGCTGCGGCACGGTCGAGGCCACGTTCCTCTTCCATCTGAACGATGAGATGCTCAAGGGTCTCTTTCTCGTTTTGGGAGAGTTGCAAGGCTTCCATGACGATGGCATCGCCTTCCACAAGTTTGGAGGCGGTAAAACGGACGGGGATGTCGGCACGCTGGGCGTGGTCTTCTATAAGGTGCATAATGCTGTGCAGGCAACGATGTACCGCACCGCCATGGTCGTCCTTGTCGCAGAAGTCCTGACGAATCGGGGCTTCCTGGTATTTCGCGATGTGGATGGCATGATCCACCAACTCGGAGATACCTTCGTTTTTGGAGGCGGAAATGGGCACCACAGGTAGACCGAGTATCTTTTCCATCTCATTCACGAGGATGCTGCCACCGTTGTTGCGCACCTCATCCATCATGTTGAGGGCCAAAACCATGGGTATGCCCAATTCCATGAGCTGCATGGTGAGGTATAAATTGCGCTCAATATTGTTGGCGTCCACGATGTTGATGATGCCTTTGGGTTTCTCCTTCATGATGAACTCACGAGAGACGATTTCCTCGGAGGTATAGGGAGAGAGGGAGTAGATGCCAGGCAGGTCGGTGACGGAGGTGTCGGGGTGACCTTTGATGATACCGTCTTTTCGGTCGACAGTGACACCGGGGAAGTTACCCACATGTTGGTTGGCACCTGTCAGTTGGTTGAAAAGGGTGGTCTTGCCACAGTTCTGTTGTCCGGCGAGGGCAAAGGTCAATTTGGAGCCTTTGGGCAGTGGGGTCTCGTGGGTCTTGTCGTGGTAGATACCTTCTTCACCTAAGCCTGGGTGGGCGTTGTGGTCGGGGAGGGAGATGATGTACAATTGGTCAATGCTCTGATGGTCAACAGATTCTGCTTCATCGGTGTTGCTGCATGGCTCAACTTCAATCAATGCGGCATCCGCTTTGCGCAGGGTGAGGGAATATCCGTGAATCATCACTTCCATCGGGTCGCCCAAGGGCGCATATTTCACCAGCTTAATGACGGCATCGGGAATGAGTCCCATGTCCAAGAAATGCTGTCGGCGTTGGCCTTCTCCGTTAACAGCTTGAATACGTGCTGATTGTCCTATATCTAATTTATCAAGTGTAATCATCTGATGCTTTTGTTTGATGGTGCAAAAATACAAAGACATTTCATGCGCTTTCATCCTAATAAATAATACTTTTTTAGAAAGACACTCATCATTAGTTGGGAAAGGAATGGTTTTTGCGGTTTTATTGGTCATCAAAAAACTAACTGCCATGAAAAAAACATTGATATTGGCTTTGCTCGTCTTGTTATCACTTCCCATAGTGGCACAATCTAAGGATAAAAAGCCTGGCCTCAACAAGGAGAACTGCACCTTCGTTACCAAGGACGGCAAGACTTTCAATCTTTACGGCAAGGTGAAGATTGTGGAGAGTTTCCCCGACATCAAGGTGCAGATTGTGGAATCCTTCGAAGATTTGGATGTTAAGATTGTGGAGAACTTCCCTGACCAATGTGGAAAAATAAAACTTGTGGAGAGCTTTCCCGATGTGAAAGTACAGATTGTCAACAACTTCCCTGATATCAAGGTGAAGATTGTGGAGTCGTTTCCGGGGGTGAGGAGGTAGTTGTCAGTTGTCAGTTGATAGTTGGGTGGCTTCGCCTCGTGTCATGAATCGTACGGTAACATACGGCGATTTCTTTTCTTCGGTTGTCACATTGCAAAAGAATGAAACATCGGAACTGCCTTCATTTAATAGGGCGACTCCTTGTGTTTCAATTTCCTTTATCTTGTTGTAATTCAAGTCGGTAATAAAAGCCGTTCCGTCAAAATCATAGATAAGGCATTGTCCCGCTTTGAGGGTACAGGGGAAACGCAAGGTGTCGTTGGGCGTCTCCAAATATACATCACTGATGCTGCCTTTGCCTTCCACTGTGATGCAGAGTGCAAAGGGACTTGTGAAGGGTGTGTTCCATTGCCAACAGTCCTTCTTGAAATTGCAGAAATAGCGTCTCGAAATGTATTGAGGATAAAGCAAATAGGTGGAGTCATCCGTTTTCTCGATGTGCCAGTCTCCGTATGGGTCTTTGAACGCTTCCTTTTGTTCCTCGCTGAAGGCGTTGGCAAAACGTAAGGTCTCCCAATTGTTGATAGTGAGTAGCATCTCATCCGTAAAACCGTGTTTCCGCATGGTTTCCGCACTGAAGTCGAGGCCGAAACCTGCATCAAAGGCGGCGGCTTTGGAGAGGAACCATTCCATTTCCTCCATCGTGGTGGCTTTGCGGTTCTTGTCGGCGAGGTTGATTTGGAAATTGCCGATCATCCACGGCATTTGTCTCTTTCGATAGAAGTCTTGCTTCTCGGTCAGTGTTTCCACTATTTTAGTTCGCATTGACGCGTTCCAGAGTTGGTTTTCGTTGACACGGCTCAAGTAGTGCCACGAAGTAGGGGTGAGCAGGTCGGCTTGAAGGAGCTTGTCGGGATTGTATTTATGTATCGTGTCAAGAAAACGTCCTATGGCCAAGTCGCCTAGATTATTATAAGAATAGCTTATCAGGTCGTTGAAAATCAGTAGCGGGTAATCGGTCTTGGCTAGTTCTTTGGCTTCGGTTTGAGCCATTTTCTCTTGCAACTCGAGGTCGGGAAGGAGGGTGCGCTCGGGCGTGTCCCAGAGTTTGTAAACCGTAGTGTTATTCGAGTGTGCCGATCTCTTTGTGCCGAATGCGCCTCTAACGCAACCGTAAAACAAATTGATGTTGCCGGTTCTTTCCGTCGTGCGATAGGTGATGAGTTCCTCGCCGATTTGCAATACGTTGATGTTGGCAGGCTGGTCGAAGAGGTCTGAGTGGTAGACGGCAAACTCGGTCTGCTCGTCGTCGATTGACAGTTGGAGATGCAATTCGCCTTGGATTAATATATGTTCCGAAGGTTTGGGCGTGACGTATTTGCTGTCGGTCGAGAGGCGGTTGGCCAATACGGAAAGGCCCAAGTCTAAACCGGCTTGACGGCATTTCTCTTTCAGGAAAGCCGTGTCTTTTGGATTGTAATCAGCTATCAGATAAGACTTTGTGCTTCTTATGATGCCTGACAAACTATCAGAAACTTGTGCAAATGAAAACAATCCGCACAACAAAAGGCAAACGATGGTTAAAATCCTTTTCATCAGTCGATTCCTCTCAGGTCTTTGTAGAGTTGAACGGCGTAGAGGTCGGTCATGTTGGAGATGAAGTCGATGACGGACTGGAGCTTGGTGTAGGTGTCGTCGGTCTGCACCTTGAACTGCTCAGGGATGAGCGAAAGGAGCTTCTTGTTGTAGGGGGTGTCGGGATTCAACACGGCATCCGTGAAGTCTTCCAACAGCGTTCCGATGACATTGAAGCCCGTCAGTTCGATTTTCACCACCGAGGGGTGACGGTAGATATGCTTCACCGATTCGTCGCGGCATGTCTCCAGCGCTTTTTTCTCAAACTCAGGCAGATGCGAAATCAAGCTCTTTTCGAAGCGGCCTTCCATGATGGCATCGTAGTTCTTGACGAAGATGTCGCTGGCTAAGTTCACCAACTTGTTGATGAGCATGGCGCGGAGGAAAGCCATCCGTTCGTTGACGTCGGTCACTTCGCGGTAGACGTCCTCCTTGTGCTTGTAGAAAGCCTTGTCTTTGTTCGGGTCGAAAAACGAGACGAAGCAGCTCTCGATGGCCTCCGTGCTGATGATACCACGTTTGTGGGCGTCTTCCATGTCGAGGACGAGGTAGCAGATGTCGTCGGAGGCTTCCATCATGTAGGACAATGGGTGACGGGCATAGACAAAATGCTCGTCATCGATTCTCGGTATGCCGCATTCGTTGACGACCTCTTCGAAGGCGGGAATCTCAGAATAGAAGACATTGTATTTCTTGCGGTTGCCTTTGTTGAAGGAAGGGTAGGGGTATTTCAGTAAAGTAGCCAAGGTGGCAGAAGTCAGCGAGAAGCCTCCTGCCCGACGGCCTGTGAACTGGTGCGTCAGTTGGCGGAAGGCGTTGGCATTGCCTTCAAAGGCGATGAGGTCGCTCCATTGCTCAGGTTTTACAAGCTTTTCCAGCTCCTTGCCCTTGCCATCTTTGAAGAAGCTGCTGATGGTATCCTCGCCCGAGTGGCCGAAAGGCGGGTTGCCGAGGTCATGCGCCAAGCAAGCCGAAGCCACGATGGTCTCGATGTCGGACTGGCGTTCTTTCAGCTCGTGATGCTTGTTCGCCAGTTTCTCCACGGTTCGGCAAGCGATGGAGCGTCCGACACTGGCCACTTCGAGGCTGTGGGTCAGGCGGTTGTGGACCATCTGTGCGCCAGGTAAGGGAAATACCTGCGTTTTGTTTTGCAGTCTGCGGAAGGGGCTGCTGAAGATGATGCGGTCGTAGTCGCGCTGGAACGAGCTCCGGATGTCGGGGCTTTTGTGCGGCTGTGCGTAACGCTTGTTGGAGAGTAGGTCGGGCCAGAACATGAAGTGTAATTCTTAATGGGTGCAAAGGTAGGAAAAACAGGGCAAACGCACTAAAATTAGGGGAAATTAGCGCGTTATGAACAGGATTTGA
>CAMHRP010000064.1:0-17548 GCA_946187645.1 uncultured Bacteroidales bacterium | reverse complement strand
AACCAGCTGAACGTCATCGACTACAACCGCGTCGTGAAAGACCTCAACGGCCTCAGCACCAAGGACTTCTTCAAGGCCCTGCAAGAGAACTTCGACATCGAGTGCAAGTGCGACTGCACCAAGGACGGCGGCAAGTGCAACTGTGAGTTCCCCTGCCACTGCGAGTGCAGCACCGAGTACAAGCCCAACAAGCTCCACAACTTCTCGATGTACATTGAGGGCGTGTGGTACAGCCTGACCGCCAAACCCGGCACCTACAACGACAGCGACCCGATCGGTGTGTTGGACGTCACCATCCTCAGCAACCTTGTCCTCGACAAGATCTTAGGCATCAAGGACCTCCGCACCGACAAGCGCATCGACTTCGTTGGTGGTATCCGTGGCCTCGGCGAGCTGAAGCGTCGTGTCGACAGCGGTGAGATGAAAGTCGCCTTCGCGCTCTATCCAGTGAGCATGAAGCAAATCATCGACATCGCCGACACCGGCAACATCATGCCTCCCAAGACCACTTGGTTTGAGCCTAAATTGCGCTCTGGCCTTGTTATCCATACTTTGGATTAAAAGGACACGAGACAATATGACACGGGACGCGAGACATTGAGCCTTGCGTCCCGTTTCGTATTTATGAGTTTAACCTGTCAGAAAAACAATGCCACCTCCTCCAGCGGCCTATGCTCAGGTTGGCGAGGCTCGCCCGACCTGTAGCCCAACGAGATGACCGCCATAATCGCTTCGTTTTCAGGGATGTTGAACAGCGTGCGAAGGGCATCGGAATCGCGCATACCCATGATGAGTGTGTCGAAGCCTTTGGCGCGGGCCTTCAAGATAAAGTAGGCATTGCTAAGGCCGTTGTCGTAGGCACCCCAGCCGTCGCCCACCTCGTTGGTCTGTTCACCACGGAAGAAGCCCGACTTGCCTTTCTCGTAAGTGGAGACAATCAGCACGGGGGCACCAGCGATGTTCTGCTTGTTGCGCTCGCCTACAAGATTGGCCACCGCCTCGATTTTCTCTGGACTCATGGCCACATAGTATTTTGAAGGTTGCATGTTGGCCCAAGAAGGTGCTTCCTGGGTGGCGATAAGCAGCTCGCGTACCTCAGCTTCGCTGATGGTCTTGGTGGAATCGTAACTGCGAACGCTTCTACGGGTTGCCAACACTTCGTCAAAGGAGACCACATTGGAAGTGGTCGTTTCTTTGTTGTTTTCTTGGTTGTTCAAGCAGCCAGTGAGCATCATGCATGCCACAACTGCCGCAAATAGTAGATTTGATTTGGCGTTTTTCATGGTTTGATTCCCTAATCCGTGTCGGGCGCAACTTTTATTTGGTTAAATAATCACCTCGAAAATCCGTTTCCCGTTCCACTCAATCCATTGCGGCTCGGCATCCTTCCTGTCTTTCGAGAAATCAAACGTGACAAGGTAGCCTTCGTCCATGCCGCGAATGGCGAGATATTCGGAAAGTTGATCGCGGCCTTTCTTCTCATACTTGTCGCCACGCCAAATCTTTAGCTCCACGATGAACTCCTGCTTATCGTAGGTTACCACCAAGTCCATGCGACGGTTGTCTCGGGTCTGCGGCTCCACATAGTAGAAGCCAGTGCCATTAATTATGGGCTTGAGGAAGGTGAGGAATAGCAAACGGCCTTCCCTTTCCAAGAACGGGACTGTGCTGTCACGATACTCCTCATGCATGAGGTCACGGAACCGCGTGACCACATGCTCCATGTGGAGTTTGCCATTCACAATGTAATTCGTTATGAACGGCGACAGCCTTGCAGAGTTTTTGATGCTATAATCAACTGTGTAATAAAGATATAATGCCTCTTCAAAAACCAAGTTATGGATGGCTACCCGACCATTCCTGTTTCGAATGTAGGAGAACATGTTTCCCATGCTGACCATCGGATTCATCAATGTGTAGGCATAATCCTCGCTGTTGACAGCCACTTGGAACATGAACTCGCGAAAATCCGGATAATGTTCAAGATTTTTTGACAGGTCATCCATCAAAGTGCTACCGCCTTGAACAATCAGCTTGACAGCCCTGACAACACTTTCAGGTGTCCAATTCTTCTCAAACTGCTCATCAATTATCTTGCAGATGTAGCTTACAAGAAAAGGGTATCCATTAGTATATTTGTAAATCTCCTCGCTGATAGACTGGATGTCCATGCCCGTGTGTTCATCGTTCTCATAGTCACCAAGCATCTGTGCGATTTCCTCAGGGTGAAAAGTCATATCGACATTAAAATCGGCAGCGATGTTCCATGGCGAATTGTATTTCTTTTCCTCATCGGGACGCAGTTTCAGCTTGAGATTCTTTATGTCGTAAACACCAGCCAAGACAACGCTGTGGAAAGTGGATTTCATGCCACGTCGGGTCCTTTGAAGGTAAAGTTCACGCAACATCCCGATAAAACTCAGGAAAAGTTGGTTATCGCTGCTTTTATCAACCTCATCAATCAACAGCAAAACAGGCTTCGGAGATGCTTGGCAGAAAACGGTTATCAAATTGGACAAATCGTCCATACTGGAAGGATCTTTGCCATTCAAAACCGATAGCAATTGGTTGTCGTCATTATTGTATTTGAGAACTGATTTTACCAAGGAAACGAATAAATGAGCAAAAGAGGATTCGTTTTCAAACGCACTGTCGCCCACGCCTTCAAAACTCGTATCAATGACAAGATATCTGTTTGACATCTTCCGCCAAATCATGTCCAACAAAGTCGTCTTCCCATACTGCCGCGCCCTGTTGATGGTGAAATACTTGCCCGAGTCAATCAAGTTTTCAACAGCTTCAAATCGCTTTGCCGTATCAACCATATAATGCCACTCAGGGTTGCAGCTGCCCGTGACGTTGAACTCTTTTTTCATTTCGCATAGGATTTACTAATCGGCAAAGATACAATTTCTCCAAAGACTACCAATTGTCAATGACAGATTTTTATGTACCTTTGCAAAAACAAACCGATGGACAAAACACCTGTCAATATTAGTCCCAACCTCATCAAACACTTTGCCGACTACCTACGGTTGGAACTTTCCTTATCCGACAACAGTGTGGAAGCCTATTGCCATGACGTCAACCTGTTTCTACAGTACCTTGAAGCTGAGAAGGCATCAACCGACATTCATACCATCACACAAGACACCATAGAAAACTTCTTCGCCTACCTTTTCGACCTCAACATTGGCGCCACCTCACAATCCCGCATCTTATCGGGACTCAAGTCTTTTTGGCGCTATCTGATCCAAGAGGGAATTACCGAAAAAGACCCTACCCTGCTCATTTCCTCTCCCACCATGGGACGGCATCTCCCCGAGGTGTTAAGTTTCGAGGAAATCCAGAAAATGATTGACAGCATTGACTTAAGCCAGCCAACTGGTCATCGCAACAAAGCTATGATAGAGGTAATGTACGGCTGCGGCCTGCGAGTGTCGGAACTAATCAACTTACATATAAGCGATATTTACAAAGAGGATGGTTTCCTGCGCATCTTAGGCAAGGGCAGCAAGGAAAGACTCGTGCCCATAGGAGAAAGCAGCTTGAAAATCCTCTACCAATACATCGAAGGAGCAAGGCTACATATCACACCGAAGCCTAAATACACCGACACAGTTTTCCTTAACAGCCGTGGCACAGGCCTCACACGTCAGATGGTTTTCTTAATCGTGAAGGAGCTAGCTGAAAAGAACGACATTAATAAAGTTATCAGTCCACACACTTTTAGGCATAGCTTCGCAACGCATTTACTCGAAGGAGGTGCCAACTTGCTCGCTGTCCAACAGATGCTTGGCCATGCCAGCGTAAGCACGACGGAAATCTATACGCATATTTCCGACGAGTTGCTTCGCGACACTTTGACTACGTATCATCCGAGATTCAAGAACAAATAGATGCTCATTCTACCACTTTCCTTAATCCAGGAACCAATCGAATCAATTTGGTTGTGAATAAACTAAGCAAAAATATTATTATTGCAATTAGTGGTAAAGTTATTACCTCACTACAACAATGACGCAACGTGGTCGTATTAACAATAGGGACCCACAGCATGTGTGTCAAATATATCCCAAACAAATCTTTCCTCACAAAATCAACAAATTTCAATGTTTGTGTTCCACACTTTGGAGCCAATTCTTTCACCAATACAAAAAGAGCGGTTGCCATCGCCACCACTTGAATACTCAGATTGGTGAAATAGCGTTCGTTTGCTTCTCCTGTTGAAACAGCAATATGAAAAGTTGCAAAAATGATAACTGAAGCTCCTGCTATTCCCAATAGATAAAACCAAATTCTCTGCCTTTTTGAGAAATCTTGCCGGGAAAGGAAATATCCAAGAAGAAAATACCCAGAAAAACCGACAATGATATTCATGTTGAAAAGTGAATAGAAATGCCTCACCAATTGAAAAGTTTCTACAAACTGAAAGAAACTAACAAAAACATAAACTATCCATATTATCAAAACATAATGTAACAGTTTGTTATCTTTGGCAGTTTTACGAAGCATTGGGGTTAAAAGATACACGCCCATCAGCATTGGCAGAAACCATAGATGAACACAAGGAATCACAATTGCCCGTCTAAACAATCGCCATAGAGTAAACTCGTTAAAGCCTCTCAAAGCAAAGCCATACAAGACATACAACAAAGCCCAAAACACATACACCAAAAGGAGGCGAGGAATACGTTTTTTGAGAATATCCCTATATGTTACCTCCTTGTATGGATTAAGCAATAATGCCCCACTAATCATAACAAATATCGGAGCTGCTTTTGGAACCAAAAAATTATAGATGCTTGCAATACACCAATCTAAAGAAAGAGGGGAATGGTAAAATTCAATAGAACACACATGTCTGAATATTACAATGAAAGTAGCTATTACTCGTAGCAAATCAAGATAGACAATTCTCTGATTTGAATATCGTTGCATAAACTATCAGTTGTCAATTCAACATGTTGCAAAAATACTAAAAAACACTAATCCTAAAAGGATTGCTCAAAAAATACTACCTTTGCAAAAAATATCCACTATGGACAAAACGAAATACGACTTCCTGAAAAGCCTCCGTCCCGACCGTTTCTTCCTTTTGGCTGGCCCGTGCGTGATTGAGGACGAGACCTCTCCCCTTTTCATTGCCGAGACCTTGAAAAACATTTGCCAAGAATTGGATATTCCATTGGTTTTCAAAGGCTCATACCGCAAAGCCAATCGTTCACGTTTGGACTCATTCACAGGCATTGGTGACGAAAAAGCATTGAAAGTGCTGCAAAAAGTTGCCCAAACCTTTGAAGTCCCAGTAGTGACCGACATCCATTCATCCGAAGAAGCTGCCATGGCTGCCGAATATGTGGATATACTGCAAATCCCTGCTTTCCTCTGTCGTCAGACCGACCTCCTTGTGGCCGCTGCCAAGACGGGCAAGACCGTCAACATCAAGAAGGGACAATTCCTATCAGGTGAGGCCATGGGCTTTGCGGTCGAGAAAGTCAGGCAATCTGGCAATGACAAGGTGATGTTGACGGAGCGTGGTTCCATGTTCGGCTACCAAGATCTGGTGGTGGATTATCGCAATATCGCTGCCATGCAAAAGTTTGACGTACCCGTCATCTTGGATGTGACTCATTCGCTTCAACAGCCCAACCAAAGCAGTGGTGTAACTGGCGGTCGGCCCGAACTTATCGGCCTTATCGCCAAGGCCGGCATTGCTGCAGGCGTCGACGGCATCTTCATGGAAACCCACCCTGACCCAGCCAAAGCCAAGTCTGACGGTGCAAACATGCTCCGTCTCGACCTGGCCGAAGGCTTACTGAAGCAATTGGTGAGCATCAAGGAAGCCCTATAACAAGAAAGGCACCTTGCGGTGCCTTAACTTTACAGTCTCAAATTGACAATCTGACCTGTCTTCGTGTCATACTTCAACAAGGTGTTTTGCATTGGCGCCATCAGCAATGCACCCAACTGATTGACAATCAACCTATCTTCGACCAAAGTCTTTCCATCAAGCATCACTTTCACATTTGCCATCTCTGGAACACGGTAGAATACCTTGTTCTCATAATTCATCGATTCCACTGCCGACTGGCTTGGTGCATTGATAGCCGCAGTTGTATTCATCGACAAGGTCTGAACAGTAATCATTTTTCCAGAGCCTTCCGTTCCCACCGTCAAGCCATCTGTTTCAGAGAATTTTGCAACAGTTTGAGTAGTAACTTCCTTATTAGGAACCACATATACCGTCCTCACCACTTTTTTTGAAACACGGTTGCCGATGAGCAGACTCATGTATTCCTTTTCCATGGCATCCAGCTTCTGATACATCGCATTGAAGGTTTCAGGATTCGAAGCCATCTCAACGTCACCCGAAATCAGATAGAACTTCGCCTTGCGGATTTCCTCAATCTTGTCGGCGGCTTCCTTTGCCAATTGGGCATTGGTTTTCCCAGCTGACATCAACCCAAGAAAACCTGCATCTGTAGCAACTTCACCTATCACTTCGTTTTCAACGAGTTCCGAGGATTCAACGATTTTTTCCTCTCCACCAAGAGAGCTCATGCCTATACTCCGAATGATACCATTGGGCATGATATCAAGCTGTATGTTGCTTCCACCGCGCACACTGTTTAAGGTAACGAAAAACAAGGCATTGGGATCGGGAGTGGCAACAGTTGTCATCTTCACAGCCAATAGTTTATATTCCATAGACTTGTATTCCACCGGATCCAACATGTCCAAATAATTGTGGGCATAGTCGCTGAGTGGCCCCTTTTCAAGTTGAGTCTCCTCAATGACGAAATCGATTTTCAACATGGTCTGAGGCAAAGCGTAATAAAGCCCGTTTTGCTGTCCCGGATTGATGTTCTTGGCAAAAGTTGTTGTGAATTGTGCCTGTACTTGACCTATCATCAAAACGATGGCCATTAGGGCAAAAGCGGTTTTAGCGACAAATCTATTCATTTTCAAATTGTTTATAATTCAGTTTTCAAAAATACACTTTTTTTGTTTATCAAAAGGTTTTTATGCCTGTTTTTTCCTTTTTGCTAAAGGCCAACAAAGCCAAGAATGTCAACAAACCATTGATAATCAATATCTCAAAACCAATCTTATAGCCTCCAAACAATTGCGGGGAATACATCTTCAAGAGATAACTGATGACTGGTGAAGCAATTGCAATCCATGGCACTGCTTTATCGACGACCTTCCTGTCTTTGACGAACAATCCAAACGTGTACAAGCCTAACAGAGGTCCGTAGGTGTAACCCGCTATGTCGAACACTTTGTCAATCAACGACTCGTTATGGAAAGGTCGGAACGCAATGATAACCAACAAGTAAAGCATGGCAAAGGCCACGTGAATCCATTTGCGGTATTTGGTGATTTGCGCTTCCGTAAGTTGTTTCTTGTCGAAATGCATGAAATCGAAGCAGAAGGTGGTCGTCAATGCCGTCAAAGTACCATCGGCACTGGAATAGCCCGCCGCAACGAGGCCAATGACAAATACGACAGCCGTAAACTTGCTCAATGAGAATGCCACTGAGGGGAAGATCTTGTCGTTGACCACCACACCCGCCTCATTGACAGGGAGTTGGAATCCAGTAGCTTGAGCGTAATAAATCAATGCCGCGCCTAAGCAGAGGAACAAGGCATTGACCACTACAAACAACAGGCTCGATGTCATCACGTTCTTTTGAGCATCACGCAAGTTCCTGCAAGTCAAGTTCTTCTGCATCATATCTTGATCGAGACCCGTCATCGTGATGGTGATGAACATACCGCTCAACAGCTGCTTCACCCAGAACTTATTGTGTGTCCAATCAGTCTCAAACATCTTGGTGTAGCCTTTTTCGGAGGCCGATTTCAGCAAGTCGCCCAACGAAATGTGGAGGTTTCGCAAGATAAAGAAAGCCGTCAAAAAGGCTGCAAGCAGCAAAAATGTCGTCTGCAAGGTATCCGTCCAAACCACCGTCTTGATACCACCTTTGAAGGTGTAGAGCAGAATAATGGCTATGAAGATGACCGCAGGCACCCAAAATGGAATACCCCAGTCCTTGAAGACGAACTCATATAGCACAAAGACAACAAGATACATGCGTAAAGCGGAGCCCAACAGCCGCGACAAGATGAAAAATGCCGCACCCGTCTTTTCCGACCTCGGCCCGAAACGCATATTTAAATAGGTGTAAATGGAAGTCAGGTTAAGTCGGTAGTATAGCGGCAACAACACAAGCGCAATCGCTGCATAGCCAAGCACATAGCCAAAGACCAAGGGCATATAGGTAAACTGCCCCGTATACACCCCCCCTGGCACCGACATGAAAGTCACGCCCGACAAAGAGGCGCCAATCATGCCGTAGGCCACCACAAACCAAGGCGAGTTTTTATTGCCCCGGAAAAATGCGTTGTTGTCGGACTTCCGTGCCGTAAAGTGCGAAATCACAAACAAAAGGACAGTGTACAAAACAAAAACAGCAAGTATAATGGTTGCATTCATGATGTTCAAAATTTGGTTGTGCAAAAATAGGAATAAATGTCGGACTTGAAAGAAATTCCCGTACTTTTGCAGCCCGTTAAAAATACATATATAATGAAAGGTATCTACACCATCCTTTTGCTCATTGTTTCCAATATCTTCATGACTTTTGCATGGTACGGACAATTGAAACTGCTCGAAATCGTCCCCAGTTCCAAGGATTGGCCGCTCTTTCTCGTCATCCTGATGTCGTGGGGTGTAGCCCTGTTCGAGTATTCTTTCATGATTCCCGCCAACCGCATCGGATCGGTCATCAATGGAGGGCCATTCAACCTCATCCAGCTGAAAGTCATTCAGGAAGCCGTCTCACTCACTGTTTTCACCATTATTGTCATCACGGTGTTCAAGACCGAGACCTTCCGTCTTAACCACATCATTTCGTTCATCTTCATCATCCTCGCCGTGTTTTTTGCGTTTAAAAAGTGATTTTTTATTGCAACAAACAGAAAAATGCATGATATTTGCGGACTGAAAAAGACATTATAAACTGACAAAAAAGAAAGGAAAATAATATGAAATTCTATGACATTGATTCTGTTTTCACCTTCGGAAAATATGAAGGCATGACCATCGCCGAAGTGTATGAGAAAGACCCCAAATACTTGAAATACTGTGAAGAAAACATTGACGAGTTCTACGTCTCGCCTTCCGTGATGCGTGAATTGAAGTCAATGAACCGTGCCATCAACGACTCGGCCCTGTTGGATGTCAATTTTGACAAAATGAGCGATGATGAAATTGACGATTTTATCAGCGGTCACGATGAAGAAGATGAGTTTGACGAGTCGAAACTGGAACGCGACTTCGACTGGGAGAACAATGACTTTGCTGACGACTCGCCATTTGACGAGTTTGAAGACGAATTCGACGAAGAAGAATTCAACGATGAGTTTGGCGACAGCTTCGACGAAAGCATCGACGGCGGCTTCGACGAATTGTATTGATTGTCTGCAAATAAAAAAGACCAACCCTCTATAGATTCCCAAGGGAATGACATAGAGGGTTGGTCTTTTTTTGCTTAGGCGTTGATACGCTCCGAAATGGAATACACTCGCTTGTTGCGTTGTGTTGAAGTTATCATCTCAGCCAAGAAACCCGTTGAGAAGAGCTGAACGCCCAAGACGATGGCCAAGAGTGCGAAATAGAACAAGGGGCGGCGCGTCATTCCATAAACATGGAAAAACAAGCGTGAACAAGCCAGATATACCGCGATGATGAATCCAGCAAGGAAAGTAATCGAGCCCAACATGCCGAAGAAATGCATCGGGCGGTTGCTGAACTTCGAGATGAAATTGATGGTCAGTAGGTCGAGATAACCACGAATAAATCGGCTCATGCCAAACTTGCTGCTGCCATATTTCCGCTTCTGATGGTGTACCACCTTTTCCCCTATGTGGGTGAATCCGTTCATCTTAGCAATGACAGGGATGTAACGATGCATCTCGCCGTAAACCTGGATGTTCTTCACCACTTCATTGCGATAGGCTTTCAAGCCACAATTGAAGTCGTGTAGCTTGATGCCCGACATCCTACGCGTAGTCCAGTTGAAAAACTTGGAGGGTATGTTTTTTGCAATCTTTGAGTCATAACGCACCTTCTTCCAACCTGATACGAGATCATAACCATCCTCCTTAATCATCTTGTAAAGCTCGGGGATTTCATCGGGGCTGTCTTGAAGGTCGGCGTCCATGGTAATCACCACGTCACCTTTCACCACCTTAAAGCCTTCATTCAAAGCCGGTGACTTACCATAGTTTCTTCTGAAACGAAGGGCTTTCACGTTCGGATTGGCTTCAGAAAGCTGTTGGATGATAGCCCAAGAATTGTCGGTGGAGCCATCATCGACGAAGACGATTTCGTAGGAGAAGCCATGTTCGTCCATAACGCGACGAATCCACGCCTCCAATTCGGGCAACGACTCAGCCTCATTCAGCAACGGTACGACGATTGATATATCCATAGTTTATCTTTTTTACTATGACCATTGACCATGACTATGACCAATTACACGGGAACGCTGAAGTTTCAGCTTTAGGTTGAATTGGTCATGGTCATAGGCCATAAGCCACAGTCATCTTATTTCAGTTTTTCCGCCCATATAGGGTTGCAGGGCTTTCGGGATGGCCACGCTTCCGTCGGCGCGGAGGTTGTTCTCCAGGAAGGCTATCAACATACGTGGCGGGGCAACAACCGTATTGTTCAAAGTGTGAGCAAAATAGTTACCGTTCTTTCCCTTGATTCTGATTTTCAGTCTACGTGCCTGGGCATCGCCGAGATAAGAGCAACTACCCACTTCAAAATACTTCTTCTGACGCGGTGACCATGCCTCCACGTCGAGTGATTTCACCTTCAGGTCAGCCAAGTCGCCCGAACAGCATTCCAATGTACGTACAGGAATGTCCATGGAGCGGAACAGGTCGACGGTATTCTTCCACATTTGCTCGTACCAGTAGTCGGCATCCTCTTCTTTGCAGAGCACCACCATCTCCTGTTTCTCGAACTGGTGGATACGATACACACCGCGTTCCTCGATACCATGGGCACCTTTCTCCTTGCGGAAGCAGGGCGAGTAACTGGTCAAGGTCAGCGGGAGGCTTTCTTCAGGAACGATTTGGTCGATGAACTTACCGATCATCGAGTGTTCGCTGGTACCGATGAGATAAAGGTCTTCGCCTTCAATCTTGTACATCATGGCATCCATTTCAGCAAAACTCATCACGCCGGAGACAATCTCGCTGCGCACCATGAAAGGAGGAATGCAATAGGTGAAGCCACGGTCGATCATAAAGTCGCGAGCGTAGGTGATGACGGCGGAATGCAGACGGGCGATGTCACCCATCAGGTAATAGAAGCCGTTGCCAGCCACACGGTGAGCCGAATCCAAATCAAGACCATTAAACTTGGCCATGATGTCGGCATGGTAAGGCACTTCGAAGTCGGGCACCACAGGTTCGCCAAAACGTTCCTTCTCAACGTTGAAGGTATCGTCCTTCCCTATCGGCACCTCAGGAGCGATAATGTTCGGGATGGCGTACATCACCTTGGTGAGTTGCTCCATCAGCGAAGTCTGCTGCTTGCCAAGTTGTTCCAGCTCTTGGGCATTGGCTTCCACGAGTTTCTTCATTTCGTTAGCCTTCTCTACTTCTTTGTTTTTGAAGAGAATGCCAATCTCTTTGGAGATGGAGTTGCGCTGCGAGCGAAGATCGTCGGCACGTTGCTGGCAGTCGCAATATTGGGTGTACAAGTTGATGGCCTCATCGACGAGAGGCAGTTTGTTATCCTGGTATTTCTTCTTGATGTTTTCCCTGACCACGTCGGGGTTCTTGACTAAAAACTTGATGTCTATCATAGTGAGAATGATTTGCTTCGTAAAAACGGGCAAAGATAGGAAAAAAAACAAAGCCAACCATTTTCGGTTGGAAAATGGTTGGCTTTTCACATTTAGTTTTAAGACTATTCAAAAATCATTTCAAACAGGTATAACAAGGCGTCCGTTATGGCCTTTATACCTACTATCTTGTAGGAAACACAAGGCGTACGCTAAAACCTCTAAACCTCTCACCAGTATCCGTTGGGCTAAAGTAAGTATCATTGAAGTTGATGCAACCTGCATGGGTATTGTTGCCTTCTTGCGATGACCAGTAGGTACCGTAACTGGTTAAATTGTTTAAGTCAGTGCCAGAACGCCAGCCCGATTCGGGGAGGAAGACTGCACCATGCTCCTCCAAAATGCTCCATTGTGAAGCAGATATCGTGTTGCTAGTGAAATTGACATCGGGCGTGTTTGTAGCGTTTAGGCTATAATAACTGGCATTCCAATCATCGGGAAGCAAGACCATGCCTTTCACGCCGTTCACAATGGCCTTGGCATAACGAATGCCTGAGGGCGTTGTCCGTTGGTTGAAGACATAGCCCCACTCTGACCGAGTCATTGTGCGCCAACCGAGATGCTCCGTATTGCCGCCGTTGCTGATGGCGTTGTAGCCCCATTCGGCTTTTCCTGTCTCGTCATAGAGATTGGTAGTAGTACTACCATAGGGCCTATAGTCTGCATAAACTTCACTCGTGCTCCAAGGTTGGTAACAAACGGAACCGTGATTGTAGCCACTCGTGCCCCAACCAAAGAGGTCGCGATCGACGTTTTGGCTCGTACTGCCTTGGCCATTGTCGCCAAGGATCTCCCACTGGTTGTCGGCAAACTTCCAGTAAGGCGTGCTGGCACTACCGATGTATTGCAGGTTGCCTTGCGAGAACCGCACTTGGTCGCCATTGCTATTCACGGTAAAAAGGCTATTGATGACTCCTTCTGGCTTGACACGATAGTAAAGGAAATAAACCGTCATCGACTGCGTCAGCTTTAGGAAGTAAGCACTCATCGGTGGGATGGGGCCAGCCGACAGCATCACCTTTTCACCCGCTTCGTTGTAAACCATGACATCCATCGGTACATATTCACCTTCATCGTCTTTGGTGTAGACATAAATGTTGCAGGTGAGGAAATTACCCCAGAGAGCCCATCCGTTGAAGTTGCTATTTGGATCCTCATAATACTCCACTTCGGGGAGATAATAAGAACCTGATTTCATTGTGCTGCCCGTGAACGACAGCTCCATATCAATGGGGCTGGCAAAAAGATAGCCAGAAAGCTGTCGTAGCTCGTTGATAGGTTCTTGCCTGTTGTTGCGCCATTCGGCTTCCGGTTCTAATTCGTTGAACTTATACAGGTCGCAGCCTGAAGCTTTCATTTCTTCAGGTACAGGTATGTTCTCATTGAATGGGTGGGCCAGCAGGTAATAGTGGTTCTGGTTGTTCGTATCGCCGTAACCTACGATGTTTTTCTTCATGGTGACCTCAAGGCCATTCGTACGATGCCAGAGTTGGCCGCCATCTTCAATGGTGATGCTGCCACCATCAATGACAACATCATAAGCATATGCAGTATAACCTGCAGGAATGACGGCATCGGCGCGGATGATGACGTCGCTGCCTTCATCGGGCACTTCGGCGTAATTCCAGTTGCCGCCATTGTTCCAGTTGCCGTTGACAATGAAGATGTACTGTTTCGTGCAGTTCGTCGTGTAATAGAATGGTTCACTCAACTCACTTGAACCACCAGATAAGACAATGTTTCCATTGAGGTCGGCGATAGAATATCCACATTCATTATCATATTCGCCATTCACCCATTCGAAACGGAGTTCGCGACCGTCGCAAGCGAAGAGTGAATAGTAGTCGATGGAGGCATGGTTGCCACCGCCATGGCTTGGTGCCGTCACTGAGGCCAAAAGCTCGTTAGTCGCGACATCCCTCACATTGATGGCCGCGCCGTTCCAACCATCACCCCAGCTATCGTGGAGTGTGAAGGTGAGCTCACACTGGTCTTCATCCATACAAAGGGCCGGTTCGAAGTTGAAGTTATCGAGATAAAGAAAATACATGTCGTCTGAAGTGAGTTTGACGGCGACATATTTGGTACCTATGGGGTAGAATGCTTCATAAAGATGCCAAGTTTGGCCATAGGCGGTCACCTCATCGCCCCAAATGAAGGCATTGGGCGATTTTGTAGTTGTGGAGTAACCCACTTGGAAAGTCTCAGGATAGGTGTCAGAATAATTCTTGTAGGAGAACGACACGTTCATGCCCGTGGTTCCCTCAAACTGAGGTGAGATGAGGTATTGTGGAGGGGTGGTATTCCAATGGAACTCGAAGCCATAACCGCCTTCGTAATGGGCATTGCTGCTGATACCTGAAGCGTAATGGCAATCCAGCATCGTCCAGCAGTCGAGTTCAGAGTCGTCTTCAAAGCCATAGCTGTAGGGCAAGCTCTTCGGCTCACAAGTGGGAAGGAATCCAAAGGTGGTCTTGGGGATGAAGTTTTGCTGTTCGGCGGGGATGGTTCCCGTGCTGCTGCCATTTGAGCCAGAAATGGATGCCCCGTTGACCGTTTGGCCATAGAAGTAAATGTTCTTGTATCCGTTGTCAACGGTGTTCTCTATGCCCACCAAAAGATTGCCGCCTTGGTAGATGTAGGGCGTGCTGAAGTTGATTGTGAGCTCATAATGCCCATTTCTTTTTTCGATATGGAAATAGCCAGTGTAAACGTTCTGACCGCTCGGTTCAAATTCGCTAATCTCGGTGTAATCCACTTCAAGCAAGAAAACATTTGCAGGACTTAGAGTAGTGTAATCATACGTATCAAGGTCTTCGGTGTAGAATGTCATGCTGCTGATGGGCGTGCCAATCATCTCCGTCAAGTCCTCGGCGGGGATGACGAACTGGCTTTTCGTAAAGTCGTCGAAATAGTAGATATAAGCAGGGATGCGGTTGTTGACATCTTCTCCGTCATACACGGTGAAGAATTGTCTGTCGGTGACGATGAATTCAAGTTCTGCATATTCGCTTGAGCCGTCTTCCCCGCCGCATTCGGCACGAACGGAGACAGTGAAACTCTTTTCGTAACAATCGCCATCGTCAATCATTCCGTCAAGGAATTCTTCATCGAAGGTGATGTAAGGCACGTCCACTTCGAAAGTAGGCGGATAGTCGCCCCAATCTTCGCTCGTGATTTCCACGGTCCATAAGTGCTGGTCAGGTTGGCCAGGTGTCCAAGTGATGGTGGCGGAGTTGGCTGTAGTGCGGGCTACCAAGTTGGTGGGCGCCGGGCACGACACCAAGGTGTGAGCAGTAATCATGTCGCTCCAGCTGCTCCATTCGGGCTCATTATGCCATTCGCCGCAATAGCTGCGGATCCAGAAGTGGTAGTCGTAGTCGCCAAGCAAGCCATTGATGGTGACGTATGGTTCATCGGTCACTATTGCAACTTCATTGATATAGTTTTCGTCGTTGGGTAGATATGGATGTAAGTTGTGATACACCTGCCATTGGGTAGCCATGCCTTGGTAAGCCTCCCAGCTCAAAGATACAGAATGGGGTTGTACATCCTCAATTTCCACCTCATGCGACACATCCACCGCTGGGCAGGCCTCAGGCGTAGTGAATTCAGCAGGCTCTCCCCAATGGTAGTTATTATTATCCTCCGGACATTCAATGCCAACCCAAAGATAATAATGGGTATTGGATTGGAACGTCTCCCAATATTCAGGATAGTTAATAGTATGGCTAAATGTTGTACCATTGGCATAGGTGGGCGGCACATTAGTAGTAGTATAATTAAAGGACCAAAGGGTTTGCGTCGGTGAACCTGGCTCGAATACGGCTGTAACGCCATGTGGCGTAACGTTGGTGATGGTCAAATTGGTGGGCACGGGACAGGCCTCAAGCGTAGTGAAATCAATCTCTTTGCTAAAGCTTCCGTATGTGGTACCGCATATAGGACGAATCTTTACAGTATAATGGGTTTCAGGCTGCAGAGGATTGTTGGGATGACCACTAAACAGATAGGGGGTCTCTATGGGTTCCGTCCACCACATATAATACGGATCGTTATCGGTCTTGTAGCCCACTTCCCAATGGTTTTGGTCGGCAGGAGCATCCCAAGTGAGAACGACGGAACGCTCGGCGATGTCCGACACATGGAAGTTGGTGGGTTTCTGGCAGGTGGGGATATAATCGATGCTCACATTATCTATATGCAAGTTGTTGTCGCCATTGTTTGCTACCTTACTCTCACCATAGAAGGCAATCATGAGGTTGGTGCCTTGATAAGCGGAAAGGTCGATGGCAACATCTTCCCCCGCGGGAAGAATGTTATCATACACGTAGGAAGAGCCCGTGTTGTTCCATTCGCGGAGGATGGTCCAGGTGCTGCCATAGTCGGTCGAGGCCAAGACGACGAATCGGTCGTCGGGCTGCTCTCCCGAAACGGCGGGCTGCAAGGTGCCATAGTACTTGGTCAGAGCCAATTCGAAGGTAAGTTGGCAGTTGTTTTGCATGGCCACTATAGGTGTGAGCAGCCAATAATTGATAACATTGCTCCAAATGTTGATTCGGGCATGGTTATTAAACACGCCATTGGCGGTACCGAATCGCCAACCTTGGTCTCCCGTGTACGTGGTTAACGAAGCTGTGCCATTCATGATATGGTTCAGCCAACCTCTGTATCTGGTCCAATTGCCGGGGGGGGAAGATGTGGTAAAGTTCTCAGTGAATGGAATGGACATAATCGGGGTGATGTCGATTTGGATGTTGGCGCGGAAATTATAATTAGCCCAAGCCACAAAATCATAGTCTATATTGGTAAAGTCAATGTAACTGCTGGAATATAACGCCATACTAGAATATATATTTTCTTCGGTGTTCGTATAGGTGTTCGTATAATAGAACATATTGCCATAACTACCCACGAAATTGGCAACAGGGGTGTAAAAGCATATCAGCAGGTTGTTGTTGCCGTCGTAGATGAACGGGGTATCAAGGTTAACGGTCACCCAGCCAGCCCCTGAAGCTGAGAAGGTACCTTCAAACACTTTGTCGCTCGGACCGACCATAACCATGTCGCTACTGCTGTTGAACTGTGTCGTGGAGACATGCTTCATATACACCTGGATATCAGACATGGAAAAGGCTCCAGCACTGTTGGTATAATTGAAGGAGATAGCGTTAATGGCACCGCTCATTCCCACTTCATCGGCAGTAAAAATCTGCTGGGTCAGGAAGTAATTCCAATCCGTTTTAACTGGCAACGAGTTTTGACCGGTGTTGGTACCCGTCCCAATCGTAACGACTGTAGCTCTTGCCATGCCAAAACAGGCAAAGCAGAAGAGCATCAACAATTGTAAAACTTTGTTTTTCATAACGGTAAGGTTTTTAGTGAATAATATGGTAAACTTTCATGATCATGTTTTAACGACTTTTGAGGCTTCAAAGATAAAGGGAAAAAGGAAAAAAAGCAACAAAAAGTGTTGTTTTTTTTCATTTCTTCGGCCAAAACCAATCATCAGACAACCTAACCGACTAAAAACAGAAAACCCCGCCAGCTGCATGCTGACGGGGTCTCCGTTGTGGGTGGGCGGCGAACTACTTTCCCACGGTCTCCCGCAGTATCATCGT
>CAMHRP010000063.1:0-18334 GCA_946187645.1 uncultured Bacteroidales bacterium | reverse complement strand
TACTACCTTTTCCCGAACTGGCAAGCACTTTTTTCAATTATTTTTCATTTATTTTTTATACCGCTGATTCACAGGGATATAAAAACGCTGCTTTTTTCGTAATTCTAGAATTTTACAAGGCAAATTCGTCAAAAAGAGGGTGTTTCTGGGTATTAATATAGAAGGTTTTGGCAGGGTCAGGAGGATGGTTTCAGGTGCTTCCGTCCAGTTTTCTGGGATACATCAACGGGCGCACCTTATTATATATAGGCTCGATACTTTCAAGGAATCTCAACACATGGCGGGTGTGATTGGTGATCCCGTCGAACCATCCCCGTCATATCGTCCATGCCCACGCGCCCTACTCGGTCGGCCTTTGGCGTTCCCCTTCTCTCAGAGCAAAGCAGCCATGTCATGCCAGCGTGGACAGGAGCGATGCCGGGCATCTATGGCTGCTGCAGAGCTCAGCAGCCATGTCATGCCGACGCTGGCTAGTGCGATGCCGGGCATCTATGGCTGCGGCCTATCATTGTCATCCTTCTTATCATGAAAACCCGACATTGCATATCGGGGTGAGTTAGGGTCAAGCAGCCATGTCATGCCGATGCTGGTATGTGCTATGGCGGGCATCTTTTGCTACACGCAGGAGTTCCGCTCCGCTTCACGACCTGCTTAAAATCCTATCCCCCCTACGGGGCTCCGCTACCGCATCCTACATCATCACGTAATGGCATCGTTTCGCATCATCGCGAGGCACGAAGCGATCCATTTATGATAGATTTATGTAAGATTTATTTCCAAAAAAAACATCCATTTCATTTCCAATCACTTACCCGACAGCAAACGACTACAGTCGACTACAAACGTTTAATCAACGGCTTAGTCTTGACAAGGATTGCATCTTTGCAACGAAAACATAAACCACTACTATATGAGAAAAGAGCAACCCAACGATGGAACACCATTGTTCATTAAGACAAACCTGATAGGTACACACTATTATTTCAATATCCCAACTGACGATAGTATTGATTATAGTGTAAGAAGAGAAATCATCCTGCAAGCGTACAATTTGCTTCTTAGAAAGAATGGAGGCATTTTATTTGTACACAACGACTTTCTTGGGACAAACATTGAAATCACGCGCAAAATCAGCAGGAAAAAAGCATCTAACAATTCTGTTAGGAACTGGCAGTCAACATACGCCATCCTAAAAATCATAGACGTAGTCAAATATGCAAGTGCTAATGAGATTAAACATTTACCAGCAAAAACTGGAATGCAACAAAATAGTGGCTTTTCATATATCATTCCTCTGACATATACTTTCAAACATCCCAAGAAACCGTACTTGAACTTTTCGGTCGAACTGATTGTTGGAGAAATTGTCCTTGAAAAACAAGGGAGAAGGTATGTGCAATACAGTGTCGAGCTGATGGACATAAAAAAAGCCGAAAGCAGTTAACCCGACTTATTTGCTTGCAGATCTGCATTCGACTTTGTTTGATGCCGCAAAATTACAACTTTTCCACAAACCCGCAAGGGGATGGAGAAAATTCTATTGCAACGAATTGCCGTTAGTTGTTTGTTTTACACGAATTACCGTTAATGTACCACGAATTGTCATTAATTGTTTTAGGGGTATTGCATCAGGGTGCGGATGGCTCCAGTAGCCATGTCATGCCTGCGCTGGCATGTGTGGTGGCGGGCATCTATGGCTGCGGCAACCAGTAACTCAGCAGCCATGTCATCCCAACGCTGGCATGTGCGATGGCTTGGGATCTATGGCTGCGGCCTGTCACTGTCATCCGTCTTATTATGAAAACCCGACATTGCATATCGGGGTGAATTAGGGTCGTCCTTTCAGGACTCTGTCTCCACTGCCACTTCGCGTAATCGCGAGGAACAAAGCGATCCAGATAACGTGTGACCAGCGACGGCCAACGACACTTACCCTGAGCAAGCTACCTCAATCCGCCGACGAACACGGTACATTAAGTTTGTTCCCAAAGAAAAGCATCATGCTGAGCCAACAACCCACTCACCCACCATGAGGCCAACTATTGTATCGTACAACATGGAATGCAATGGGTCTTACGCATACATATTGAAAGCAGCCATTGAGCACGCCAACAAACTTGTCCAACAATATTATCCCCAAAGGCACGATTTCAATGCCATTACAAATGATTCCGTCAAGCATATACTAAAAATCAATAGAAAGCCAAAGGAAAACCACTCACCTGCACTTTTAAAAACGAGCTCTTTGCGCTTTACAACTAAATCCCTCTATTTTTGCACTTGCTATTTGAACATTCGATGCTACAACCTTTCATCTATTTTGCCTTCAGAATGGAAAAAGTTATTATTTTTGCAAAAAAGTAATCCCCTTAAGATAATTCATTGGTTTTACACCAACTATTGAAAAAAAAATGAAGAATAAAAAAGATATAAATATAAAAAAACACATTGTATCATGAGGAACATTGCCATTTTATTACTCTCGGATATACACTTAAAAATTCAAAAAGAACCAGAAGACCAAGGTTTGGTTATCTCTGAGTTTTTCAAAGATCTTCCGAATACAATAAAAGATATACCTTTTGATGATAGATTCTGCATTATTTCAGGCGATTTAGTACAAATCGGAGGAATAAAACAAAGCTATGAAGAATTCAACAAGCGGTTTTTAGAGCCTTTGACAAAACAAATTGCACTTAAGAACATTTATTGCATTCCTGGCAATCACGATTTAAATCGAGGTTATCCTGAATCTCAT
Source organism: uncultured Bacteroidales bacterium (assembly GCA_946187645.1). Lineage (GTDB taxonomy): Bacteria > Bacteroidota > Bacteroidia > Bacteroidales > F082 > Limimorpha. The sequence continues at coordinate 15,576 of CAMHRP010000063.1, read as the reverse complement.
AGAGACGCTTATGAAAAGTGGTTAAATTGGCAAGACAGTGAGACATTATTCAATGAGACAGCAAAAGACGATGACTATTTTCAAAAAGCATTCGAACACTTCCTCAATTTCAAAGAATCGTGCTTGGTAGCAGAAGAGCAAAGCGTTTTTGGCTATTCTGTCAATCTGATACCAGAAATCAGTGTTATGCTTCTTAATTCAGCCATCTTGTCTAATGGAGGTTTAGATGAAAAAAAAGATATAGACCCTCCTTTCCCGAAGGACAAAACAAATCTGAAAATTGTCACTTCAGAATTATTTGATTGGAGCGAAAACAACGAAGGCAGAACTAAAATACTAATTATGCATCATCCAATAGATGATTTGACAGAATATGCGCAAAGACAATTGGATGCAATTGTAAAAAAAAGTGTAGATGTTCAAATTACCGGCCATACACATTTCCAGAAATATGATCCAAAACAACATAAGGTAAGAACCATTCACACTTTGACAGCGCCTCAATTGTACAGCAACAAAAAAGATGAAACCAATGGCTATTCATTGCTTCGCTTTTGTGGATCCGAGCTATCCTCTATAGAATACCGCCAGTGGAGCCCTAAAAATCACCATTTCATGGTAGGTGCAGAGCTTGCCGATGACGATACAGGCAAAGTTGAACCAGAATCACTTACAAGTCGACAAAACATATGTAACCAATTGTTGAAAAACAAACTTGATGAAGCACTTCTTATCTTCAATTATAATGTACCATGGTGCCATAGATCCCTTTCCACTTCCATCACTCCACATGCTTCAAAAGATGAAAAAACCATAGATTATCTTGACATTTTAAACAGCAAAGACAACTATCAGATAGTAGCACCTCCTCAATTTGGACTTACAGCATTCGCTCGATTTTTGGCTTTTAAGGCAAATGTGGTTCGGAATGAGAAATGGACATATCTTGATATGTCAACAGATTGTACTCATGCTAATATTGAGAACAAATTACGTTATGCCAGTACAGAAGTAGGGTTTGATGTAAAAGATTTAAATGGTATTATCCTTGACAATTGGAATGGACGGTTGAAAGACAGGCAGAAGATTATAGAGAAAATAAATAAAATGCGAGCCGATTTACGTATTGTACTTATGAGCAATATTGCGGATACGGAAGTACTTGCTGGTATTGACACCGAGGAGAGTCACAATGGCTTTAAACTTTATTATATGCGCGAATTATCGCGATCATCTGTTAGGACATTGGTTGAGTCTTTCAACAACGATTTCCATGTCTCAGACACCAATGTTTTACTTGATAGACTTTTGATAGATATTGAGGGACTTAATGAGCACAGAACACCTCTTAATTGTATACAGCTTCTAATGGCATATAAAAGCAACTTCGAATCACACCCTGTCAATCGATCAAGAGTGCTTGAATTGGTACTTGAAATCATCTTCAAAAACTCCAATACATTATATTATAATGATGCCCTCAATGAAAAGGATTGTTGTCAAATCATGAGTGTGATAGCTTACGAGTTGTTTAAGAAAGAAACTGATTATTTCACGTGGGAGGAGTTCAAACAACTTGTGATGAAAGAACTGCCTTTACAATATTCTGAGCCCCAAATTAAGGATTTGTTGGATATCCTAAACAACTTTCAGATACTTGAACGTTCCAGCTTTGGCTATCGATTCCACTTCGTCTATTGGGTATATTATTTTGTGGCTTACCGATTATTTGCATCAGACAAGTGTTTTGAAGAGATGATGGTTAACGCAAATCATTATTACAACGCAGACATTGTAGAATTTTATACAGCCATCAATGATAGAAGCGACAGGTTAGTGTCAATTATTGTAAGCAAATTGACCGAATTAGCACAGCGAGTTAATGAAAACGTAGGAAGACCTTTCTGGAATCCTTACGATAGCATCAAATGGAATCTGAATGAGGCCACAAAGCGTAAAACCACCGAACAAGTTGAGTCGGAAATAGTTGCTTCAAGACTGCCAGACGACTTGAAAGATTCTGTAAAAGACCTAAACTACGATGCAATAAAGCCCTATAATCAACCTATTCGTAAGGTTTTTGAAGAGTATGAAGTCAGCAGATTAATGGATCTTTCACAAGCCGCCAGCCGAGCATTGAGGAATTGTCATTTGGTGGATAGCCGTTTACTTATTGACATGCGTAATGCCATTTACTCGGCCTGGGTTGAGTTATTCAAAGTTTTAATATTAATAACTCCCGCCTTAGCAAAGACAGGTTATGGCGGCTTTGGCGGAGCCAATTTTAAGTTGAAAGGTAACTTCTCAGAACAATTCGACGAATGTGTCCTACAGATAATCTGTGCCATTCCGTTTAATATCATCAACTGGTATAAGGATGATTTCTTCTCTGAAAAAAGAGTTGCCATGTACTATGATGCCATGCAAAATGACAACAATCCAGTAGTACGGCACTTAAATGCCCGAATAATTGCAGAATGCCGACCCAAACAATGGAGAGATATGATCAACACATACATTGCATCATTAGGAAGAAATACTTATTTCTTAGGCGACATTGATAGTTCTTTAAGACGCAGTTATAGGATGGACTCAATGGGTGAGGATGATTTGCGAATTACACGAGGTCTTATTTTGACTTGTTATACAAAACATAATGAAGGTGGCACTTTACCATCTATTCAAGCTGCAAACAAGAATGCTGAAATAGCATCACTACCTAAAAGATTGATGTAGACTATCGAAAAGTTGGTACGACCAAGATTTCTAAATGATTCACTCCGCCGCCAATGTTCTCAAGCCTTCTTCCTTTGGATTGTAATTGACCATTGGTGGTTGAGAAAGCATTATCTTCTTCATCTCCTCCACTGTGTATGGCGGATCCTTCCGGTGCATCATGTAATGACAGTTGGGACAAACTGGCACCAAGTCGGTGTCAACGTTCAATTCGTACTCTTGCCCTATTGAAGAAATGGGCACCACATGATGGACATGGATAAAGCCTTTCCCAATTTCTCCATAAGCCTTTTCAAAGTCACAGCCGCAAACCAAACACTTATACCCTTTCTTTGCAACACACTCTTTTCGAGCCTTTTGATTTCGCTCATATTTGTTGGCCATTACTTTCACCAAGGCACCCTCATACAACTTGTCGTCATCCTCTGGATAATCCACATCATAAACATCGTCATTAACAAGATGATATGGATTCAACAAGAAATCCAGCAATCCATCCGTCTTGCATTGTATCACGCCTTGCACATTGCCCTTCAATCCATGCTCATGCAGATGGTGTATAGAAAGAACATCATCAGGATATTCTTCGACGAACTTGAAACGGGCATATTGATAGGAACCCAGACCACTGTAATAGGTAGCCTTATCCTTCCAAAATGCCTCTTGCTCCAAAGCTTCATCCACATTAATTCCTACCGACACAACTTCCATCTTGAAGCGTATGCACTGCTCAGGCTTGGATTTGTAGATGAAAATGATGTCGCCAACAGAAAACTTGTTTGACATTCGCCAATCCACTAATCCACCATGGGATTGTATGGCTTCGCCAATTCGGAAAACATTGTCGTTGCAAGGTACTATCCAATACTTCATCTCAATTACATTTCAAGGACTTTTGTAGATTCCTCGCCAAACTGCGACACCACGCGAACCGCAATTTTCTTTCCTTTTTCGTAAGGTATCGGTTCACTCTTGAAGTCATAGAGTTGCTCCCAGACTTCTTCGTTAAAGGTCAAACGCAAAGTCCTTTCAGCCCTGTTTTTGGCCAAGTCTTTTGCCACGGTATCAAGGCCTTTTCGCCATGCGTCGAAGTCTTTCTTGTCGCCGCCGCAGAAGTGGATGCTGCGCACCTTGAAGAGTCCGCCTGAATAATTGTCGTCCATCTCCCAATAGGCGATATCGTTCACATTGCGTGCTTTCACCTCGTCTTGGATGGGGTCGTACATATCCATGCCATTAATCTCCACATGACAAGTGCCATCGCCGTTGTTGACAAGGCTGACATCAGGCTCACCGATGATGATAAACGAACCAGCCTTCTTGTCCTTTTTCAGCAAACCATCTTGCAGCAGGTCGTCGCTCATGCGCACCTTCGACACTTGGAATGTACCGAAATTATAATCAAGGTTACCCGATTCTATTGAATCCTCAAAGGAGAAGCCAAGGATGACCAACCAATTGGATTCATTGAGGTGTTGGCGGAAGGCTCGCACAGCCTCATTCACAGCATGTTTGCTCACCGTTCCGAATTTCGGACCTATCATGAAATAAACACAATGCTCGGTGCAGTCCTCCATCTTGAAGTAACCCTTGGCATTCAAATAAGGCTCATCCAAATGCTCCATGGAGTGCATCAATGCTTGTTGTTGCTTTACGCCATTGCGAATGCCATTGGCTTTGAGATTGTTGAAGATACGCTCCGTAAATGCGGCATATTCGTCGTAGTCGTTCTGCTTGTCATTCAGCGACTCTGGAGAACTGACATCAAGGCTCTGCAAAGTCTCCACCGTGAACGGGCCACTCACACGAATCCGCTTTTTGTCCTCTTCGGGTTGGTCGTAAAGAATCTCGTCTGTATCAGAAAAATCTTGGTTTGCAATGGACTTTAGAGTAATATGTGGTAATCTTTTATATTCAAAACCAAGACGAATGTTTTGAGTTCCTTCTTTCTCATGTATATTATAATAAGGGAAAAGAGAGGTTATCAGTCTTTTTTTGGCTATGTTCAAAGCAATTCTACTTGTATCTATGGTTATCCATCTTCTCCCCCATTGCTCTGCCACAAAGGCTGTAGTTCCACTACCACATGTTGGATCAAGCACTAAGTCTCCAGGGTCTGTAGTCATAAGAATACATCTTTGAACGGCTTTCTTTGATGACTGAACAACATAGACTTTATCAGACATAAAACTACTTACTGCATCAGTCCACAAGTTAGTTATAGGTTGAGCAGGAAAATCATCAAAGTATCTAACATAACCCACACGACCATTCGAAGACACGTCTATTCTTCTCTCTTTTTTTAAATTCTCAATACCAGCTTTATTTGTTTTCCAAACGTTGTTACCATTCATTTTGTAAGTTTTCCCCTCAAACTCTATGTCGAATCTACCTATATCAGAACCAGATTGCGAAGTAAGGTTATCAAGAGTATACACTCTGGAACCTTTTGGTCTCAAGTCATATTCAAATGCTTTTCCTGTTTCTTTCTCAAAATCTGCAATAGACAATCTCCTTCCATTTTCTAATTCAATGTTGTGATAAGAAGAACTACCTTCGCCTCCAAATACTTTAGGCACAAATAGTTTCCTGAATTTCATTTGTTCCTTGCATTTAGCATACCAAATTATATAATCACAAACAGATGCAGGTGCTAGTAATTCGCCAGGACTGCCTGCACCTGAGGTTTTTTGGTAAACAATTTGGTTTATATAATTATCGCTGCCAAAAACATCATCCATCACACTACGTATCAGATGCACATTTTCGTCAGAGATTTGGATAAAACATGAGCCACTTTCTGAAAGCATTTCCCTTGCCATTACGAGTCTATCTCTCAAGTATGATAAATAGCTATGAATTCCCAATTCCCATGTATCACGATAAGCTTTAATCATCTCAGGCTCATTGGATAGCTCTGAATCTTTTGATTCATGAGCCATCTTAGGTTTGTTAATCATTATCTGCCAGTTTCCACCATAACGTATTCCATACGGTGGATCAAAGTAGATGCATTGCACTTGACCTTTCATGCCTTCGCGGTTCAGCAACGAGTTCATTACCAACAGGCTATCACCTTGAATGAGACGATTCTGCCAATTGTCGCTATGCTTGTAGTAACCAGCTAAACGTTCCAATTCATCTTCCTCTCCTTCGTCGGGAAAAAGGTCGAGGCGCAGCGCGGTAGGGTCGTTCTCATGCTCGTGCAACTCGTAAAGGTTATCGATGATAACCTCAGGGCGAATGTCCTCATGCTTATACAGGCTACGGATGTCGGTGCGCAACTGCGGCATATAGTCTACACTGTCCTCATCGTCGTTTTTGTACTTGCCCAACCAATAGAGTTCAGGGTCGCGTCCGCGTTGAAACACATGACGGAAAACGTCATACTCCGATTGTTCAGGCTGTCCGCTGATAGCCATCAGTTCCTCGCCCTGATGGGCACTATCAGGGATGGCAGCGCGTTTATCGTCATGGTGTATACTGGTTACAGGTCTTGTTTTATCGTTTTTATTCATGGCTTTGTGCGATTTCGTTGATAAGTTTTTCCAATTCGTCGATGTCTTTGAGTTCAAGCAAATGCCATTGGCCGTATGTCTTCAGGTTGTTGGCTGCCGGAATCCAATAGTCCTTCAGGTAATGCCGTTTAGCATCTTTGTTGCCCGAGTGGTCATTGTCAAAGTCGGAACATTCCACAATTAGGGTAAGAATACTTTCATCGGTTCTCTTCACTTTCACAATCCAGTCGGGCAGGTATTCGTGGGTTTCATCGGCCACGGTATAAGGCACACGGAAACCGAGATAGGTGTTTTTGACATAAGCCACAACGCATTCCATACTATCCATGGTTTGTGCAAACTGCTCTTGCCATGAGCCAGGTTCACAAATCACATAGTTCACATGGCTTCGCCTTGTGGTGTAAACAGGTTTGTTGGTCGGACGGAACACATAGCGCGTGCTACCATCGGGGTTATAGTAGTTGAGCACCGCCGAAATGATTTCCTGGTCGGCGTTGGCCTTGTGAATGCCTTCGTTAATGCTTGAAAGCACAGCTTTGTAGTCCCAAAGCATGACAAGTCGCTTCTGCTCTTTGCTGCCGTCACCACCGACAATCTCCAACTGGTTGTTGTACCAAGTCTCCACAATCCGTTTGATGTCGGGGAAACGCTGGAACTGTTGTCCGTGTTCCTTCGAGGTGTAATATTCGCGAATCATCAGATGGGCGAAGTAATACACCACTTGGCTATCGCGCAGTTCCTTATAATCAGACTTCAACATCTTTTGGTTGCCATTCACAATAGTTTGTAAAATTGTCCATTGAGGTATCTTATTAAAGTCAAGTACAAACTTGGGCAAGTCAGTATAGTCGGCAGTCAAAGATCCTTCTATATTGTCGGAACGATAACCTGTGATGTTGGGAAAGCGGATTTCCATTTCAGGTCGTTCGGGCAAAGCCCTGACGATGGTCTTGGGCTTTTGTGGCTTGGTAACCACGGTCTTTCCGCCTTTGAAGGTGTTGAACGGCACACCTATGATGCGGGCATATTCAGGCGGAAACTTCCATGTAATGTTTTCAGGATTGTAGCGTCGAACGTCTTTCGCATTAATTTCATTTCCTGCTTTATCATAAGGGATCAAGTCGTAACTCTGACGGCGCAAAGCGCGGCCCACCACTTGCTCGCAAAGCAATTGACTGCCAAAGGCACGGATACCACAGACATGGGTCACAGTATTGGCATCCCAGCCTTCAGTCAACATCGACACGCTGACCACACACTTGATGTCACCTCCCAATTTACCAGGCTTGCCCACGGTGTTTACCACTTCCCGCAGAATGTCGGCATCAGTGAGACTGTCGGCGGCCCCAGCACCATGCTGGTTGGCATATTCATGCTTGAAATCCTCAATCTCTTTGGCATACACTTTCTTGAAGTTGCTGTCAATGGTGGCAGTAGCGTCATCAAGTGCCGACGAGTCGATAAGAAGTGTGGGGAACTTGTTTTTCACATTGCTGTAGGCATCATAGTTGGAAAACACTTCAAATCGCCCTCGACGATAGCGCGGTTCACCATCTTCATTCACGCCATCTTGATAGCCCGCAAGGTCACGATAGACTTCATGGGACACAGCAATATTGTTACAAACAATAATCAACACTGGTGGCGAGGTCAACAAACTTCCCATTGCTTCAAAGTCCTGACGTAGCCCTCGGTCGTAATCTTCATAGTCTTTCACAAACTGTTCAAGTGCCGTATTCAACAAAGTTGGCAAATTGGGTGCTTGTGCAGTCATTGTGCTTGTATCTACATTGTCCTCCTTATCTTTTTTCTTTTGGCCACGGATGCCACGTTTCGGAAGTTTATCCTTTACATATTGATAGATATTGCGCAACTTGGGTTCGTCCAAATCTGGAGTATTGTCGTATGCAGGCAAGAACGGAATCTTTACCAAACCGCTCTCGATGGCATCCACCAATCCAAAATCGCTAACTACCCACGGGAACAAGGAATATTCAGGGTAGCCAGAGCCTTTCAGATAATAAGGTGTGGCTGACAAATCATAAACATGTTGCAATTTGTAGCCGAGCAACTTCATCTGACGAAGTCCTTCGTACCACACCATAGCCGCCTCATTTTCGTTTTTCAAATCGTCCTTTTCATCCTCGCTCAGTTTCTCCTTATCCTTTCTTGGCAAATAGCAGTGATGTGCTTCGTCATTGATGACCACAATGCGTTTGCCTTTCACACCCTTTTCTAACACACGGTTAAGCAACACGCTGTAATCTTCGGTTTCCTTCTGGGGTACCAACTCACCATCTTTCCACTTCTGTTTGCCATCCAAAGGCGAAGCGTGCTTGCCAGAGAACACTCGAGGCAGAAATTGTTGATAATTGACTATGGTGATGGATGAATTCAGACCTCCTAACTCTCTCTCAAATTGCACAGGGATCAATCCGCGCTGATGGTAATAGTCCGTCTTGTCGTAGTCGTTGCTTCTTCTTGTACTAAAGTCCAACTGCAATACGCCAAGCCTATCACGAATAGTAATGCCAGGAGTGCAAATCAAGAAATGGTCGGCATAGTGGGTATCCTGGGGGTTGGCTCTTTTGTTCAGGTAATTATAAAGGATGAGCATAGCCATCACAACCGTCTTTCCCGTACCTGTAGCCATCTTGAAAGCTGTCCGTGGCAGCACGAAAGCATCGTCATTTGAGACGGTATGACGGCGTTCCAGCAGTTGGTTCAACATATAGTTGCCAACATTGGGGTCGCGTTCGGCGATTTCGTTCAGCCACACGGCAGTTTCAACTGCTTCCCGTTGACAGAAAAACAAACGTAAATTGGGCCGGCGTTCCTTATTATTGAACCAAAAATCAAGCAATTCTTTCGTAATCCGCGAAGCCTTGGGGTAGCCAGCCAGCCGCCATGCCTTGACTTCCTTCCTAATGTCGTTGATAAAATCGGCATTAGGGTCGGTAGTGCCAAAATCTTCCTGTGAGAAAATGGTTCGCTGAGTTCGTTTAGGCACGATATTGATGTCATAGCCGTATGGACGCCGACCGTTGATGACAGTAGTATAATCAATGTTGCCATTGGCATCGGTGTCATAATAGTATTGAGGTTCCTCGTAGGGATTGTTTAATATGGGGTTGTCGCTTTGGACGATATTTTGTGTCTCGGGCATAGTGTGTTCCTTTTGTTCATAATCGCCCGCAAAAAAAGTGGGCATTTACCAGTTGGTTAGGAGGCCTTGGACTGCCGACACTACAACTTACAGTAAAGCCCACGTGAACACACGTAGGCATTGGCTTACTGCTTGTAGTGTCATGAAAGTGTCCAAGTTTCCTAACACAAGCTTTAAGCTAACGCTTAATCTATTATGTATTTATAAGTCATTGCGCAGATGCGCTGTTGTCATTTCAAGTCGATTTGAGTTGTACTTTGTTTTATGCTGCGAAGATATGGAATTATTCATTTGGTATGAAAAAAAAATGTATTTCTTTCCTGATTATTACATTCGGCCATATAGGTAAATCCAATCGAAAACTCTTTCTGTCATAACTCAAACCTACAATTTGTTTTGAAAAAGGGATAAAAATTCCTCCCCACAAGCCCTAAAGCTCATGGGGAGGCAACAGCAAGGCAACGCTTACCTTACTGCACGATAATCACCTTACTGCCGGTCAACGCTTCATGCGGTTGCAGGCATGGTTGGCATTTCGGCGGGTTTGGCCGTCTTTCTTCGATTCGAGCTTTTGAGGTCCGAGATGACCTTCGACACAAAGACGAAATGCTCGCCGTAAACCGCAGGCTCCTTCTCAGCCATCACCTCAAGATACGACAACAGCCGGCTCAATTGGGCCACCGCCTCACGCTTCAAGGGAAGCAGAAGCTGGGCATTCTGGACTGCGCTGTTGGCTTCGTCCACCTCAAGCTTCTTGGCCGAGAGGATATCAAACGCCTTGCGGATGCCATTGATGCGCTCGTCCAAACCTGGCAACCGGTCCACATGGGCCTTCAGCTCAGGTTTGCTCAAGTCGCGAAGCATGGCTCCCACCGCCGTGATGCGAGTAAGCAATCGCATCTGAACCAATGGCTTGCCATAGCTCCCGAACTGTCGCTTGAGCGCCTTCGAGCTGGCCTTCACCTCCTCGTCGGCATCGTGGCGGAACGAGTCGATGTAACTCTGAGCCGCCGCAATGTGCTCGTTGAGCCGTCGGGCTTCCTGTTGGACACAACGCTTTGCCGAGTTGACGTATAGCACCTCGAAAAGCGCTTGGTTGGCCTTTTCCACTCCCTGCACCAACATATCCAGATAGTCGTCGGTGCGTTTGCCTTGGAAGTGGTTGCAAATCTCCTTGAGAATTGCTTGCATGTTTTCGGAACTAACTCCGATGTTCAGATAAAGTTTCATACTAAATCAGTTTTTAAAAAATGAAATCAAACTAATGTACAATACCCTTGACCGAAGTCTTGGTTGTTTTCGCATGGCACGAACCCTGCCAGCGAAGGGACGCATCATCTTGTCTCCCCGACAAGAAACACTTCAAAGCAATGGGACGAAAATCGTTTGCAATGACACCCGACCCCTCGGCGAGTACCAAAAAAAACGTTCACTACCTTTTCCAACCCCTCGGCGAGTACTCAGAAATCCTTCGCAACGACCTTTCACCCCTCAGCGAGGGGGTAAAAATCATCGCGCATGACTTTTTGTCCGATTTTCAGCGCTTTTTTTGTCTCACTTCCAATCCCGACCCCTCAACGAGTGGTAAAAAACGATGAAACATGACAAATTGTCCACTTTTTGGACTTTTAAAATGGTTCACTACCTTTTTCGACCCCTCAGCGAGTACTCGGAAATCATTCGTTATCATTTCCGACCCCTCAGCGAGGGGTAAAGGTGATAGCGAACAATATATAATGCGCTGATTTGCTTTGAAATGCCTCCTGTCAATGACCCAGAAGGTCATCGCCTGTGTCCCGATGGCATGATGCCATCAAGGACGAACGGCAACGGAGTCGCGATGCCGTCCTTGCCTGCGGTAAACGCCCGCAGAGGCTTGGTTTGACAAGACGATGTAAATAGAGGATTCTATCGTGATAGGGACGGCAGGAATGTCCGTCTGCCTCCCATGAATACTTCGTATAACCGAATCTGGACTTAAAGTGGTCCATCCAGTCACACAGTTCCTCATCCCATGTTCTCTCGGCAAAAAAATCATCCAAGAATAATGGGGCGTGCACTTCCTTCGAAAGGCATGGCGGCACCAAAAGTGTAAGGTTCTGCTCATAGTACCGTTCCCATTCCTCGATTTGTCGTTTCAGCTCGTCAACAGAATACAGGGTGAAAGAGAACCCTGTGAATTGGTAGTCGCAACTGCTGTAATAAGCGCGGCCAAAATGCTCCCAGGTGTCATCGTGCGCCACCTTAAAGTCGGGCAAATAGCTGTAATGATGGGATAAGCTGCCACAGTCAAAAAGACAAGGACGGGTGTGGGTAGTCACCATACCTTTTATCTGAAAGGCATGCCCTACAACGTTAGTGATCGCCTCTTCAATCTGACTTAGCGTTAACGTACCCAATGTGATGAGTTTCGTTCCTTGCGATGACGATTTCGCACCACCACAAGGAACACTGATGGGATCTGGTGGAAGACCCTCGTAGTCATAAAATAGTGGTTGTTTGGTTTTTTGTTTCATGAGAAATCTTTTAAAAATTTGTTTTGCAAAAATACAGGATTTTTACAAAACAGGCCAGGAAATAATATTTATTTCCGCGTTTTTTTGTCAACAAAATAATCAACATGGTTAATACACTGAAAGACGCCGCCATAGATGCCCATCTTCGCACAAACCGATGTTGGCTTGACATGACTGTTTAGGGCAAAAACGCGTCCTCAATATGCTCAATCACTGGCTCGCCATTTTTGAAAATAATGGAAACGATGTCGAAACGCGTGCTCATATCGAGATCGTTTTTGAAAAGATAGGCATTGGCCGCCTCTACCAACCGACTTCGCTTCTGTTGGTTGACGGCTTCATCAGGTCCGCCATATTCATCCGTTTGACGTGCCTTCACCTCAACAACGACCAGATCCTTGCCATCTTTCGCAATGATGTCAATCTCCTTATGCTGGTTGCGCCAGTTGCGTTCCAAAATCTCGTAGCCCTTCCCTATCAAGTAATTGACCGCAAGTTCCTCGCCGAGTTTCCCAAAGTCGTTGTGCTCAGCCATACTTCCTTCAATTTACGACTTCAGCGTAACAGTCGAAATAGTCTGCCTGTGTGATTTTGACTTGGTAGAAATGGCCGATTTGCAGCTCTTTTTCGACGGAAATGAGAATCTCGTCGTCGACTTCAGGAGAGTCGTACTGCGTGCGACCAATGTAATAGTCGCCTTCAAGACGGTCGATGAGCACTTTCTCGGTCTTGCCCACCCGCTGGCCGTTGATTTCCAAGGAAATGTTCTGCTGTATGTCCATGAGCTTATCGACGCGTTCTTGCTTCACCTCGTTGGGGACGTCGTCTTGCATCTCGTAGGCTGCCGTGCCTTCTTCGGGCGAGAAGGCGAACACCCCTGCCCTCTCAAAACGCATGTCCTTGATGAATTGGCAAAGTTCCTCAAAATCTTCCTCGGTCTCGCCAGGGAAACCCACGATGAAGGTGGTGCGGAAGGCGATGTCGGGCACATGTTTGCGGACATTCTCCACGAAACCTATCGTCTGCTCGCGGTCCACGCCACGGCGCATATCCTTTAATATATGTGTGCTAATGTGCTGCAAAGGCAAGTCAATGTAATGGCAAATCTTGGGGTTCTCGCGCATCAAATCCAGCAACTCGTCGGGGAAACCGAGCGGATAGCCGTAATGCAGGCGGATCCACTCGAAGCCGTCGATATCAGCAAGGGCCTTCACCAGTTCCACGATGTGCGACTGGCCGTCAATGTCGTGGCCGTAATAGGTCAGGTCCTGCGCGATGAGGATGAGTTCCTTCACGCCTTGTTTGGCCAAGCCTTTGGCCTCTTCAATGAGGTTGTCCATTGGCACGGAGACATGACCACCTCTTATTAATGGGATGGCACAGAAAGCGCAACGGCGGTTGCAACCTTCTGAAATCTTCAGATAAGCGTAATGTTTCGGAGTGGAAAGCACACGGCGACTGCAATATTCAGTCTGCGCCTCCTCTTTCAGCAGGTCAGCAGCAATAAGATTGACACTCTCCACACCATAGAAAGCATCCACCTCGTGGATTTCAGCTTGCAAATCTCTCTTGAATCTTTGCGAGAGGCATCCCGTGACGTACAGTTTCTTGATCTTACCTTGCTTGCGCAACTCGGCATATTCGAGAATGGTGTCGATGGATTCTTCCTGTGCATCGCCAATGAAGCCACAAGTGTTGATGATGACCACGTCGGACTTCTTATCCGAATCGTGACGAATCAAATATTTGTGTTCCAGCAAAGCGGCCAGATGCTCCGAGTCGACTTTATTCTTGGAGCAACCGAGGGTCACGATATTCAAGGAGGGTCTACGCATTCCACGAAATCTTTTTTTATCAAGAATTTGAGAATTAGAGAAGAGAATTTATATACTGAAGTCTTGCATCCTCAGTGCGTTGAATTTGAGAAGGTCTTCGCATATCATGTTTTTTTCTATCAAGAATTAGAGAAAACAGAGAATTGTTTTACTGAAGTCTTGTACCTTCGATGCATTGAATTCGAGAGGTGAAAATCGTTTGCAATTTTCTCTCCAATTCCTCGACAATTCAAAAACGAAGACCCGATATAGAAAAATCTCCAATTCTCTAATTCTTGATCAATAAAATATCTTGATGAAACACTATTCGAACAAGGAATCCACGAACGCCTTGCGGTCGAAGATCTGCAAATGGTCGATGCCTTCGCCTACGCCGATATACTTGACCGGTATCTTGAACTGGTCGGAGATGCCGATGACCACGCCGCCCTTGGCGGTGCCGTCGAGCTTGGTCAGCGCGAGGGCATTGACTTCAGTAGCAGCGGTGAACTGCTTGGCCTGCTCGATGGCATTTTGACCCGTGGAGGCATCCAACACGAGTAAGATCTCATGCGGTGCATCAGGAATGACCTTCTGCATGACGGTCTTGATCTTGGTCAGCTCACGCATGAGGTTGACCTTGTTGTGCAGACGGCCAGCCGTGTCGATGATGACCACATCAGCGTCCTGGGCAACAGCCGACTTCACCGTGTCGAAAGCCACGGAAGCGGGGTCGGCGCCCTGACCTTGTTGGACGCAAGGCACACCTACTCTCTCGGCCCAGATCTGCAACTGACTGACGGCAGCGGCACGGAAGGTGTCGGAAGCACCGAGCACGACCTTCTTGCCCGCCTTCTTGAAGTTGTGCGCCAACTTGCCGATGGTGGTGGTCTTGCCCACGCCGTTCACGCCAACAACCATAATGACATACGGCTTCTTGTCAGCAGGGATGTCGAAGGTGGTGCCATCGCCCGACTCGTTCTCTTGGAGCAAGCCCATAATTTCCTCTTTCAGGATACGGTTCAACTCGCTCGTTCCGAGATACTTGTCGCGAGCCACGCGGGCTTGGATGCGGTCGATAATCTTTAAGGTAGTCTCCACACCCACATCGGACGTGATGAGGATTTCCTCAAGGTTGTCGAGCACCTCGTCGTCGACGGTCGACTTACCCATGATGGCTTTGGAGATGCGGGAGAAGACGCTGGTCTTGGTCTTTTCAAGCCCTTTGTCGAGATCTTCTTTTTGTTCTTTTTTACGGGTTAGGAATGAGAATAGGCCCATGATGTGTTATTGTTTAATTGTTGATTGTTTAATCGTTGAAATGACAATTCGACGTAGTCAATTGTTGAGGTCCCTGAGCTTGTCGAAGGGTCGACTCGTGTCCGATTATACAAACACAAAAAAGCTCTCCCATAAAGATTATGGAAAAGCTCTGTTGTTCTGCGGTTTACGCAAATTATCTCTTAGCAAGGAACTCCTGCACCTTGTCGGCAGGAACGACGGTCTCCTCGAAATAGTAGGCACCAGTCTTCTCAGAACGCTTCATTCTGATGATCTTGCTATAGGTCTTGTCCAAGCTACGAAGTGTAGCAACAGCTTTCTTTGCCATAACTCTTAATTATTTAATCTCCTTGTGGAGGGTCATTCTTTTGAGAATCGGGTTATACTTCATCAACTCCAGACGATCGGGAGTGTTCTTCTTGTTTTTCATGGTGTAGTATCTCGAAGTGCCGGGCATGCCACTAGCCTTTTGCTCAGTGCATTCGAGGATGACTTTCACGCGTGCATCTTTCTGTTTCTTTGACATTGCTTATACTCCTTTCAAA
>CAMHRP010000062.1:0-18851 GCA_946187645.1 uncultured Bacteroidales bacterium | reverse complement strand
TCCGCAGCATCAAGTTCGACCGCGACCTGATGGCCGTGATGGTGAGCGAGAGCGGTGCCTCAGTGTATTCCGCCTCCAAGATCGCCCGCGACGAGTTCCCCGACTACGACATCACCGTGCGCGGTGCGGTCAGCATCGGGCGAAGGCTGATGGATCCTCTGGCGGAATTGGTGAAAATCGACCCGAAGAGCATCGGCGTGGGCCAGTACCAACACGACGTTGACCAAAAGAAACTCGGCGAGAGCCTCGACCAGACCGTGGAGAGTTGCGTGAACGCCGTTGGCGTGGAACTGAACACGGCCAGCCAGCAACTTCTTTCTTACGTGAGCGGTGTTGGCCCAAGTTTGGCCTCCAACATCATCGCTTATCGCGAGGAAAAAGGCGGTTTCAAGAGCCGCAAGCAACTCAAAGAAGTGCCACGCCTCGGCGACAAGGCCTTCGAACAATGCGCCGGCTTCCTGCGCATCCATAATGGTGACAATCCCTTGGACCAGAGTGCCGTCCATCCCGAGAGTTACCACATCGTGGAGAAAATGGCCAAGAAACTGAATGTGAAGGTGAAAGACCTCATCGGCAACAAAGAACTTATCGCGAAGATCAACCCAAAAGACTTCATGGAGGAGCAATTTGGTTTGGAGACCATCAATGACATCCTTGGCGAGTTGGACAAACCTGGTCGCGACCCAAGAAAGACTTTTGAAGCCTTTGAATTCGACAAGAACATCCGCACCATCAACGACTTGCGCGTTGGAATGACCCTCAACGGCATCGTGACCAACATCACCGCCTTCGGCGCTTTTGTCGACATTGGCGTGCATCAGGACGGCCTCGTCCACATCAGCCAGATGGCCGACCACTACATCAAAGACCCGAACGAGGTGGTGCATCTGAACCAAAAGGTACGCGTGAAGGTTTTGGAAGTCGATGCGAATCGAAATAGAATTAGTCTGACAATGAAGTTGTGATAGGAATCCACTAAACCAACAAAGAACTGACTTGACTGCATTTTTTTGCAGAAAAAATTTGCAGATTAAAATAAAACACCTATTTTTGCGCTTGAAATAACCAATAATAAGAATAACATGAAAAAAGTTCTTTTTTTACACATCGCGATTTTAGGGTTTTATCTCTGTTCTATAGCCCGACCCGTCGACCAAAAAACAGCCCAAAATATTGCGGCCAAATTCATGGAAACCTCCAATCTGCAACTTGCAGCAACCTATCGAACGGAACGAGGTGCAAGCGCGTTCCATGTCTTCAACACCTCTGATGGTTTTGTCATCGTTTCAGCCGATGACTGCGAAACGCCCATCATCGGCTATTCCCGTGAAGGCCGTTTCGACCCGAACAACGTGCCCATCCAGATGGAGGACTACCTACAGGATTTCATTGCCAGGATCCAATACGGCATCGAAAACCATATTGAGGCAGACGAAGCCACAGCGAAGCAATGGGAAATGGTGAAAACTACCGGAAAACTTAATGACAGCAAGTCCACCAAAGCTGTTGCGCCTTTGCTGACTGACAAATGGAACCAAGGTTGCCTTTACAACAGCCTTTGCCCCACCATGAGCGGTCCATGCGGCCATGCCGAGGTGGGTTGCGTGGCAGTGGCCATGGCACAAATCATGCGCTATTGGGGCTATCCGACTACAGGCTGGAGAACGCATTCCTATACCAATGCCGGTTTGACACTCTCCGCCGACTTCGGCAACACCACCTACGACTGGGAACACATGCCCGATTCACTTACCGAAAACTCAAGCGAGGCTGAGATTGAGGCCGTGTCAACCTTGCTGTACCATTGTGGCGTATCTTTGGAAATGCGGTACGGTCCCAACGGCTCTCTAGCCAACACAGGTGACGTAATCAATGCCTTGAGGCGTTATTTCAATTATACAAGGCAAATTCACAAGGAAAAGAAATCGGATTACAGCAATGAAGAATGGAGCTCACTACTGATGAATAGCCTTGACTTGAGTCGACCCTTACAATATGTTGGTTATGGTAGTGGTGGACACTCTTTTGTCTGCGACGGATACGACAACAACGGCCTTTTCCATTTCAACTGGGGATGGGGCACCGCAAATGGCTACTTTGCTTTGGGAAACTTGAATCCCCTCGGTTATGATTTCAGTATCAACAACGCTGCTCTTTTCGATATCATTCCTCAATATGAACCCTGTGTCGTGAATGTCTCTGTCTTTCCACCTGGCGCAGGCACCTTCGAAGGAAATGGAGAATACCATATCGGCGAACTATGCACGTTAACTGCATCTCCTGCCGAGGGCTATAACCTATACTGCTGGAAGAAGGACGGGCAAACCATGTCAAACGACCCAACTTACACTTTTGCAGTTGAAAACGACACTGTTAATATCGAGATTGTCTTCTGTTGCTCACCTGTTGGACAAATCACAGCGAGTTACTCGCCCGAAGCAAACAATCCGAACTGCACAAGTGTGAGCCTTTCGTGGAATCAGCCTGATACCGAGTGGGCACTCCTGAAACAATTCGATCTCCATGAGGAAGGCAGTGGCGTGGCCACCGACGGCGAGCACATCTACGTCACCTATGCCTTTTGGAACACTCCTCCTTTTGCGTTTGGCAAATATACCATGGACGGAGTGTTGGTGGAGCAGTTCAACATAAGAAACGATTTTGACGCCGGTGGCTTGGATTATGATGGGACCAGCTTCTATTGCAACACTTCCCATTCCGGACTTCAAGTGCTATACCAGGTAGACCTTGACAACAAAATGATTATCGACAGCTTAAATATCCTCCATTGGTTCGGAGATATCACATACGACCCTGAATATGATGGCTTTTGGCTTGACCAAAATTACCAAACCGCTATTCATAACCGTCAAGGACAAAAGATACAAGCTAGTCCGACATTACCAGATTACATCTTTGGTTCGGGGTATTATACGGCCAAAGACGGAAGCCCCCATCTACTAATTACAAGAGAATCGGGAGTTTTTGATTATAACATCACCAACAATAGCATATTTGACAGACCTTTGCTGGATCCGGGTTGGGACTATACATACGGGATGGGGGCTTGCACCGGAAAATACGACGGGAAAGATGCCATGTTCATTGCCAATGACCACTCCATTCTCATTTATGAAATCAAAAGCCGGCTTGAACAAATCACAGGCTACCGCATCTATCGCGCCGACAGCGAAGGGAACACCGTGATGCTGGCCGATAATTTCGCTGGTTCGTTTTACATTGACGAAACATGGAATGATGCCCATGCCGGTGAATATAAATTCGGAATAAGTGAAGTCTTCGCCAACGGCATCGAGGGGGAAATCATCTGGTCTAACACCATCATGAAGACAGATTTCGGAACCGATGAAAATCTCTACCAGCCAGAGGGACCATCCGTCAAAAAAGTGCTTGAAAACGGGCATATCGTCATCATCAAGGACGGGAAACGCTACACGATGATGGGGCAACAATTGGATTACCACTGAAACACAAAAAACATACACCATGAACAAGGTCAAAAGAAATCTCTTAACAATCGCTGTCGTTTTCAGCCTATTTCAAGGTTTGGAAGCGAATCCTGTAGGTCAGGCAACAGCAACAGCCGTTGCTACCAAGTTCATGGGCACCAACGATTTGCATCTTTCTGCGACTTACCCAACCAACAATAACATTGCCGCCTTCTATGTCTTCAACACCGCTGACGGTTTCGTCATCGTTTCTGCCGACGACTGCGAAACGCCCATCATCGGCTATTCCCGTGAAGGCCGTTTCGACCCGAACAACGTGCCCATCCAGATGGAGGACTACCTACAGGATTTCATTGCCAGGATCCAATACGGCATCGAAAACCATATTGAGGCAGACGAAGCCACAGCGAAGCAATGGGAAATGGTGAAAACTACCGGAAAACTTAATGACAGCAAGTCCACCAAAGCTGTTGCGCCTTTGCTGACTGACAAATGGAACCAAGGTTGCCTTTACAACAGCCTTTGCCCCACCATGAGCGGTCCATGCGGCCATGCCGAGGTGGGTTGCGTGGCAGTGGCCATGGCACAAATCATGCGCTATTGGGGCTATCCGACTACAGGCTGGGGGACTCATTCCTATTCCAATGCCGGCTTGACACTCTCCGCCGACTTCGGCAACACCACCTACGACTGGGAACACATGCCTGATTCGCTTACCGAAAACTCAAGCGAGGCTGAGATTGAGGCCGTGGCAACCTTGTTGTACCATTGTGGCATTTCAGTTGAAATGAATTACAGCCCCAACGGTTCCAACTCCAACTCAAGCAAAATCCCCGATGCCCTGATAAGGTATTTCTATTACTCCAAGCACATCCATAGAGAAAAACGTTCTGACTTCAGCAACGAGGAATGGCTGTCCCTCTTGAAAAGCAGTCTTGATCTACAACGTCCAGTACAGTATTCAGGTTTTGGCGTTGGCATAGGCCATGCGTTTGTGTGCGACGGATACGATGAGAACGACCTTTTACATTTCAACTGGGGATGGGGCGGAAACGCCAATGGTTATTTCGCTTTGGGGAACTTATACCCCAATGGAAACAACCTAAACAACAACAACTATGCCATTTTCGACATCATTCCACAATATGAACCTTATGTTGTTGAGGCCTCGTCTATTCCATCCATTGCAGGCGTCATTGAAGGAAACGGAGAATACCATCGTGGTGAAACATGCACACTTACCGCAACACCCATCGCAAATGCCAAATTTTTGTTTTGGAAGAAAGCAGACCAAATCCTATCCCAAGACTTGTCCTACTCTTTCGAGGTGCTTGACGATGTCGACGATATTGAAGCGCACTTTTCCTTGCCCGAAGTGAAACAAATCACCGCAAGTTACGCACCCGACCCGAATGATCCAAATAGTTCTTTTGTAAGCCTATCTTGGAGCCTAGACGATAGCGAGTGGGTGTTTCTTAAACAATTCAATCTCAACGGGGAACACGGATTGGCAACCGATGAAGAATACTTTTACGCTTGCAAATTCGACAATCATTCATCAGCATCTCCCATATTCGGAAAATACACTTTGGATGGAGAATTAGTCGAATTGTTCGATATAGAGGGTGCTTACCCAAAAAGCATAACTTGTGACGGCGACTACTTTTATTGCAGCAACAATCGTGGGCTCGGGACGTTTTATCTATATAAATACGATCTTTCGCAAAAAACACTTATCGATAGTACCCACATGCACATGCAATTCGATCTTTGTGCATACGATGCCGAGAACGATGGCTTTTGGCTATACGACAAGTTCATGGGCAGACAATTGACACTAAAAAACCGTCAAGGCGAGACTTTAATAGCAGGCCTTACATTATTTTCCTACCCAAATACAAGTATATGTGGCATAGGAAAAATCATCGCAAAAGATGAAGAGCCACACCTTCTCATCCTCTTTGATAGTGGTAATATACGCGATTATGATATCCACAACAATGTACTATACACTCATCCTAGCATAAGTACAAATCAGGGAGAAATACTCGTTGGAGCTACTATTGGAAAATATAACGGCAAAGATGCCATGTTCGCCATCGTCGGAGATTATTTCTACAACAACACTGCCGTTCGCATTTATGAAATCAACAGCCATTTGTCGCATGTCATAGGTTATCGTCTTTATCGCTCTGACAGCAACGGGAACATAGTGATACTTGCAGACGATATTGCTGAAGCCCCTTACATTGATTCCACTTGGAACACCATTAATGAAGGCATTTATCGATTCGGAATTAGCGAGGTATATGCCAATGGCAATGCGTCGGATATCATTTGGTCAGAGCCTATTGAAAACAATGGAGTGGGCTTCGAAGAACAAAAAGAAGATCCTTTGGAAGTCCCTGTCCAAAAAGTGCTTGAAAACGGCCACATCGTCATCATCAAGGACGGGAAACGGTACACTCTAACAGGTCAACAATTGAATTGACACTGAAGTTATTAGCCAATTGTTTTTCAAACAAAGCACTCTTTTTGGGAGAACAATATGT
The DNA here is from genome assembly GCA_946187645.1 of uncultured Bacteroidales bacterium. Lineage (GTDB taxonomy): Bacteria > Bacteroidota > Bacteroidia > Bacteroidales > F082 > Limimorpha. The sequence goes on along the minus strand of CAMHRP010000062.1, from coordinate 12,829 downwards.
ATTATTTCTTTATTTTTGCGCATCAAACTATTTCCCTATGATGCGAATAAGAATTATTTGTCTATTGCTCGGCCTATTCCTTTTGGCGGGATGTGGCGAGAAGAAAAACACGAAGCATTCCTTCGACCCTACCATCCCTGTCGAGATAAGCATCATCGAACAGACCGACGACAACAGTTTCCGCAACTATGTTGGCACTGTCAAGAGCGAGATGAAACTGCCCGTTTCGTTCCCCCTTGGCGGCACACTTACAGGCGTTTACGTAAAAAACGGACAACATGTCAAGAAAGGCGCGTTGATTGCACGTGTTGACGAGACCTCAGCCAAGAGTCTACACGACGCGGCTCTTGCCACACTCAACCAAGCCGAAGACGGCTACAACCGCTTGAAACAAGTCCACGACGAAGGCGGCATCCCCGATGTGCGCTGGGTGCAGATGGAGACCGACCTTGAGAAAGCGCGACAAACCGAAATCACCACTCGCAAGCACTTGTCGGAATGCACTTTACGTGCCCCACAAGACGGCTACATCAGTATGGAGGAACACACCACAGGCGAAAACCTGCTTCCCTCAGCCCCGTTCTGCCACATCATCGACATGAACAAGATGGTCGTTGAGTTTTCCGTCCCCGAAAAGGAAGTTGGCGTCATCCAAATCGGTGACAAGGCTGAAGCCACCTTCCCGGGCTTGGACAACATGACCAGGACCATCGAAATCATCGACAAATCTTTTGTCTCCAACCCAATGGGCCATACCTATACAGTCAAGGCTCGCGTGCCTGTCGAGAACAAGGACATTCTTCCCGGAATGGTAGTCAAAATCCAGCTCTCCCTTTCGGAAGCTTCGGGCATCGTGGTTCCATCTTCCTGTGTTCTGACCATGCCTGAAGACGCTGATGTTTGGACCGTAAAAAACGGCAAGGCTTACCGCCGCAATATCAAAGTGGGTGGTTTCGTGAAAAACGGCGTGGTGGTCGAAAGCGGCCTCGAAAGCGGCGACACCATCATCACCGTAGGCTATCAGAAACTGTACAACGGAGCCAAGGTTTCGTTTTAACGAATGGGATATGAATAAAAACAAGAAAATGTGACCACAAGACTACGGGACTGCGGGACGCTGGAATCGTCACAAAGTCACGAAGTCTCAAGTCAAAAATAAAACCAAAACCATGGCTCAGAAAAGAAACATCATCGAGGGGGCAATGCGGAACTACAAGCTCGTGTTCTTCTTCATGGCCGTCATCGTCATATTCGGCTTCATCTCCTTGCCCAAGCTCAAGAAAAACGAGTTCCCTGATGTTACCATCCGCATTGGTGTGGTGGCCGTCATCTATCCAGGTGCCACTGCCGACGAAATCGAGCAACGCGTGGCGAAACCCGTCGAGCAATACCTGTTCACCTTCAGCGACGTGGACAAGAAAAAAACCTATTCACAATCCAAAGACGGCATGCTGCTCGTCTTCGTCACCTTGGTCAACGACACCAAAGACGCCAAGATGACCTGGTCGCGCATCCGCCAAGGGCTGATTTTGTTCCAAAGAACCGACTTGCCGCAAGGTGTTTTGGCTACCGCAGTCATCGACGATTTCGGCAATGCCTCTTCGCTGCTTCTCGCCATCGAAAGTGACCAACGCTCGCCACGTGAGCTGCGCGAATTCGCCGACCGCCTCTCGGAACGCTTGCGCAACATTGAGACCATGGGCAACATCAAGATTGTGGGCGAACAAAAGGAAGAGATTGCCATCTACATGGATCCCACGCGCATGACACAATATGCGGTGTCGCCCGCCATGATTACCGCTGAATTGGCCGCCCACAGCCTCCGTACCATCACTGGCAAGGCCGACAACAAAGATGGTTCAGCCGTCATCCATGTGAATGTCCCCTACAGCGACATCTACGAACTCTCCGAACTGATTGTCTTTTCTGACCCAGTCACGGGGCAGGTCATCCGCCTGCGCGACGTGGCCCGACTCGAACGCCGCTATCAAGAGGCTTCCCAATACATCCAATATTCCGACAGCATCGTCGACGGCAACCAATGCCTCATCTTCTCCATGGAGATGCGACCTGGCCACAATGTGGTGGCTTTCGGCGACGAAGTCAACAAGGAGATTGAGACCTTCCTCTCTACTGCACCGCCCGACATCAAGGTGCACCGCATCACCGACCAGCCCGTGGTGGTCAACAAGTCGGTGCGTTCCTTCCTGAAAGACCTCATCGAGGCCATCATCATCGTCATCATGGTGATGCTCTTCCTCTTCCCCTTGCGGACGGCCTTGGTCTCATCCACCTCGGTGCCTGTCTGCATCGCTGCGGCTTGGGCCATCATGTACCTATTGGGCATCGAGTTGAACACCGTCACTTTAGCCGCACTCATTGTCGTCCTCGGCATGATTGTAGACGACTCCGTGGTGGTCATCGACGGCTACACCGACATGCTCAATTCGGGGCATTCACGTTGGTATTCCGCCTCTGTCTCCACCAGAAGTCTGATGACCTCTATGCTCATCGCCACATGCTCCATCTCCTTCATGTTCTTCCCTATGCTGTCGTTGATGAAAGGCACGAACTTAGGCGATTTCGTTGGGATGTTCCCTTGGGCTATCTTCATCACCCTGTCATGTAGTTTCCTGTATGCCATTTGGGTGATTCCCTTCCTTTCAGCAAGAATTATCGGGCCGTCAAATCCCAACAAGCGTTCGAAGCTGGAAAAGATCCAAGCTAAGTTCTTCGATGCTCTCCAAAAATCATACAAGAAACTCTTGGACCTCTGTTTCCGCCACAAATGGGGCACCATCATCGTCTCTGTCATATCGGTTGTCATCGGTGTACTTATCCTCACGCGAGTCAATATCCAAATGCTTCCTAAAGCCGAACGCGACAGCTTCGCCGTAGAGATCCATCTCGCAGCAGGCAGCTCCATTGACGAGACAGCTTCTGTTTCGGACTCCCTGACCAAAATCCTGCTTGCCGACAAACGTGTGAAATCCGTCACCTCTTTCATCGGCATGGCATCGCCTCGGTTCCACATGACTTATTCTCCCGAACCTCTGCCCACTTCGGCCTATTCCCAATTTATCGTCATCACTGAATCGGAAAAAGCCACAAAAGAAATGATGAAAGAGTACTCGCAGAAATACGAGAACCATTTCCCCTTGGCACAGATCCGCTTCAAACAGATGGACTATCAGGTGGTGAACGCACCTGTGGAATACTACATCATGGGCGACAGCTACGACAAGCTTGAGCCTATCAAAGACTCGCTCATTGCCTGCATGAAGCAAAACCCTGAGCTGTTCTTCGTCCATTCCGACTACGACGACACTGAAGAAATCGTGGAAGTGGACTTGAACGTCGACGAAGCCAACCGCCTCGGTGTGACCCAAGCCGTGCTCTCGGTCTACCTCTCGAGTGCCCTTTCGGGCAGCAAGATGATCTCCATGTGGGAAAGTGGCTACAACCTTCCCACGACCATCTACACCGAAGGTCTGCACGACATCGACTATGAGGGTATCGGCGACATGCTGGTGCCCACCTCGCTACCTGGTGTTTGGGTTCCTTTGCGCCAAGTGGCTGACATCCACCCCCGATTCCAACACAACAACTTGACCCACCGCAACGGACGCCGTTGCATCACCGTGATGGCGGATGTGATGCCTGGATGTGGACAATTGTCGCAATTCAAGAAAACCAACGATTACCTCAACACGCTCAACATCCCTGCTGATGTTGTCATCGAAGAAGGCGGCTCCATGGCCCTCACCAAAGAAACCATGCCTTCGCTGCTCATGTCTATCCTGGCAGCCGTAGTGGTGATGTTCATCGTCTTGATCGTACACTACAAGCGAATCGGCATTTCCTTCCTTTCGATTTCCGTCTCGCTGCTCTGTGTCTTTGGCGCCATGTTCGGACTATGGCTGTTTGGCCTCGACCTCTCCATCACCGCCATGTTGGGTGTCATCTCCCTCATCGGCATCATCGTGCGCAACGCCATCATCATGTACGATTACGCTGGCGAGTTACGAGCCAAAGAACACCTCGCCGTGCACGATGCCGCCTACGAAGCCGGTCTGCGCCGCATGAGGCCCATCTTCCTCACCTCGGCTACTACTGCTTTGGGCGTCATCCCGATGATCTTGGCCAAGACCCTGCTTTGGGAACCCATGGGTGTGGTGATCTGCTTCGGCACCATCTTCACCTTCCCTTTGGTCGTCACCGTACTGCCCGTGGCCTACTGCCTTGCCTTTGATGCGGGCGAACGCGACCAGAACCGCCTGAAGAAAGCCAACCAACGCTTCCTTGACCGCCTCGACGAACGCGACAAGCGCAACGAGGAAAAGAACAAGAACGAAGAAAACAACGCACAGTCATGAAAAAACATATCACATCCCTACTCTTTGCCCTGCTCGTCTTAGGCCTCAGAGCGCAAACCCCAGTGCTTACGCTCGACTCTTGCTTCACCTTGGCCAAAGCCAACAACGCGCAGTTGCTGACAGACCAATTGGAGATTCAAAAAGCACAAGAAGTTAAGGCACAAGTTTTCACGAAATACTTCCCGCAGGTGTCGATTTCCTATCTGGCCTATTATGCCGCCAAGCCAATCATCGAATACGGCATCAACGACATCCAAGACGATGACCTGGGCGCTTTCCTTTCGGCACTCATCACCACCTTGAACGACCCCGAAGGAGCTAACATGGGATTGCCGACCGAAATCAACTTGATGAAACAAGGCCACGGTGTGAATGCCACCGCCATGATGCCCGTTTATGCCGGCGGGCGCATCCTCAATGGCAACCGATTGGCCAATGTCGGCATAGAAGCAGCCCAACTGAAAGCCGAAGTCTCGGAGCGCGACATGCTCGAAAACATCGAATCGACCTTTTACCTTGTGCTGGGTTTGCAAGACAAGGTGCACACTGTGGAATCAGCCTTGGCACTCACCGACAGTCTCGACCATATCGTAGAGGTGGCCTTGAAAGCCGGACTCATCACCAAGAGCGACAAACTCCGTCTTGCGTTGAAACAAAACGAACTGAAAGCCAATCAACTACAACTCAACAATGGCATCGTATTGGCCTCACAATTGCTCTGTCAGCAAATCGGCATCACCTATCCTGAAGATGGCCTGACGCTCGACACTGCCAGCTTTTCGATAAAGAATCATGCCAACGAACTGCGTGAGAACTTCATCCGTCCCGAACAACAGTTGCTCCAGCTTCAGATCGATGCCGAAAAGCTTCGCAAGAAACTGACCATAGGCGAAGCCTTGCCGCAAGTTGGCATTGGCGGGACATACTCCTACGGAAACCTCGTCAGAAAATACAAAGGTAATGCCATCGCCTTGGCGCAGGTGTCGATTCCGTTGACACAGTGGTGGGAGACCTCGCACAAACTGAAAGAGCACAACATCGCCATCCGAGAAGCTGAGCTGATGCAAAAAGACCTGACCGAGAAGATGGGCTTGCAAGTGAAACAGGCCTATAACCAAATGGTGGAAGCCGAAGCCTTGATGCAATCCGACAAGGCTGCCTTGGACATGGCCCAAGAAAACTACCGCCTTGCCGAGCTCAACTACCGTGCAGGCATGAACACCATCACCGATGTGCTTGAGGCCCATGCTTTGCTGTTGCAGGCCAAAAATGCCATCACCGACCGACAAATCACCTATCTCACCGCCCGCCGCAGATACCATGACTTGAGCGGACAGTAAACGATTTTTCACGCATACAACAATAAACTGAGTCCAATGGAGTTTTATCATACAAACACAATTGAGATGAAGAGATTCAGAATACTTACCTTGTTATTGGCCTTCACAATGGCTGCTCCTGCCTTAATCCACGCCCAGGTTATCAAGGGTGAGGTGTTTTTTGGCGGCAACGTCACCCAAGTCGACGGTGACGAGTGCTACCGTTTCCGCAAGGCTGGTGTACATGCCGGTGCCGGTGCCTTGATACCCATTACCAACTGGATGGATGTCGGACTTGAAGTGCTTTTCAACCAAAAAGGTGCCTACAAAGGGGATTCCATCAACCCGCATCTCGGGCTTTATACGGGTCGTTACAAACTGAACCTCAACTATGCCGAAATCCCCATCATGATTTACCTTACCGACAAAGACCGCTATAGCCTTGGCCTCGGCGTATCCTATGGGCGTATCGTTGGACTTCAAGAATACATCAACAACCAGCCCACAGCCATTCGATTGGGTGACGGAAACATCCATTGGAGAGAAGGAGCAGACGGCAAGCCCGACATCAGCAAAGCAAAAGATCTTGACGAGCTGACCAAACTCCTCTACGAGGCTGGCTACCCTCAAAATGAAGCTATCGAAGAACTGGTTCCAAGGGCTATCTCCAACTCCGACAGCTATCGTGCTCACGATTTCAACATTTGTGCCGACTTGCGCGTGCGCATATGGGAAGGCATCCATGCCGAACTGCGCTATCAATATTCATTGGCACCCATCAGGACCCGCCTGTTCTACAAAGACGCGAACGAAACCATCCTGAAAACCGACGACAACCGGGTGCTTCCATTGCAGAGACAATACAACAACAGCATCACGCTGAGGGTGGTATATCTCTTCAACGAACACAGGGCTAAGGCGAATAAAGAGGCTTCGAAGAAGGGACAATAAGTTCTAACTATGACCTGTGACAATGACCATGACCGATTTTCATCACGTTGATGCGGTCATGGTCATAGTCAGTGGTCATTGTTTACAACCCCAAGTAATAATCCTTCAAAAATTCATTGTATTGTGAAGTGAAACGCTTGTCCGCATCGCGGATGACGAAGGTTTCCTCATGAACATTATCGTTTCTTCCAAATCTCAATTCCAGATTGACGCGATTAGGTTCCTTACCCGCTATTGGCACGATAGTCATGCATCTATGCAAATAAAGCCCAAAACCTTCTGCTGCTTTCAAAAACTCCTGCTTCACATCGAATGGAAGCACTACTGACAGACGGCCTTCGGGCTTCATCAGACGGTGGACTTCGCGGCAAACCGTGGCATAAGACAAGCCTGCATCGTTGTGCCGTGCCCTGCTTTTGCGCTCAGAATCACATTTGGAAAACCGGTTAAAAAACGGTGGATTGGAAATGATAAGGTCATACAGGCTATCAGATTGGAATCCGACGATGTCAGTGCAATAAGCTTTCAGTTGCTCGTGCCATTGCGAGGCCTCGAAGTTGATTGTGACTTCCTCGATTGAAGCCGCATCGATGTCGACGGCATCCACATGTGCTACACCCTTTTGGGAAAGCATCAGCGGCAGCAACCCGCAACCTGTGCCGATGTCGAGCACTACATCTGTCGGCTCGACTTCGGTCCAGCGCCCCAACAAAATAGCATCGGTCCCCACCTTCATCGTCGAACGGTGATGGTAGAGGCTGAAATGCTTGAAGTGGAAAGGACGTGCATCGGTCATTGCAAGTACATGTCTATCAAGCCTTCTGGAGCAGTGATGGTGAGGATTTTCTTGTCGCGGTCGACATTCTGAATCACCTGGTCGAGGATGGGGATTAGGATTTCCTTCTTGCCTTTCATCACTTGCAGGATGGCTTGGGTGGGATATTCCAACACCTGACTGATTGGGCCCAGCTCACCTTTCTCCGTGTCGACCACCGTAAAGCCCACAATCTCATGGAAATAGAACTGCTTGCCACTCAGTTTGGGCAACATTTCCAAGGGTAAATACACTGCCTTCCCTACCAGATGTTGCGCCGCCTCGATGGTCTTCACATCCTGAATGGCAATGAAGAACTTATCACCACTCATCGTGATTTTCTCCACGAAAAACGGCGTCAGCACCTTGTTGATTTCAAGAAAGAAATGCTTCATTTCGAGGTAAGCTGAAGGGTCGTCAGCCTCCAATTTGATGGTCACCTCCCCTTTCAAGCCGTGGGTCTTGGCCACGCGGCCCAGATAAAAACAGTCTTCTTTTTTCATTTTATATGACTTCGGGACTACGAGACTTCGGGACCTCGGTATTCTCACGGTCACGTAGTCTCGTGTCTTTTTAATTTTGCTGCAAAGATAAAACTTTTTATTTTTGCCACTCATTTTTAAGCCATGCACGAGTTTTTGCATTTGTTTTTGGATGTGCTGAGAAACAGCGTCTTAATCACAGGTTTGGTGATTATCATGATGCTGATGATTGAGTATGTCAACATCCATTCGCACGGCAGATGGTTCACCCGACTGCGCCAAAATCGTTTCGGACAAGTCGTTTTGGGAGCGGGCTTGGGCATCATTCCTGGCTGCATGGGCGGTTTCGCCGCCGTTTCGATGTATTCGCACAAGCTGCTGAGTTTCGGTGCTTTGATTGCCATGATGATTGCTTCTTCGGGCGATGAAGCCTTCGTCATGCTCGCCATGATCCCTAAGGAAGCCCTGCTTTTGATGGTGGTCTTGTTCGCTATCGCTATTCTCGTCGGTTGGCTGGTGGACAGGTTCTCCAAGCCGAACGGCAAAGTCCAACACGAAGGCTGCAAGGACGGCTATCAGATTCACGAGGAAGATGAAAAGGAAGAAGAAGACGACAAATCCACCTTGCGCAACATGCGCCATGCCAGCGCCGAACGCATCGCCTTGCTGCTTGGCGTGATTTTGTTCATCGTTGCCTTAGCCTTTGGCATGTTTGAGCATGAGCACGAAGAAGCCACTCACACCCAGCTCAATATCTTCGACGAATATTGGATAAATCTCATCTTTGCCGCCATCAGTCTGTTTGTGGTATGGTTCATTGCCACGGCAGAAGAACACGTGATCAAAGAACACCTTTGGGAGCACATCATCCGCAAGCATTTCCTGAGCATCTTCCTCTGGACCTTCGGCGCGCTATTCGTCATTCAAGTCGGGCTGCATTACTTTGACATTGAAACCCTTATCAGCAATAATATTCCGTGGATGATTTTATTGGCTGTCCTGGTGGGCATCATCCCCGAGTCGGGACCGCATCTGCTGTTTGTCACCTTGTTTGCCACAGGCACAGTGCCATTCTCGGTGCTGCTGGCCAGCTCCATCTCGCAGGATGGCCATGCCTCGTTGCCACTGCTCGCCGAAAGTAAAAGGAGTTTTGCCAAGGCAAAGATAGTTAATGCCTTGGTGGCGGCTGTTTGCGGGTATTTGTGTTACTTAATCGGGTTTTGATTGACTCGTTGTATTTATCGTTATTCCGTCATTACGTTATTACGAATGACCAATATGAAAGGCTCAAACGCTCCTCGTTCCATCGCATTCTGGATAGCTTGAGCAACTCCAAAAGGCATTACCAGCGTTTTTGCCCTTTTTGGCCATACGCTTTATCATCGGCTTACCGCATTTTGGACAAAGGGGCGCATCGGTTTGGGCACTTTGCTCCACCCTGCGGGCTATTCTTTCGGCTGACAAAGCTTCAGAAAAACCTCCTTCTTCTTTGAATGCCTCAAGTTGGTTCTCAATTTGTTTGCCCAGCATCATAATAAGACGATTGCAAAGGACAAGCAAGCAGTTGGCTTCAGTCATTGAGTTTTTGGAACAAAGCCATACATCAAATTTATGCTTCTGTTTCAGAATGTGAATGCTGCTAAGGTGTTGCACATCGTCTTTATAAGTGGGATGGTCAAGGTGAATGTTGCTTACATTTTGGTGCTCTTCTGACTTCACTGACCACGGAATCTCCTCATGTCGCATGAGCCAATTCACATAGTCGTTGGCTAATTCTGACAAACTTGCACGAGCCACATCCGTGAGGCGCATTTCGGTTTCTTTTGAAGTTGAATGTCGCGAATTGCCTTCAGCAATGTTGGCTGGAACTGACCGTGCTGCTTGTGTCATTTGGTCGTACTGCCGCCCGCAAGGGTCGTTGATGTGGTTGAGATTGCGGGCGCAAAAGTCTTGCGTAGCCAATTGTATGACATTGGCCATCACCCATGTATCCAGCCAATAATATCCAAATCGATTAATCTGCATCTCGTTTGCCTTTGTTTTATCTAGCAAAAATAACACTTTTTTATCATCGTTCCCAAAAAATCCCTATTTTTGCCGCAGAATTACAAAGGGGTGCCTTTCCTGCTTTGGCAGGGTGAAACGGCTGAGAACATACCCTCTAACCTGATCCGGATAATGCCGGCGTAGGGATTGGATAGATTCAAGCATTCCCCTTCACATTTTATTAAACTAAAAGTTCAAGAGATGAAAAGATTTTCTTTTGTTGTCGCCGCATTGTTTATCGCGACAAATGTGAATGCTCAAAACACAGCAGTAATCGACACTACTAACTACGAAACGCTTAACGAAGTGGTAGTCAGCGGCGTGCGCGTTCAGAAAAACGCGCCTTTTGCCGTCACCAACATCGAGAAAGCGGAACTGAACGATTTCTCAAAGACGGGGCAGGAGCTGCCCTTCCTGTTTGCCAAGTCACCCGGCATCCTTGCCTGGAGCGAAAACGGTGTAGGCACTGGCACCAGCTACATGCGCATCCGTGGCGCCGGCGACTCGCGCATCAACGTCACCCTCGACGGCGTTTCGCTTAACTCGCCCGAAGACCAGTGCGTGTTCTGGGCTAACATGAACAGCTATGGCTCGCTGTTGGGCTCGGTGCAAATCCAACGCGGCGTGGGCACCTCCACCAATGGCGACGGCGCCTTTGGCGGCACAGTGGCCTTGTCGTCGGCAACGCCTTCCTTCGTGCCGAGTGCCGAAATCACAGGGTCCTACGGCTCATTCAACACGCTCAACTTCGGTGCAAAAGCCTCCACAGGTCTCTTGTGGAACCACCTCATCATCGACGGAGCCTACCACGAGACCCACACCGACGGCTTCATCCACGGCACCAAGGGCCGCAGCGGAAGCTATTATGGCGGCATCACCTTTATTAATAACAACTTCCAACTCCGCTACAAAAACATCGGCAACTTCGAGAAGACCGGACAAGCCTGGAACGGCGTCGTGGCAGGCAACGACGACCTCAGCCTCATGGATGGCACCTACGGCGAGCACACCGGCATCAAGACCTACGCCGACTTGTGGAACGTGGGCTTGGGACAATACAACTCGCTATACGAATACCTCGTCACCGATGAGGACGGCAACTTCGTCAAAGACGAAAACGGTCACTACATGACCCAACGCTACCAAATGAACGACGGTACTTTCTGGAATCGCACCACCGACAACTTCTGGCAAGACCACAACCTCCTCTCCGCCGCTTGGAACATTAACGAACACTGGAAGACCTCGGCCACTTTGCACTACACCTACGGCTATGGCTACTACGAAGAGTTCCGCCCCAACAACAAGCTCTCGAAATTCGGCATGACTTACTACGATGCTGAAGGCAACCAAGTGAAAAGGACCGACTTCGTGCGCAGGAAAGGCCTCACCCAACACACCTACGGCCTCAATTGGAACGCCAACTATAAGGATGAAAGATGGGATGTCATCGGCGGCCTATCGGTGCAAAAATTCGACGGCAACCACTTCGGCTATGTCACTTACATTGCCAACCCCGATGTCGCCAACAAATACCTCACCAACGGCAAACACAAATACTATGACTCCGATGCCCACAAACTCGATGGCAGCGCCTTTGTGAAAGCCGCCTACAACATCACCGAGCATTGGAGCCTCTTTGGCGACTTGCAATACCGCTATGTGGACTACAAGACCGACGGCATCAACGACAAGTTCTACGACGATGAGAGCGGTTACTACAACCAACCTTTGGACATCCATCAGACCTACCATTTCTTCAACCCGAAAGGTGGCATCTCATGGAACAAAAACGACCATCACATCTACGGTTCGGTTGCCTTGAGCCACCGCGAGCCCGAGCGTAACAACTTCACTGACAACGGCTCCTATCCCTTCCCCAAGCCCGAGCAACTCCTTGATTATGAACTTGGTTACAACTACAACGGCAATATCTGGCAGGCGGGTGCCAACCTCTATTATATGGACTACACCAACCAGTTCGTACAGACCGGCGCGGTGAGCGACATCGGTGAGGCCCTGACCACCAACATCAAGGATTCGTACCGCATGGGCGTTGAGCTGCAAGCAGGCGTGAACGCCACCAAATGGTTGACCATTGAGGCCAACGCCGCCTTGAGCAGAAACAAGATCAAAGACTTCGACGAATATGTCGAGAATTGGGACGATTGGGAAGGCAACACCGATGCCAACGGCAATGCCTACGATGGCGATGGCTTTGATGTCATTCACTACGACAACTCGACCTTGGCCTTCTCGCCTTCAGCCATCTTGAACGGCTTCATCACCTTCCACCACAAAGGCTTCGAGGCCGTCTGGCACACGAACTACGTCTCACGCATGTATCTCGACAACACCCAAAATCTGGATCGTTCACTACCGGCCTATAGCACCTCGAACGTGAGCCTTGGCTACACCCTGAAGCCCAAGAAGGTCGTCAAGGAAGCCATCGTGAAGGTGAACTTCAACAACATCTTCAACAAGCGTTACGCTGCCAGCGGCTGGGTCTATTCCGCTATCTGCGACAGCTACGGCCACCCCAACGACAACCGCTACTACCAAATCGGTTTCATCCCGATGGCAGGTTTCCATGTCATGGGGAATCTGACGCTGAGGTTCTAAAGCTGGCACAGATTCCCCTTCGGGAAATGGAGTAATGTACTCGTATAATAAGCGGCGGCAAGTGATGTTTACCCCAGTGTAAACGCTACATGCCGCCGCATTTTAGTTGGACGAATTCTCCATTCCCGTCAGGGAATCCCAGTCTGTTTTAATCGTTCATTTTATTCTATTGCTGTCCGCTAAATGATTTTTGCTGAGCATAAAAATAGGCTGAACCCC
>CAMHRP010000061.1:0-20075 GCA_946187645.1 uncultured Bacteroidales bacterium | reverse complement strand
AGTGCATCGAGGACAAGTGTTCCCCTCTATTTTGAATTTTAGCGGACAGCAATAAATAAATTCATAATTTTGCGGCATGAAAACACTATTCAGACTAAGATACGACAGCCGCTGGGGCGAGGAATTGTTCCTCACAGGAAACAGCGCAGAATTAGGCAATTGGAATACCAATAAGGCCGTGAAAATGGAATATGTGGGGCCTGGGATTTGGTCCGTGGAAATCGACGGGACGCCGACGGACGAATACAAATATTTCATCCGCGAAAACGGCCAAATCCGTTGGGAAGAAGGTCCCAACCGCATTTTGCCCGAGGGCAAAGACCGCATTTGGGATTGGTTCGGCCTCACCGAAAGGCAGACGATGCAAGGCGTGGCCGTGCCACTATTCAGCCTGCGTTCGGAGAACGATTTCGGCATCGGGGAATATGCCGACCTGCCGAAACTGGGCGACTGGTGCGTTGCCAACGGACTGAAAATCATTCAAATCCTGCCCATCAACGACACAACAGCGCATTACGATTGGCACGATTCTTATCCTTATAATGCCATCTCGGCTTTTGCGCTGAATCCGATTTATTTGAACATAGAAAAGTTGGAGGGCATTGCTTTTCCTTCCATAGATTCCCAAGGGAATGACATGAAAGGAAAAGCAATAAATAGCACCGCTTTCAAGCGGATGCGGACAATGCTCAACAAGGAGGAATCCGTCGATTACCCCAAAGTACTGAAAACCAAATGGAAATATTTCCAAATCGCCTTTGAGCAGCAATGGGATGCACTAAAAAACACCGCTGAATTCCAGCAATTCGTCAAGGAAAACGAAGACTGGCTCTATGACTATGCCCAATATTGCGCCAAGCGCGATAGCAATGGCACGGAGATTCACCTCTTCCTACAATACCACTGCGACAAACAACTACGTGAGGCGGTCAAAGCATTGCACGACAAAGGCTTGCTGCTGAAGGGCGACATCCCCATTGGAGTGAATCTCGTTGGAGTGGATGTAAAATCTCACCCCGCCTTGTTCAACCTCAATGTGCAGGTCGGTGCCCCGCCCGATGACTTCGCTGCCGAGGGTCAAAACTGGGGCTTCCCGTCCTACAACTGGGAGGCGATGGCCAAGGACGACTACGCTTGGTGGCAACGCCGCCTGCAAGTGATGGCACGCTATTTCGACGCCTACCGCATTGACCATATCTTGGGTTTCTTCCGCATCTGGGTAATCCCGAAGACCGTCAAGTCGGGCTTGCTGGGACACTTCTCTCCTGCCCTGCCTTTGAGCATAGAAGAGATTGAAAGCCAAGGTTTCCTTTTCATCAAAAGCAAGCATGTGAAGAAAGGTGTGGATACCCTTTTCATCCCTGCACCCAACGAGAAAAACAAGTACATTCCGCGCATTGAACTGCACAAAACCAAAGCCTATCAAGCCCTCAGTGAGGAGCAAAAGCAGGCCATCAACACCATTTACGAAGACTTCTATTTCCATCGCCACAACGAATTTTGGAAGCAGAAAGCCTTGGAGAAATTGCCCGCTTTGATCAACGCGACAAAGATGATTGCCTGCGGCGAAGACCTCGGCATGATTCCTGCCTGTGTGCCTGAAGTGATGCAGCAATTGAGCATCATGAGCCTTGAGGTACAGCGTATGCCTAAGGTGTTCGGGCATCAGTTTGTGCAGACAGAAGATCTGCCCGAGAACTGCGTCTACACCACGGGCACCCACGACATGCCCACCTTGCGTGGCTGGTTGGCTGAAGACCGAGTGCGCACCCGCCAGTTCCTCGACAGCCTCGACCTCAACGACAGCAAAGTCACCGCAAAGACCATCAAAAAGATCCTGGAAAAGCATTTGGACAGTCCCTCAAAGTGGAACATCTATCCTTTGCAAGACCTGCTGGACTTGGACGAAAAGAATTGGTCGCCCAACCCAATGGACGACCAAATCAATGTCCCTTCAAACGTCAAAAACCAGTGGAAATGGCGGATGAAAATGACGATAGAATCACTTACGGCAGCACATCATGGATAATATCGGATCCACTTGATGCGTGGCTATCGGCAGGATTGCCATTACCCGTAAAGTGCAGTTCGCTTGAGCCCGAAAGGTTGACCTTGATGGTGCCATCGCAATGAATATAGGCATCACTTGAGCCTGACATTGAGCCTTCGCATTGGTCGCATTCGAAGCCGTATCTCATTTCATTGATAGTCTTCTTAATGTTGCTGGCACCGGTCAAATTAATCTTGAGTGTTCCAACGTATCCTTCAAAAGTGGCATCAGAGGCACCGCTCATCTCAAGGTCAAGGTCGAGGGCTTCCACATTACCCTTGATGTTGGAACTACCCGACAAAGCCATGTCGATTTCATCGGCCCAAATATCGCCAAAGAAATCAGAAGCACCCGAAATATCAATATTCACCTCATCGGCATCGATTTCGCAATAGAAATCGGATGCGCCCGACAATTCCACATCAACCTTTTGACCTTCAAGACCATATTCCGAACGGAATTCCGAAGCACCCGACAGGTCAACGCTCGTCAAATTGGCATTGTAGGGAATAATAGCCTTCAATTCACAGTTATAGACGTTGGCGACGGGCTTAAGTCTGATTTTCAGCGTATTGTCTACGACTTCCACCACAACCTTCGGCATGACGTTTTCGCCCGCCGTGATGGTGACTACATCAACAGCATCGCTGACGGTGACATCAAACGCAGACTCCACTTCAAGTGCAGTGTAGGCTCCAGAAATGTTGAAATCCCTGGTGATGGGGTCGCCAGCAAACTTTTTGCAACTGCCGAAGGCAAACAAAACCAAGGCTGAAAAGACGATCAAATACTTTTTCATTTTGAATTGGCCGCTGTTATATACCATCGGGCCATCGGTTTTTGATTGGTTGATTAAAAAATGGCGTAAAAATAATCATTAGTTAATTCTAAATACGCAGAAACAACGAAAAAGTTACATATCACGAAAAAAAACTGTACCTTTGCCCAAAATATCAAACACCATGAAATTCAAACCCTACAACCATAGCGAGGCTGCGCTCAACGAGCGCATCGCATTGATTCTCAACGAAGAGAAGAAAAAAGGCCACGAAAAGGAAGCCTTGAAAACCATCTTCCAAAGCATCGATTTCACCACCTTGGAAGCCTTCGACAACGAAGCTAAGATCAAAGACTTCTGCGAAAAAGCCTTGGCTTTCCCTAAGCAGAAACCACACCTTAGTGTACCCGCTATCTGCATCTACAGTCCCTTTATCCGTCAGGCAAAACAACAATTGGCGGGCAGTGGAATTCGAGTGGCTACGGTAGCCTGCTGTTTCCCCTCGGGTCAGATGCCGTTTGACCTAAAAGTCAAGGAGGTAGAATACTGCGTTAATGAAGGCGCCGATGAGGTGGACATGGTTATCTCGCGCGGCACGTTCCTCGCCGGATGTTACGACGAGGTCTACAACGAAATCAAGACCATCAAGGAAACTTGCAACAATAAGGCTAGACTGAAAGTCATCCTTGAAACGGGCGAACTAAAGACGGTGGAAAACATCCGCAAAGCCAGTGAATTGGCCATCCTCGCGGGTGCTGACTTCATCAAGACCTCGACGGGTAAGGTGCCTGTGGCCGCCACACCTTTGGCTGCCATCATCATGATCGACACCATCAAGGAATACTGCGAAGCTACAGGTAAGAAGGTCGGCTTCAAGCCTGCCGGTGGCATGAAAGTACCGGAAGATGCCCTCACCTATTATTATTTGGTGAAGAGCATTCTCGGCGAACAATGGCTCAACCCGAACCTCTTCCGCGTGGGCACAAGCCGCCTCGCTGGACTTATATTAGAACAAATTGGATAATGGGATCGGCTAAAGCCGAGAAATCTGTCAAAAATCAATTAAAAAATCATCCAAAATACAAATCGCTGATTTTGAGAGATTTTAGATAAATTTTTGATAGATTTCTTGCAAAGCAATCCAAAAAAGACAGACAATTATGGTAACCATTAAAGGAACCTACAAGGGCAATCTCCGTAACGAGATGACCCATGTGCAGTCGGGCAGCACCATCCTCACCGATGCACCTACCGATAACCACGGCAAAGGCGAAGCCTTCTCGCCCACCGACCTCGCCTGTGCGGCCCTTGCTGGCTGCATGATGACCATCATGGGCATCAGCGCGCAAGGCCACAAATTCGACATCGACGGCACCACCTTCACGGTAAAGAAGACCATGAACGCCGACCCGCGCCGCATTGGGCAGATCGACATCGTGTTCAACTTTCCCGCCAAAGAATACACCGAGAAACAGAAAGCCTTGCTGTGGGCTGCCGCCGAAAGCTGCCCCGTTGGCCGCTCACTGCATCCCGATGTCATCGTCAACATCACCATGAACTTCCAAGCCTGATGGAATACGATATGCTAAAGGGACTCCGCCACAACGAGACGCTCTTGGTGGAGCATAAAGACACCGCCGCCGTCTACGGCTCGGGTGCATTAGAGGTCTTTGCCACCCCCGCCATGATTGCCCTGATGGAGAAGACCTGCCTCGAAAGCGTCGCCGACAAGATTGGCGATGGCAACACCACCGTGGGCATCGCGGTCAACATCAAGCATTTGAAAGCCAGTCCAGTGGGTTCAACTATTCGTTGTGAAGCCGAACTCGTCGAAGTTGACCGTCGCCGCTTAGTCTTCGAGGTGAAATGTTTTGAAGACGAAACGCTTGTTGGCGAAGGCATCCATGAACGCTTTGTTGTTGACAGCGAGAAGTTTATGTCCAAATTTTGAATTTTAAATCTTGAATTTTAAATCTGAAATGAAATACACCTACCGAACCCAAGGCACCTGCAGCCAAGCCATTGAGTTTGAAATCGAGGACGGCATTCTGAAGAATGTGCAGTTCTACGGCGGCTGCAATGGAAACACACAAGGTGTGAGCGCATTAGTAGATGGCATGAAAATTGATGAGGTGCTGCGACGTTTGGAAGGCATCCGATGCGGCTTCAAGAACACCTCTTGCCCCGACCAACTGTGCCGTGCTATTCGGCAAGCGATAGAAAGTTGAGCGTTTTGAGATTCATACAATTTTATTGACACATTTGCGTTATAGAACAGATTAAAAACTAACAAATATGAAGAAACACATCTTATCAGTGGCAGTTTTGGCACTTGTTGTCACACTCACCACATTCACCAGTTGCAGAAAACCCAAGGCTGAAGACAACACTCCAGCCAAGGAAGGTCTTTATCTCGGCATCGTGGGGTTTAACAGCGAACTCTACACCATGCCTCTCGGCCTGCTTAACCAGGACACCAAAACCAACTTTGAGAAATTTGTCGATGAGCTGGCCATGCAGAACGGCACCATCCTCTACCATGCCGTCAACACGGGCCTCAACAGTTTGGCTGATGCCAAGATTCCGGAAAACCTCATCAACGTCTCCGTGGTGACTTTCACCGATGGCCTCGACCAAGGTTCTTACATCCTTTCAGACTACAATTCAGGTAGCGAATACTTGGCCGCTGTCAATTCAAGGATCAACAACGAACTTATTGGTGGCACTAACATCTCTGCCTATTCCATCGGTGTGCGCGGCTCCGATGTGGCAGACGTGGAAAGCTTCCGCAACAATCTGAAGAAGCTATCGAGCGACCCAGTGCACAATGTCTTTGAAGTCAACAACATGAGCGAAGCCTCTGAGAAGTTTGCCCAAATCGCCCAGCAGCTTTACAACCAAAGCACCTTCTACAATGTCACGCTCAAGCTGCCGGCACAAGAGCCCAACACCAAGATCCGCTTCACGTTCGACAACGTGAGTGAAGCCACCGCCTCGCAATGCTACATTGAAGGTACCTACATCCGCACCAACGGCAAAGGCCAGCTGACTGACATCCGCTATGTGGGTTTGGAATGCAAGTCAGGCGTCGCCGTCACGGCTTCATCGGAAGGCATCTTCGACGTGTTCGCCTTCCGTGACCTCACCGACTTGAACGGCGCTCAAATCAGCACCGACTATGTGAAACAATGGAACTGGCTTGAATCAGGAGGACAATGGCAGTACAATAGCGAGTTTACACCTTCGGGCAACACCGAGGTCGTCAGCGAATACAAGAGCGCGATGATCATGCTCGTGCTCGACTGCTCCAGCTCCTTGGGCAGCGACTTCGTCAACATGAAGACCGCCGCCAACGGTTTCATCGAGACACTGAGTGGAAATTATAACGGAAGATAATCCATTTGACCATGACCATTGACGATGGCCACGATTGCGTGAATCGCAGTTGTGGTCATCGTCTTTTTTGTCACTTGTCGGAAACATTCTTATAATGGACGCATGCGACCTCAGTCACCGTTCCATCAGCCTGTGTCTTTACAGGAATAAACCCAAAACTCCATCGTAACCCTTGATAGGTTTTCGGCACCCGGACCTCCACTTGGTTTTCTCCCTTATTCAAATGAATCTGTGCGGGTTGCCGCATCCAATAGAGCTGTTCGTCAGTAAAAGGCTCTTCCTCTTCGGGCTTGCCCCAGGTGTTGAAATGGTACGCGTACTTTCCAGGTTCTTCCCATAGCTTTGGCGGCAACACCTCTTTGCCGTTCACAAAGCATTGGCAACCGCCTTCCCAATGACCTTGCTCTCCAATGCCATAACCATTACGGTTGGAACGGGCTGGCGTACAAAAGCCCAACCACACCTCAACGTCCATGTCTTGGTCGGCCTCAATGACCGTTTGAGCTTTTGCCAAGGCCTGTTCACCTATTATTATATGATGCGCCTGACAAAAAGCATCCAAATCGACCGCGCCACCGTAGGCCAAAAACGGCTCATTATCATCAATCTGCACATTCCACTCCATCTGCGAATTGGCCGCCCAACGCATTTTGTCCTGGTGGAAACGCTCACGGTGAACGGTCATTTTTTCCTCGAAATTGGCCAAACGCGAGCCCACCGTGGTCAAAGGACCAGGAGGAAGGTTCTCGTTTTCAACAGCTCCGGCATTGCCGCCATTCCAAAAGCGCTCCGCAAATGCCATCACGCCGTTAATCATGCCGTTGTGCAGCAAGATGTTCTCCTTGTTATCCACGCGCACGTCGTTCCAAAGGCAGAGGATGCCTCCCAAAGCCTTGGTCGTGTCGGGCACGGTTTGCGCCGCGGCAGTGTGCAGGAAACAACGGCTTGTGAACAGCATCGGATCATAATAGTTCAAATAGCCCACAAAGGAATCGAGATATTTTCCCGCTTTGTTTGAAGCCGCCGCATTGGAACCTTCCGCCTCGTTCCATATCTGCCGAATCACCTTGTCGGAGGCTGGCAGGCCAGGATCCCATGCGATGGGCTGGCGGTCATACTTTTCCATCAGGTTTTCTATCCATCGCATGAAGCCTTTCGGGTCTTCGATATGAACCTCATCAGAGCCGATATGAAAGTAGGGACAGTCGTTTTTCGGAATTTCGGTGAAAAACTCTTCAAGACATTTTTCCAACACCTTTCTGCCCTGCTCGGAGTCCATCGTGAATCCGAAAGCATTCTTGAAATAGGTGGAATGCCCAGGCATGTCGATTTCAGGCACGACAGTGATTCCCCGCTCTTTTGCGTAGGCTATCACCTCTCTGATTTCATCGTATGTGTAGAACTTACCCTCGTCGCGGCCAGGTCTTTGATATTGAGGATCATTGAGTTGCGGGTAAGCCTTACACTCGATACGCCATGCAGGATAATCGGTCAGGTGCCAATGGAAATAGTTCAACTTATAGAAACTCATCAAATCGATTGTTTCCTTCAACTTACTGACGGGCTGGTAGTTGCGCCCTGTGTCGTGCATAAATCCTCGAAAAGGATATGTGGCCCAGTCGTGAACTTCCAAATCGGAAATGCAACAATCCTCATCCACCAACTGTGCCAAAGTGCTTTGTGCCCAATAGGGATTCCCCGAAATGGTCGCCTTGCCACATTTCACCACCAAGCGGTATTCATCGGGATTGTCGAAATGGGTTTTGGCATCATAAACCACCTTTCTCAGTCTTTTCCTTTTTGTGCATAACTGTTTAAACTCTTTCGGTTCGGGAATCACATCTGTCTTTGTATCCAGCTCATAATAGCGCACATAATCCACGCGCAGTTCCACGGGCAGTTTAGCTGTATCGATGTATGGCGAGCGGTCACGACCAAGCTGAGCGTCAAGAATCAGGTAAAAGTCGTGCTGACTGAAAGGAAACTGGCCATTATCCCCATTTCGGAAACGAGGATAATTGAACGTCCGCTTCCCGTTGAGGAAAAAAACAAGGCTGTCCTGAAAGCGCTCCATCCCATACGTATTGTACTCGCCTTCGTTATATTTAGGATAGGCGACATGCGTGGGTAGATAGCGCTTGTTGAGATTGTAGGTGTAATTGCTGTGAACCGTATGATTGATATAGGGATTGTCTCTGAAATGTTCCATAATGTCGATTTCACCACCATAAGGCCAGTTCAAGGAATTACTGGTCTGAGGCATCATCCAAATGGCAGGCCAGAAACCTTGCGCCACATCAAATTTGGCCCGTATATCAATGCGACCGAAGCCGAAAGACTTCCTATACAAGCTCCACACGCCTCCAGTAAGAAACGGGGCCTCGTCATCAGGCAAAAAGTCATTCACCATGCCACGCAACACGAGATCGCCATCCTCGAAAGCATACAGCGTATCATGCGACGACATGTGGATAGCCCAATCAGCTTTGCTGCGCCATATTTTCGACCAGACCTTTTTATCCAAGACTCCAGAATCGAATTCATCGTGCCAAATCAAGGCGTAACGATGATGTTCCTGAGCATAGGAAGTCCGAACCAAACTAATGACAATCAGTAAAATAAAGTATAATTGTTTCATGGTTTCCTCCTTTTTTTATGCTGTAAAAATACGTATTTTATCATTTGATTTCACCGATTTCGTTTTAGTTTATTATTTTTGCAGCTTATTCACAAATGACTTCTATGCGCCCCTATATCTTTGCATTCGTCCTTTCTCTATCGTTTGTCCATCTTTTCGGTAACGATGGCATTCCAAACCCACGTCTGTTTTTAAAAAAAGTGTACTTTCCCGTCGTCGAAACGCCTGCCGTCTTCAAAAGCAAGGTTCATGGCAAAGAGTTGCTAGTGTTCATTGAATACAGCGACAGCCTGAACGTCAAAGGACATTATATGGCCTTGGAAGAAGACGTGACGGACACCCTTCCTTTCAGATTAGTAGCACGTAAACGCAATGCCATTCTTTACTACAACGGTGAGAAAGAGACCTTCCGCCCTCGCGTCATCTCCATGGATAGTACTCACGCAAGAGGCTACGCAAGATTGAGTGTGTTTGGAACAGCGTCATTTCGGTTCGACATTCACGAAGTTCCAGCGTTTCATGACTATGGGAACAATCGCTATCAAGACACATTATTTGCCGTGGAAGAAATCAACGACATCCCTTACGCCAAAGTCATGGGATTTTGGTCGGAGTTGGCTGACGAAACCGCTGTCACCGACAAGATTTTCCGGATGAGTAATGCCATAAGCGAAGTTCCATTGGAACTCCATCTTGATGTGTTCCGGCCTCAAAACGACACCTTACAAAAACGTCCTTTGATCATGTTGATTCACGGTGGCGCATTTTATTTCGGCTCGAAAGATGACAAATCCATCACACAATGGTGCCGACATTTGGCTTCCATGGGCTATGTGGCTGCCTCTATTGACTATAGAATAGGATTCCTACCCACTATGGCCAGCATTGGGCGAGCAGGCTATCGCGCCGTGCAGGACGCACATGCAGCAATGCGGTTTTTGGTGTCACACCAGGAAGATTATGGCATCGACACTTCCATGTTGTTTGTAGGTGGTTGCAGCGCAGGAGCCATCACCACGCTCAACCTCGCCTTTATGACCAACGAGACCCGTCCAAGTTATACCCGTAGCAGCTTGCTGGCATCTGACCTTGGCGACATCAACACTTGTGGCAACGATATCAGAGCCAACTTCCATATCAAAGGCATCATCGACATGTGGGGGGCCATGTCAGACACAGCCTTTATGCGTGGTCACAATATTCCCATTCTCGCCTTCCACGGCGACGCAGACGACATTGTACCCTACGATTATGACTATCCTTTTGGCGTTGCCGGCGTACTGAAAACCATGTTGGTCGAAAAGATGTACGGTTCGTCATGTATCGTCGACCGCGCCATCAAATCGGGCAATAAGGCTCAATTGGTCACTTTTTCAGGTTATAAGCACTCGCCCCATGTGGAGCCTGCGACCAAAGAATTGAACGACAATTTCTTCATCATCCAAAACATGATGTCAGACTTTTTCTATGACATCGTTGTTCCCCAAAAACTGGAAATCGAAGAAGAAAACGACCATTATTTTGTGAGGCCCTATCCCTTGTCCACCAGCTGGCTAGTCGAAGGTGGCGTTATCCTTAAAACGGAAGACAACAATGTGTGGGTAGAATGGATTGGCAATGCCCCAAAACATAGCATCACAGCATCTGCAACCTTGCCAAAAGGCATCGGCATGACTACCACAGAAAATCTCTATTAAAGTCAACACTTAACGTCATGGAAAAAAAAGAACTGCGTGCCCAAATCAAGGCCTTGAAAAAGCAACATACCAAAGAGCAACTTCTCGAACAATCCGAGAAGATTCTGACCAAGTTGGAACAACATCCTGACTTCATCAAGGCTGATAAAATCATGCTTTACAGTGCCCTACCCGATGAGGTGCAGACACAAGCCTTCCTCGAAAAATGGCATCTGAAGAAAACCATCATCCTGCCCACCGTAGTCGGCGACGACATTATCCCAGTGGAATACGGCAAGGATACCGATTTTGTCGTGGGCGACTTCAACATCCTGGAGCCTCAGAATGAACCCTATCATGGTGATTTTGACCTGATTATCGTCCCTGGTGTGGCCTTTGATCGCAACGGTAACCGTATAGGACGAGGTCGCGGTTACTACGACCGTTTCTTATGCCAGCATCTTGATGTAAAACGCATCGGCATCTGTTTCGATTTCCAACTTGTTGATGAAGTCCCTACTGAACCCTTGGACATTAAAATGGACGAAGTGATTTCACTATAGAAAAATTCTGGATTTATTTTCCATATTTGAGGCTACGCTTTGATTATTTTCATATTTTTGAAGCCTTATATTAAAAGTCATCTCTATGAAAAAACAACTTCTCTTCCTGCTCGCCCTATCCATGGGCTTCAGTACACTAATTGCCAACCCCGTTGATATGGAAAAGGCAAAAACAATAGGCCAAAAATTTGCCTGCACAAAAATCAACAAGAATCTTAAAAACAGTGACTTACAACTTGTTTACACTGGCAGTTCAAACCGCGGTGAAGTATGCTTCTATGTTTTCAACGTAGATGCAACAGGCTTCGTCATTGTCTCTGCCGATGACAAGTTCCGTCCTATTGTGGGCTACTCCGATGAAGGCACCTTTGCTACCGAAAATATGTCGCCCGAGCTTGCCTTCTATTTGGACAAAATCATCGAGGCACGCACCAGCCGAAATGTGGTCTTTTTCGACGATACCGCCGAAGAATGGGAAAGTGTAGCCACGACTGGCAGCCTACTTTCGCGTAACGGTGGACGTGGTGTTGACTACATCTGCACCACTAAATGGAACCAAGACTCGCCTTACAACCTATATGCTCCTGAAGCCAGCGGCGGTTCAGGTGGCCGTTGTTATGCCGGATGTGTTGCCACCGCCATGAGTCAAGTGATGAAACGGTGGGACCATCCCACGCAAGGTACAGGCAGTCATTCTTATTATTGCTATGGCTACGGCTCACAATCAGCTAATTTCGGTGAGACCACCTACGACTGGAAGCACATGCCCGACCGTCTTGGTGGAGCATCACAGGATGAAATCGAAGCTGTAGCCACCTTGATGTACCACTGCGGCGTATCTGTCGACATGAATTTCTCGCCTTCAGGCAGTGGTGCCAATTCTTGGGATGTTCCTTATGCCATCACTCAGTATTTCTCCTACTCCAACAATTGCAGCCTCAAGGGACGTGACGAATACTCGCTCTTCAACTGGCAGAACATGCTCAAAGAACAATTCGACTTAGGTTGGCCTGTTTATTACTCGGGATTCAGCAATAGTGGCGGACATGCCTTCGTTTGCGACGGCTACGACGACAACGACCTCTTCCATTTCAACTGGGGCTGGGGTGGCAGCAGCGACGGTTGGTTCGTCATCGACGAAATCGACTATGCTGGCTGGGCTCAAGCCATAATCAATTATGTACCTACAGATGTCTACGACTACATGCCATTACAACCGGAAAACTTCTCTGTAGAACCCAGCGGTGATTTCGACTATGCCGCCACCCTTACTTGGACTAATCCCACCCAAAACATCCATCTCAACGACCTCACCACCATTGATCAAATTGTGGTGACGCGCAATGGTAAGATTATTTACACCGAAGATAATGTAAATCCTGGTGCAGACATGAGTTTCACCGACCATTACATGCCTTCCTTAGTGAAATACAGCGTTTACGCAATCGTTCATAACGCACAAGGCCTGGTCGCCTACGAAGACAATGTCCTCCTTGGCCCTACTTGCAACTGGACCATTGAAGCTACCTCATCGGATCCACAAGGCTGGCACAACGGTGCACTGTCTTTTGTCAACGGTGCAGACGATGAAGTGGCGCGATTCAGCCTTGAGAACAGCTCTTTCAACCGCACCATCCCGTTGCCCTTAGGCCATATCGAAGTCCATTGGATCAATCCTTCAGAAGCCATTGACGCTATTCATTTTAACATCAAGAATTCTGATGGTGAAAGCAAAGTGCATTTTGAAGGCGCATCAAACGATATTGACCATGGAATATTCTTTATCGCCAACAACACATGCAGCAGCAAAGACGAAGAAGTTGACGGCCCCATCCTGACGGTAAGCGTCGCGAGCAACAACGTGATCTTGAATTGGGAAATGGACGACAGCCAAAGCATCATCCATTATTACATCTTCCGCGACGACCTTCTCATAGATGTTTCTGACAACATGCAGTACACCGACCAAGATGCTGCTGACAGTTTCCACACCTATTTTGTCACAGCCTGTTCCAATGATGGTGAAACCCTTCCTTCCAATGTCGAAAATGTCATGCCCGAGTCAAGTTGCGCTGTGCCCACCAATCTCAGATATGAAATGGTAACACCCTCCAAAGTAAAAGTCATGTGGGATGCACCTGAGGCAGAAGGTGTTACAGGTTACATTCTTTATCGCCGAATCAAAGGTGAAGAATTCAAGCGAATCAAGGCCCTCACCAATACTTATTACAATGACAATCTCACCTCACAACCCGACAACCGTTTTGAGTATGCAGTAGTGGCTTATTATAGGGATGACGATTGCACCTCTGGCTATGCCACCGCACAAGACAATCCAGAAATGCACTTTATCGAAGTCAATAAGACCATCATCCCTCAGCACCTGGATTTCCTCATTCATGAAGGTGATGTCATCCTTCAATGGAAGGAAGCCACCAAGGCCGAGTATTACAAGATCTACCGTGATGGTGAGTTAATTGGCCATGCTACCGAAAACGTTTTCATCGACTATGAGGCCAATGATCAAAATAGTTACCATTACACAGTGACAGGCAAGACCGCTTTCGTGGAATCGAATCCATCAAATATCGTTTATGTCGATTGGACGACCGATATTTACGAAACTTCCAACGACTCGAATATTCAGCTCTATCCGAATCCAACCAACGGTCAAGTCACAATCAAGGCTGATGGGCTCCGTCAAATCAGGGTCTTCAACGTGATGGGACAAGAGGTGAAATGCCTTACCACACCCGAAGACAATGTCACCATCGACCTTTCGTCACAACCCAAAGGATGCTATTTCATTGAGACCACTACCGAACAAGGTTGTTCCACAAGAAAAATCGTAAAACTGTAAGTACAACAAAACCACTTTGATATGAATAGATTCATGAAATTGGTAGCCTTTGCGCTGCTGTTGGGCACAGGTTCAACACTTTTTGCCCAAGACAAAAAAGAAGAGAAAGACCCCGTCTATCAAATCACTGAGACCGTCAACGTAAAACACACGCCCGTCGACAACCAGGGCAGCTCAGGCACCTGCTGGTGCTTTGCCGGCATTGGCTTCGTCGAGGCGGAGATTATGCGCATTTACGGCAAAGAGTTCAACCTCTCAGAGATGTTTGTCGTCCGCAATGCCTGGACGGAGAAGGTGGCGAAATTCGTCCGCATGCACGGCAATAACACCCTCAGCCAAGGTGGCGAGGTGTGCGACGTGCTTTACATGATCGACAAATACGGCATGATGCCTGAAGCCGACTACAGCGGCAAGGTCATCGGCGAAGAACGCCACATGCACGGTGAGATGAACGAGGTAATCAACGGTGTGGCGCGCGCTATCATCAAAAACGGAAACAAGAAAATCTCTCCTGCCGGCCCCAAGGCGATACAAGGCGTTTTGGATGCCTACCTCGGCGAAGCCCCAGAAGAGTTTACCGTCGATGGTAAGAAATACACGCCCAAATCGTTTGCCGAGGCCTATCGTATCGACCCCGCCAACTACATCGAAATCTGCTCTTTCACTACCGAGGAATACAACAAGCCTTGCATGGTCGAAATCCCCGATAATTGGACTTGGACTCCAGCCTACAACATGCCCCTTGACAAGCTGATGGAAGCCGTCGACTATGCACTGGAGCATGGCTACACCCTCGGTTGGGCACAGGATGTCAGCAACAAGGGATTTTCGGGAAAGACCGGCATTGGCATCGTCCCTGAAGACCCCGAAAACGAGAAGCTTTGGGAAGAAATCGTCGCCGAAAAAAAGGTGACCGATGAAGACCACCAGAGGGCTTATGACAACTGGGATGCGGGCGATGATCACAGCATGCTTGTCGTCGGTATCGCCAAGGACCAAAACGGCAACAAATACTACAAGATCAAGAACTCTTGGGGCGACAGAGGCCCTTACAAAGGCTACTGGTACTGCTCCGAGCAATACCTGCGCCAATATACCATCTTCTTCACACTCCACAAAGATGCGCTTTCGAAGGCCATGAAGAAAGATTTGGGGCTTTGATTGAAATAATTTCCTAACTTTGCCACCTAATTTCAAATTTTGAATATTGAATTTTTAAATCTTTAAATCATAACAAATATGAAATTCAAGCATTTACTTACTGCAACCGCTTTGATGCTCAGCATCAGCGTCGTTGCCCAGCCTCAGGCTAAAAACGAGGAAGCCAAGGAAGAAGAAGGCTTCAAGTTCACCACCATTAAGGAACTTCCCGTCACCTCCGTGAAAGACCAGAATCAAGCTGGTACCTGCTGGTGCTACAGCTCCCTGGCATTCTTTGAGGCCGAGCTGCTCCGCATGGGCAAGCCCGAGTACGACTTCTCCGAAATGTACATCGTCTACAAGACCTACCTCGACCGCGCTGAAGCCGCTGTCCGTACCCACGGCGACGTATCCTTCTCGCAAGGCGGTTCCTT
The DNA here is from genome assembly GCA_946187645.1 of uncultured Bacteroidales bacterium. Classification (GTDB taxonomy): domain Bacteria; phylum Bacteroidota; class Bacteroidia; order Bacteroidales; family F082; genus Limimorpha. The sequence goes on along the minus strand of CAMHRP010000061.1, from coordinate 4,540 downwards.
TGGCGATGTGCTTTATGCCATCAAACACTACGGCCTCGTTCCCGACGAGCTGATGCCCGCTGGTGCCATGCACGGCGATTCACTGTCGAACTTCACCGAACTCTCCGCTGTCACCGATCCATACGTGGAAGGTGTCATCAAGAGCCGCAAGATTCAAATGGACAAGGACGGCAATCCGCTTTGGAAGAAGGGTTTGGCTGGCATTTATGACGCCTACCTTGGCGTTCCTCCGACCGAGTTCACCTACAACGGCAAGAAGTACACGCCTATGACCTTCGCCGAGTCGACGGGCCTCAACATGAACGACTACATCAACTTGACTTCGTTCACACACCATCCTTTCTATGAGCCTTTCGTCATTGAAGTGCAGGACAACTGGCGTTGGGGACAGGCATGGAACCTCCCCATCGACGAACTGATGCAGGTGATGGACAACGCCATCGACAAAGGCTATCCGATTGCATGGGGCAGCGACGTCAGCGAGGCTGGCTGGCTCCGTGGCAAGATGGCTGGTGTGGCCGTCCTCCCCGACCTCGAAGCCAAGAGCCGCGACCTGCAAGGCAGCGACATGGCCCACTGGCTCGGCATGAGCGCCGCCGACCGCAAGAAGGAAGCACAAAATGGTCCTACCCCGCAAAAGTGGGTCACCCAAAAGGAACGCCAAATCGCTTACGACAACTATGAGACTGGCGACGACCATGGTATGCTCATCTACGGTACCGCCAAGGACCAAATCGGCAACGAGTACTTCATCGTGAAGAACAGCTGGGGCGATGCTGGCCAGTACAATGGCATTTGGTATGTCAGCAAGGCTTTCGTCCGCTACAAGACCTTGAACATCGTGGTCCACAAGGACGCCCTGCCGAAGGACATCGCCAAGAAGCTTGGCATCAAGTAAGCCATTGGTTTTAAAACACGAAAAAAGGGAGAGCTTTTCGAAAGGCTTTCCCTTTTTTACTATGGCTTATGGCCTATAGCCAATGGCTCGTTTCACCCAGAGTGTGAATACAGAACTTTTTGGTGAAGCGAGCCATAAGCCATAGGCTATCGGCCATAATCATTTTTTTATCTGCTCGAAACCTTTACCATAGGCGCCCATCACGGTGTTCATCGTCATGAAGGCCTTGGGGTCTTCGTCTTTTACAATCCTAAGTATTTGCTGCGACTCGCGCTTGTGGGCCACCACCATCAGGATAGGGCCTTCACGCTTGGTGTACCAGCCTGTGCCATTAATGACCGTCACGCCACGCTGCATTTCTTTGACGATGCGGTTAGCCACCTTTTCAGGCTCCACCGTGAAAATGAAGGCCTGCACGGTCTGCTTATTGCCCGTCAGAACCAAGTCGATGCAATAGCTGCACACACCCATCACGACACAACTGTAGATGAAGTCTTCCACCGTATTACCCACAATGAAGCCGCAAGCGATGATGATGATGTCGAGGATGAGGATGACGCGCCCTTGCGAGATGTTGCGGTATTTGCACACAATCATGGCAATGATATCGGTGCCGCCCGTGCTGCCTCCTTGTGTGAAGGCCACGCCGATACTCAAACCCGCCAAGCCGCCGCCAAGAATAGCTGCCAAGAAATGGTCGCTGACGAAAGGCTGCATCGTGCCAGCCATCATCGGATCAGTGATGAAATGCTGCAACAGCGACATGAACACTGATGCCATGATGATGGAATAGGCCGTCTTGATACCGAATCCCACACCGATGATTTTCAACGCAATGAGTAGCAGAATGGCATTGATGACGAACACTGTGATACCCGTGGAAATGCCCGTGCCCCAATACACCAAAGCCGCGATACCACTCACGCCGCCGCCCATAAGGTGGTTCGGGATGAGGAAGGCCGTCCAACCCAAACACATGGTAAACAGCGCAAGGGTGATGATGACATAACGTTTTACCTCTACTAAAACTTGTTTGTTCGATGCTTTCATAATTCGTTGAGTTTTATTGGGCAAAAGTAATACATTTTATCGATTTAGTGGACACATCTATTTCTTTCCTTATTTTTGTGTCGCCCATGTCACAAAACGGCCTCTTCATTCGTCTTATGATTGTAAAAGTTCCCATGATGGACCCCGAATTTAAAAAGACATATCGAGACCACTACCCGAAACTGTTCAGGATTGCGGCCAAAATGCTGCAAGACCCAGAGGGCGCAAAGGATGTCGTACAAGACGTGTTCACGGCGTATTATTTTGCGATGAGCAACGAAAAAGTCATTCGCGACACGAAAAACTGGCTCGTCAGGAGTACCATCAACAAAGGAATCGACTACAAACGGAAAACGGCAAGGACCGTCACGATGGAAAAACCAATGTGCGAAACAGGTGAGCAAATGCTTGAAGAGGCTTCCGACATCCTCAATGCGATAGCGCATCTCAACGAGAAGGAACAAATGCTTGTTGTGCTTTACAGCGAGGGTTATTCATATAAGGAAATCGCTGAAATGACGGGGCGCAAACTGCCATCCATCGGGAAAACCTTGTCAAGAATCATGCAAAAAATCAAAAAACATTTGCTATGAAACACTTGAATGACAGAACGATACAAAGCTATATCGACAATGAATTGCCGGAAAGCGAAAGAAAAATGGTGGAAATGCACCTTGAAAAATGTCTATCGTGCAGGCAAAAAATTGAAGCACAACGCGCTTTCACCGAAAAACTGAAGAACTCGATGGAAACCTTGGTTTCAGACAACGTCGACGTGCCAGAATTCAGTTTCGGGAAAGCAACAAGGCCAGAAGTAAACGTCAACCGCATTGTCCTTATCTCCTCTTTGGCTACGGCTTGTTCTATTGCGCTTATCGCAGTGCTTGTCAATCTCTTGTCGAAGCCCAAGCCGACTGATTACATCTTCGATTATTACACCATCGAAGATTACGACGCCAACAAACCTTTTGCCGAACAAGAATTTGCTGAGTTCAAACTGCATATACAAGCAGAAGAAACGGATATTAACCTTTAAATATCAAAGCCATGAAAAAATTGTTTTTAATTATCGGTTTAGCCATTGCGACTTGCTTTCAAGTTGACGCACAAGTGATTCAACTCGTTCCTGACGAAACCTACGGAGCAGGAAACAACTGGGACAAAATCTTTGATACCTATTATGACACCGTAATGGGCCGTCCTTATGGATTGCGGAAACAACTCGTCCTTTTCGATGATGGCAAAGCCATTGTCAGCCACGCCACAAGGAATAGGTATTCCCTGTTCGACGCAAACGGCAAGTTCTTGAAAGACATTACCCTGTACTTCGCGGACAAAGGCAAGAAGCCGCGCAACCTCCAACCCGTGGAAGGGAGGTTGGGAAACTTGTATTTCACTAAGGCCAACAACACGGGCGACATTTACCTGTTTGACGACAAAGGATTGATTGTCAAGGAATTGAAAATCAAATACCAAGCCTTGGAAATGTTAGCATTGGACGACCACCACATTGCCATCTACGGAGGCACGTCGTGGACTAATAAATACAGGCACTTGGTATCCATTTTGGATACAAAAACAGGCAAAGAGAAAATCCTTTGCGATGAATTCAGAGAGTCGAGTGGAGAACTCAAAAACAAGGGCTACTTCATTTACACTGAAGGCAAAAGGGATGACATGAAAGGCCAGTGGCAAATCGCGAAAGTCAACGGCAAGCTCATCGTTTCCAACCCGATAGACGGGCTGGTGAGAACCTACGATTTCAATGGAAACAAGATTTCGGAAAAACTATTGGATTGGGAACCACAAACCCTGACCGTTGAAGAGCAAATTGCCTTGCAAAACGCACGAATCAAGGACTTGAAAGACGAGTTGCCTGGGGAAACCGACGAGAGAGTGCTTAGATTTTACAACGACTTTATTACCTTTTATGAAAACGGCATCCAACACATTAAAGAACCTATCAATATGGGGTGGTTCACCATGGCCATCAAAGGCAACGACGACAACATCCTTTTCTTTGGCGATGCCGAGGTAGCAGGCCAAAACACATTCCACGTCTATTCGGTCAGCAAAGGGCAAAGCATTTCGACAGGTTCCTTCCAATGCGATGACTACGACCTTGCCTTAACGAAGAAGCGCTTCGTGTGCCACAATGGGTTTTACTATGGCATTCAAGTGCTGAAGAATTGTGATGGGATGCCGCTGCGATTGGTGCGGTTTAGGGCGAAATAAATCAACAAAAATCAGGATATAAAAAACCCAATCAGCTGAAAAACATCTGATTGGGTTTTTCATTTGTACCCGAGGCCGGGCTCGAACCGGCACGCCTTTAAAGGGCAAGGGATTTTAAGTCCCTCGTGTCTACCAATTCCACCACTCAGGCACTTACACAAAAAATCCCGACTTCCATCGGGACCTTGTGGAGCGGAAAACGAGACTCGAACTCGCGACCCCGACCTTGGCAAGGTCGTGCTCTACCAACTGAGCTATTTCCGCAAAAGCGGAGCGGAAAACGAGACTCGAACTCGCGACCCCGACCTTGGCAAGGTCGTGCTCTACCAACTGAGCTATTTCCGCTTGCGAATTGCG
>CAMHRP010000060.1:0-20756 GCA_946187645.1 uncultured Bacteroidales bacterium | reverse complement strand
CCACGATTTCGCGAGGCTGCGACTTGCCGTCGGAATAAATGCTGTGGGTATGTAGGTTGAAGTTTTGCATGATTGCTCTTTTTCGGTTTTATGTAGAAAGAATTATGCAAAAATACGGCTTTTTGCAAAAAAATCTTCTTGATTTGTAACTTTTCGGCGATTTCTCCGTATTACTATGGAAATTCAAATCCAATCAACAATGAAAACACAAATCTTAAACAGAGCTTTGATGCTGATGGCTTTATGCCTCGTTGCCTTTGGTTGCAACGCCCAAAAAATCGACAACTCCACCGTGAAAACCATCGACTTGAACCGCTATGCTGGCGAATGGTACGAGATTGCCCGTTTTGACCACCGTTTTGAACGTGACCTTGACTATTGCAAAGCTACCTACGTGCTGTGTTGCGACAACCGAATCAATGTTTTAAATACAGGTCAGAAAAACGGCCAATTCAAGTCTTCATCAGGGAAAGCCAAGACAACCAAAGAGCCTGGCCGCCTGCGCGTTTCCTTCTTCGGGCCTTTCTATTCTGATTACCGTGTCATGATGCTTGACCCTGATTATCAGTATGCCCTCGTAGGCAGCAAAAGCGCAAAGTACCTTTGGATCCTTTCTCGCACACCGAAACTGGATGAGAACGTAAAGCAAGCCATTCTTGCAGAAGCCACACGCCGAGGCTACGATGTCAGCAAGCTTATTTGGGTAAAGCAATGAATGGTTTGTAGGACTGTCATACTATGGCCGCCGCACGACGAATTTTCGAAGCGGCTGCCTCGGTGCGACAGCCCTACATGGTGGAAACCACCTTATAAACCTTATCCCCGCGCCTCACCAACGACTTCACGGGAATGGAACAATACTCGCCTTTGACGGTTTGCTCCACCGAACCCAAATCCACGCGGATTTCGCTCAAAGTGTCTTCATAAACGCCGGTTGTCGGACCGATAATCATGATTTGTTCGCCGAGTTTGAGGTCGTGGCTGTCCATTCGGATTTCGGCCACGCCTAATTTGCTGTAGTAGTTGGTAATCAGGCCGATATATTCCTTGGTTTGGGTGGCTTGCGAGCCGTATTGCTTTGACCACTCGAAGGTATGGCGGCCCAAATAATAGCCATCCCAAAAGCCACGGTTGTAAACGCTTTTCAGCCGTTCCATCCAAGCATCGATCTTCTCTTGCGTAAAGGTGCCTTCCTGGATGGCCTTCACTGCTTCGCTGTAGACCGACACCGTCAGTTTGGTGTACTCCGGCGAACGGCCGCGGCCTTCGATTTTCAGCACTTCCACACCGGCATCCAACACACGGTCCAAGAAAGGCAAAGTGCAAAGATCCTTGGGCGACATGATATATTCATTGTCGAGCATCAATTCATAACCTTCTTCACGTTCACGCACGTCATAGCCACGACGGCAAAGCTGCATGCATGCACCACGGTTGGAGGACGAGTTATAGATATCTTGGCTCAGGTTGCATTTACCCGAGATGGCCATACACAAGGCACCGTGACAGAACACCTCTATGCGGACCAAATTACCATGGGGACCGCGAATCTGTTGGCGTTCAATCTCCTCGGTAATATGTTTCACTTGGTCGATATTCAACTCACGGGCGGTCACCATCACGTCAGCGAACTGCGAATAGTAGCGCACGGCCTCAAGGTTGGTGATGTTGCATTGGGTCGACATGTGTACCTCGACACCGATTTGTCGGGCATATTGAATCACGCTTTGGTCGGAGGCGATGATGGCCGAGATGCCGTTGGCCTTGATGGCATCAAGCAGCTGGTGCATCTCCTCCATCTCCTCGTCATAGATGATGGTATTGACTGTGACATAACTCTTTACGCCGTTTTCGTTGCAGGTCTCGGCCAGTTGGCGCAGGTCGTCCAAAGTAAAGTTCTTCGCCGAGCGAGAGCGCATGTTGAGCTTACCGATGCCGAAGTAAACGCTTCCGGCGCCAGCTTGTATGGCGGCTGCCAAGGCTTCGTAAGAGCCCACGGGAGCCATGATTTCTATGTGTTTTTTCATAGGCATTATAAAAAAACCAGCCTGAAACTCAAGCTGGCTTTGACAAAGTCGGGATGACAAGATTCGAACTTGCGGCCTCTTCGTCCCGAACGAAGCGCGCTACCGGGCTGCGCTACATCCCGAACCGTTTTGCGCTGCAAAATTACACAATATTTTGATATGGTGTACTATTAATTGGTCAGTTTTTTCTTTTCCGTCAAAAACTGATAATGCCCAAATGCTCCAAAAGGATTTTCAATCCTATGATAATCAATATAATACCACCAATAATCCCCGCAGACTTTTCATATTTCGCACCAAACACATTGCCGATCTTTACGCCCAAGATGGAGAAAACAAAGGTGGTCAGACCGATGACGAGCACCGACGACCACAAATTCACTTGGATGCAGGCAAAAGAAACACCTACCGCCAAGGCATCGATGCTGGTGGCAATGGCCAAAAAGAACATTGTCTTTAAATCAAGGGAATTGCTTTCTTTATCCTCTTCCTTGTTATCCCAAACGGCCTCACGAATCATGTTGGCACCCACCAAAAAGAGCAAACCAAAGGCAATCCAATGCGCGTAAGAATCGATAAAGTCCTCAAATTGGGCACCCAAAAAATACCCAATGACAGGCATCATGACCTGGAATCCACCAAACCATAGGGCACAAATTATGGCCATGCGCCAAGAGAATTTCTTGGTGGTCAATCCTTTACAGATAGAAACCGAGAAGGCATCCATGGAAAGGCCAACGGCAATCAATAGTAGTTCGAGGAAGGACATTTCAATTGATTTATGGCGCAAAAATAGGATTATTTTTGGCTGTAATAGAAAAAACCATACTTTTGCAACCATTAAAACTGTCACAAATATGAAAAGGACCTTACTACTAATGCTCGCTCTGCTGTTGGCTGCGGGCAGCTTCGCACAAGACAAACCAAAGAAAGAGAAAAAAGAGAAAACTTACAACGAAAAAGGCGAAATCATCAAGAAAGGCTGGAACTTTGGTCCCCTGCCCGTGGTGGGCTATGATGCCGACCTGGGCTTCCAGTACGGCGTGACTTGCGACATCTTCAACTTCGGAGACGGCTCGCGTTATCCCCGCTACAACTACAAGTTCAATGTGGAGGCCTCGCGTTACACCAAAGGCTCGGGCGTGTTCCGCTTCTACAGCGACATGCCTTACGTGGTGAAAGACACCAAACTCTTTTTCGACGTGACCTATTTCTACGCCAAGAAATACGAGTTTTTCGGCTTCAACGGTTATTTTGCCAATCCATTCGACCCTTATGCAGACATTGAAGGGGTCAAAAGCGGCTATCACTTCCTCAACCGCAACCAATTCCGCTTTGTAGGAAGTATGCAGAGACCTTTCTTTAGCGTACCGAACCTCTTTTGGACGGCAGGTTTGGCTTTCTACAGCACCAAGACCTCTTCTCTTGATACCATCAAAATGCCGGACTACGCTGGTCAAGCTACTTTGTACGAAAATTATGTGCGCGGAGGTGCAATATTCAACAGTGAGGTTAATGGCGGCATTACCGCCCAACTCCGTTTCGGCATGATTTACGACAGCCGCGACCACAATAGCGACCCCACTAGAGGTATCTATGCTGAGGGAACACTTGTCGGAGCCACTGATTTTTCCAAGAACAACCTTTCCTACACTTTCCTTTGGAGACACTATATTCCCATTTATAAAGACAAACTGACCTTCGCCTATCGCATTGGTGCCCAAAACCGCATTGTTGGCAAGACCCCGTGGTATATGATCAACAACCTGAACACCATGTTCTTCCAGAAGATGTACACCGAGGGCTTGGGAGGCAGCACAACCTTGCGTGGTGTGGATCGCAACAGTGTCATTGGTGAAGGTTTTGCTTTTGCCAACTTGGAGTTGCGTTGGCGTATCGTAGGTTTCCAGTTCATCAACCAGAACTGGCTAGTGGCCTTGAATCCGTTTTTCGACGCAGGCTTGGTAACACAGAAATACAATGAAGAATGGATGATTCGTCCTGACAATATGATCTTTGAACCGCCTATTCCCAAGTTATGCAGTGGTGAAAAAGAAAGACTTCATACTAGTGCAGGCTGTGGCCTCAAACTCATTATGAACCGCAACCTTGTTGTGTCCGTCGACTTAGGCAAAGCCTTGGACAAACGCGACGGTGAGAAACTGAAGACATTCGTCGGGTTTAACTATATTTTCTGATTTTCTTAGGAAACAAATCTGACACAAATCTTACATTAATAGTCTACAAAGCAATCGGTCGACAAAGAGTTCTCCTTGCCGACCGATTCTAATTTGTAATAGATTTGTGGTAGATTTGTTTCCCTTTTCTGAGACGCATGCAATGCGTCTCTACAAATCCACATTTATTTCGCCTTGCCTTGGTTGGCGACAGCCGCCATCAGCGCGGCCACCTTCTCGGGATCGCCGAGGAAGAAGTCCTTTTGTAACTTCATGTTGTCGTCAAACTCAAAGACATACGGGATACCAGTAGGAATATTGAAGGCTATGATCTCATCGTTGCTCATGCCTTTCAGCACCTTCACCACACCACGCAAGCTGTTACCGTGAGCAACAACCAACACTTGGTCGTGGGTCTCAAAGGCCTTCATGATGTTGTTCTCGTAGTAAGGCATCACACGCTCGATGGTGTCGCAAAGGGCCTCGGTGAGCGGGATTTGATCGTCGGTGAGCTCGGCATAGCGCGGGTCCATGCGCGGGCTTTTCGGGTCGTTCATATCTAACGCAGGCGGACGCACATCGAAGGCGCGACGCCATAGGCGCACTTGCTCGTCGCCGTATTTCTCAGCGGTCATCTTCTTGTCAAGGCCTTGCAGCTGGCCATACGATTTCTCATTAAGTCTCCATGACTTGTACACTGGCAGCCAGTCCATGTCCATGGCTTCGAGAGCCAAATTCAAGGTCTTGATGGCGCGCTTCAGATAAGAGGTGAAGCAGATTTCAGGTTTGTAACCGTTTTCTTTCAATGTTTTGCCTGCTTCGATGGCTTCTTGTACGCCTTTCTCCGAAAGGTCCACATTGGTCCACCCCGTAAAGAGGTTCAATTTGTTCCATTCACTTTCTCCGTGACGGATAAGGATTAATTTCTTCATTGTTTAATTGTTTATTGTTGAATTAATTACGTTGAATCTTCGATTTGTTTAATCGCTGTTTTCTTTTCTGGGTCGGTGCCGTTTCGGTTGTTCTTCTTGGACTTCCGTTTCTTCAGCTTCTTCCGTTGTCGGTTCGGTTGGGATTTCTGTGGGTGCGACTTCGACCTGAGGCATCTCGGCTTCAACACGTCGGAAGATGTCATCCTTATCCCTAGGTCGGGCATCATCGTGCCATTTGAAACCTTGTAAATAGCGTCTGCTTTCTATAAGATCATCTTCGGGATACATAGTTTCCGTGATGCCTTTGAAGCCTTTTATCTTGGAGATCCCGTTATTTTTCATCTCAATAACCATGGTTTCCGACTTCGAAACATCGATGCCAATAAGCCCTCCGTCATCGTCACGAATCCAATAGATGGTCTCGGCTTTGTCGCCATCCACGTTGACATGATGGATATCGCCGTCCTTGAAAAGTGAGGTGATGTCCATCCCTTTGATTTGGTTGAAACCCTCAATGGTATCTTGTGAAATGATGAAAGCATTCCCTTTTTGCAGCACCCATTCCACCGTGCTCTCCTTGATTTTGATGTCGATATCCGTGCCCGACATCTGACTGTCTTCAGCCCATAGGATAGGTGCCACACGCATCCTAATGGTGGAATCGGACATCAAGTAAGTCAAAGTGTCGCATTTGCCTTGCAGATCAGACTTAAAGAAGCGCACATGTCGGCGGGCGATGAGTTTCTTGGCCTCTTCTTTCTGCTTATCGAAATGCAAAAACAAGGTGTCGCCATGGATATAAAGCGAGTCACCGCCGTCATAACTAATAGCGTAGGCACTGTCTGTTGCAAAACTAAATCCTTGGTCTTCCCACATTTCCACATAATCGCCACGCATGATGACTTTATATGAAGTGTCAATCATATCCACTTGGCTATAAGCCTGAGCCAGACCCAGGTTGCGGTCGTAGAAGATAGAATCCGACCACATCAGCTGGGTCTCGTTGTGCATGAAAGGCCGTTGGTCGAGATACACATAGTCTTCATTCACAAGATAATAACCATGCTTGCCTTCCAGCACATTCTCTTTATTGATTATGGTTGTTGGCCCTTGGAACCACATCTTTTCGATGCCTGTGTTGTAAAACAAAGTATCGGTATACATCTGGTATTTCGGGCTGTAGACCTCCACATTCTCAAAAAACGAGAACTCCTTAAGTCGGTCGCGATAATAACCGTAATGGCTTTTCAAGGTTTTGTCGCCACGGATTGTGGTTGCACTATCTGGGTAACTGGCCAAATGCAGGTTGCGGTCGTAAGTCAAGTATTCAGTATAAAGCATGGTGGAGTCGTCACGCAGACGCACATTGTCGTGAAACTCGGCAAAGCGTGTGTTTCCGTCATAATCCAACAAGTCACTGAAAATTTCCACACTGTCGTTGACGATGATGTGTACATTCTGGAAAGCGTTGAAATTGTTGGTCTTCTCATAGAAATAGGCACTATCGCAGAAAAAATAGGCTGAGTCGTGGCGCATCTTCACATGACCGATGAGGCGTTGCATGTCGCCCATACTCTTCGAAAAAGTGGCCACATCGTAATGCTCGATATGGATGCGGGTCTTCTTGCGTTGCACAGTGTCTTGCTCCTGAGCCACAAGCATTTGTGACAACAGGAAGAAAAACGAAACTATGAGCAAAAACTTGGCTTTCATCATTTCAATTAATGCCGCAAAATTAAGATTATTGTTGGAATTGGAGGGCATAAAAGAAAAAACAACTATTTTTGGTCGGCTCTTCGATGGGCTCAGGGACCTTTGCCAAACAAAAAGTGAAGGGTGCCTGGGTCTGTCGAAGGTTCCGTTTCAACAATTCAACAATCAACAATTCAACAAATGTCTATCAAAGAAGCCCAAACCGCCGTTGACGAATGGATTAAAACTTACGGCGTGCGTTATTTCAGCGAACTGACCAACATGGCCCTGCTGACCGAAGAAGTCGGTGAGTTGGCCCGCATCATCGCCCGCACCTATGGCGACCAATCGTTCAAAGAATCGGACAAAAACCGCAACATGGCTGACGAGATGGCCGACATCTTTTGGGTGCTGCTCTGTTTAGCCAACCAAACCGGAGTAGACCTTACTGAGGCCTTCGCAAAAAACATGGAGAAAAAGACCTCGCGCGACCGAGAGCGGCATATCCACAACGACAAATTGCGCGACCCCATTGCATAAAAAATGTGGAGACGGTGTGCACTCCGTCTCCACAAAACAATGCATTCAAGATGATTACAATTACATTGTCTTAGCCCATGTGTCTTTTAACGCCACAGTTCGGTTGAAGACCAGATGATTGGCCGTGCTGTCTTTATCGACGGTGAAATAGCCGATGCGCTGGAACTGAAAGTGGTCGAGCGGCTTGGCATCGGCCAAGAATTCCTCCACGTAGCACACGGGACGTACCTCAAGCGAGTTGGGGTTCATCATTTCCTTCATGGCTTCCAATGCGGTCTTGCCTTCGTTTTGCAGACGAGCGAGTTCATCGCGCGGATTTTCTACTTTCCAGAGACGATCATACATGCGCACCTCGGCTTGAAGGCAACGCTCGCAGCTCACCCAGTGGATGGTGCCTTTCACCTTACGATTGGCACCAGGCATGCCGCTCTTTGTGTCGGGGTCGTACTCGGCATAAACCTCGACGACTTCGCCATTTTCGTCCTTCTTGCAGCTCGTGCATTTCACAATGTAAGCGTTTTTCAAGCGCACTTCGTTTCCGGGGGTCATGCGGAAGTATTTCTTCGGAGCATCCTCCATAAAGTCCTCTTTCTCAATCCACAACTCGCGGCTGAAGGCAATTTTGTGGCTGCCAGCCGTTTCGTCTTCAGGGTTATTGATGGCTTCCATTTCCTCCACCTGTCCTTCAGGATAGTTGGTGACGACCAGTTTCACCGGATTAACCACGGCAGCCACGCGGGTGGCGGTGGCATTGAGGTCTTCGCGGATGGCACTTTCCATCAGGGCGAAGTCGTTCAGAGCATCGTAGGTGGTATAACCAATCTTGTCGATGAACTTATGGATGCCACCTGGGGTGTAGCCACGGCGACGGAAGCCGCAAATCGTGGGCATGCGCGGGTCATCCCAACCGCTCACCAAACCCTCGTTGACGAGAACGAGCAAGTTGCGCTTGCTCAAAAGGATATAGTTGAGGTTCAGCTTGTTGAACTCGGTCTGACGCGGACGGTTGTCGTCCATGTTGTCGCCTTCGCCACGGATTTCCTTGAGCCAATCGACGAACAAGTCGTAAAGGGGACGGTGCACTACAAACTCAAGTGTGCACAATGAGTGAGTAACACCTTCAAAGTAGTCGCTTTGCCCATGGGCGAAGTCATACATCGGGTAGGCGTGCCACTTGGTGCCCGTGCGGTGGTGCGGCGTGTCGACCACACGATAGATAATCGGGTCGCGGAAGTGCATGTTGGGGTTGGCCATGTCAATCTTGGCGCGAAGCACCATCTTGCCCTCGCCAATCTCGCCATTGTTCATCTTGTTGAACAAGTCGAGCGATTCCTCAATGGGGCGATTGCGGTATGGGCTTTCCACACCAGGTTGCGTAGGCGTGCCTTTCTGAGCGGCAATCTCCTCGGAGCTCTGCTCGTCGATGTAGGCTTTACCTCTTTTTATTAATTCTATGGCAAAATCCCAGAGTTGCTGGAAGTAATCGGAGGCATAGTATTCGTTGCCCCACTGGTAGCCAAGCCATTGGATATCCTCTTTGATGGCATCGACATACTCCATGTTCTCCTTGGTGGGGTTGGTGTCGTCGAAGCGCAGGTTGCACACGCCGCCATGTTGTGCGGCAATGCCGAAGTCGAGGCAGATGGCCTTGGCGTGGCCAATGTGAAGGTAACCGTTCGGCTCTGGGGGGAAGCGTGTCTGCACACGTCCGCCGTTCTTGCCGTTAGCAAGGTCTTCTTCCACTTTCGCTTCAATGAAATTGAGCGATTTCTTTTCCGTTACTTTTTCTTCTTCTGGGTTTGTCATAGGATGTTGAATCGTTGATTGTTGATTGTTTAATTGTTGTCTTTAGTATGCTTTGTATTTATTACCAGTCTTTTCGATGAGGATACGATAATAATCGTCGCTGTACTTGGGATGCTCGCTCTTGATGGGCGTGTATTTCTGTCCAGGCTTATTGGGCTGAGCGGTATTCAGATTGCCGTCCATATACTTCATGAACAATTGCTGATAGAATTTCTTCCAAGATTGAGTCATCTTATTGGCTTGGTTGCAGGAGAATTGGGTGAGTTCCTTAACCTGCGCTTCTCTTCCTTTGATGGTATTAACGCGTGCATCTAAAGTGGGGATTTCTTTTTCCACCCAACTGGTCTCCATCTCACGTTGGCGTTTGCGGATTTCAGGATGGATGTAGTTGTATTTGGTGTAAGCCCAGTTGCTCATCTGGTTGAAAGTCCAGAAAGCAGAGGTCTCCGACCATTCGCTCATCGAGCCGTTGCCTTCGCGGAAGCACTCGGGAATCTCTGTCATGCAGGTGTACATGGGGCAGTAGACGCAGTTGTCGGTGTCGTCGACGCCGAACCAAATGATGCCACCGATAGGCCATTCGAGATAACCGCGGCTTTGCGCGACAAAGCTGAAGCCTGTCTGTTGGGTGGCGGTGGTGCGCTCATGCACGTAGGTCACACCATCAACCTCCCAGTCCATGGGACGCCAACGGTAGGGGCAGTGGAACGGACCAGCACCCACGTCTTGCGACATGTCGAGGTCAGTGCCTTCGAGATGGTCGCGCATGAAGTCCATCATGTCGAGGACACTGATTTTTCTGTTGGGCAACACCCACAAAGGCATACGGTTGGTGGGGAAGTTGTCGGGAGTTTGGCACATGCCTGCGGTATAAGGTTGCACACGCTTGATGTCGCGACCTGTAGCGTAGCCCCAATAGTCCTTCATGTTGTCGGTCACCTTGTTAAACATGGCCCACACGCGAAGGTCGCAGAAACGGGCACCGTCGAAAGTAACGGGGTTGTAGACATCGGAGAAGGAGAACTTATCGTCCGGACCATCATATAGTTTGGCCTCCTTAGCGAAGCTGATGACATCATCAGCATAGACACAGTCGATGTTCGGGTCTTTCAGGAGTTTATCGATGTTTTTGAAAGTGATGCTGGTCTTGCACTTACGCGAGGCCAGTGGGAAGGTGGTGATGCGGGCCTGATTGGCGTGACCGCTCACATAGCCATCGGGAATGCGGCGAGCTACCCATACAGCACCTTTGTTATCCTTGCCTTTGCCAATCATCTCAAGGATCCAGCACTCTTCGGTGTCGGAGATGGAGAATGACTCGCCTTCGCTGACATAGCCGTAGTTGGCCACCAGTTCACCCATGCATTTAATGGCTTCGCGGGCAGTCTTGGCACGTTGCAAGGTGATGTAAATCAGGCTACCATAGTCGATGATACCAGGGCCTTCCCAAAGGCTTTCGATACCACCGTAGGTCGTCTCACCAATGGCCAGTTGGTATTCGTTCATGTTGCCGACCACATTATACGTATGTGCCACCTGTGGGATTTGGCCACGATACATGCCACCGTCCCAGTCATAGACGTTGAGCATGGCACCTGCCGGCCAATCTTTGGCAGGATAATGATAAAGCTCGCCATACAACACATGGCTGTCGGCAGCGTAGGAAATCATGCAGGAGCCATCGGTCGAGGCACCTTTGGTAATCAGGAAATTAGTGCAGGCATTGGCTTTCCCGAAAGAAAAAACGAGAACCAAAGCCACGATTGCTGAGAAAACTTTTTTCATATTGTTGAGATTTTGTTGTTTGTTGTACTGAAAAAATCGCCACAAAAATAGGAAATAATATGCAAATCCAAAAACAATTTGATGAACAACTCTATTACAGCATAATACCCGACAGCAAACGACAGCAAACGACTACTGTCGACTACAAACGTTTAATCAACGGCTTTGTTTTGGCGGACGATGTTACTTTGCAGTACAAAACTATAAATCTACAACAATGGAAACACCAAAGTATATTGAAGACATTCCGACAGAAAAGAAAGAGTCAAGAAATCGAAGGGAAATCATCAAAAGAGAATACATCAGTTTGATAGAGAAACTCCAAAACACTCGTGGAAAAAAAGCAGTGTATAACGATTATCTTCAGACTGATGTCTATATCATAATGAGAGAAAGCGAGAAAAAAGCAAGTAACAGCGCGGCTTTCAATTGGCAATCAACTTATGCTGTAAAACATCTTGAAGATGTAATTAAAAAGGCCATTCCAATGGAAGGAAAACCGATTTTTACTTTACCAAAGCCAACAGGAAAACAAAAGGAATTCGGTTATGTGAATATGGCTACCTTGTATTATGATTTTCAATCTACTGAATATGAATATCTTAATTTTACTGTAAAACTAGTTTTAGGAATTAAAAGTGATGGAAGACATGTGCAATATAGCGTCAACAAGATAGAGTTGGCAGAAAAAAGCACTCTGTAATAAAGTCGTCATTGTATAAACAATCGCTTGTACAGAGTGCCTTAAATCGGAGTTACTGATGGGCTTGCTGCCCAGCATTTCCCGTCCGATGGTTTTTATGACTGCAAAATTACAACAAAAACTAATACCCCACCATTAAAATGAAAAATTATTCCTACTTTAGCACAATGAACACGATTCAAAACATGGCACAGCAAACTTTTGTCAACCAGAAACTTGACTTCGTTGAGGAACTGGTGCTCTACACCGACTCGCACATCTTTCTTACGGGAAAGGCAGGCACGGGCAAGACCACTTTCCTGAAAAATCTGCCGCTAAAGACCTACAAACGTATGGTCGTGGTCGCACCTACCGGTGTGGCGGCCATTAATGCGGGCGGGCAGACGATTCACTCCTTCTTTCAGTTGCCTTTTGGACCTTTGCCTCCCAATGCAAGCACCATAACAGCACAACTACACCGCATGAAAAAGCAAAAGCTCAACCTCATGCGCAGCCTCGACCTGCTTATCATTGATGAAATCAGTATGGTGCGTGCCGATGTCTTGGATGCCATTGATGCAGTGTTACGACGTGTGCGCCGCTCACAGAAACCTTTCGGAGGCGTGCAATTGCTGATGATTGGCGACGTGCACCAGTTGGCGCCTGTAGCCAAACCCGAAGAATGGGAAGTGTTGTCGCCGTATTACGACACGCCATATTTCTTTGGTAGCCAAGTGCTAAGAAAAACGCCCTATGTCTGCGTCGAGTTGGAACACATCTACCGTCAACATGATGACGATTTTATCACATTATTAAACAAAGTGCGCAACAACCGCATGGATGTCGATTGCGTGCGACTGCTCAACACACGCTTTAAGCCTGACTTTAAGCCTAAGGACAATGAAGGCTACATCACCTTGACCACCCACAACTACCAAGCCGACCAGATTAACGAATCAAAACTGGAGGCTATCAAGGAGAAACTGCTGAAATTCAAAGCGGTAGTTCACGGCACTTTTCCAGAAAACACCTATCCTACTAAGGAAGAACTGGAACTGAAAGTCGGGGCGCAGGTGATGTTCGTGAAGAACGACCCCAACCCCGAAAAGGCTTTCTTCAATGGTAAAATCGGGCGGTTAGTGGACTACGACGAGGATGAAGGCACCCTCACTGTCGAAAGTGAAGGGGAGCACATCACTGTTCCAAGGCTGAAATGGCAGAATATGGAGTACACTATCAACGCTGAGAATCAAGAGATTGAGGAAAACGAAATTGGCAGTTTCACCCAAATTCCGCTACGTTTGGCATGGGCCGTCACCATCCACAAAAGCCAAGGCCTTACCTTCGACAAGGTCATTGTTGATGCTGGTCAGGCTTTCGCCCACGGACAGGTGTATGTCGCCCTCAGCCGCTGCACTTCGCTTGAAGGTCTTGTACTGAAAACGCGCATCACTTCCAACGCATTGGTCAACGACTATTCCGTCGACCAGTTTGTGGAACATATTCCCGAAAAGGAACCTACACAAGAGAAAGTGGATGCATTGCGCCACGATTACGAGTTGGAGACCATGCTTGAATTCATCAACTTTGATAGCATCTATAAAGACTTCGGCAAGTTAATGAAGGTGATTTACGACAACGACACCCTCTTTGAGCACTCGCTGATTCAAGAACTCTCGCAGCGGCGAAACAAGATTCATGAGGAATTGTGCTCTGTCGGCATCAAATTCGAAGGCCAGATTCGTAAGCTGCACGACCAAGCGCCTTCGTGCAAGCAAAACCCAACCTTGCAGGAGCGATTAACAAAAGGCGTAGCCTACTTCGATGAGCACTTAAAAGCTATCGCTAAGGGATTGTTTGACTTGCCTTTCAAGACCGACAACCAAGCTGTCAATGAGCAACTCACTGAGGCACTGAAGTCGCTCAAAGAATGCATCTATCTGAAAGGATGTTGTTTGGAAGCCTGCAAAGACGGCTTCACGGTCGAGGAATACCAAAAGACCAAGTCGGTGAAAGCGATTGAAGCGGAAAAGACTGTAAAGAAGAAGGTGGAAATCAAGTTTGAACCAAGCAAAAATGGTAGTCTTTATTCCGTTTTGCTGTCTTGGCGTGCTAAACGAGCCGAAGCAGACGATGTGCTTGCCTCCAACATCGCCCCCATTAGGACCCTTAAAGCCATTGCTGAGATAAAGCCCGTTACCCTTACCGAATTGCGGAAAGTAGAAGGCATGGGAACGAAGCGTGTCCGCAACTATGGCGCCGAAATCCTCGACATTGTGCTAAGGTTTCTAGGACAAGACCCACAAAAGGCCGACATCGGTGATTTGGCTAAAGTTCCAACAAAGAAGACCAATGGAGCTACTTATTTTCAGACCAAAGACATGGCGGAACAAGGCATGAGCATCGAAGCCATAGCCAAAGCAAGAGGCCTGGCTGCATCAACCATTCTCAGCCATCTTACATATTGGGTGGAACAAGGTAGCTTCCCTGCTTCGCAATTTGTTTCAAGTGAAAAGATGGCCGAGATCCGTGACTACTTTGAGGCTACTGGAGACCCAAAAATCACCACAGCACGAGATGTTTTAGGTGATGACTATCAATTCGGGGAAATCCGTATGGTTTTGGCCGAAATGAAAAGGGAAGGATACTTCAAAGAAACATGAACTTGATTCAATAATTATTGCTATTTTTGCAATCTATAATATTTAATGCATTGAGTATTTTGAGATTATATACCGTAGGCCATTCTAGCCAGTCATTAGAAGAGTTCCTTACGTTGTTGCAACGTCACGGCATCAACTGTGTGGTGGATGTTAGGAGTGTGCCAGCTAGTAAATACGCGCCTCAGTTCAACGAGGAGAGTATAAAGGCTTTCCTTAAGTTGCACGGCATCCAGTACCTGCCTTTTGGCAATGAGTTTGGCGCAAGGCGAACCGACTGCATTAATGATGAGGGACAGGTGGATTTTGAGGTGGCAGTAACGACTCCTTTGTTCCAACAAGGTGCAAAAAGATTAATGAAAGGTTTGGAAAGAGGCTTCTGCATCGCATTGATGTGCTCAGAGGCCGACCCTTTGGAATGTCACCGTTTCTCATTGGTTTCCAGGTATTTTCATAATCAAGGAATAGAAGTCTTTCATATTTTGAAAGACGCGAATTTGGCCTCTCAAGGTGAGGTGGAAAAAAGAATGGTGAACGATTTTCTCCATTCGCGGAAATACCATCTTGCTGAAGTTGACGAGTTGTTTGGCACCTATACCACCGAAGTCCAGCTCAAGGATGCCTACAGATTGAAAAACAAGGAAATAGGTTATAAACCCGCATTGCAGTTGGAAGGAGAATATTGACATGATTACATTTTACACTATAGGTTTTACGAAGAAAAGTGCCGAACAGTTTTTCAGCTTGCTACGCGATAACGGCGTGAAACAACTTGTTGACGTACGTATCAGCAACAGCAGCCAATTGGCAGGTTTCGCCAAAGGCAAGGACTTGGAGTTTTTCACACACGAGATTTGCCACATTCCATATAAGCACATCGTCGATTTTGCTCCTACCAAAGAACTGCTTGATCAATGGCATAAGCAGGAAGTGACTTGGGAAGAATATGTGGAGATTTATACCAAAATATTGAAAGACAGGGAAATTATAAAGAAATATGGTGCCAAGCCTTTTGATGGTGCTTGTTTTCTTTGTAGTGAAGACACTCCCGAGCAATGCCATCGGCGCTTGTTGGCAGAATATCTACAAAAACATAGTAAAGAGACAGTTCAGATTGTCCATTTAATTTGACGTCATGGAAAAGTATTTCATTTGTTTGGCAAATTCCTATAAGCATGGAGGCAGATGCATCGCTGGCATTGAAGTCGTACCACAATCTGACGGAAGTCTTGGCATTGTCCGCCATGATGATGGCCGACCGCGATGGATACGACCCGTTTCAATGTCTGCCAACGGTGAAATTCCCAACCATCTTGCCGAGAGTTTCAAGATTTTTTCTTTGGTCAAACTGACCGATGTGGAGCCGTGCCCCGACAATGCGCATACCGAAGATGTACATTGTACACGGATGGAAATCTGTCCATTCGAGCTATCGCCTACCAAGGACTTTTTGAATCAACTTATTGACACCCAACACCAAGCTATATTTTATTTCAGAGGGAAATCTATCCCGACCACTATCATTGACCGACTTGATTATTCGTTGATTCTGATTCATCCTGATAATGCTTGCGCCTATTGTGACGAGGGAAGGGAAAACTCAAAGTATCGGATGAAGTTTACCTACAATGGGTCGAACTACGATTTCCCCATAACCGACCCCGTATTTTTGGAACAGTTCAAGAAAAGCCCCGACAGCTATGCGGATTTGGATGGTGTTTATTTGGTGCTTTCGCTCGGAATAGCGTTTGAAGGGTTTCATTACAAACTGGTTGCTACTGTGTTGATTCCAAACGATTTGGATGTTACACAAAAACCTCAATTCATTGATGACAGCAGCTTATCATATATGGAGCAGCAAAAACTGCTTTATGCCAATGCTTACGCCAAGTGGACGCCTAAGGAAGACGCAGAACTTCTAGAGTTATTACACAAAGGGATGTCAATTAAGGAATTGGTAAAGAAATTTGAACGAAATGAAGGAGCCATTCGTTCTCGCATTAAGAAACTGACCTTTGAGCAACTATACAACGAAAATGGATTCCAAAACGATGAAAAAGAATTGGCCTACTTGATAGAGCTAAAGCAGGAAATCGAAAGGAAGATACAGGCTCTTCGTGAAAAAATCAATTTGAAAAGCCAAATTCAATGATGTCTGGTTTTGTCCAGCATTACGGCTCCGGCAACTGCCCTTGCTGCGGCACGATGATGGCACAAATGATGTAAGCCAAAAGGCCGGCACCACCACAGAAGGTAAAGATGACCCACAACAGACGAATCAATGTGGGGTCAACATCAAAATATTCACCAAGTCCTCCACAAACACCGCAGAGTTTCTTGTCGGCCATCGAACGATACAGTTTTTTGTTGTTCATTTTGCTTTGTTTTTAGTTTCAAGGCGCAAAAATACACACAAATTCCTTATCCCGAAAGGGGGTGAAGTTTCTTTTTTTGCGGAAAAAAGTTTGTAATAGTTTCTTGCAACATTTTGATTATCAGGATAAAGTTTTTAAAAAAGTTTGTAATGTCCCTATTGCGAATCAAAAACACCGTTTTTACTCCTACTTTTGCATTGCAAAAACGAATGGAAGATGAAGCAGTCGAGAATAACAACTCGTATCAATGTGATCATGCTTTTGCTGAGCATGCTTTGCCTTTTCGCATGCAACACGAAAAGCAAGACGGAACGGATGCAAGCCGTAGTAGCAGAGGTGCGCTCCAAATATAAGGCCTACGAGGACATCAGCCAGGACGATCAAATCTTTGAGGCTTACGATTACTTCGTGAAGCAAAAGGATTATGGAAACGCTGCGCCTGCTGCCCTCTATAGCGGTTGCGTTCGACAAGCCAAAAAGGAATATGAGTCGGCGATGAACTGCTACAAAGAGGCCGACAAATTTGGTCGGTTGGTCGGCGACTCGGTCAGTGCGGCCTTCGCGCAATATTATATAGGTGACCTGCTCAACAACAGCGGACACGAGGCTGAGGCCATCGTTAACTACAAAGCCGCTGCCGAACTGTGGGGCGATAGTCTTTCGCGCAAAGCTAAGTGCCTCAACGCCGTGGCCATGATGAACATTGTGAATGATGACTACGACAGCGCGTTTGTCTATCTCAGTCAAGCCTTGAATTTGGCTCAAACTGCCGAAGACAAGGTTACCGAAGCCTCGGTTTGGAACAACTATTCCGTTGCCTATCAACTGCTTGACGAGAACGATGACGCCTTGGACTGCCTGCGGAAAACCCTGCCTTTGGTGGACGAAAAACGCCGTCCCATTGCCTTGCTCAACCTCGCCAAAGTATATTTGGCCTTGGACGAGCGCGACTCGTTGGATTATTATAAAACACAGATGCTCAAAGCTGTAGAGGAAGTGGAATGTCGACCCGAAACGCAAGCCGCCGTTTATGGTTTCCTGATTAAGGACGCGCTTGCCGTAGGCGACTATGAAAAGGCCTATCAATTTGAGAAACAACATGAAAAGGTGGCTTTAGACATCCTTGGCGACCAAACACAAAGCTCCGTCCTCGAAATCCAGAAGAAATACGACTTTGAGGCACAGGCCAACCAGCACAATCGCCAAATGCTCTCGCGGCAAAGACTTATCATCGTGCTGACCATCGTCTTGATTGCCGCCTTGGTTTTGGTCACCATCTTGATTCTCAACGCCTTGAAAAAGAAACGTATTGAGGCTGAAATCAACGCGAATTTGCTTGAACTGAAGAAACGCAACGCGCAACAACAACAAGAACAGACTGCGATGCGAGCACAATACGATGAGCTACAGAAGCAGAATGCACAGCAAAGCGAACTACAAGCTGAATTTGGCGACAAGCTGAAAGATGAATACTTGCAGAAATGCAACATCATCCGCTGTTTCGAAGTATTGTCGCGCGACAGAAACAACGCTATAGCTTTCAAGGACTTGGAGAAGTCGCTTTTTGAAGGCGAAGACCATTGGGCTGGTTTTGAGGCCGCTTTCGAAGGGGTACATCCGGGCTTCATCGCTTTTGTGCATAAACAATATCCCGACTTGACCGATTTGGAGTTCCGCTACTGCCTGCTCTCGCACTTCAAACTTTCGCGCCAAGAATATGCCGATGTGCTCGGTTGCAGCGTCTATAATGTCGACAAGGTGAGGGCAAGCCTCAACAACAAAATGAAAGAAAATGAATAAGACCATGAAATACAGACCTTTATTTTTATCCATTCTCACAATTGTCGTTTTGATGTTTGCTTCGTGTGAAAAAGTCAGACCCACAATGGCTTACGTCTCCGGTGACGACAAAGACAAAATCGATCTGAAAGGAACCTTGATGAAACCCGACATGCGTTATCCCAACATCTATGCGGAATTGGTGGGGAAGACTGTCTATGTCTACTTCAACGAGGCTGTCGAGCCATGCCTGATCACCCTTTCCGCCAAAAACGACGATGTGCTGTTTGCCAGAAACGTGCAGAAACAGTACCCGTCCACGATACGCATCTTCATGGAGAACGAACCCACAGGCGAATATCTGCTCTACATCACCAACGGGATGGATGAAGCCTCTGCATGGTTTCATTATGAAAGCGATAACGATAATAATAACCTAAAAATCAATAAACAATGAAAAAACGAATGGCTCTGTTAAGCCTGCTCTTCGCCATGGTGTTGCCTGCTTTCGCGCAATTTGACCTGACAATAGACAACCGACACGAAATCAGCCTCGGGTATGGTTTTCATGCCGTCAGCGGCGACGATTTCAATCTCGACTACCCATTCTATCGAGAAGTGGACAACATCGGGGCGTTTCACGCATCCTATACGCACCTTTTCGACTCCATCGTAGGCGTGGGCATCACCTACTGCTACGACCCGAGAATCATCAACTATTACGACTATCCAGGAAACGGATCTGATGATAGGTTTACCATCTGCAACTTGGACGAATCGAGCCATGCCATCATGGCACACGCCAAGTTCAACTGCTATCGCTACAAATTCTTGCTGCTTTATGGCAAATTCGACGCTGGAATCTGTTTTTGGGACTATCGCCTGAAGGAATTCCATCCCGAAAGCTACGAAATACAACTTCCCGACCAGCACTGTTGCTTTGCTTGGAACGCGGCTTTTGGCCTTGAAATCGGAATCAGGAACTTCGCTTTGTTCGTGCAACACGGCATCGGCATGGAAGGCACCACAAGCCTTGGAATCATTTACAAATTCAAAAACAAAGAACCATGAAAAAGTTTGTAATAATCGGCATAATACTTTTGTTGGCAAGTTCATGCGTGAAACATCCCAACATTATTCTCAAAATCTCTGAAGAAGAAGCGGCTGCTATCCCCTACGAGATGGGACAAACCGTGAAATTCCTCAACCAAGACGGCGACACGCTGACTTTTCAGGTCCTTCGCGACCAAACCTATCCATACAACGGTGAACAATACTATAACGCCATCTTTGGCGGAAACGTTTACCATCCTTCTTGCTACTATTGTTATGCCCGAACAGTGGTCATGAATCGCGAGGAGGGCGGAATGCTTGGTTTCACGATACTTCCCAAAAAGGAATTCTATTTCTTTTATCTCATCAATGGCTCCAACTTTGAGTTGAATTGCCACCTTTCGCCCAACAGTTCATACCAAATCAACAGTACCAATTACGAACAGGTTCACCACGAAATCCTATGCAACCAAGACTCCGATGAAACACTTTACGACTGGTACTATAGCGAGGAGCTGGGCCTGCTCTATTTCAAAAAAGGTAATTTCTCACTGACAAGAATACCATAAATCACAAGAAAATGAAAACCAAATACTTATCATTATTCGCAGTCTTGTTTGTCACTTTGATAACGGCTTCTTGCCGCAAGGAACCCAATACTAACGACCTCATTGACGACAAAGACAAAATCGACATCAAAGGCTCGCTTTCCAACGGCGACATGCGCCATCCGAACATCGAGGCAGGCTATTGGGAAAAGACCGTCTACGTGTACTTCCACGAGTATATGGGTGAGTGCATCGTCAGCATCAGCAACAGACAGGACCATGTCGTCTTTTGCGACACCGTTACTTCAGGTTACAACAAAGAAACGCGATTCTATATGGGCGACCAACCCTTGAGCCGCTACCATCTCGTCATCAGCAACGGCACCGACAAGGCCGAGGGATGGTTCAATAATTTCCGAATCATGGCGGTCAGGCCACATTAGGGGATTCAAGATTCAAAATTTAAAATTTAAAGATTTAAAAATCAGATGGTTATGAAAAGAGTTGTTGTTTTTGCGATGCTGCTTGTCGTCGTTTCAATGAGTTAGTGCATCAAATGGAAATGTTGCATCAATGGTGACTTTGTACAAGTCTATAAAACCAAAGGCGACTATACCAATAATACTTACGTCCTTTATAACAAAGACCTTAGTACATGACAATTTTTATAAGCAACAGAAAAAGTTCAAGTTTGGCCAAA
>CAMHRP010000059.1:0-20796 GCA_946187645.1 uncultured Bacteroidales bacterium | reverse complement strand
TTCTTATAGGCAGCACCGCAGAGCACCGGCACCATCATCAGTTTGATGGTGGCCTGACGGATGGCGGCCATCAGCTTGTCGGTTGGGATTTCCTTGTCTTCGAGGTAGAGCTCAGCGATTTCGTCGTCAAGGTCGGCCACCTTCTCGATGAGGTTGCGGCGGGCTTCCTTGGCCTGCTCCATCATGTTTTCCGGAATGGGACCCACGATGCGTTCCTTCTCGATGAAGCGCACCGAGTTCATCTGCACCAAGTCGACCATGCCTTCAAAGGTAGTCTCTGCTCCGATGGGCAGATGCAGCGGCACGGCATTGGCGCCCAAGTATTTATGCATCTGGTTGACCACCTCTTGGAAGTCGGCGCCCGTGCGGTCCATCTTGTTGACGAAGGCGATGCGAGGCACGCGGTATTTGTCGGCCTGGTTCCACACCGTCTCCGATTGCGGCTCCACGCCACCCACGGCGCAGAACACCGCCACCATGCCGTCGATGACACGCAGCGAGCGCTCCACCTCAACGGTGAAGTCGACGTGACCGGGAGTATCGATAAGGTTGATCTGATAGCCGTTCCAATGTGCAGTAATAGCTGCCGAAGCGATGGTGATGCCGCGCTCCTGCTCTTGTTTCATAAAGTCCATGGTGGCTTGTCCATCATGCGTTTCACCCACCTTACGGTTGACGCCCGTGAAGAACAGGATGCGTTCCGAAACCGTAGTCTTACCAGCATCGATATGCGCAGCGATACCGATGTTTCTCAATTTTGAAATGTTTAAACTCATTATTTTAGCTGATTTTCAATTTATTACAATTTTAAATCGGTTTCCCGATTTGAGCGGCAAAAGTACGGAAAAATTTTGAAACAACGTTTTATGTTCAAAACCTTTGCCATTTACAAAAAAAACGTATCTTTGTCGCACATAAAGTCAGCCAAACTAATCAAACTAACCGACAAAAAGCAGATAAAATGAAACGTATAATCAACACCTTACTTATTTGCGCATTTGCTATGGGTTCTTCTTTTGCTAGTTCACTTGTCGACAGCATCGCCCAACCCAGTCATATTACATTGACCAGACACGACGTCTCTGGAAACATGCTAAGTTCGTCGTATGCAGACTTCGGCTATTATGGCGACGGAAAACTCAAGACTTTCAATTATGCCTATGGTGATCCCGGCAAGACTTATTCTTATGACGGAGATTTTCTCACGAAAATACGAATCAAGAATGGTACCGAGCACCCGGTCTATTTTGAAACCTTCAGATATTATTATGAGAACGACAAAATAAGCAGCATCTATCATGATGGAGATGAGTATGGGATAACACACTCCTACAGATATGAGTTTACATACGATGCATACGGCAGGCTTGAAAGGAAAGAGTATTGCGATCTATACTATATTAATTATTATGACGCGGATTCCATTTGGAGTTACTGGACTTACGAGTATTTTGACAATGGGAAAACGAGAAAGGAGACGATGTATGAGCATCCGTTCTCCAAAGAATATGCGTTGATTTCCATTGAAACCTATCGTTATGATGACGATTACCGTTTGATTTCCATCCAAAAGGACTCGAAAACATCGCCCTTGACTTTAACGACCTACACCTACGCCGACAATGGCGAATTGGAAACCGAAACCAAGCAAAAATGGGAAGACGGCCAATGGGTCAATGCGAGCAAGTTTGTGAATGTTTTCGATGTTGAAGGTCGCATCGAGGAGCATCGGATGGGCGAATGGTCGGGCGACGAATGGAATCTCAACAAGAAAGCTTTGTACGAATATGATGCAAATGGCCTATGCAAGAACATTTCGATTTTTAGAGAAACCGAGGAAACTATGTTGGCTTGGGATTATGAAGACGACACTCTCTTTTATGACTATCAGCCGTTCAAAAACAGCATTTCCATTTTCAACAATCCTTTGCTGTCCATGCAGGAAAAGGATTTGCATGAATGTTGCGGTTCCTACAACGAAATGGAGATTGAGTATGTTTATACCGAAATCCCAACCTATAATTCCGTTGAAGAGAAAGACAACGAGGCCTGTAAGGTGTATCCCAATCCCGGCAACGGTTCCGTGACTATTACCGCTCCCTTCGAGCGTTCGGTCATCCGTTTTTACGACCTTCAAGGACGTTTGGTTCACGCACAACTTTTCGACTTCCAAACCAATATCAGCACCGCCGACTGGAAATCAGGGCTTTATCTTTGGGAAATCTGGCAAGACACCCAAAAAATCGCCTCGGGGAAGTGGGTTAAGCAGTAATCAGAGTTTTACAATCTTTCCAAACCGTCTGTTGCCGTCGAAATCGATGGTTTCTAGGCTATAGACTCCCGTAGGAAGACCTTTGACATCAACCTCAATATTAGATGAGATGGAGCATGTAACATCTTTCACAAGACACCCTTGCATATCATAAATCCTGATTCCCACGACGTTATCCTCTTCTATGACAATGCTCGACCAAGCAGGAACAGGATAAACCTTCAAGGATTCCGTTTGTATTTGATTCTCAACAACTCCCGTCGGGTCAAAAGTGTCGTTACCATCGGTGAGCCATTCGAGGCTGAAGTTGTAGAACACCGTCGAATAGCCTGATGCGCCAGCGTAGGCTTCCTCGACATAGAGTCCGATAGTGCCATCGGGCAGAATGCAGAGCGAGGAATAGGCAGAACTATAAGGCACGATGCACTTCTTCACTGGCCAGGTCTCACCTTCATCGTAACTCACATAAACAGTCACATCGGTGCGTGAGTTGCCGTAAGGCACGGAATGCAGCAGTCGGTTCTTATCGTGACCTTGGTTTTCGGAGGTGTAACGGATCATATCGCCGTTACAGGCAGGCGCAGTAATGTCGTACCAAGTGGAAGTGGTAGGCTGCCAAGTCTCACCGCCGTCCTCGGAGATGTTGTACCAGCGGTTGCCCGCATGGCGAATGCTCATCAGGATGCGACCATCAACCAACTCCGTGACCTTGGCCTCATCGCCCGAGGTGGAAGCACGCCCCGACACATGCCAGGTCTGGCCGTTGTCATCGGAATAAACGGCATGGTTATAGAGTACCTGTGCTGTAGTCTCACGGATGGCGGCCACGAACATGATACGACCCGTGGAGGTGCGCAAGCCATTGCCCGATCCAAAGAACGAGGCGCGCCATGTGCGCTGTTCGGGGATGATACAGTTGTCGCCAAAGATGAAGTTGGTGATGTCTTCGGGCTCCGTCCAAGTCTGACCATTGTCATAACTCTTACAGATATAGGTGCGGATCGGATTCGATGGGGTGGAATACCACAATCCGGGACCACCCACAAAGCCTGCGATGAGGCCGTTGTCGTCGCTGCTCCACGCTAAAGCGCAGTCGCCGAAGCCGTGGTTGACGCCTGTGCCCAAGGCAATGGTATATGGTTCACTCCAGGTGTGACCGCCATCGGTGCTGTGGTTGCACACGATGTCGATGTCCTCGGGCAGGTCGCCTTCGTTGTATTTGCGCTTGTCGGTGACCGCCACGATGCTTCCGTCCTTTGCTGTGATGACGGCAGGAATACGGTAATTCGTTGAGTTATAGTCACCAGGCTGTAATAATAAGGTATGTGCAAGAATGATTTCGCGGCTACCTGCGAGCGAAGGATTAGCCAACTCATAAGTCTCCTCCGCAGTCGTAATCGACTTCAGCGAAGCATCAATGAAATTACCTTCAGTAGCATTGTCGGCTACATGCGCCACAACCCAAAGGTAATTGGTGCCTGAAACGAGGTTGCCTTCCAGGTTACAAGTCAAGTTGCCTGAAGCAGGTTCGGTGCCCCCCAACAAAGTGGCATTTTGAGGATGGCGCTCATCAAAAGCATTGACCGTGCCTGTGGAATACACCTTTATCTCCCTAACATCGTTCAAGTCCGTCGTCCCCTCAAGGTTCAGCACGACTGACTGCAAGTCGACCACGGCATTGTCACCGCCAAACGACACCGCCGCTTTCAGCAGCACATCGTTGGCATTGCCACGCCCCGTCTTACGCGTGTCTTGGGTCAAGGTGACATTCAGGATTTCGGCACCACCGAAGTTGAAATTGACCATCTGTGCGTTGTGACCGTGGCCTGAGAGGTCGGCCAACATGTTGTCGTCAATCCATACTGTTGAGAAATCGTAGGCGGCTATTAAATAATTTGCCATACCAGGATGCAGATCATACAAATCATCAGCACTCATGTCAACATTAATCTCATCGGCGTCCAATGCCATATGGTAGAATCTCACATTGCCGAACGAGCCGTTGCAGAAGTTGGCAGGCTGACCGCCGCTGTTGCCCGCCCCTATAAACAAGTCGTGCGTATTGGTCACGGCCCAGTCGTTCACCGGTGCCACCCAACTACTGTTGGTCTGTCCATTATGATAAATCCGAATCTCGTTGTTGGTGCGGTCAACGACAAGAGCAAAGTGCATCCACTCCCCTGCCGGAACAGTGACACCCGTATAGACCGAAAGGGCATGACCCGAAGTCGCAGTGGGTGTATTGAGGCCCAAAGATTGTCCCGCACTACCTGTTCCAAAGAACTCATAGCCGGAGCGTTCGCTTCCAGCGCCTGTTACAGACATGTCGCGTTTGCAGACATAACGCGGGAAACTGGTATAGGTCTCGTTGCGCACCCATCCCGTGACAGTAAAGCTTTGGTCGGCAGCGATATTGAAGTCTTCGTGATGCGGTATGACCATATACTGGTCAGTGCCGTTGAATGTGATGTAATGGGCAGGTTGGGCAAAAGCCGTCGTCAAGGCCATCAGCAGGACAACGAGAGCAAGGAGTTTCTTCATAGCGATAGTTATTATCGGTTATACAACAGATTATTGTGTGCAAAACTAACAAACTTTCAAATAACAAACAACAATTTCCTATCTTTGCCTCGCATATTATGCCAGACACCATCAACATACGAAAAGGAAATAGGATTATTATTTAAACAGTAAAAGGCTATGGGTTGGCTTATTGATCATTACAAAATCACCTACAACGACTTATTTGTGGGTAGTTATTACGTTTACGAAGACAACACTTGCAGGTATTATGTCAACAGTTGGAAAAATGAACTTGAACCCATCAAGGACCTCCTTGAAAAAAAAGGTCTGTTGAAAGACAAAAACACAAAGAGACCTATCGCTTCCATAACGAAGATGATGACAGCTGAAAATAGGGTAAAGGGCAGGAAGAGATCCATATATCATTGCGACGGCCTTACTTTGGAAAGGATTCCTAATGAGACCAACGAGCGTTTTTGGGTGTATCGACACGATGCCAATAAAGGGCAGCCAGGCTACTCGGACAAAGACCATTCCGCTCCGCATTATGAGGGTGAAAAAACGCCGGAAGGGATGAGAGAATGGACCACTTGGTATGCCTTCGTCAAGATGGACGATGGCACCTACGAGGCGGCACTCGACGAATCCTGGTGGTGGGGCGGTGGCCACAACGACGGCGGCACCATCCACACCGACATCCCCGAAGAATGGTTCGAATTATCCTACGATGAATTTCTTGAAAATGTGGTGACGCTTTCGGCAGCAGCACACTATGGTTTCACGCCAGATGAACTGAAAGAAAAACAAGGGCTGAAAGAATTCTTTGGTTTCGAATAAGACACAACACGCTATTTCCACCATCCTTCCAGCTTCAGCAACGCGATTTTGTTGTGCATGCCTCCTCCATAGCCCGTGAGGTTTCCATTAGCGCCCATCACGCGATGGCAGGGCACGATGAGGCAAATGGGGTTCCATCCCACTGCGCCACCTACCGCCTGCGCAGAATTGATTTTCAACCGTTTTGCAATTTCGCCATAAGTTAGGATTTGCCCAAATGGTATCTCGCACACGATATCCAACGCCGCCTTGCGGAATGGTGTCAAGTCTTCCATGCGGTAGGCTGGTGTGAAATCGGGCTGATGGCCTGTGAAATAGAGGTCCAACCAACGATAGGTATCATGAATTACGGGCGGTAGAGACGAGCCATGGCGCGTCTCTACAACGCCCAATGGATGTTTGTTTTCGTCACGCGAGCCTGCAAACCATAAGCCTGTCAGCGCCTTGCCATCGGTGCTCATCAGCAGATCATCGAAACCTTCTGGTGTCGGATAAAGGTATGTAGCCATATTCAATCCTCCAAAGCGAATTTTCGCAAAGCCGTTTCATCCAAGCGCTGGACGGTCCATTCATCCATGGGCATAGCACCGATGCTGCGGTAAACCGTCAGGGCTGGTTTGTTCCAATCGAGGCAGATCCATTCCATGCGGCCACAGTTGCGCTCCACGGCAATCTTTGCCAAATATTTCAACAAAGCCTTACCATAGCCACGACCGCGTTTCTCGGGAAGGATGAACAGGTCTTCGAGATACAGGCCCTTGCGCCCGACAAAAGTGGAGAAGTTGTGGAAAAACAAAGCGAATCCGATGACCGCGCCATCTTCCTCGGCAAAGACCACCTCGGCAGCATGCTCCACAAAAAGGGAATGATAGATGGTGGCTTCATCGGCCACGACCTCATCGGCGCATTTCTCATACACGGCGAGTTTCTTGATGAATTCAAGGACGAGGCATGCCTCTTCGGGCTTCGCAGGACGGATAGTGAATTGATTGTTCATGGTTTGACTATTTCTGAAAGTGCAAAGATATCATTTTTTCAACATCTTTCCCCTAATATGTTTCAACGCGGCCGGAAGCACCTCTGGCTCCATCATCTGGAGTGCCGTGTTGAACTCTTCAAGGAGTTCCGGGTAGTACTTGCTTTGCGCATAAGTCAGCTTGATGGCCAATGACTTCACGCCGATGGGCTCATCGGAAAGCATGGCGTTGAAGCAGAAATCGAGGAAGTCGGTGCGGATGCTGTCGGCCTCAAAGGGAGTTCTTTCCAACAGGTTCATGATGAGGCGACGCTTGGTGGTGCTGGTGGTGCGCATGACTTCGTCGATAAGGGCATTCTGCCTTTCGGCCAGCCAGGCATCTGCGGTTTTGGGAAGGTGCGTCAACACCCACGCGGCATTGTCAGAAGTACGCTTGTCTTCATCGAAAAGCAGCTGAAACAGTTCCTCCTTAAAGCTGCCTCCAGCCAAGGCTCGAGCATCGCCTCCACTAATTCTGCCTGACAATATGGTTTTCAGCTCCGACATAACTAAACACACAATTCTCCTTTCGCCACAATCGCGGCCGTGCCGCCCACATAGATAGCACCATCTTTGTCGATACGCGTCGCAACAACGGAGGGCCGACCCATTGCCTCACCTTGCATGAAGGCACATTCTGCTTCTGCGCCAAGGCATCCGTTATGTTGCAGATAGAAGGTCAAGGCAGCGTTGGCGGTGCCAGTGGCCGATTCCTCAGGCACACCGTACAAAGGCCCGAAGTCGCGGACATGGGCCGTATAGCCATCGTTGGCGAAGGCAAAGACATGGAAACTGACCGCATCATATTTCTTGGTAATGGCAGTGATAGCTTCCATGTCGGGATTCAAGGCCTGCAAGGTGTCCACATCGGGCAAGGGAATCATCAAATCGGGAAGGCCCGAGTAGGCAATTTGTATAGGCATAACGGGATGATAATCATTGACGCCCAATGCCTTATAGATTTCTTCCGTTTCTTCTACAGTAGCCACAATACGCGGCATAGCCATCTGCATCATCACCCTCTCCCCTGCTTCGACGCGTAAATCGCCAGCAAGCGTATGGCAAAGGCAAGTCCCCGAAGCCAAACCTTCATGGTGCAACAAATAGAATGAGGCTATGGTGGCATGGCCACATAGCTCAACCTCGGCTTTTGGGGTGAAATACCGGATAGTAAACTCCTTATCGGAGTGTCGCCTAATGAAAGCTGTCTCCGAATAGCGCAACTCGGCAGCGATTTGCAGCATTAATTTCTCTTCGGGGAACTGTTCTGATTCGAGCAGCACCACACCTGCGGGATTGCCGCCGAAGGGTTGGTCGGTAAAGGCATCAACAACGTAATATCTCATGACTTAAAGTATTTGTGCCGTATGGTTCTTCGTGTCCACCTTGCCTATGGCATCAACGATAACACCTTGTTCATCAATGACGTAGGTAGTGCGCAGCGTTCCTTCGGTCACCTTGCCGTACATCTTCTTCTCACCCCAAGCCTCGTAGGCTTTCAGGATAGTCAAATCAGTGTCGGCGATGAGATGGAAAGGCAGGTTATATTTGGCGATGAAGTTCTGATGCGACTTGGCACTATCACGGCTGACGCCCAGCACATTATAGCCCAATGCTAAAAAACGCTCATAGTTGTCACGAAGGTCGCAGGCCTCGGCGGTGCAGCCTGGAGTGCTGTCCTTGGGATAGAAATAAAGCACCAGTTTCTTTCCGGCGAAATCCGTCAGTTTGACAAAGTTTCCGTTTTCGTCTTGCCCTTCAAAGTAAGGGGCTTTCGTTCCTTTTTGTAGCATAGTTTGTATGTATTGTTCGTGTGTGCAAAGTTACACATTTTGACACTAATTCAAGTAAAAACAAATATTTTGAGTTTATTTATATTCAACACTTGCTCTTTCACGAAAAATGTGTACTTTTGCAGCAATGAAATACTGGTCGATGACCGCAACGGGTAGCTTCACGCCATTAAGGTGAGATTATTGTCGGTTCAACTCCGACCGCCAGTTCAAAGAGAGCGATTTCAATCGCTCTCTTATTTTATAAGCACAAATTGAGGGTTCTCAAGAGACTCTATACTAACAAATCCCCAAGATTTTGCTGCATTAATGATGGTTTTCCCATTCAACCTAAAGTTTGGATGCACAACGACTTTCACTAGTTTACTTTGTTCGAAAGGATGAGTGAACACATAAACAAGCTCTTTCTGAGCAGTATCTTCATAGATGTGCAATGGAGTTTTTAATGCATTTTCTATCAAATCATATTGCTCTATCGGGATTACCGCTCCTTTTTTTGACTTAGGATGATGCGCATATTTGAACACGGCTTGCTGTGTCACCACGATTGAATCAGATTGCAAGGCAACACCTTTTTTGTTCATATCTTTTATAATTGCATCATCAAGTTGTGCAACTATGACCATTTGCCCATTGCCCCTTCCCTTTGCCAACAATTCCTCAGCATATTGTCTAAGACTTCCCTGATAATAGTCCATATCAACTCCCCCAATTGTCCCTATCCAAACTCCTATAGTTAATTGCCTCGGCGAGATGTCCTGTTTGGATGTTCTCGCTGCCATCAAGGTCGGCGATGGTACGGGATACTTTTAGGATTCTATCGTATGCACGAGCCGAGAGTCCAAGGCGATTCATGGCATTTTTCAAGATAGTGCGACAACCCTCGTCTAACTCGCAGTATTTCTGGATGAGTTGCGAGGTCATTTGTGCATTGGCATGGATGGTGGGATATTCGGCATAGCGTTCCTCCTGAATCTTCCTTGCTTTGATGACACGCTCACGCACTGCCGCACTTGACTCTCCACTGCTTTTCGAAGACAAATCTTTATAAGCCACAGGCACAACCTCTACATGCAGGTCTATGCGATCCATCAAAGGGCCGCTGATACGGTTAAGGTACTGCTGTACCATGCCCGGCTTGCAGGTGCATTCCTTGTCTGGATGGTTGTAATAGCCACAAGGACAGGGATTCATCGCCGCCACCATCATGAAATTGGCAGGGAAATCAACGGTCATCTTGGCTCTTGAAATCGTTACGACCCTATCCTCCATTGGTTGCCTCATTACTTCTAAGACAGTGCGTTTAAACTCTGGGAGTTCGTCAAGAAAGAGCACGCCATTATGTGCAAGTGAGATCTCACCAGGTTGTGGATAAGTGCCACCACCAACTAAACCGGCATCGCTGATAGTGTGGTGGGGACTGCGGAATGGTCTCGTCCTAACCAATGCTGCATTACGGCCAATCAATCCAGCTACGGAATGGATTTTTGTGGTTTCAAGGGCTTCAGCCATAGTCAAAGGTGGCAGGATGGTGGGCATGCGCTTGGCTAACATGGTCTTGCCGCTACCAGGAGGCCCGATAAGGATGACATTGTGTCCGCCAGCGGCCGCAATCTCCAAAGCACGTTTGATGTTCTCCTGACCTTTCACATCGCTAAAATCAAATTCGTACGAAACATCTTGCCACGAGTCGACCATATCAATGGACACAGGTTGGATTTGGTTTTCTCCATTCAAAATGGAGACTACCTCATGGATATTATCCACACCATATACCTCCAAGCCTTCCACTACAGCAGCTTCACGTGCATTGGATTTGGGGACGATGAGTCCACGAAAACCGTCTTGTTTCGCTTTGATAGCAATGGGTAAAGTACCCTTTATAGGTTTGAGTGTACCATCAAGTGAGAGCTCGCCCATGATGATGAACTGCTCCAACAAATCCCCATTCACCTGCTCCGATGCTGCCATAATTCCGATGGCAATCGGCAGGTCATAGGCAGAGCCTTCCTTACGGATGTCGGCAGGCGCCATATTGATGACGATTTTCTTGTGAGGATAGTAATATCCTAAATTAATGATGGCGGCCTCAATACGTTGTTGGCTTTCTTTGACCGCATTGTCGGGCAGGCCGACCAGATAGAAGTTGATACCTCTGTCGATGTTCACCTCAATGGTGACCTGAATTGCTTCGATGCCGAAAAGGGCACATCCAAATGTCTTTACTAGCATAATACTTTGTTTTTAAAGTTTCATGCCGCAAAGATGCAACCCTTGTCAAGAAAAAGCCGTTGATTAAACGTTTGTAGTCGACAGTAGTCGTTTGTTGTCGTTTGCTGTCGGATATGTTTTTGATATTCAATAATATAAAAATTAATGGACAGATACATAGGTCTGCCCATACTTTAAACTCTAAGCACTCAACTCTAAACTATTTCTTCGGCTTATAGCCCGAATCCTGGAAAACATTCTGCAAATCCTTGCGTTGCATCAGATCCTGGAGCGAAACCTCATTGTTCGAGAAATAAGAGCGTGAAATGTTCAAGCCGAAGAACTCGCCCAAACGCGAAGGCGCATCGTTACTGTAGGCTTGAGTGAAAGGCCCATCCCCGAAAAACATCATGTAGGCATCCAAACTTGCATCATAGAGTCGGCGGTTGCCTACAATATCGGCCCACACTTGTCCTTCGTTTTCCACAGCCCACTGCCATTGTTTCGACGAATAGCCGAGCAATACGCTGTCGGGCAACTGGGGACACATCGCCTCAACAAAAAAATCGCGGCGACCGTAAAACACCATCTCGCCTACAATCTGACCTTGCTTGCGCCATTCGTAGAGGTAATACATATAAAGCTGTTCGGCAACTTCCTTTGCCAAAGTCGACACATTCCTACGCAACGACATGTATCTTGGCATTCCGATTTGGTCATATAACTCTTCATCGTCAAGATACCAATCCAAGGAGATCACCAGCTGGTCATCGATGATTTGAACAGGTGGCTCATCCGGGTGAACTCCTGTAATGCAAGTAAAAACCTTTTTAGGCAACTCAATTTCAGGATAATAGTAATGGAAATGAGCAAAAACATCCTCCACCACAGGTTCAATATGTTTCAAGTCGGAAAAAACGGCCTTCACCTTTTCATAAAGTGTGATGCTGAACCGGTCGGTGGCGAAATCCTTTAGGTATTGCACCGCATCAAGATTGTTGAGGTCGCCACTGAGGAACACACGGTAGAGGTCTTGGACATTCATCAGCTCCGCCTGGAAATCATTGGTATCCAAGTTGAAGAGCACCTCTTCGTAACGGTCAAATTCGAGGTTATAGGGTTTGGGGGTAATGTCGAGTTTAGCCTTATAGGCAGGCTCATTCTCGTGACACGAGGCCATCAACAGACAGATGGCGAGGATGGTTAGTATTCTGATCATGTTCTATGTGTGTTAAAAGCAAGGACTTACGTCACCTGCTTATCTTTCGCCCCTACGGGGCTTGGGTTAATCGATTATCTGTTGCCGAAGCATCTCATACGCTGCTATCGTGGCGCGGTTAATGACATTTTCGCGGTCTTTGCCGAAATTGAAGCGTTTTGACACAACTCCTTTGGCAGAAGCCACACCTATCCACACTGTGCCGACAGGGTTTTCTTCCGAACCGCCACTTGGTCCCGCAACACCCGTAGTGGCCACGCCGAAGTCGGCTTCCATCAGGTCGCGTACACCTGTGGCCATACTCTCCACTACTTCCTGGCTTACAACTCCTTGCTTTTCTATCATCTCAGCTGTAACACCCAGCACCTTGGTTTTCATCGGTGTAGCGTATGTGACCGCCGTCCCCTTGAACACCTCCGAACTACCTGGAATCAATGTGATGACATGAGCAATGTTGCCACCCGTACAACTCTCCGCCGAAGCGAAAGTCATACCTTTGTTTTTGAGCAAGTCGAAAACAGTGCGTTCAATGGGTTGGTCTTGCATGGCAAAGATGTACTCGGAAATTAAGGCTACAAGTTTTGCCACTTCACGGTCCAATGTCTCATGAAGCAACCGTGCATCCTCGTGCCTGCCGCTCAAGCGCAGGCGCACCATACCGTACTGGGGAAGGTATGCCAAAGAAAGGAACTCAGGCAAGGCATCTTCCCAATCCTTTATCTTGTCGGCCAAAAACGACTCGCCTATGCCCGTGGTCATGATGACTCGTTTTTCGTAGGGAATGGCTTGGAAACGTTCCTTGATGCGAGGCAGAAGTTCATCAGTGAAGATGCCCTTCATTTCGAACGGAACACCAGGCATAAACACAAAAGCTACCCCTTTCTTTTCCAGCCACATGCAAGGTGCCGTGCCGTAGGTGTTTGGAATATACTCGCACGACTTCGGCAGCATCGCCTGACCACGGTTGCGCTCACTCATCTGGAAGCCACGACGCTCGAACAAGGACACCAAATTATCGTAGGCCGCCTGACAAAACTCAAGCTCGGTATCAAAGAACTTG
The DNA here is from genome assembly GCA_946187645.1 of uncultured Bacteroidales bacterium. GTDB lineage: Bacteria > Bacteroidota > Bacteroidia > Bacteroidales > F082 > Limimorpha. The sequence continues at coordinate 7,866 of CAMHRP010000059.1, read as the reverse complement.
CATACCGTCGGTTTAGTGATGTCGTCGGCTGTAGGCCCCAGTCCACCCGTGACCAAAACAAGGTCAGCATCCATGCAAGCATCAAAAGCATTGAGGATGGCATTTTCGGAATCGCCAATTGTTAATGACGAATCCAGATGGAAACCTGCCTCCGACAAGTGTTCGCCGAGCCAAGCCACATTGGTGTTAATCACCTGGCCAATAAGCAGTTCGTCACCAATTGAGATATTCTTTATAACTATTTCTTTCATAGCAATCTAAATTTGCGCAAAGATAGGCCATTTTCTGGCTATTACCACGAAAAAAACGTCATTTCAAAATATTTCGTATCTTTGCAGCTTCAATAATGAAAAAGATATGAATCAACCTATTCCTGCATCACAACTCGTCCTCAACAGCGAGGGCGCAATATACCATTTGAACCTCCATCCTGACCAACTCGCCGACGACATCATTATGGTAGGCGACCCTGGCAGGGTCGACCTGATTGCCTCGTTCTTCGACAAGATAGAGGTGAAACGACAGAACCGTGAGCTCATCACCCGCACCGGTTATTTCAATGGCAAACGTATCACAGCGCTCTCTACCGGCATGGGCACAGACAATCTTGACATTGTGATGAACGAACTTGATGCCTTGGCCAATATCGACCTGAAAACCAGGATGCCAAAAGACGAACATCGCTCACTGAATTTGATTCGGCTCGGCACTTGTGGTGCACTTCAGCCTGAAATAGAAGTGGAAGACAATTATGTAGCGACCCGTTATGCAATTGGCTTGGATGGCCTACTCTATTTCTACGAAAAGCACAAAGAAGTGAACGAAATCGCCATGCGTGATGCCTTCATCGAGCAGATGAATTACCCAAAAGACCTGCCCCTCCCTTATGCAGTGGAAGGCTCAAGAGAGTTGTTCGACCGTTTGGCAGAAGGTTATTATCAAGGCGTAACAGCCACAGCACCAGGATTCTATGGACCACAAGGCCGCACACTAAGAATGCATCTCGCCTATCCCGAAAACAACCGCAGAATTGAAGCCTTCAACTATCAAGGCTGGCGCGTGTGCAACTTCGAAATGGAATCGTCGGCACTGTATGGACTCGGCAAAATGATGGGACACAACTGTCTGACCATTTGCGTGGTCGTCGCCAACCGCGTGACCGAAAAATTTGCCACGGACTATCACCCATACGTCAAAAAACTTGTTTTGAATACTTTGGAAAGACTTTCGACAAAATAAATCGCTTATTTTCAGCAAAAAATGTCTTTTTTTTCATTATTCTATTACTAATAAAGAAAAAATGACTATTTTTGCCGCGCGTTTGAGCTCATTAAAGGATTTAATTATCAATAAAACAGACAAATAGAAGCAAAACAACAACATAATGAAAAAAGTATTTATCACGCTTATCACATTACTTGCCTTTTCTTCATCGGTGATAGCAGAGGGACATGTTGATTCTGTTCGGTATCTGACAACAAGATGGCGCAGAAACTGGTTCGTTTCAGCAGATGCAACTATAAATTGGTGGCAAGGAAGTATGAGAATGCCTGAGGGTTTTACAAACAGTTACACCAAAGTATATTGGGATCAACCCCATTTTGGTGTTACGGCAAATTTCGGAAAGTGGATTAACCACAAAACGGCTTTCAGATTGTCATACGACAACACAGTGATTAGTAGCTTCATCAATGGAAGACACCCCAATTTACCTCATATCCAATTCCTTTATGGTGACAATCCTGAAGTGGTTGAAACCGCAAATGGCATGACAGTGTACAAAACTTCAATGCATTACCAGTGCTTATCGGCCCAATTCATGGTAAGCCCGATTGACTTTTTCCAAGGCTATTATAACCCCGATAGGATTTGGACACCTGTACTATATGCCAGTGCTGGTGGAGCATTGACTTCCAGTCGTATGTTCCTTACTCAGAATATCATCTATTTCATGAATTACAACAACGGGTACGACCTTACAAAAATCGACGGTACCAACTTCGAATTATCACTGGGTGCTGGTTTGGTTAACAATTTCAAACTTGGCGAACATTTCGACCTTAACCTTGATATCAGATGGAATTTTTACAGATGGACCATAGATTCTTGGACTCATGAATTTGAAGATGGTGGTCCTGCTTTCTTTGCTGAAAATGAGCATCATATCAGACCGAAAAGATTCGACAACATGTATTCTGCCGCTTTAGGTCTCACTTATTACTTCAGCAGAATATATGAGTTATATCAACCCGACACCACCACATGTGTGATAGAACCTCCTTGCGAGCCTGATACGGTTACTATCTTCATCAACTCTGGTGAAATGGCCTGCTACCCATTCTCTATCTTCTTCCATCGCGACTCATATCAACTGATGTCAAATAGAGACTTGGTCAACTTGCGAGAGATTGTCAATGTGGCCACAGATAATGGCTATAGGATTCGTTTAAGAGGTTCTTGCGACAGTGCTACAGCTACTGCTTCCTACAACCAAACCTTGTCAGAAAACCGTTGTAGAAGAATCATGCAAGAATTGTTGAAGATGGGTTTCCCCGAAGACAAAATTATCATCATCCCGATTGGTGGAATCAAGGAGCTTGACCCTACGGAATATGACCGCCGCGTGGTTGTTGATCTTGTGAAATAACAAAAATATTTGCAACAAGAAAAAAGAAGAAGGTGACTGCAAAGTAGTCACCTTCTTCTTTTTATTCGGTGGGGATAGAGCTCTGTTACCAAATACTCTATTCTCAGACAGGATTCCAGACCTATTTAGTCACCCTCTTTTCTTTTCCTAAATATCTAGACTAATCCAAAAAGCGTCCTTGCATTCGCAGAAGTAGTCTCTGCGATATCCTCGAGAGAATTCTGCAAGATTTCGGCAATCTTTTGCGCCGTATGGACAAGAAATGCAGGCTCGTTGCGCTTGCCTCGACAGGGAACAGGAGCCAAATAAGGCGCATCCGTCTCCAAAACGATTCTATCCAAAGGCAGACTGGGAAGAAATTCTTTCACACCACAATTTTTGTAAGTCGTCACACCACCCAAACCAAGATGGAAGCCCAATTCAAGGTAAACTTTAGCTTCTTCTTCCGTTCCCGTGAAGCAATGCATGATGCCGCGCAGGCCGCCGTCTTGCTTCTTTTCCAGGATTTTCACCATCTTGTCGAAGGCATTGCGGCAGTGTATGGATAACGGCAAACCCTGTTGTTTTGCCCAATCCAGTTGGGTCTCAAAGGCGTCAAGTTGCTGATGCTCATATGTTGCGTCCCAGTAGAAATCGAGGCCGACCTCCCCCACTCCGATATAAATGCCGCGTTCCAGCTCCTTTTCCATCATGGCCAACACCTCTTTGTAGTCTTCCTTGACTTCCTCGGGCTGCAGGCCCATCATCACTCGGGTACAATCAGGATAGTGTTCGTGCAGTTCAAGCATCGGAGTGATAGTTGAGGCGTCCACATTAGGTAGAAGCATCATCTTTACGCCTGCATCCAACGCACGTTGGACAGTATCTTTTCGGTCTAAGCTGAATTGATGGTCGTAGATATGTGTATGGGTGTCGACGAGATACATGGTCAATACAAGAAATTATCGTATGGATAGCGAATCGCGTGCATGTCACGGATTTCCTTATAGAGCAAATCTCTGAATTCCTGGTAATTGTCGCGATTTTTGGCGGAGATAAAGATGCAGTTTTCATTCATCTTGGCCATCCAGGTCTTTTTCAGATCCTCGTATGAAACATTGCGCTTGGTGGGCGGCGTCAGATCATCAGGATCCTTCTCCTCCCAGGTATAGGCGTCGGTCTTGTTGAAGACGACGATGGTCTTCTTGTCGGCACAACCCAACTCGGCTAGGGTCTGGTTCACCACCTCCATCTGCGCTTCGAAATCAGGATGCGAGATGTCGACCACGTGCAGCAGGATGTCAGATTCACGCACCTCATCCAAGGTAGACTTGAACGACTCCACAAGATGGTGCGGCAACTTACGGATAAACCCCACAGTATCAGACAAAAGGAAAGGTAGATTATCCACCACCACCTTACGCACAGTGGTGTCCAAAGTGGCAAAGAGCTTGTTCTCGGTATAAACCTCTGACTTGCTCAACAGGTTCATTATGGTCGACTTGCCCACGTTGGTATAGCCAACTAAGGCAACTCGCACTAACTTGCCACGGTTCTTGCGCTGCACGGTCTTCTGCTTGTCGATATCCTTCAGCTTCTCTTTCAGCAAGGCAATGCGTTCCAAAATCAAGCGGCGGTCAGTCTCTATCTGGGTTTCACCAGGACCACGCATACCGATACCACCACGTTGGCGTTCCAAGTGTGTCCACATACGGGTCAGACGAGGCAGAAGGTATTGATACTGTGCTAGTTCAACTTGCGCCTTGGCATGTGCTGTATGGGCATTGGAGGCAAAAATGTCCAAAATGAGGCTAGTGCGGTCAAGGACACGACATTCCAAAGCCTGTTCCATGTTTCGGGCTTGGGTTGCGCTGAGTTCGTCATCGATAACGGCAATCTCGATGTTCTCCGCCTTAATATATTGGTGAATCTCCTCAAGTTTGCCTGAACCGAGATAGGTTACGCTGCTCGGATGGTCCAATGGCTGAATGAAACGTGCCACGGGCACACCACCGGCAGTTTCCAACAAGAAAGCCAGTTCGTCAAGGTATTCCTCAGTACGCTCACGACCTTGTTGTTTGCTGGCAACGGCAATCAAAACGGCACGTTCCGGTATTTTTTCGTATGTGATAAAGTCACCCATTTTATTGAATTATGAATGTGGAATGTGGAATGCTGAATAATCGCAATGCGACGCAGAGCTTCGCCCACATTCATCATTTTGCATTCAGCATTAATATTGCCTAAATCCGATGATTTTACGAACCTCATTCAGTGTCTTCGCCGCACTCTCACGAGCCTTTTCAGCACCTATACGGGCGATGCGGTCGAGGCGTTCCGTATCAGACGAGAACTCAATGATGCGCTCTCGGATAGGGGCGACTGTCTTTTCAAGGTCTTCAGCTATCTGTTTTTTCATGTCGCCGTAACGGATAGAGCAGTCGTTCCATTTCTCGTCGAAATACTTCACCGTCTCAGGCTCGCTGACGATGTTCATCATCGTGAAAAGGTTCTGGATAACCTCAGGCTTGGGGCTGTTGGGCTCGGTCGGGCCACTGTCGGTGACGGCGCGCATCACCTTCTTTCGCATGGTCTTCTCGTCCTCAAAGAGATAGATACAATTGCCGTCGCTCTTGCCCATCTTGCCGCTACCGTCCAATCCTGGCACCTTGATGGCATCGCCACCGAAATAGTAGTTTTGCGGCTCAGGGAAGAACTCCACTTTATAGATGTTGTTGAAACGGCGAGCGCACTTGCGAGCCATCTCCATGTTTTGCTCCTGGTCCTTGCCCACGGGCACCCATTTGGCGCGATGTTGCAGGATGTCAGCAGCCATCAGTGTGGGATAGGTGAACAGGCCGGCGTTCACGTTGTCGGGTTGTTGACGCGCTTTCTCCTTGAAAGTCGTCACACGACCCAGTTCGCCAATGTAAGCGTTCATGTTGAAGTAGAGGTACAGCTCAATGGTCTCCGGCACGTCACTTTGAATATAGATGGTGGCCTTTTCGGGATCAATGCCGCAGGCGAGGTATTCTGCCAAAATCGTGCGGGCTGATTTCTGTATGTTTTCGGGCGTGGGGTGTGTGGTCAACGAATGCCAGTCGGCGATGAAGAAATAGCAGTTGTAGTCTTCCTGCATCTTCACGAAACTACGCACGGCGCCGTAATAATTGCCGAGATGAAGGTTCCCAGTGGGGCGGATGCCGCTTAAAACGATGTCTTTATTCATGTTGAAGTGTTGACTGTTGAAATGTTTAATTGTTGTTTGAGGCGGAACTGCGGGACGCGAGATTCAACCCTAACCATTATTGCGGGCTTCACCCGCAATCTCCTTCGCGAAAGGATGTCGTCTTCGCGGGTAGGAGATGGCGGATGTTCCTCCGCCATGACGGTAACATGGGAATAGTTGTAAGCCCCCAGTAGCGCGTCAGCATTAATTGGGTGCAAAAATAAGAAAAAGCCCGCTCTCAGAGCAGGCTTTTTGAGGTTTTTTTGTAGCAGTGGCTTCCGATCAGAGCTTGATATCGTCGCCATTGGCGTTCTGGAAGTTGTACTGCAGCGTGTGGAATTCAGGCATCGACTGCACTTTGAATTTCTTGCCGTATTTTTTCATCCATTTGCGGCGAATCGAAAACAGGCCATCTATGCAGAGGTAGGAATAGATGAAGGGATGTACCTGCAGGGTCAAGTGGTTCTCGTTCTGGTCGACCATGAGGTACTTGAGGTGGTTTTCGATTTCGTCGATGAAGAGAATGGCGGGGCGTATTTTGCCTTCGCCTGCACAGACAGGACATTTTTCCTGCACCTGTACTTCTGTTTCGGGGCGCACGCGTTGGCGTGTGATTTGGATGAGGCCGAACTTCGTCGGAGGAAGGATGGTGTGCTTGGCACGGTCGTGCGACATGGCTTCGACCAAGGCGTCAAACAAATCCTTACGGTGTTTGGCTTCGTGCATGTCGATGAAGTCGACAATAATGATGCCGCCCATGTCGCGCAAACGCAACTGGCGCGCGATTTCCTTGGCAGCTTCGATGTTGACTTGAAAAGCGTTGTCTTCCTGCGAATTCTCCTTGTTCACCCGATGGCCGCTGTTCACGTCGATGACGTGCATGGCTTCGGTGTGCTCGATGACAAGGTAGACACCGTTTCTGATAGTGACAATCTTACCGAAAAAGCCTTTGATTTGCTTGGTTACGTTGAAAAAGTCAAAGATAGGCTCTTTGCCTTTGTAAAGTTGCACAATATCAACTTTTTGCGGAGCGAATGTCTGAATGTTTTTCTGGATCTCTTCATAGAGTTTCTCATCGTTCACATGGATATTGTTGAACGACTCGTTAAGCAAATCACGCAGCATGACGCTGGTTTGATCCATCTCGCTGACCATCCTTCCGAAGGTCGTCATCTTTTTCATCTCGATGATACACTGTTCCCACTTGGAAATCAATGAACGGAGATCGGCATCAAGTTCGGCTACTTTCTTGCCTTCAGCGACGGTGCGGATGATGACGCCATAGTTGGCCGGCTTAATGCTCTGCATCAGGCGACGGAGACGGTTACGTTCTTCGCTGCTGCGGATTTTTTGTGATACCGAAATACGGTTAGAGAAGGGGACAAGGACGAGATAACGGCCAGCGAAAGAAATCTCGGCAGTGATTCTCGGCCCTTTGGTATGAATGGGCTCCTTGGCAATCTGCACTGGCAACAAATCGCCTACAGCAAGCCAATCGCTGATTTTGCCATTCTTGGGCAAGTCGCCTTCAAGTTTGAACTTATCCATGGCCACATCATCGTTGGCAAGGACCATCTTCTTGTACTTGATCAGCGAACTGGCTTGAAGGCCAAGGTCCAGATAATGCAGGAAAGCCTCCTTGGGGTAGCCCACATCAACGAAAGCTGCATTTAGGCCAGGCAATATCTTCTTCACCCTGCCCAAATAAACGTCACCAACCGCAAATTGGTTATTGGTCTTCTCTCTGTGAAGTTCGACAAGCGTGTTGTCTTCCAGAAGAGCGATGTCAACCTCCGAAGCGTGCGAATTGATAATCAAGTCGCGCGTCACTGTCTTATTTTCCACTGCAACCTCTTGCTGTTGTTCTTCAGACATAGTGTTTTAACTTTGGGGTTAACGAATTGTTTGATAAAACAATAACACAACAATGGTGTGAGCCAATGCTGTGTTATTGTTGTGTTTAGGCTCAAGAAGAGCTTATTTCTTCTTGTGTCTGTCCTTTCTCAAGCGT
>CAMHRP010000058.1:0-20808 GCA_946187645.1 uncultured Bacteroidales bacterium | reverse complement strand
ACTGATTTTTTTCTATTTTTGCAGTCTTCAAGGCCGTGTCGATGACGGGGATGATGTTTTGTTGGTGGGCACGCGAAGCGAGTTCGGGGACCACACCGCCGTATTGCTCGTGAACCTTCTGGCTGGCAATGACGTTGGAAAGCACGCGCGTGCCTTGAAGCACTGCGGCAGAGGTGTCGTCGCACGAAGATTCTATGCCTAAAATGTATTCGTTCATGGGTCTCAATTTGGAGGGTCAAAAGTATTAAAAAAAAGATTATCCATAGCATTTTGGTGTTTTTTGTGGTGGTGCTGGCCATCATCACAAGTGTTTTTGTTGCCATCCAAGACCCTATCATTCAGAAGTTTGCGGTGCGTTTTGCAGGCGGTTACCTTTCTGAAAAAACAGGTGCCGACATCAAAGTGGGCCGTTTGGCGGTTACGCCCGATTTGCGTATCTTTATCGATGATGTAGTCGTTAAAGACTTGAAAAAGAATGATTTGGCGAAAGTGGGAGAACTGAGGACAAAAATCGACATCGGCGACTTGTTGGAGGGCAAAATCCATATTGATAACGTGGAAATGCGCAACATCGTGGCCAACCTGATTAAATATGAAGGGGAAGACGAGTTTAATTTCGCCTTTCTTTCCGAGGCTTTCCCAAGTGACACGACGAAGGAAAAAACCTCGAAGCCGGTGCCCATCGTCGTCGACAAGATCTCGCTGAAAAAGGTGGATTTCGTCTATTGGAACCAAAACATAGACCATCCTGAAAAAACCGAGCAAAACCTGATGGACTATTCCCACATCGACCTTGACGATATCAACCTTGAAGCCACTAACTTCTTCATGTTGGGCGACTCCATCCATGCCAATATCGCCTCCCTTTCAGCCAAAGAACTGAGTGGATTGGAACTGAAACACTTCAGCTCGGAGACGGTCGTTTGCTCAAAAGGCATCTATCTCAACGGGATGAGGATGGAGACCAACAACAGCCTGTTTGACATGGACCTCCACATGTTATACGACGACTTCACGGCTTTTGACGATTTCGTTAACAAGGTCACTTTTGATGCCACGATTCGTCCCACCGACATCATGCTTTCCGACATTGGCGTCTTCACCTCGGTGATGTACAAAATGCCTGACCGAGTTAAGTTCGAAGGTCTTTTCACGGGTCCTATCGAGCATTTCAGCGTGGATGATTTTATCGCGGAATTCGGAAAGTCGACCAAAATCCAAGGAAACCTGAGCATGCATCCTTTGGATTTCGATGACGGCTATCATACGATGAACATCAAGAACATGTACTTCTCCTATGACGATTTGGTGAATTTCTACATTCCCTCGTCTACGAAGACCATCCCGCTGCCCGAGTCGTTGCGTGTCATGAACCAAGGTAGGGTCTCGCTCAACTTCAAAGGCTCCTACAACAATTTCCAATCTGAAATCATGCTGAACTCCGGGGTGGGAAAGATTGACGCCAAAATTGCACGGTCGAACAGCAGCACGAGCGACAACGTGTTTTCGGGCTACGTCATCGGCGATGGGGTGAATGTGGGTTCGTTCATCAACAACTCCAAGATGCTTGGCCAGTTGGACTTGAATGCTGACTTTTCCATGAAGTTCCCCAAGAAAGGCAAAACCGAACTGGACATGAATGGCATGGTGCGCAATGCTGAGATTCTGGGTTGCCGGATTGACGAGATCCATTTGGATGGCGCCATGAAGGAAAGCCTCTTCAATGGAAAAGTCAAGGTGAACGATAAAGACTTGGCGCTTGATTTCAGCGGCTTGATTGACTTCGAAAACCCGAAGCACCCCAAATCCGACTTCAACGCAGTCATCGAGAAAGCCGACCTCCATGCGCTGAACATCAATAAAGAGGATTCCATTTCCGAAATCAGCAGCCGTATTTACGTGAACCTGACCGGATTCGACCTCGACGAACTGGAAGGCGAGGTGCGCATCGACAGCACGGTGTATTGCGACAGCCGCGGGGACTATTACATGAAAGACTTTTATGCATCACTCGTCAACGACAACTTGATGCAGCGCCGTATCAATATCAACTGCGACTTCCTTGATTTCGAGATGGCGGGACAGATTAATTTTGCAAGCCTGATGATGACATTCAATGAATATGCCGATTCCTTTGTCCATTTCCCGATTTGGGAAGACAAGCGAGAGGCATTCGAGAAGTACAAACAGAACCACGATGTGGACCAAGACTTTATCGTACAACTCACCTTGAAAGACACGAAAACGATTAGCCGGTTGCTGATGCCTTCGGTGAACATCGCCAAAAACACCACTTTAAATGGTACCTTCACATCGAGAACCAATACGCTTAACATGACGTTGCGCTCGAAGAATGTGCAGGTGGGGCAACTGAATTTCAACGACATTGAACTGAGAAATTTCAACTTTGCGAATTCTGCATTCTCATCGCTGAAATTAGCGGAGATTAAATATAAAAACATTTCAGAGTCCGACACGTTGGAACTGGGATTGGAGAATGTCGCCATCAACACACGAATGACAGACGATACTATTTTTGCCCGTATCACATGGAATGATGATGAGGAAGAAAACCATAACACAGGAAACATTTCAACCTATTTCCATCCGCATGTGAATGGAGGCATCTATTCCATCACGCAAGCAGATATTCTTGTCAATGACTCGCTGTGGAATGTCTCATCCAACAATTTCATTGACATGGATGGTGATCGCGTGAGCATTTCCAATCTGATGTTCGGTCATCATAATCAGTCTATTCGTGTTGACGGTTATGTGCCTATGAACGAAGGAAACACCCTTTCTCTCCAACTGCGCCGTTTCGATATTTCCAATCTGGATTTCCTATTCAAAGGCTTTGATATTGACGGCTTTGTTTCGGGCGATGCTTTGGTCAGCAGTTTGAAAACCAATCCGATGGTCTTTGCCAACCTCAATGTGGAAAAGCTAAAGGTGGATGGCGAGGATGTGGGTGAGGCCGTCATCGAAAGCTCATGGAACAATGAGAAGAAGTCCGTCGACATGCAGGTGAATATCACTGACCAAGAGAAACGGATGCTGAATGCATACGGCTCCTACTACACCACGAGGAAAGAAGACAACCTTGATTTTACTGTCGCCTTGGATTCATTGCGTTTGGTCACTTTCACCCCCTTGCTGACGGGCATTGTTTCGCGTATGCAAGGCTATGCTGATGGCATTGTCAGAGTCACAGGATCGCTGAAACAACCCGATATCAAAGGTAGCGTCATACTGGTTGATGCCGGCTGTCATATTGATTACCTGAACACCTTCTATACCTTAAGCCCAACCATATTGATCGACAACAATTCCATCTCTTTCAAGAATTTGATATTGACCGACACGTTGAACAACACCGCCATCGTGGAAGGCCAAATCAACCACAATCGCTTTAAGGATTTTGAATTGGACTTGAAACTACATCCCAGAGACTTTTTGGCTTTGGCCACCACAAGTAAGGAAAACGATACGTTCTACGGCACGGCCATCGCCAACGGTTTAATCACCGTGAAAGGGCCTTTCAACGACATCCATCTCGATATCAAGGCTGTCACAAGAAAAGGGACATCGCTGACCATACCGCTTAACAGGGCTTCAACAGTGAAGGAAAATGATTTCATTGTTTTCATCAATCCTGCAGAAGAAGAGGTGGAAGAAGAAATCCCAGTTGAATCCAATGAAAAGAAGGATAGCAATTTTGCCCTCGACCTCGACGTGACCGCCACCAATGATGCCACACTAAAGATCATACTCCCTGCCAGCTTGGGCACCATCGAGGCCGCAGGTAACGGTAACGTGAAACTGGGTACGGCGACCAAGGAAGAGCTGACCATGTTCGGGAAATACACCATAGAATTTGGGCGTTTTGCCTTGAATTTCAAGGATGTGGTCAACCGAAACTTCAACTTGATGCCGGGAGGCACCATTTCATGGACGGGCAGCCCAACCGACGGCCGCATCAACGCGACCGGTGTCTATACCATCAAAGGCTCTTTGGCGGACTTGGGTGCTCAGGTTGATACCACCATGTCGGTGAACACCAGTGTCAATGTCGAATGCCTCATACACCTGAAGGACGCGCTGCTCAATCCGACCATTTCCTTTGGTATGCGCCTGCCAAATGCTTCCGAAGACATCACCCATACAGTTTTTTCACTGATAGATACCACAAATCAGGCGGTGATGACCCAACAGGTTTTGTCGTTGTTGGTGTTGAGCAAGTTTGCTTATGCAGGCAACTCATCAGTTGGTGGCCAGACCATTGACATTAGTGGTCTGTTCTCAACACACATGCAAGTCGACATTACCAACAAACTCAATTTGGGAGTCAGTTATCATTCGGGAACAGTTGAATCCTACGATGAATATCAAGTGGCATTGCGGACCCAGCTTTTTAAAGACCGTTTGACCATCGAGACTAACTTGGGCGTGATGACGAGCAACAGCGGTAGTTCCGCCTCGAACATCGTTGGCGAGTTCGACATGTATTACAAACTGAGCGAGGATGGGCGTTTGCAGGGACATTTTTATAACCATTCCAACTACAACAGCAATTTCAACAGTTTCGCCATCGACCGACGTGCCCCTTATACACAAGGTTTAGGTCTTTCCTACAGTAGGTCATTCGACAAGTTCAGTGATTTGCTGAAACGGAAAAGCAAGACCAGTTCCAACCAACCGCTCATTGTACCCAAGAAGAAGGAAAACGAGACTGAAAATCATGGAAAATGACGCCAAATTCAAAGTCTTTCAGGCCTCAGCTGGTGCTGGCAAGACCTTTACGCTCATTAAGGAATATTTGAAGCTTTGCCTAGCCAACGAAGGTACGGTGGCCAATTTCAGGAACATCCTCGCCATCACTTTCACCAATGCCGCCGCCAACGAGATGAAGGCCAAAATCGTGAACACGCTTCAGGAAATCATCGACAGCAAGGAACTTGATCCGAAATCGATGGAGGCGAAATTGGTTGAGGAATTGGGCATCACCGATGCGGAACTGAAACGTAATGCACAGAGCTTGATGACTCGTATCATGCACGACTACAGCAGCTTCTGTGTGAGCACCATCGACGCTTTTGTGCAGAAACTATCACGCAGTTTCGCCCGTGACTTGGGCTTGCCCAACCAATATACAGTAAGCATCGACACGGACGAGGTGGCGGCGACGATTACTGAGAACTTGGGTCTGAGAATCACCGACAAGGATGACTACCTTACCCGTCTTCTGGTGGACTTCAGCAACAACCAGTTCGACAACGAACGCTCCACGGCAATCGAGATGCAACTTGCCGACTTCATCACCAAATTGATGACCGAAAAGGCCTACCAAAAAGACGAGAACAACAATATCAAAAACCCAGTCCAATACAAGCAAACGCTTGAATTCCTGAACAGTAGAATCCATGGTTTTGAACAAGGAATGAAGCCTCTGCTTGAGGATTTTGAAGCCGTCGAACAGCGGTATGGACTCAGTGACAAGCTGTATTCCTATGGGAAAAACGGCTTCATTTCATACATCAGGAAACTTAAAAATAAGGTGTATGAGCAACCCAGTTCCCGTTTCAAAACAGTGATTGAAATGCGCAGTTGCTTCTCTAAAGAGGCTGAAAAACAGTTGGGTAAAGCGAAGGTCGAAGAGTTTAACTCGGCTTTGCTGCCTGTGTTGGAGAAACTGGATGCTTTTGTTAAGTTGGAATTGGGTAAGTTCTTGTTTTATAGGACCCAACGCGATTTGTTGTATCTTTATGCCTTACGCACCCAAATCCGGATGGAGTTTGAGCAACTGGCCAACGAGGAGGAGGTGGTTCACATCTCGGAGTTCAACAAGTTGCTCAACTCGGTGATGGGCGATTTCTCGGTTCCATTTGTGTATGAGCGCATTGGCGAGTATTTCCGTCATGTCTTTGTGGATGAGTTCCAAGACACTTCTGTGCTGCAATGGCAGAACCTTTTGCCGTTGATTGACAACGGCTTGTCGTCGGGCAATATGAGTATGGTCGTTGGCGACGGCAAGCAGTCCATCTATCGTTTTCGCAGTGGTGAGGTGGAACAGATTGTGAATCTGCCCGAAATCTACGCATTGCCCAAAGACGAACGCGAACCTGCATTCCGGCAGTTTGAACAGAACCTGAAGGACAATTATGCCTTCAAAAACTTGGATACCAATTACCGCTCGTTTGCGAATGTGGTCGATTTCAACAATGCCTTCTTTGAAGCGGCATATCATTATCTGTCGCCAGAAACGCAGAAAGTGTATGTGGCTGAAAAACCTGGTAGCGACGCAGGGGTTAGCATCTTCCAGAAAAAAGCCAAAAGCGATGAAGGCTTGGCACAGGTTGAACTCTATGATGCTGAAATCCAACCTGATTATTGCTTTGAAAGGGTAGAGGCCATCATCCGGGATCTTACCGAAAACCTCGGTTACCGATACGCTGACATCACCCTGCTCACTCGAAAGTCAGATTATGGTTCAGAGATGGCTAATTTTCTGAATTATAGGGGAATACCTGTAATATCACAAGTTTCAATTCTACTGAAGTCATCCGATAAGGTGCAACTCATGGTGAATACCCTACGTTACTTGATTTATGGCGACAATGAAACCAATGTCGCTAATGTGCTATACTATTGGAAGCTAACGCAAGAACCTGATTTCGAGGGCGATATTAGCCATGTGTTCAATAATGTGAAAGCGATTGCGAAAGGTGATCAGGCAATTGAACCAGAAATGGGCATAGGTGAGGCGAGCCTGCTTCAGGGTGCACTTTCCAAGGCGACTTGTCTCTATGATCTTTGTGCCAACTTGTTGCGTATCTTCCATTTCGACACCATCCGTGATGCATTTTTGAACTATTTTATGGAGGAGGTCTTCAAATGGCAATCGGGACCGAAGGAGGGTATCGTTGAGTTCCTATCATTTTGGGACAAGAAACAAGATGTGCTCGCTGTGAAATCGGTGAGCGGCAATGCGGTGAATATCATGACGATACATAAGTCAAAAGGACTGGAATTCCCCGTGGTCATCTATCCCGATGCCATCATCGACTTGGACGAAAAGTTGAATGCCAGCAAGGCCGCTGAGGAATGGCTGCGTCCTGAGGACTTGGGCTTCGACCCGATACCCAATCTTGAGAAGGTGCTTTTCAAGTTGGACAAGAACGCAGAGAATATGGGTGATGTGGCTCTGCAAAAGGTTGAAAAAGAGAAGGAAAGCAACCGTTTGGACAACCTCAACCTGCTTTATGTCGCATTCACTCGTGCCGTGCAGCGGCTGTATATCATCGCCAAGCAGGGCAAGGCGAAACAAGTGAATATCATCCGCGACTTTTTGGTTGACAAGGAAGACCATCGCGTCCCTGATGATAAGGTGTTGGTATATCGTTTCGGAGACCCGGATTTCAGGAATCCAAAGGAGAAAACCGATGAAGACAAGGTGGAAACTATGACAGATTCAGTGGCTTCGGATTGGCTTCGCAAAATCAAGGTTGATCCTAATCCAACGCTGTTATGGCAGTCAAAAGATGATGCCATGCAGCCGCGAGAATGGGGCGAACTGGTGCATCAGATTCTGGCGAAGATTCGTGGCATCGAGGAGACAGACACGGTTTTGTTGCCTTATCTGCATGATGGCGTCATAGACTTGGAGACGGCTGGTGCATTGAAGGACAAGTTCCTGCAGATGGCCCAACACCCGTTGATTAGTGGTGCTTTCAGCAGTGAGGCTAAGGTGAAGACGGAATGCGAGATATATTATCCTGCGATAAAAAAGGTCATCCGCCTTGACCGTTATGCTGAGCTTCCTGATGTCATCTATCTCATTGATTATAAGACGGGCAAAAAAGATCCTGAGCACCATACCCAAGTTCAGCACTATGCCAATGCCGTGAAAGAATTGTCCGGTAAAGAGATTCGGGCTTATCTGGTGTATTTGTCGGAGGATGCTATTGAAGTGGAGCCTTTGATTGTCAATGCACTATAACAAGTTTCTCGTAATATAGATTCTTCAGCTGTTTCACCTGGACAATGTAGATTCCCTCAGCGAAATGGCTTACATCCAACTCAACAGCTTCTCGATGCGCATCGACATGAACAATGTGCTCGCCATATAGGTTGAACACATCCAGTTCATCGAAAAAAGGAAGGTTGATGAATACTTTGTCGTGGGCTGGATTGGGGAACAAAACTATTTTTTCAATTTCATTGTTTACCTGTACGGTGATATAATGCGTTTTGCTGCACCCATTTTGAGAAAAACCTTCGACAGAGTAAATAATATCCTCTTTTGGGAAAACAAGGATGCTTTCCGTTGTGTCGCCCGTCGACCAAAGATAGGAATCGGCGCCTGTAGCTGAAAGAAACACAGGTTCACCAAACTCAACGATAGTGTCGCCGCTACATTGTAGGCTGGGTACTGGATTGACTGCCAGGTCGAGAACATAGGGCTGGCAATCAATTGTGGTCTGATAATGCCCTGCGTATTGGAGCTTTTGGCCGTGGAAGTTGTAGGTGTCGCCTTCGCAAATCGTCTTCTCCGTATAGTCGATTGGCAATAAGGGGTTGACAGTCAGGATAAGCTGGTGGAGTTGGCAATCGAAAATGGTGGAGTAAGTTCCTGTTTCCTCCAGAGGCATACCAAGGAAGTTATAGGTCTCTCCTTCACAAATCTCTGCTTCCTCTTCAAAGGAGGTCAAAGGATGCACAGTGAGGTCGAGTTTGTAGGTAATGCAATCTATTGTGGTGGTGTATTGTCCCGATGTGTTGATAAGGGTGTCGATAAAGTCATACATTTCACTCTCACAGATTTCTTCTGTGTAGAAAACTGTGGGAGGTGGATCTTTCATTTGGATAACTGCAAGGCTGTCGTAAGTGTAGCCAGGATACAAAAATGTATATAACCCAGGTGCGGAAAGCAGCGAGTCTTGATAATAATAAGGATCATGTTCGCAATAGTATGCATTGATGAATTTAACCGCAGTGTTCGATTCGTAAGCACCAAGATCGACTTTGTCATGCTGGCATCGTGGATTTCCGTCCAGATCGGCCACAGATTGGCCAGCGATGTCTACTCCTCTGTTTATGCAGAGGCTGTTGGATTGAAGCCGCCAATCGCCTCCTTGTCCACCAATGCCCGCAGCTACATTGGGGTTCTGGAACCTGACGTAAAACCTAGGTGACTCGCCGTCATTGTCGACATCAGCATTGAAATTGTAGCCTGATTCCGAGAGGTCCTCTTCAACCGCACAATGAGTATAGGTGCACAACGGTTCTATTTGGGCGTTCTCGCCCGCACAGACATTACCCCAGATGATGCAGTTTCGAATCTCGTTAGGTGGCGACGTAGGTGGGGAATATACTCCTCCATAGTCGATTTGTGCTTCGTTTTTAACAATGGTGCAATTATATAGATTGGCGCCATTTTTCAAATAGCAACCTCCTCCTTTTTCAGCTGTGTTGTTGTTGATCAAGCAACTCCAAAATGTAGTTCCTTCCTTGACGGTGGCGATGCCTCCTCCGTTTTTGGCCGTATTGTTGCTGAAGGTACAATTGAAAAACTTGCTAGGGATATCATAGGAGTTGTTATAAACGCCGCCACCGTTCATGTGAGCAATGTTGTTGATAAACTGACAACTAAGGCATTTGGTGTTTCCATAATCAAAGAGGGCTCCGCCAAAATGATTCGCTTCATTGCCGAAAAACTCGCAGTCCTGGATGACAACACTTCCCGAGTTGGGTGATTGTTGAAAAATGGCACCGCCATTCGTTGTGGAATAATTTGAAAGGAACTTGCAATTCTTGATGAGGGTTTGGCATTTCACAAGAACACCCCCTTTTATTGCATTGCAGTTTTGGATGGTGAAACCGTCAATGATGATGGAATTGGGCGCAGAATGCATATTGAAAATGCCATGAGAGTGGTTGCCTTCCAAAATGCTGGGATGGGCTTCAAAATCCCTTAAGGAAAGGTCGTAGTCGTATGGTTCATCGCCTTTAAAACCTCCATAAAGCTGACAATCTCCGAAGAAATTGTAAGCATACCCATCTAGAGGTTCATCAATGTAAGTGCCTTCTTTGACCCAGATAGTGGCATTGTTTGCGTGCGATTTGTAAATGGCAGCCTGAAAATCGCTCGTTGCGTTTTCCCAGGATGAACCATTGCCACTGCCATCTGGAGCCACATAGATAATGCCATGGCTGTCGCTTTGTATGGGTAAGGTGGCTATCGGAAAGATATTATGAATACAAGATTGAAGCGTTGAGAAATCGTATGGATTCTCGAGGGTGAAATAGCCGTCGGCAACGCCGTCCCAACCGAAATTGAAATGGAACAGGCCATTGTTGTCGTATCCGTCGCAAACGAATGCATGAGCACCTAAGTCTGATTTGCCTGTGTAAAAAACAGGACGTTGGTTTTCAATGTTTTGTCTTATCAACGCTGTCCATTCTTCATCAGTGAAAGAACTTCGGCTCGAAAGGATGGAACAAGGGTAATAGAAATGTAAGTGGAAAGCATTATTGGTGGCAACGTTACTTGAAATGCTTGAATGTGTTCCATAAATCATCTGCACACTGATGCCGCAATGCGAAATCAGTTTTGCAACGGCATAATTACTTTGGCACACCGTGTCGACCATATCCTCCCATTTATAGGTGGTATTGCCGAAATCAGCCGATAGGGTACCATAAGGAGGACAAGAATAGGTCATTGAGCCGATTCCAGTTACGGGTTGCTTGTAATAATACATGATTTGAGCCATGGCAATGGCAACGCAGCCTGCTTCAACATGATGACACGGACCCAATTCATCTTCTGGACACAATGCGTTATGAAAACACCCCTGCCCCCAAACGGAGGTCAGCAGCGGCCCGACGGAACGTCGTTGCTTTGCAGGTCTCTTGATGTTGCCGGGATGTTGGAGGAGATAATCGGTCTGTTCGTTGTAGAGGCCAATCCAATAGGCGATGTGGTCGGGAAGTTCGTCCGACGCAGGCATGGAAGAGGTGAAAGAGTAGGCCAAAACCTCATTCAAGGCAGAAACGATGACAAAACCCTTCGGCTCAATGGCGAACACAAACAGATTCGTTTGCCCAGTTTCCTCGCTTTTGATTTCTTCGCCTAGCGTTAGCGTTTGTTTGGCTTGTGTTCCTTGTTGCGACACGAGCTTTTCGGCAGTCGAATAAGCTTCCGCATATCCAATCCTCACTTGCGCTTGAAGTTGGATGGCGAGTATCATTAAGGCTATGACGAGAAGCTTTTTCATGTTGGAGTTTCATGGCTACATTGCGCAAAAATAGAAAAAAATGGAATCCAATGGAAAAAATTCCGTTTTATTTTGGTTTTCTATTATTCAAGCAGAATATACCATGAAGCTTTCAATACTTTATAGCCGAAATCAAATATTCTTTCCTGACGCACCAAAGTGTGACTTGGATGCTTCGGTTTTTCATTGGTCGTGGAGCGTAGTATTCTATAATGATTCCGCTACTTTTTTTGATACGTTCTGAAAGGTCGAGTAAACCGTTCTTGAAGTTTGTTAATTCTTCGTCGGTTGTTGTAATCTTTTTATAATGAATGGTTAATATACAAGTATTCACCATTGAATTCGGCGAAGCTTTTACCAAAATAACGCTTTGCTTTATCAGACGAAACTACTTTTTCGTTTTCCATCAAACCAACAATCCAATCCTTATAACAATAAGTTAATATAGGAAGGTTTGTGTTTTCATCAATAGGCCAAGTCTTGTCTGGATATTTGGATGTATTACCACAATTATTTGTCCATATCACGAACATTCGACTAGACACCTGTCTTTGGCTTCTAATTGGGATGAGTGGACGAAACATCAATGTATCAGAGTCATTCACTTTCATTAGGTTTTTAAACCCGTGTTTTTGAGCATGACGTTGAGAACCTTCTGATGTAGGATATAATTCAACTCCTTTTATTCTGGTTTTTTTTCAAGTAATGTAAGGCGTTTTCAAGAAGAAGTCCTCCAATCCCTGTGTTTCTCATATCATGACGAACTTCTGATAATTCAATAGTTGAGATGAATTTTTTACGATCGTATGACATAAAAGCGATACAATCTTTCTGATGACGAATAACAAAGAGGTGCTTTTGTTTATAACCAAAACATGCACGTTTGTAATTATAAACTTCGCACCAAGACTGAATACTTAATAAATCTTCTTCCGTTGGCTTTGTAACAAAAAGACATTCTTCTATCATAGATAATCAGATTCCTATTTTCTATGAGCGTTTTTGTATTAATACTAATGCCTAAAACAAAGTTGGTTCCTTAACCTCTTGTTGCTGGATTTTGATTTGTTTCATTTTTAGCGCTTTTTCTTATTGAATCTGTTTTAAACGTATTCGTAATTGTTCACGTTCCTCATCTGCTTTTTGTTGTTGCTTGATTTGTTTCGCCTTGATTTTGTCATACTTTGCTTTCTCAAGGGCTATGGCTTTTATGTCATCGCACCAACTTGCAAGTTCTTCAGGTGATCCTATCATGTAGCTCTCAATAGCTGGAAGACCTGAATTGAAATAAAAGATTATTCTATTGATCCCTTTTTCGTCTGTTAGAACCTCACAATGGGCTAATCTTCTATTGAACATCTTAGTTTCTGTAATGAATTTTTTATTGTCCATGTCCTATATGTGTTAATTCTTTGTACAATCTAAACAATTCCGCCACCATCTGGTTCTCTGTCATTTTCGGGTCGAAGCCGTAAGCTTCCATCACAGCGCGGTCGTTGGCTTGGTGGGCTTTGCGGAGGTCGGCGGGCATGAAGGTCTCGTCATACAAGTCAGCCAAGGTGCTGTCGGGATACTTTGCCCTTGCATCAAGGATGGCTTTGGCAGTCTGCTCGATTAGGAGCCGACGCTTCCAAGCGTCGGAACCATCATTTTCGCGACGCTTGGAAGCGTCGACTCCTGGCCAAGGAAAGTTGTTGTAAACAATGTTCACTGAATAGCGATAACGACTTTCGAGCCTTCCGCATACTACGCGCATCCAAGCGTTATGAACTATACTGGTGAGGATGCCAAATTCATATAGCGTGGCATTTGGAATAATGAGTACGAGATTGCTTGCAATTGTTTCACTAGGTAAAAAGCCAATAGGAACGTACCGCCGTTTTTCTGAAGTGACACTTGGAACCAACAAATAATTCCCGCTTTCTGGTTGGCGGATTTCGCCAAAAAGGTGTGGCGTGTAGGCAAGTCGTTTTGTGGCTTCACGCTTACTCTCCATTCTTAGTTTCCTAACGGCTTCAACACGGGCAGCGACCAAAGGCATGTGTCTCAATTCGGCAGGTGAGGCCTCAACGAGCCATAGACAATAGCGTTTCTTTCCGTTGATGAACTCTTCAGCTCCAAGAAATTCGCGGACATATTTCTTTGCTGCAGGCTCTTTCTTGATGAAGTCCTCGTATTCTTCTGCCTTGATAATCAGGTTTCCGCCATCGTTTGGCATATTGCCGAAAACCATTTCTGACACATCACACAAAGGTGTTTTCCTGCTTTCGATGAACACATTGGTAGCATTCAAAAGGTAGGCATTGATGTTTTCTGATTTTATTACGTTTCCGTTATCTTCAAAAATCAACTTTTCTTTTGGGCTGTTGTGGATGCTTGAAAATCCAATGATTACGCAATGTACATGCGCCTTTTGTTCCGACTCACTATCCCAACGGAAGGTGCGGTAGGCGAAATTGATTTGGATGTCGTTGCCAAGCAATGGCTTCCAAAGGTTGGCAACTTGCTCGCCTTGTGTGATACTGTTGGTGGAAACCAATGCGACCTTCGTTTTAGGTGAGTTGTGAAGCAAATCGGCTGCTTTCTTGTACCAGCCACTCACATAGTCTAGATTGCCGATGTTTTTCCAATTGTTGCCAAAAACATTCAGTAGATCGTCTTTTTGAGTCGCTGACATCATTCTTGCACCCACAAATGGAGGGTTGCCCATGATGTAATTGTATTGGATCCGATGCTTCTGAGCGTCAGAACCATCGACTTCAAAATGCTTTTCTATGTCAGGATGGACGTTTTCGCGATGCTCGGAAGCGTCTGGTTTTTCATCATTGCGACGCTCGGAAGCGTCGCCGCCTAAGGTGTAGCAGTCGGGTAGGAGATTGCATGGGTTTTGGTTGATGTATTGGACGTATTTTTCATAATTGTTTGCATCACGAACCATTCTGTCAAACACGTTCCTTTGCCACACTTCGCCTGAACGACCTAACAGTTTGTTGATTGCATTGGCAGTGAATTGCTTGACACTGCCAATGGATTTCATTACTGTGTCATCACCTATAGGAGTAATTAATAGGTGGACATGGTTTGGCATGATGACAAAATGGTGGAGTATATAACGTTTGCCATGATAAAACAGAAGAGCATCGACAACTATCTTCCTGATATCTTCGCTTTGCAATATACATTCGCCATAACCATGGTCGAGCCATTTGTCAACCTTTCTGCGGATAATATGGTCGTATTCTTCTTGTGTTGCTTGGCTCCATGGCTCAGGATGCGACCTCAGCCATTCTTCTTTGAAGTTGGATAACTCGGCAAGTTTAACCTGTGGTAAAGAATCGGCGAGGCGGAAAGTGACGAATTGAACTTTGTTGTCTTGATGCCAATGAGGTAGTGTTGAACCAGTAATGTTAATATATTTGTCGCGCTCCATGAATTGTAAGGAGCCGACGCTTCCAGCGTTGGAAAGGAACTGACGCTTCCAAGCGTCAGTGTTGTCATTATCGCAACACTTGGAAGCGTCTACATCTGATGAAGTATCGTTATCGCGACGCTTGGAAGCGTCGACACCTAACCAGTCTATCCGCAAAGCATTGCCTTCTCGAATGTTAGCATAGCTTTTCAGCGGCAGGAAGTCAATGTCATGCTGGATGATACGCTCGGTTTCGGCAAGCATCTGGGCTTCCGAAATCCATAAGGCAGTGGTGGCCACGGTGACGGCGAAGTCGTTGATTTCGATGCCATAGAACTGGTGGATGCTCACCTTGACGGGATTCTTAAATTCACCCATCATCATCTGGCCGTGGTAGCGTTCACGGATGGCTTCGTTTTCAAGTCTACGCAGGCTTAAGTAAGTCTCTGTAAGGAAATTACCGCTCCCGCAGGCAGGGTCGAGGAAGGTGAGTGAGGCTAGTTTGTCTTGGTATTCATCAAGCTTGCGTTGGCGTTGCTTTTCCACTTTTTCCGCAAGAATATCATCAAGTTCTTGACGCAAGTCGTTGAGGAACAATGGGTCTATGACTTTATGAATGTTCTCAATAGAGGTGTAGTGCATTCCTCCACTGCGTCGTGTTTCGGGATTTAGGGTGCTTTCAAACACAGCACCGAAAATGGTGGGGGAGATGTCGCTCCAATCGAAATCCAAGGAGGCATTTTGTAACAGGGTTTGTTTCACTTCCTCGGTGAACTGAGGTATCTCGATCTCCTCCTCAAATAAGCCACCGTTAGTGTAAGGGAAAGCCTTCAAGTCATCTTTCAGATAGCGGCTACGCTTTTCCAAGGGAGTGTTGAGCACTACGAAAAGGTCTCGCAAGGCTTGGCGCAAATCATTGGCATTGTATCCCGAGAGGAAATCATGGAATTGGTCGTGACGGAAGATATGCGCGTCCTCGGCATAAAGGCAAAACACGATGCGGACACAAAGGATATTGAGCCAACGTAAGGTTTCATCGGTGCTGTCACCATACTGTTTAAGCAGTGTGTCATAAATTCGGCCAACGATTTCGCCAGCCTGCATGGAGACGCGCATCTCCTTGGTGATATGCTCGCTATTGGCATCGACGAGAAACTGCAAGCGGTAATACTCTTTCCCCATGTCTTTCAGCAAGATACTTTCAGGCTCACCGTTTGGGAACTCCATATCGTAAACCAAAAACTCGGCGAAGTTGCAAGTGACAACCCAGCGCGGGTGTTGGGATAAAGGCATGTTGACTATGTATTTCTTTGCCTGCTGGTAAGGAGTCAGTTTGCCGCCTTCGCTTTGAGGGACAGGCGCACGCAAATCCTTGCCCAAGGATTTCTGTTCGATCAGGACTCTAGTCGAGGGGATGTGCCCGTCGATGAAGTTGGTGGAATCAACCATGCTTTCCACCCGTTCTTCGTAGCGGATGAACTCGCTTGGGTTTTCAATGCCGTAGACTTCAGTCAGCAGTTCGGTCCAAAATAGTTGCGATTCACCTCTCTCATAGCCCTTGCCTTTCCATCGCTCAGCGAATTTTGCAGCGGCGGCAGATTGTTGTTTCTCGTTGTGCATGAATGGGGTTGTTTATGCTGCAAAAATAACGAAATTTGGCAAATTCCACATATTAATGTCCTACGATAAGTTTCTCAACATAAAAATTTTTCAGTTGCTTCACTTGGACAATGTAGATGCCTGCCGGGAATTTGCTGACATCTAAATTTACGGCTTCGTGGTTGGCCTTGATGTGGCAGATTCGCTCGCCAAGCAGGTTGAAAACTTCCACTTCGTCGATGAATGAAATATTGATTTCCACCATGTCTGAAGCCGGATTGGGAAACATGACCACTTCATCCTCAAAATTCTTCACCTTCACCGTGACAGAAACCGTTTTGTAGCATCCATTGACATTCGAAAAACCCTTCACGGAATAGGTCTTATCCGTTTTAGGAGAGACGGTGATGCTTTCTGTGGTTTCGCCCGTAGACCAAATATAAGAATCTGCTCCAGAGGCGGTTAGTTCCACCTGATTCCCATATTCGATGAGTGTGTCATCGCTGCAACGCAGTGGCGGCGCGGGATTGACGGTCAAGTCGAGTTCGTAAGTCTTGCAGTTTTGGAATTTGGAATAATGGCCGCTTTCGCGAAGATAAGTTCCGAAAAAATAGTAACTCTCACCTTGACAAATCGTTTCTTCCAAGGTGGTGATGGGGTTAGGGGTCACAATCAGGTCGAGTTCGTACTTCTTGCAGTCGCTTATGGCAGAATAATGTCCTGCCTCACAGAGTGTTTCGCCGAAGAAGTCAAAAGTTTCGCCTTCACATATTTCCTCTTGCATGTCGACAACGGGCATTTGTTTCACTGTCAGGTCGAGTTCGTATGTCTTGCAATTGTGATAGGTGGAATAATGTCCTGATTCATAAAGTGTTTCACCGAAGAAACTATATGTTTCGCCTTCGCAGATTTCTTCTTCCAAGAAGACAGTTACCTCAAACAATTGGAGAATGACGAGGCTATCGTAAGCAGCGCCTTCATACAGGAATGAGTATGTGCCGGGCAAGGGGATGAGCATGCCATTATAATAATATGGCGTTGCATCGCAATGGGGGTGATTGAGAATGAAGGCGACCGCATCGGATTCGTATGCCCCAAGGTCAACGTTGTTGTGCCTCATGCGTGGATTCCCGTCCAAATCGGTTGCAGGTTGAAAACTGATAGCCCCGACCCTGTCGATGCAAAGACTTCCCGACTGCAAATGCCAGTCGCCACCATGCGCTTCGCATCCCGCATGTAAATTGCTGTCTTTGAACCTGATGTAAAACCCTGACGAATCGCTGTCGTTTTCGGCCTCAGCGTTGAAGTTGAGTGACGAACCTGACATGTCGTTTTGCACGGCGCAATAGGTATGCAGTTGCAGAGGCCCTATTTGGCTGTTTCCGTCGGGGCTGGTATTGCCCCAAATGATGCAGTGTTTTATTTCGTTCTGCACCGCTTGTGAAAACGAAACACCGCCGTACTCCGTGAGGCCTTCGTTTTTGACGATGGTGCAGTTGTAAAGGTTGGCTCCGCCCTTGATAAGGCAACCACCACCAGTATTAGCTGTGTTGTTGGCAATCAGACAGTTCCAGAAGGAAACATTTGAAAGTGAGTAGGTTCCGCCACCCATTTGGGCTGAGTTGTTTTTGATGATGCAATTGATGAATTGGCTTTGGTCACGCGAGATACTATGGATGCCGCCACCGTTTTGGGCAGTGTTGTCGTGAATGTTGCAACGTATGAAAGAAGCTTTGCCTTTTTCGTAGATGGCGCCGCCGTTTTTTGCCTCGTTGCCGAAAAACTCGCAATTCTTGACGAAGAGGCTGTCGGAGATGTCGTTAGGAACTTGCGCAAGGCCGCCACCGTCGTACTGGGTTTTGTTGTAGCAGATCTTGCAATTGCTGACATACGCTTTGTTTTGTACGAAAATGCCACCGCCGTATGGCGAGTTCCCGTTTCGGATGGTGAATCCGTCGAGGATGGTAGATCGGGTGGTGGTGTGGGGGACGGAGTAAACCACACCTTGGGAATGGTTGCCGTCCAAAATGGAAGCATGGGCCTCGAAGTCTCTTTGCGACAGGTCGAAGTCGAAAGGCTCGTCGCCCTTGAAGCCTCCATACACTTGGCAGTTGCCCAACAAGGTGAACGAGAACAGCTCATACGGTTCCCCGTAATATGTCCCTTCTTTGACCCAAATGGAATAATCGCTGGTGGGATATTGGTAGATGGCCGCCTGCAATTGGTTGGTTGCGTTTTCCCATGAGGAACCGTCGCCAGTGCCATCAAGAGCCACATAAACGATACCGTGGCTGTCACATTGGATGGAGAAGTCGGTCATGGGTACGAGGTTGTGGATGATGTATTGGTAGGACGTGAACCCGTTGGGGTCGCTTAGTGTGTAATAGCCGTCGGCCACCCCATTCCAGCCGAAGTTAAAATGGAACATGCCCAAAGTGTCGTAACCGTCGCAAACGAAGGCATGTCCGCCTTGTTGTGATTGCCCGGCATAGTAAACGGGATGTTGCAGGTCGAGGTTGCTTTTTATCATGGCAAGCCATGTTTCCTCATCGAAATCGGAACGTTGTGAACGTAAGGCGGTAGGATAGGAAAAATATTGCTGGAATGCGTTGAGAGCACCAAACGCAGTGCTGTTATGAGGGCCATAATTCGTCTTGACGCTAATGCCGCAATGCGAAACCAACAGAGCTACTGCGGGATTGGAGCAATTGAGGCTGTCGGCCATGTCGTCCCAGGGATAGATGGTTTGCTCGAAATTGGCTGACAGGGTTCCATAAGGGGCGCAATTGTACGAAATAGAGCCTGTTCCTTTTTTCGGCATTTTGTGGTAATACATGATTTGCGCCATCGCAACGGCCATGCAACCAGCTGAAACATGCTGGCATGGCCCTGCCATGTCTTCAGGACAAGCCTCGTTGAAATAACAGCCCTGTCCCCAAATAGAGGTCAGCAACGGCCCGACGGAATGTTGCTGCCTATCAGGTTTCTTGATTCGGTCGGGGTGCTGGAGGAGATAATTGGTCTGCTCGTTGTAGAGGCCAATCCAATAGGCGATGTGGTCGGGAAGTTCGTCCGACGCAGGCATGGAAGAGGTGAAAGAGTAGGCCAAAACCTCATTCAAGGCAGAAACGATGACAAAACCCTTCGGCTCAATGGCGAACACAAACAGATTCGTTTGCCCAGTTTCCTCGCTTTTGATTTCTTCGCCTAGCGTTAGCGTTTGTTTGGCTTGTGTTCCTTGTTGCGACACGAGCTTTTCGGCAGTCGAATAAGCTTCCGCATATCCAATCCTCACTTGCGCTTGAAGTTGGATGGCGAGTATCATTAAGGCTATGACGAGAAGCTTTTTCATGTTGGAGTTTCATGGCTGCAAAGTGCAAAAATAGAAAAAAATGGAATCCAATGGAAAAAATTCCGTTTTATTTTTGTTTTTCTACTATTCAAGAAGCCAACACCTCAGAGTGCATGGTTAATTAATGGCCCTTGATAATGAACTGTATTGTCCCCCTATTTGCGTAGTGTAGGATGCTATTGCTTTAATTTAGGTATGATCCTACCAACAAACTCATTAGGTGTTACAGTTATGATTTCGTTTGATGTGTTTGGAAAATCTTTATTATTTAGAGAAATCAGGTAGTTGCATTGGTTTTTCAATGCACATTGATATTGGAAACTGTCTTCGATGTCTGAAAAAGAATAATCTTTTACTCCTAAAAGCATTTCTGATTGTTCCATGTTTCCTATTGGAACAAGCTGCAACATACTGTGAACTATTTTCCGAACTAGTTCTGTTAACTCAGGACGATGAATGCCTTTGTGTTTTAGCATTTGTTCAGACAAATAAGTCAAGGTGTAAATACTAGCTGACGAGGTTATGGCTTCAATTTCTTTGTTTTCAATGGCTTGAAATATGCGTTGAACCGATGTGAATTGATTCCTTTCAAAGATATATTCAGCAAAAACATTGGTATCGAGGAAAACTTTCATAATCAAACGCCATATTTTTCTAGTAAATACTCGGCTCTTAATTCTTCATAGTCAGGCATACCTTCATGGATGCTTTTTAAATAGTTCAATCCATACATGGGGTCTATATCGGGTTCTTGACTTCTTATCTCCTCTATTCTCATTTGTTCCAATTGCCTTTGTAAGAAACGGATAATCCAAAGTGTATCTGTTTTGTTGAGATGGGATAATTCTGGGATGATTCCGCTTTCTCTTAGTTCGGTGCTTGATCCGTAATATAGGGCTGCGGAAGGCTCTGAAGCTATACTATTATCGTTTTCTTCGTAATCCATCATTGTTGACTTTCAATGTGCAAAAGTAACAACAATGTTTGAAATAACAATATCTGGCACATATTATTTGAAAAATTAGAATACACAAAGACAGCCTCCGAAAATCTCGGAGGCTGTCAATTTTGAATTTTGAATTTTGAATTTTAAATCCAAAATTACTTGGCTCTTTCTTCCTCAATAGCGGCCTGAGCAGCAGCCAGACGTGCGACGGGCACGCGGAACG
>CAMHRP010000057.1:0-21230 GCA_946187645.1 uncultured Bacteroidales bacterium | reverse complement strand
TGCCGATGCTGATTTTCTCATCGTTGCCACGATGGTTCATCTCGCGTTGCAGCGATGGGTCAATGGTGGCTTGAGCCATACCTACCATGCTGAGACTCAGCACTAAGAGGGTTAAAAAGGTCTTTTTCATTACAAAATGATTTTTACTTCATTTGTAATTAGATGCAAAAAAGGAGGAAAAAATCACGGGGCAGCATGGAAAAACTAAATAAATTTTTTCCCCTGCCAAGTGTCGCGTTCCTCCATTCGTTTTTCGATACGGTTCAGCACCTCGTCATAGCGTACCTTCATCCAAGGCTCTGAGACCAAATAACGAGGTGGCACTTCGCCAGCAAAACGCTCGATGACGATGGCGGGGTTGAGCCGCTCGGCAAAGTCGATGACGAAATCGATATATTCCTCCAAGTCAAAGAGATGGAAATGCTCGGGGTGCTGCTGGTATTCCTCGGCCATTTTCGTGTCCTTGAAAATCTGCAACTGGTGGAACTTGACCGTGGTCAAAGGCAGTCGCGAAATGACATCGGTGGCATTGAGCATCATCGTTTTGCTCTCACCAGGCAGACCAAAAATGAAATGCGCCCCGCAGGGGATGCCGTACTGTGCCGTCAGGCGGATGGCGCGTTCCGCCGTGGCAAAATCGTGCCCACGATTGACGCGCAGCAAAGTCTCGTCATAAATGCTTTCCACACCATATTCCAACATGACGTAGTGCGTTTGTCGTATTTCGTTGAGGTATTGTAAAATGGTCTCGTCAACCAAATCAGGTCTAGTACCGATCACAATGCCAATGATTTGAGGAGTTTCGTCGGCTTTTGAAAGTATGTCATTCCTGCGGTTGGTTTGTGCGTGATGGGAATCTATGCTTTCAAAAGCCTGTTCGTAGATGCTTTTCAGCTCCTCCAACGGCTTATAGGTATTCGAAAACGGCTGAAAATAAGCCAAATACTTATTCGCCCGACGATACCGCCTTTGGTGGAACTCTATACCTTCTTCAATCTGCTGCTTGATGGACTTCTCTGGCCGACAATAAGACGGGTTGAAAGCCTCGTTACTGCAAAAAGTACAGCCACCCGTGCTGATTTTCCCGTCACGATTCGGACAGCTGAAGCCCGCATCGATGCTGATTTTCTGCACACGCCCACCAAACTGCTTCGTGAAGTAGTTGCTGTAGCTGTTGAATCGCCTATTGTCGCCCCAAGGAAAGGTCATGGCTTGGAATAATCTGAGTTGTTCAAAAACGTCTCATCCGTCAAAGTGTTCAAAAACGCCTTCAGCTGGATTTTCTCTAAATCGGTAAGCCGCACGCCACCGTCCATCACATGGTGCATCAGCGGGTTGATGTTCTCGGAGTCTTTCAAGCCCTCGCTGTAGAAATCGATGACCTCATCCAAAGTGGTGAAACGTCCGTCGTGCATATAGGGTGCCGAAACGGCGATGTTGCGTAGGGTAGGGGCTTTGTAGGCACCTTTGTCCCAATGGCTTCCCGTAATGGCGGAACGGTCTTCAGGGTCGTTGAACTCGTTATCCAAGCCGTTGTTGTAGAATAAATTAGTGGTCATCAAAGCCAATCCGCCGCCACCATGGCAGTGGAAACAGTCGGCACCTTCCTCGGTGCAAAACAATTCATAACCAGCCATTTCTTCTTCCGTAAGCTCTTCTTCGCTGCGCAGGTAACGGTCAAATTTGCTGTCGGCTGAGACCAAACTCCGCACAAATTGGGCTATGGCTTTTTCGACATTGACAAAGGTGACCTCACGGCTACCAAAGGCTTTCTCGAACAACTCGGGATAGTCATCGGTCTTTTGTAAATACTTGACCACTTGATTGGTGTCTGCATTGATTTCCACGGGACTCGTGACTGCCGCCAAAACCATGTCTTCCAAGGTGGCCACGCCACCGTTCCAGCCCAATCCAGTGCGGCTCCATGCCAAGTTAATCAGCGGCAGCATGGCATGGTGAGTGTTGGTCGGAGCACCGTATTCAAAGTTGTGTTCTTGATGATGGCAGGAGGAACAACTACGAATGCCGTCAGTTCCGTCGCGACCCGAAAGACGCGGGTCATAAAACAGTTTTTTACCCAAAGACACACCTTCCTCTGTCATAGGATTGTCAGCAGGGATGTTGTTTTTCGTAGGAAAATAGGAAGGTTGCTGCAATTCGTATGGTGTCTGTTGGTAGTGGTTTCCCTCTGGTTTGCAAGCACTTGCTATAATTGCCAGAAACCCAATCAACACCCCACAAATACCCTTTAAAGTACTCATCATCTAATCAATTAAACAATTAAACAATCAACGATTCAACAAATTTAAATCTTTAAATCTTGAATCTTTGAATTCCCAATTCTTTGCTTCACGTTTTCCCAACTCCAGAAATGTGGCTTGGGTGCGGCCTTCTGCATCACGTTTTTGAACTTTTCTGCAAGACTATTATCCTTTTCCATGTTTGTATTGTTTTCATTGTCAGTAGGCATCCCGATTTTGAACACGTCCATTCCGTTGCCTTTTAGCAATCGTTGAGCGGTTTGGTTTTGCATGATATGGCTGCCAAATTCGTCAAAGTCAATCGTGTTGGGATTGCGGAACCAGTTGTCGATAACCATGGTCAGGTTAAGTTGGTTTTCAGTGTTCACCTTGACGGTGAAATCTATGGGCAACTCCACGATGAAGTAGTTTTGGTATAATTCGGTGCAGTCCTCGTTTTGCCCGATGCCGAGGTGGATGGCCATGGGTGCAAGACGGCCTTCTGCGTTGAGGTATTTGCCATTCAGTTTCATGTAGTGGTAACCACCGCCTAGCATATCGGGCCAGAACATTTCCGACTCGGGCGGGTCGGTGAATAAACCTGTTTGGTTGTCGGATTCGTCTAATCCAAAGGTGAAACGGATGGCGGTGTAGTGGCCGACTTTCACAGGACTGGAATGTAGTGTTTGTGATTCCGGAATATCGGTGTCGATATAATAGACTCGGCTGACGTCCAAAGTGTCTGAAAGACCTGTCTGATGGAGCATAATCCAATCGCCTGCCACGTTTTGCAGCTCAATGTTGGAGAGAAACCATTGTATCTCAGTGATGAGGAACTGGTTTCCAGCTTCATTCTCGTAATACAACGTGTCAGTGACCAAAGGCTTGCCATTGACTTCATAGCCAAGGTTCAAGGAGATTTCAGCCTTTTCTTTGGGCTTTGTGCAAGCTACCGCCAACAAGGCAAGCACTATGACAAGGAGTCTCGGTTTCATCTTCTTTTGAAATTCAGCGGCGAAGATACAAAAAATCTGCCAAAATTGTGTATTTTTGCTGCCCTAATTGGAAAAACTATGGCAGAATTCAAGATTGGCGACAAAGTGAACTTTCTCAGCACCGTCGGTGGGGGCAAGGTCACGAAAATTATAGATTCTCGTATGGTAATGGTCGAAGTGGAAGACGGCTTCGAGATCCCCACTTTGATTACGGATTTGGTGCTGGACTACCGTTCTATGCCCGCTCCGAGCAAACAACAACAAACGGTCGAAAAGGTGCAGAAAGAGGTTCAGGGACAGGAACTTCTTAAACAACAACAGGCTGAGGAAGCCCGAAAAGGTGGTCTGCGCCGCTTCGCGAAAGAGGCGGAGAAGGAAGGCATCTATATGGCTTTTGTGCCGCACGAGCAGCAGTGGCTTTTAACCGGACCATTGGATGTTGTGCTAGTCAACCACACGCCTTACGAGATGCTTTATACCTTCACCATCAAGGAGGAGGACAAATTCGTCAATGTGGACTTCGGCCAAGTCGACAAGTACGAGAAAATTGTCATCGAGACCATCTCGCGCGATGACCTTGAGTATTGGCTCAACGGTGTGGTACAAGCCATTTTGACGGCGGAAACCTCTGATTGTGTGTTGCTTCCGCTGAATGCGCCTTTCTCACTGCGGCCAGGACGTTTCTATAAGGAAGGCAGCTATCTACCTTCGGGCATCTTGGGCGAAAAGTCGGTGATGATTTGTCTTTCTGAACTCATCGCCTTGAAACATGGCGATGGTGATTTTGCCAAAATCATGAAGGAAGGCGTTGGCTCACAAGCTCCTGCCAAGACTTTGGTGAAGCAAGAAGCACCCATCGACAAACACAAGGTTGCTCCTGGCGAGGCGATCGTTGACTTGCACATCGGCGAGTTGGTCGACAATATCTTGGGACTTTCGAGCCACGACATGTTCAAGATACAGACCGATTATTTCAAGAAGATGCTCGATAGTGCCATTGCCGCCGAATACAATAAGGTGACTTTCATCCACGGTGTGGGCAATGGCGTGCTGAAAAATGCCATCATCGAGGAGTTGAAGAACTACAAGAACACCGAAAACCGCATGGCCAGCATTGCCAAGTTCGGTGTCGGGGCTATCGATGTGATAATCACGGAGAAAGGAAAGTAAAAAACAACGCGGCCTAAAGAATTCAGGCCGCGTTTTGTTTCAATAACGACGGCTTCGTTATTAGTTTTTGTTTTCAATACTAGTGAGGTTGTACTTGCCGTCAAACATGAATACCATGTTATTGTCGAGTTCGATTTTCCAGCCGCCTTGTGGCTCTCTTTCGATTTCTTGGATGTAATTGTGGACATAATTCTTCTTCACGAAGGTGGTGATGTGTTCAGGCACGAGTTCGACGGGCACGCTCTCGTAAATGAGGGCATCCTCGCAATCGATGTTGTTCCAGTCGAAGTTGGGATAGAAGTCGATTTCGGTGTTGTCTGTGAGTTTCACCTCAATTTCGTCATCAAATTGTTGCGCACTCCGGATTTTGGCCTTGGGGAAGTAGGTGGCAACGAAAGACTGGATTTCCGGACAGTTGAGGTAGCTTTTTCCTTCCGGAAGGACATTGAATGTGGTGTCAAGTCTGATTTCTTGGCTATCGTCCAACTCAATTTCCCAGCCGTAGGCCGTCTTCTCAACCTCCACTATGGATTTATGTGGATAGTTTTCGACAACGTAGGCGGCGATTTCCTTAGGCACAATGCTTTCGGGAATGGTTTTGTAAATGGTTGAATTTTCACATTTTACCTTGGTCCACTCAAACTTTGAACTGAATTCGATGCTGGTTTTGTCGTTGAGGCTCACTTTGTAAAGATGTTCTGTCTTTTGGCATTTTGAAATGCTGGCTTTCGGGAAATGAATCTCAACGAACTTCAGAATCTCGGGACAGATGTCCTTGTTGTCGATGACGGTGGCAACTCCCTTCACATTCCATTCTTGGTTTATGGAAGTCTTAGGCGTAGCGTCGTCGTTATTGGCAGCTCCTAATTTTTTGCCACAGGCCGTCACAATGAGGGCTAATGCTGCTAAGGTGGCGATAATCAGTTGTTTCTTCATCTTCTTTAGTTGTTAAGTGTTATTTTGTAATATTTTGTGATCATATCGGAGAAACTCACCTTTTTTATTGAAAATGAGCTCCAGCCCATTTGTCAGCTCTACCTCAAATTTGTGTTTGCCTTTTGAAATCATATGGAGGCAATAATCTGGGTAGTTTTTGTTCAAATGATTGATAATCATATTGTTGAGAAAATCCGATGGAAGGCAATCGGAAGGGCTATTCACTTCGTCCCAATCACCGTTGCTGTTGAACTCGATTTTCATGCCGTTCTCGAATTGCACGGTATAGTCGGTTCTCGTCATCGTCATTTCAATCTTGACAAAACGGATGTCATAATGGCCAAAATAGGTTCTGACAAAAGTTTTTGCTTTGGTCGGAAGATCTTCGAAATTAATAAAGCGATGGTTATAGTTGATTTGCAGTGGAAGGCTGAAAATCAATAAGTTAATTAATATGACTATCGCTTTATTCACCATATCGAAGGCGTATTTCGGCTGCAATAGTCCGAAATGTTTCTGAAAAAAATCTGAAATGGGGTTTTTGCTTATTTGAACCTCACGCTAAAGACATGCTGGTTCTGCACGAATTTGTAGCTGATTTCAAAACCATATTCGTTGCAAATGGCTTTCGTGATGGCGAGGCCGAGGCCTGTTGAGCTACTGTTTTCGCCTTTTTTGTAGAAAGTCTGAAAAACAATATCGGCATCCAATGCTTCCTCGATTCCTGAATTTGCAACGGACAAGGTGTTGTCGTTCAATGTGATGGAGATGTATCCATCTTTTTTGTTGTGGACGAAAGCGTTTTTCAGCAGATTGTTTACCAACGAGGAGGCCAAGGTTGGATCCATGTGGGTTCTGATGTATTGTTTCTCGACGATGTCTACCTTGATGTTAAGGCTTTCGTAGATTTCCTTTAGGTTTTCAAGTGCTTGGTTTACAATCTGGTTGATTCTAATTTCGGTTTCCCCCTTGAATTGGTGGTTGTCGATTTTCGACAAGAGGAGCAATGATTTATTGAGCCGCGATATGTAGCCCAGAGTGTCTAATGTCTTTTCGATTTCGCTCAGTTGGTGCTCGGTGAGTTGGGTTTCGTCAACCAAAAGTTCGAGGCGGTTGCGACAAATGGCCAATGGGGTCTGAATCTCGTGCGAGGCATTGCCGATAAAGCTTTTCTGCGCTTCAAAAACCTGTCTTGTTTTTTCTGAGGATTCCAAAACGGCTGATTCTATCTCCTTGAATTCCTGTGTCTTGATGTCGCTGTCGGGTTGGGGGATGTCTTCGTCGGTCTTTCGGTGCCTGAGCCAATCGGTGAGCCGATAGATGGGCTTCATGTTCCTGACAATAATGAAGCTGACGATGCTGATGATGGCCAAGAGTAGAATGATGGCGAGGATGAGGATGCTGAAAATGGCAAAGTCGAGGGTCTTGTTCCAGGCAAAGACTTCAGTAGTTAGCGTTAGTTCGTAGTTGATACCTCGTTTTTGGAAAACCTGCGTCATTTCCCTGACCGTTTCCGTGTTCTGAATGGCATCTATGTATTCTTCATTGCTTTGAAAAACAGGTGTTTGGTGGCTTTCTGCATATTCCAGGAAGACCTTCTCGATAGAGAAATCAACCGTCCCCGAAACCCCTGATAGAGAGTTGGGAAGGCTGTCGATTTCAAGAAACCGCTTGATGATTTTGTCGGATTGCTCAACCAGTACTTTATCGATACGCCCATAAATGCGTCGCTTGCTGGATTGGTAGAAGACGAGTGCCCACAAGGCAAAGAGGAGAAGCAACACCCCTGAAATCGACAATATGATGCGGTGCGAGAGTTTCATTGCTGCTCCAATTTGTAGCCGTAGCCATGTACGGTCGTGATTTCAATGTTGGCTTGTGCTTCGGTGAGGCGCTTGCGCAGGTTTTTCATCTGGGCATAGATGAAGTCGTAGTTGTCGGTCTGGTCGATGTAGTCGCCCCAAACGGATTCGGCCAAGGTGCTTTTGCTGACGGCGCGTTCCGGACGGGTCATGAAGAAATGGAGAATGTCAAATTCCTTTTTCAACAGTTCTATGGATTGCCCATTGACGAGGACTTGTCGCGTTTCGGGCAAAATCTTCACGTTGCCGAATTCGACGAAGTTCTCTCCATGTTGTTGCTTCCTTCTGAAAACGCTTTTCACGCGGGCTGAGAGCTCGGCAATGTGGAAAGGCTTGGTGAGATAGTCGTCGGCACCGAGGTCGAGGCCTGTCACCTTGTCCTCAAGCGAATCTTTTGCTGAAATGATGATGACGCCTGCTTCTTTGCGGGCGTCCTTGAGATGGCGCAACACGTCAAGCCCGTTGCCATCGGGCAGCATGATATCCAAAAGGATGCAGTCGTAATCGTAGATTTCGGCTTTCATCATGGCTGTAGAAGCGTTGGCGGTAGTTTCTATGATGTGGCTGTCGTCCGCCAAAGCTTGTTGCATCAGTTCTCTCAAACTGTTATCGTCCTCAATGATAAGGATTTTCATGGCCTGATGATTTGCCGTGTGTGGTGAACCCGCAGGGAATCGAACCCTGAGCTAAGGAACCGGAATCCTTTATTTTATCCATTAAACTACGGGTCCTATTTCGGGTGCAAAATTAGTAAGTTTTTGGAAATTTCGTACCTTTGCCGCTTCAAAAAGCATGTATTTTAATTTAATTAACTGAATCATAATTGTTTGAGTTATGAAAAACGAGAAATTAAAGCAACAGATTATTGCCTATGCCTTGTTGGTGTTAGGTTCGGCTCTTTTCGCCGTCGGCGATGTGATGTTCGTGAATCCCTACCATTTGGCGCCAGGTGGTGTGTATGGTCTTGCCAACGTGTTCAATGCCCTGTGGGGATGGAAAATCTCCGTTGCGGGTATCTGCATGGACATTCCCCTGCTCATCATCGGCACCATCATCCTTGGTCCCAAATTCGGCATCAAGACCATCATTTCAGTCATCCTGATACCCGTGTTTACCTATATCCTTGAAACATGGTGGGGCTATGCGCCCCTCATCCATGACGGCGCTTTCTTCGACACGGAGATGCAGTCGTCGTTGTTCTTCTTGGAAGGTGACGTTCAACGCTACTTCATGCCCGATTTCTTCCTGAATACCATCGTTTCCGGCCTCATCTATGGCGTGGCCATCGGTGTCATTTTCCGGGCCGGTGCCACTTCGGGCGGTTCCGACATCATCTCCATGATTATCCATAAATACACGAAAATCAGCCTTGGTACGCTTGTGATGGTTGTGGACAGCATTATTTCACTCACTACTTTGATTGCTTTCGAGGACATCCGCCTGCCTATCTATTCCATCCTTCTGATTTACATCGAAGGCAAGGTCATCGACCTCGTTGTGGAAGGCGTGAAGAGCTACAAGACGGCTTTCATTGTCACCGATAAAATCGAGGAGGTGCGCAACTTTATCCTCAAGGACTTGGACCGCAGCGGTACCGTGTTTGCAGGCAGTGGCCTCTATCAAGGTGCCGAGCGCAAGATGATTTACGTGACCTTGAATCGTTCTGATTTGGTGAAGTTGAAAGCCAACCTCCGTTTCCTCGACCCGAATGCTTTCGTCAACGTGATTGAAAGCTCGGAGATTATGGGTAATGGATTTAAGGCTTTGCCGACGGAGTAAAGCTATTGAAATACAAATTGATATAGAAAAGGGGCATCGGTTGGCGCTCCTTTTTTCAATATTTTGACAGCATTTCTTCCAGCAATCCTTTCATCTTCTCCCTCAGCGAAATCGGCTCAAGCACCTCAATATGCGCATTCATGGTAAGCAGTTGCTGGATGAAATCGTAGGAAGGCTTCAGCCGCCATGAGAAGATGGTATAATCGTCCGTTTCTTCCACAATGCGCTGACTGTGGTGCAAGGGCAAACCCTTCAGGAAATTGCTCTGGTCGCTGTCTGCCTTGACAAGGATTTCTTCTGCCTTCAAGTCTGGCTCCACATAGATGCCGAAAGCGTCTTGGAAGTGCGTCTGCAAGTCAAAATCCTCTGGAGCCTTAAAGGTGGTTTCTGTGAGGCTGAGCGTGTCAATGCGGTCTAAGGCATAGCAACGAATCTCTTCATTCTCGTTGAGGGCTATCAGATACCACCTTTGCTTGAACAACTTCAAGGCAAGCGGCTTGCAGCGGTAATGCTTGATGTCATCCTTGCCATAATACCGCCTGTATTGCATCTCAATTTCAAGGTTTTTTTCCAAGGCTTCCATGAGCGGCTCCAAATGCTCAATGCCGCCTGGTATGCGCTCAAACTGCACCCGCTTGCGCAGACCGAGGTCTGACGAAAGCCTGTTGTTGAGGGCAAAGCTATGAAGCAGCCACATCTTCAAATCGTTGCCAAGCATTTCCTCGCGCTCGCCTTGGGGAATATAGTAGGCGTTGCGGCTTTTGTCGCACTCAATGTCGATGCCAAACACGTCGGCAATATATTGGCGGTAGTTGTGGAACGACCTTTCAGGGATAGGGTCGTTGTCATCATCCCGCGTCCACCTGTCATTGAGTTCCTTCAGCGTGATGCCTGCATCCCGCCTGTCGGCGATGGTGTTGGCAATCCAGATGCATTTGATGAGTTTGTCCATAAGGTGCTTCATATTTGCTCGCAAAGATAATGGTTTTATGCAATCGCCCAAAGATTATTCTTCCATCAGCAGCTCCCACGTCTGTTTGAGTGGAAACAGTGTTTCATACTTTTTCCTCGTCCCCTTGGGAATGAGTATCCTTTTCAAGGCTCGGCAACCCTCAAATGCTGTAGGGTCAATCTTTGAGATATTTTTGGAAAGCCTTACCGTGTCCAACTTACTGCACCAGGCAAAAGCACATCTTCCAATCTTCATCTTCGTGCCAGGATAGGCAGTGAAGTAGACCGCTTCCAAATGTTGGCACTCCATAAAGGCATTTTCGCCTATCTCCGTGACCTCTACACCGCCATCAGTTGCACCATCATCCACCACTACAGGTATCGTGTATTCCTTGTTGGCTCTACCGCACGGGTATTGGAATAAGGTGTAGCCGTGGCTTTTGCTAAAGCGGTCGTAGTTCCTTTCAAACAACACACCGTTTTGGGTCAGATAGTTGAGGCAATGCGGAGGCCCTGGCCTGAAACCAATCGAATCTAACTGCTTGCACCGCGCAAAGGCGTTTATGCCAATCCGTTTTATGCCGCCAGAAAGGACGATATACTTTACATTGTTCGCGTTCTCAAAGGCACTCTCGCCAATGTATTCAACGCTGTGGGGCAGCACGATGGACTTGATGCCGTCAAAGCTTTCATACCTGAACGCAAAGTCGCCAATGTCTGTGATGCCTGATGGTATTTGCAGGGTGAATTTCTGTTTTTCTTCTTTCATGTTGCTACTGTTTTTGTGGACTAATACCCGATTCTCGGCCTGTTTTCAACAATGTTTTCTTCTTCGCAAAATCCGATGAGCATTTCAAGGCTCGGCATTTGGCCTGTCAGGATATGCTCAACGGTGGCTTTTCTTGTGATGTTTTCCATCTGTCCACCGCTGAAGTCGTAGCGTTCGGCAAGGATGGCCACATCGCTTTCAGGAAGTTCAGGCATCATGCTTTGCCAAATGAGGAGGCGCGTGGCAAGGTCAGGCTTATGGAAATTGATCTTGTAAAGGAAACGACGTTCAAAGGCCGAATCCATGTTTTGTGTCAGGTTGGTGGTGGCCATCATAATGCCATCCAAGGTTTCCATCTCTTGCAGGATGATGTTTTGC
The DNA here is from genome assembly GCA_946187645.1 of uncultured Bacteroidales bacterium. Lineage (GTDB taxonomy): Bacteria > Bacteroidota > Bacteroidia > Bacteroidales > F082 > Limimorpha. The sequence goes on along the minus strand of CAMHRP010000057.1, from coordinate 10,150 downwards.
AGCGTGTTTTCCATCTGGTCAACGGCATGGACGGCATTGGTGGAACGTTTCGCAATGATACCGTCTGCCTCATTGAAAAGCAGGATAGGCTCTTTTTCGCAATACTCCACGAAATTGCGGTAACGGTCAAACACTGCTTTTACCTTTTTCTCACTTTCGCCCACCCACATGCTGCGCAATTCCGAAAGGTTGACTTGCATGATGTTTCGTCCTGTGGCGCGGGCGATTTGTAGCACGGTTTCAGTCTTTCCCGTGCCAGGAGCGCCATACAGGAGGCAAGCAAAGCCGCTGCGCATCCCTTGTTGCTTCATCCTAAGCCTGATGTCACTGAAGGATGTCGGTTGCAGCAGGCTTTTCAACCGTTCTATTTGGGCTTGGTCGTTTGCGTTATAGTACAGCCGTTTCTCGGCAATGCTTGTGGCCAAGGTTAGTTCGTCAAGGTCAACAGGTGTCTGTTTGAGGCATTTTTGGGGCAACAAAGTTTCTTTGGCGTGGTCGGTCAGCCGGAAAGTGTCGCCTGAAAAAAGCTCTCGGCCAGCGGGCTCCACCAACTTGTCTACGATGAGCCGGTGTTGCCCGTTGCGTAGTTGGTTGAATTCCGTTCTGGCTTGCCTGTCATTATCGAAAAGATCGTTAATTTCCCGGTACTCCAAACTGTCTTCTTGGTCAATGAGCGTACTTAGACAGAACTTTAGCAGCAATACCAGTTCTTTGTCGTCGAGGTTCATCCTGTCGAGTTTCTTGGCAAAGTCTAACTGTAGGTTTGCCTTGATGAGTTCGCAGATGTCATTGACGAGACCCTCAAAGTTGCCTCCTTTCTCTTCCATTTCTTTGAAAAGTGTGTCCAAATGCAGAATGAATGCGTCGAAGTCAAGGTTGCCTATTTCTTGCCGCTCAATCTCCTTGTCATACAATAGGCAGTTGAGTATTTCATCTGGCACAAAGTAGCTTTCATCGTTAAACCACGATTTTTTCCCAGTGACACGGATGAGCCGCGCCCGTTGCAGAGCTTTCAAGTCTGGAGAAAGCCGTAGCATGTCGAGGTTTTCGCAGCCAAGATGCCGTTTGATGTCGGAGAGCGAACAATTGCCGTTGTAGGATGAGCTGGCGATGATGGCGAACAAGGTCGTCTGCGCCTTGCTGACACCCAGTTTCTTTGCTAACCTTTCAAGCGGTTGGGCGTTTTCGGCCATGAATTTACTGCTCATTTTGCAGTCTTCCGATGCATTGACAATATTTTCGATGTCAAGCAATGAGGTTGATTTTGCTTTCATGATGTTTCTGCTTTGTCGATTTCATCGGCAAAACAAAAACAAAACTCTGCCATTTTCAGGCAGAGTTGTGCGGTTTTTTTTATAAAGTAGGGAAGAAAGACGATAATCTGTTTTTATTCAACTGAAATAGACAATCCTAAATCAAGTGTGGAATTGATTTCTTGGAGAAGCGTTATCTTGTCATAAATAACATAATCTCCAATCAAAAACAAGCTTTTGTCTTTTTCATACTGTTTATTTGTTCGACAGGCTTTGATGGGATAATCCTTATCGGATTTTTTGAAGACAATGTCCCTAAAGAACTCCATTCCAAATAATTCAATTGGTTTCTTTTCTAGAACTATCTCGGCAATTTGGTAATTTGCTTCACAATGTTCACCGGATTTGTAACTTTTGGATTTTTCTGGATGCAAATGGTCCTCTATGTATATTGTTGTAGGAGCACACTCTTTCCTGCTAATATCGTTACGATGAAGAAATCCTAAATCGAAATCGTTTAATTGATTATTCTTATCTTTAATTAGTTCGTATGAAATAAGTTTGAAGAATTTACAGATGCTATCAGTATCGGTTTTTATCTTTCTTATATCAATTTCGCCTTGATATCGGTCTTTGTTAAAAAGACACCATCTTATGCCATTAGTGAGGATGCCAAAAGGAATTTCTGCTCTGGTAAGATAATCTTTTAATTGCTCATGGGTAAATGTATCATCCTCTTTTTCAGTTTCAAGCAATTGCTCCCTATACTTTTTTGCTTCTATTATCAATTGTGTAGAGCCTTTTCCTGCATATTTTTCGCGGCAAAGCACATAATCTCTTGCATGATCTTCTCTCCTTAAATAAGGAACACTCCATCCTATGGTTTTTAAAATGGGGTCTATTAATTCAGCTCTAACATTTTCTTCAGTAGCTCTAAAGTACCATTCATTTTCTTTGAATGTATTATTAAGTCCCTGCTCTTCATTCTCACCTAATAGTGTTATTATCTTATTCTTGAATGATTCGTCATATTCTACCTGTTTATTATGAGCACTTTTAATTTGTTTACCAGATTCATTGATGGAAGACTCTATTGACCTAGTTGTTTGTTTTGGCGGATTGCCTTTAATATACAATTTTACAACATTGTTTTCGATACGATAATCAATACTACTGATGCGGTCAGAACTAGTTAATTCACTATGGTCTTTGAAAAACTCATTTATAAAAATAAAATACCTTGGATTCTTATAGTTACCTGATATGGTTATGCTTACATTAGGGTATTTTTTCCCGTCATCGCATTCTAATGTGAAAACTTTGAGATGAGCGAAATCATTTTGTAATTCATTTTTTATGAAAAAATAGGCATAACGCTCTTTATATCGCTTTATGTCTTTCCGATAAATTGTCAGTTTTCTTTCCATTGTTTTTCTGTTGTTAAAAAATGCTTAAAGAATAATTTTGACAATTCCCTTGTCTCTTTCGATGACAAAGGGTATTTCATCATGTTTTTGCAGCCTTGGATGCTCGTTAAAGAATTCATTAGCAAAGATAAAGTACCTTTCGACTTTACCGGATTTAGTGACAGTAAGGTGGCTGTAGTGTGTGCCGTCAGAGCAAATCAAAGTAAACACTCCGAGATTGTCAAACAAAGGCTGAAGCTCTTTTCTGATGAAGAAGAAACGGTAGGATGATTTGCTGTTTTTTGTAATCCTTTCGTAGATTTTCAATGTGTTTGTATTGCTCATAGGATTATGAATTTTAGTGTTCTTTTATTATTCTTGGCAAAAGTACAAAATTCCATCCAACCGAATACAAATCTCAAACTCAAACTCGCTCACATAAACAAGGTCGTAGAGGCTGAAATGTCGGTTGTCATAAAGGTTGTGGAAAGGATAGACAAGGTGCATGTCCTTCGACCATTCGTAATCCAATCCCTCGTTCCAGTTGTCGTTTTCATCGGCCATACCGAGCCATGCTTCAAGGTTTTCGTGTGACGTCATGTTTCCGTTTTGGTCCCATTTCAGACTCCATGAGCAGCCGTCTGTGGAATACATTCGGTCGTAGCCGCCTTGGGTCATCACCTCCCACATCGTTTCCGCTCGCTCAGTCTGGACGGGATGCGCCGTAGGGTAGGTATAACCCAGCTTCAGTTTCCCTTCAACTTCAAGGTCGCCGATGCCGTCGTAGAGTTTCATCATGCCCTCGTGTATAGCTTTCGTCTTGTTGAAGAGGGCAGTGGCTGCTGCCTTTATCCTGTCGTTGAAATCCGACAGCAGCCTTTTGCTCTCCTCATCGTACTGCATCAGCTCACGCAGTATCATCCACCGATAGTGCAGCGCATTCTTGATGATGCTTTCCTCTTCGACTTGTTTCCCGTGCTCGTACTCATCCAAGATGATTTCTTCCAGCATCACGATGCGCGGATCTTCAAACGCTTCTTTGGTGTTCATGTCAGTTAAACCCGTTTGCAGCTGCTTCCAGCATTTTCTTGTTAATCCTCGTGTATCTGTTCACTTGCTTCGTCGTCATGCTGCCCGAAGCGTTTTCCAACTGTTCACCCAATTCCTCTGCTTTCTCCAACAGCTTTGCATATTGCGTCATTGCATCCATATCGCCTGAAGCAATTCTCTTTAAACAAGCGATGTATCTGTCAACATAGTTTTCGTAAGCATCGAGCACTTTATCCCAATCGTTTGTGGCTGTTACTTGACCTTTGCCTTCTATGATTTCACAAGCCGAGGTGATTCTGAAGGTAAGTTTACCCTTCGCCTTATCTTCAGCAGGGTCAGTGTCCCAACGGATGATACCGATTTCGCCAGGTTGGAGTTTCATAAGGTCGAGTATGTCATTGCTACTGTATGGCCCCAGAAGCCCCGTGGCTGTCGCTGAACGTTTGTCTACCAAGTTGCCATCCTTGTCAAAGGTCTCCAACCCGAATCCAACTTTACAGTAGGCTCTTCCATCCGAGTAGGTGTCGTTGAATTTTGCCACTGTCATACCTTCATCCCATGGGAAAGGCATATCAGTACGCTTCAACTCCACATTCCAGAGCGACCACCTTCCTTCTGTGGCAATGATTTCTTTTTCAATCACCTCGAAATATCCGCTTAGGTCACCTGTGATTTCTGTAGTCTGTGGCGACATGGTAGGACGTTTGTTTCCACCGCAACCGAAAAAGACTAAAGTGAGAACAAAGAGAAGACAAACGAATGCTTTCTTTCTCCTCAACCATAATAAAGGTTTCCGTGGGCATGTGAGGTGCAACGCCGTGTTGTCAATATCAAGCGTGTACTTGATAGTGTCTCCTGGTCTCAGTTCATAACGGTCATAGAGCTTGCTCAATCCTAAGACCCGGTTGAATTTGGTTGCACAAAGTTGATGCGTGTGGGTGCGGTCGTCAACAATGACGACTTGCTGCGGAACTTGTGGGTATTTTGTCCAAAACTCAGGAGGCATAGTAAAAGTCCCTAAGTGGATTTCCCATCTGTCCAATGTCTTTTGTTTTCTGTTTCTCTGTTCCATTTCTGTAGTTTTTAATGATTGTTAGAATTATTGAAAGCACTGATACATTGCTTGTGTCTCTTTGGCTAAATTATCCTCGACAAAGCCATCCCAATCGAAAGGCGTGGGCAAAACAAATTGGAAACCAAGATTGAGGTCGGTCATGTCGCAAAGTGTTTCGTTCTCAATGGGAAGATGGTGGCGTTCATAGTAGGCGTGTTCTTTGATGAGGTTGCTGCCCATCAAGGCAAGTTGCTCGTCAAGCTGATGTTGTTCGTCTTTTGGCCTGTACCAGATGCCGTGAATCAGCCTTTTCTCCTTCCCGTTCACCCAATAGACTGCGATTTCGTTGAAAAGGTTGTCGTCAAAGGCCATCTTTCCGATGCGGGTCTTTGCTTTGCTACAGCCTGCGTTAAGGAAGGTTTGAAGGTCAATACGAGCTTGTTGGTCAGTCGTGTAACTATCGCCAAGAGCCTCGTAAAGCACATCAATCAGGCTTTGATAATAGGCAAAGGCTTCCTTTCGTGCCTTGCTGAGGTCGGCATCCTCAAAGGTTTTGTTGATGCTGTAAAGATTGTCTTTCTTTGCTTCGTGATAGTTCGCGTTGTGCATTTGTCCTTTCCAGAACAACCCATGTACGAGGTAATGTGATTTCTTTTTTTCCATAGCGGTGTTGTTTTGATTTCGGTGCAAAACAACACCTTTACTCTGCCAAAAACAGGCAAAGTGAAAGTTTCTATGAAAATTTTGCCATGAAACAAAAAAGGTTTCAAATCAATCCATTTCAAATCAAATGATTTCAAACTATTCTATTTCAAATTAAACTATTTGAAATTATTTCATTTCAAATCTTTATATTTCAAATCAAATGATTATATTTGCGGCGTGAAACTAATGATTTTGCGCTATGGATAGTCCGTTTGTTTATGGTAAAATGGCTGAAAGTGAGTTCTTTATCGATAGAGAGAAAGAAACAACCCAATTGCTTGGCAACTTCAAAAGTTTGGTGAACACGACCATCATCTCGCCGCGCCGATGGGGGAAAACCTCGCTCGTGAACAAAACCTTGGAGATGCTTGCGAAGGACAAAGGCTTTTATGCTGCCCGAATCGACATCTTCAACTGCCGCACCGAGGAGCAGTTCTACAAGACATACGTCAATGCCGTGCTGCAAGCCTCGGCCTCGAAGTTGGACGAATGGGTCGCGCTGATGAAGAAACACATCGGCTCGGTCGGGCCGAAAATTTCACTCGGTGAGGGGAGCTCGTCCTATGAGGTGACTTTCGGCCTCGATTTCAAGGAAGTGCAGTATTCCGAGGACGAAATCCTCGACCTGCCGCAGCGCATCGCGGAAGAAAATGGCAAGAAATTCGTCATCTGCATCGACGAGTTCCAAAACGTGGGCAACTACGCCGATTCGCTGGCTTTTCAGCGTAAGTTGCGCTCCCACTGGCAGTTGCACAATTCGGTGTGCTATTGCCTATACGGAAGCAAGCGCCACATGCTGCTCGACATTTTCGGCAACTACGAAATGCCCTTCTACAAATTCGGCGACATCATGTTTCTCGACAAAATCGCCGAGGCGGACTGGATACCTTATATAACAAGGCAGTTCAAGAAAACGGGAAAGTTGATTTCCAAGGAGTTGGCCGCTGAAATCGTCCGCAAGGTGGACGCGCATCCCTATTATGTGCAGCAGCTGTCGCATCAGGTGTGGTTACGCACGGAAGGCACTTGCACGGCTGAAACCGTTGCGATGGCACACGCCAACATCATCGACCAGATGAGGCTGCTGTTCAGCAACTTGCTCGATTCGCTGACGCCCAAGCAAATCAATTTTCTTCATGCCGTGGTGGACGGCGTGGAGAATTTCTCCTCGAAAACCATCCTCGACAAGTACGAATTGGGCACTTCGGCCAACATCAAGAACCTGCGCAAGGCCATGTTGCAGCGCGACTTGATTGACGTGTTGCCTGGCAAAACCGAGATCCAAGACCCGATTTTCGCGGCTTGGCTGAAGCAACAAGTGGTTGTTTAAGGGATTGTCCTGAAGAGCAAGAAATCTTTCAAAATATAGTAAAAATCTTTCAAAATCAAATTGTTGTATTTTGAATGATTTTGAAATTGATTTTTTTAAGGATTTCTGCCCGATAGGGCATTCGAAAACAACACCTGCTCAATCGCCACAGGGAAATATGCCTGCTCCAGTTGGTGGATCTTAGCCGCTAAGGAGTCAGGCGTTTCGTTTTCGTCCAAGCTGACACGGGCTTGCAGGATGATCTCGCCGCTGTCGTACAACTCGTTGACATAGTGAACGGTGATGCCAGATTGGGCTTCCTTGGCCGCCACTACGGCTTCATGCACATGCTCGCCATAGAAGCCTTTGCCGCCATATTTAGGCAACAAGGCAGGATGGATGTTGACAATCTTTTTCGGGAAGGCCTTGACCAAGTTCTCTGGCAATTTCCAAAGGAAACCAGCTAATACAATCAGGTCAATGTCAAGGCTTTGCAGTTCCTTGACGAAAGCCTCGCTTTTGAAATCCTCTTTGGTAATCATGCGCAACGGAATGCCTAAATTCTTCGCCCGTTCAATGGAATAGGCTTTGGGATTGTTGCAAACCACGTTGACGATTTCAACGTCTTTGTTGTCGGCAAAATACTCGGCAATGCGCTGTAGGTTGGTGCCGTTGCCGCTGACGAATATGGATAGTTTTTTCATTCTCTGTATCTTATGGTTACGGTTTCGTTTTTGTCCAAATCGAACCACACCAAATAGCCTTCGTCCACCTTGCGGAAATCGATGGGTTTGCCTTCAACTACGATAGGTTTGGTGCAAAGCAGTGTCAGACCTTTGATGGCTTCATTGGGGTTGGTTAATTGTATGGTCTTGTTGTCGATAATCAGATACTCGATGCTGTTGAGTTTCTCATAATAGCTGAGGTATTGTTCAATCGTGGTAGGCAGGATTTTCTTCTCGTCGCGGAAATGGGCGAGCTGGCTCAGCGCGAAGTTGAAGCCTGGCATGGCTACGGCTGTGCCGTTTTCATTGTATTGCCAGAATGCGCGATATGGATTGCTCCAGGCTGGATAGACATGCGTGATAAACACATTATGTTGGTCCACAAGACGTTGAAGGCGGATGCTGTCGAAATAGTAGTACCATTCGCGGTCTTCGTTCACCTCCAAGGTGGAAGGTGTCGACCACAGCAGGAAGTCCTTGTCGCCATTGGGCAAAGTGGTGATTTGTCGGTTGGGCAGGGCATCGCCGAAGCCGTCGAAAGGTTGCACAAAATGACCGTCGAAGTTATGGCTTTCCATGCGGTTTTCCTCATAATAAGCGTTCCAAAGGTAGCGCACACCGTTCTTTTTCCAAAGCTCGGCGGCATATTGTGGCGAATCGGGTAGTAGACCATCGCAAACCAAGTCCTCGCGATTCTTGTCGGGACCGTTGTTGTAGCCGTGGTCAATCCAACTCTTGGTGTCGAATTGCTTTCTCATGAAACGCATGGCCTTTGGGAACTCGCTCGGGATGGTGGTGTAAACCTCGGGTGAGTGCAGACAGATTTCAAAACCTTGCTTTTTGATGGTTTTCAGAAGTTTATAAAACTCCTTATCCGTCTTGATGGAAGCGACAAGTCCTTTGAAAAGACCGTTGCTGGTCTTTTCGTTGGTTACGTTGTCGGGATTCCAATAGAACACACTCTTCGTGACGGGAATGTTGAAGAAGCAAAACCCGCCGACGGCCTCTTCCGGTTTGGTGATGTTCTCATTTCCAAAGAGTACGGCACGATGGGTTCTGATATCGGTCCAGTCGGCGTGTTCGGTGAAAATGAAAGCGCTTTGGTAGCCATCCCAAACGGGCATGAGGCGAGGGAGGTCGTCCATCGCATGATTAAATAATATGATTTTTCCTTTCAAAACATCCCCCTTTTTGATCATTCGGAAGGAGATGTTTTCGAACATATCGCTTGTGTCGCTCTTCAAAGGATAATGCAACAACGGGTGGTCTCGCCAATAGTCGATATTGAAGCAGACAGTTCTGTCTTCCGTGTTGAGTTGCAACGATGAAATGCCTAAATTGTGATATGTGCTGAAGCTAAGGCTGTCGTTTTTTAACGCAAAGCCTTCCCTGTCGAGATAATAACTGCTTTGGTAATTGGTCGTATCAGTGTGTTGGTTTCTCCTGTAAACGGTTAGTTCACCCTCAGGTAAGGGCAAAACGAAAGCCAAGCGAATCAATTTTACATCTTCTTTGAAAGTGGTTTCAGTCTGTATGATGTCGGCGATAATTGAGGAATGGGGCTCCCCGTAGTAGTCAATCCAATTATATTTAAATATGGTGTTCATCACCGATGGGTCTGTAAGTGTGTCGCCATCGGTATTGATGTATTCCACAATGGGGATGAAATCAGAGATTTGTGGGTAGTAATTTGTATTGAATAAGGAATCTGCATTAAACTCAACTACAGATTGATAACTCGGCAAAACATCAGCTTTGACTTCCAACCGCGCATTATCAAAAACCAAATACTCTTGACCTTTGTTCCAAACATAGACTTTGATCTCACTACCCTGTGTGTAACTGGTAGGGAAGTTAAGGTCGAGTTGTACCTGAGACCAGTCAGCCGTGTCGTTAACATAATCCGCAAGGGGATAGGAAGACCAATAGCGGTTGCGGATAGTGTCGTCGATGCTCACCACAATATCGGCTTGGGTGTTGGTATCAGCCTTGAATAGGAAGTCGAGTTTGCAGTTGATATTTTGGTTAGGGTATTCTTTGTCCGCATTAATGCCAACCCCAAATCCATATTCATGCATGGTGTCGCAGATGCAGACGAAATTCTCCTCTATTGCGCTGCTGTCGGCCACGATATGCAGGTTAAACCACGGCGTATTCCATTCTTGGCGGTTCTCAAAGTCGTTGATGTATACCTGCGCTTTGGCCGTGAATGCGATCAATATGGCCGAAAAAAGCAGCATGGTTTTGGCGCAAAACCTCATTGTCGTTTTATTTTCTGCAAAAATAGTGTTTTGTGATGAATGCAAGTTTGTTTTCGCCAAAAAAAATCCATGCCTCTATTTATATTAATGAGGTGTTTCCCAAAAGCAGGTCTGGGAGGTAAAATAAAAAGTCACCTTTTTTCTTCAAAAACATGAAAGTTTTCTGGAAAACTTTGACCAAAATGTGCCTTTTTGGACCGAAAAAAAGGTTTTTGTGTCCTAAATGCCATACTTTTCTGAAAAAATATGTTGTTTTAATAATTTGATAATCAATATAATATAAAAAAGTTTCAAAAAATTGAAAAAAAGTGTTGCGCGTAATGAAAAAAGCTGTACTTTTGCACCCGCTTTCGGAACGGAAGAGGGGTTGAAGCGAGGGGACTTCGG
>CAMHRP010000056.1:0-21400 GCA_946187645.1 uncultured Bacteroidales bacterium | reverse complement strand
ATGAGGTGCTTGCCAAGCAGACAATTAAGAATACTAATACTTTTTTCATTTTTTTATTATTTTAGTTGTTAAACTTCTATTGATTGTTTTACTTTGGCTCGACAGATTTGATGAACACGGCTTGTTTCTTGGTCATGCCCTGTTCTTGATCGAGTTCTGATTTATTGAAGTTATTGATATTCAGTAAAATATTAGGATTAGTGTGGCGTGCCTTGGCTCCATTTGAGAAGAACAGGGTTCTCACTTCTTCGCTTGCCGAATTGTAGATGTAGCCTTGTCCAGGAATCAGGGTCTCGAATCCCATCCAGATTTCATCGCCGAGGTACTCTGACATACCATCAGCGCCTTCGATCATGTCGTTTTCAACTGCGAAGTTTTTGAATGCTTCCGCAATATCCGTTTCCTCAGAGACAGGGAATCCCATCCAGTTGGGGCCAGGATTGATGGTGATTGCTACCGTGGTGGGATCGACGGGCGTGCCTTGCAGTTCCACCGTGCAGTCGTTCTCGACAAAGATCAGGTACATCTGGTCGTTTGAAATGCCGTAATCATCCAATTCACCCATCCAGAAGCCGTCGCCGAGATACTCAGTTATGCCATTGACGCCTTCAATCGACGTGGCGTTATCACCGAGACCCTCCTCAAGGGCTTGCAGCAACTCGTCAGGATTGCCCTCGATGTTAATGCTGACCCAGTTATAGCCGGATGACAGCTCGAGGGTTTGGCCACCAGTAGCCTCTTCAAACTTGAAGCCATCGACAACGAGATAATATTGATAATTGGCATAATAGTGCACAGCTACATACTTGGTGCCAGCGGGATAGGTGGCTGAGAACTTTTGCCACTCGGTTGCAGTAGTGGAAATTTCTTCGCCCCAGGTAAATTCATCGGGATCGTTGGTGGTTGTGGAATAGCCAACAACAAATGTTTCACCATCACCATAGCCACTAGTAGTTCTATAATAGAACTCAACAGCCATGTCGTTTTCGGCAATCAACTCAGGGGAGATGAGGATTTGATCGTAGTAATCGGCATTGCTATACGAAGAGAACAGGAATACTTTGCTGCCCTCATAGGCTTCATCATAAGTATATACGCCAAACATATTCGCAGAACTTGCAGCCATCATGCTCCAGCAGTTCATGTCATCGGCGGTCTCAAAGCCATATTCGTAAGGCAGTTCGTAAGCCAAGCACGAAGTTACGAAATCAACGGCAGTTGTCCAAGCGCTGTAGCCAGTCTCGCCGCAGTTGGCACGCACTCTCACGGAGTAGGCAGTACCAGGATCAAGATCGTTGATGGTGTAGGGGCTGGTGACGTCTTCGGTCACTTCGCCATTCACTTCGATGTCGAAGGAAGTGGCTTCTGATTCCCAAGTCACCACAGCACTGTTGGTCGTGATATCGGCAACAGCTACGTTGGTGGGAACTTCGCAGAGCGGCAGGGTCATGAAGACCACGGAAGCACTCCATTCGCTCACACCGTCTTCGCCACAGTTGGCCTGGACCTGAACCTCATATTCGGTTGATTCGGTCAAACCGGTGATTTCATAAGGCGAGGCGACTTCAGTATACACATAATCCCAAGTGTCGTCCTCGGCGTTGCCCACGAAGATGTCGTCGAACATAAATCCGAAGATGTCGTTTGATACACAGTTGATGGCAAGTCTGATGGTCTGGCCAGCGTATTCAGACAGGTCATATTCAAACTTAGTATATTCTGTTGTGCTAACAGCAACATTCTCAGCCAAGAGCGAGGCGAAAGTGCCATCGGAGCTGCCATAGATGCCCACGTTGATGGTTTCGTCACCATATTGGTCGGTAATTTCTCTGCCCCAGAATGAGAAGACATAACCGTTCTCAATGGCGAGTTCAGGCAGGATGAACCAGTCGTTAGATTGTCCTGCACTGCTATTAAACATCACACCAAAAGCATTGCCACTGTGTGAGTACATGTTAGTAGAACCGCTATTGTCATTATTGAAAGCTATGCAAGCACCAGTATAGCCAGCATTTGGGAAAGTCCAACTGCTGAAGCCATAAGTTACTCCACCATCGCCGTCATAAACGGTGCAAGGATCAAAGTCGGTAATGGTCCAAGCTTCAGCTTGTTCGAAGCCGTAGTTGAAGCCTCTGGGCGTTCTATAGCGAACGTTGTAGGTCTCGGCCTCGCCAGCGATGTTGATGGTGGCCGATTCGGCAGCTGCTTCCACTTCAAAGGTAGGAGCAGGGCAAGCCACGGCGGTAGTGAAAGTAATGGCATCGCTCCACTTCTCTTCGTCGCAAACGGGTTTCACCTTTACAGTGTATGGCGTCTCGGGGTCGAGGCCTTCCAAAACGTAAGGATTCTCGTTGACTGTAAGGGTGGTTCCGTTATAATCGATTATCCACTCTGTGGCTTCGCCGTTTTCTGTCCAGTTCAATTTAGCGCTGCGGCCGAAGATATCGGTAGCAGCGAGGTCGGTAGGCTTGCGGCAGGAAGTCACAACGCAGCTCACAGTGTAGTCTTGAGACATACTTGCGCTTGGGCTACTATATTCCCAAATGACTTCTCCATTGACATCCTTAATCACCCATGAGTTTTCATCTGGGTAAGAATATGTACCAGAAACCACATATTGGAATTGGATTGCTCGACCGTCGCAGATGGCGAGGGTGCCTGAAGCTGCTGAATTGCCAGAACTTATGGTCCAAGTGGCAAGGATGGCTTCGGTTTCCACATCCACTACATTAATAAAGTTGCCGTTCCAACCATCACCGTAGCTATCAGAGAGCTCATAGGTGATTTGGCACATGTTTTCAGGCAAGCACATGTCTGTGGTGAAGCTGACAGGGGTGGTCCACTCACTGGTAGAACCGCTGCAGTTGGCCTGAACAGCCACATTGTAAGTGGTGCCCAATGAAAGGTCGGTCAGCGTGTAAGGATTTTCTGTGACGTTGTTGATTTGGGTGCCGTTCACCAAGAGGTTCCAAGACGAGGCATCGCTGGTCCAGCTCACTTCGGCAGTAAGTCCGCCAGTGTAGTTCACAGCGAGGTTCATAGGCTTCTCGCAGGAAGGAGTGAGTTCGAACACCACATTGTCGACATGGATGTTGTTGTCGGCATTGCTTACGGTCGATTCACCATAGAAAGCAACGATGACATTTTGTCCGGCATAGTCGGCCAAGTCGAAAATTTGGTGCAAGGCGGCAGGAGTGAGCTCATTGAGAACAAACTCCGAACCGGCGTTGTCCCACTGGCGCAGGATGGTCCAAGTGGCCATGTTGTCGGTCGAAGCCAAAACGACGAACTTGTCGTCAGTACCGGTTGTTTGGGGATTAGCAGCTGTGCCGCTGTAGGCAGTGTAGGCCACGTCGAAAGTGAGACGGGCTCCGCTTTCCACAGGAATGGCAGGAGTGACAATCCACTTCGTGCATCCAGTGCTATAGATGTTGGAGTAGAGGTGATTACCGTCCAAAACGCCGTTGCTGGTTCCATTGGACCAACCATAACCACTTGAGAGGGTTGCTGTGCCAGCCATGACATCAGCCAGCAGGCCGCTGTATTGAGCCCAACCAGTGGGGATACTTGTCGAGCCAGAGAAGTCTTGGCTGTAGGGGAAGGAAGCAGCAGTGGTGAAATTGCCCGACAGATAGGGGTCGTTCTCTCCAGTGCAGTTGAACACCCTGACATTGTAAACGGTCAGTCCGTCGAGGCCGGTCAGGCTGGTGGTTGGGGTTCCGCTTACTGAGACTGTGGTCGCATTATCCCAACTATCGGCCGACTTCTTGTACTTCACTGTCCAAGCGGTTTCCTGGTAACCAGCCGTCCAGCTGAGGGTGGCAGAAGATGCAGTGATGTTGCTTGCCACAAAATTGGTAGGAGCGGCACAAGGATTTTCCGTTGTGAAAGTGGTGGATTTGAAGAAACTTGTCGAACCCGTGCAAACGGTCTGCACACCCACACTATATGTGGTGTTTCCTTGGAGGGAATTGAAGGTGTAGGAGGTTGTTGTCAAGTTTTCCACAAGGGTGAAGTCGGCATCGCTGGAAGCCTTGTAACGAAGGTTCCACTTGTTGCCTTCACCTTCCCAGGTCACCGTGGCACCGTCAGTGGTGATGTCACTCACAGCGATGGAAGAGGGCATGTCGCAATCAGAGGCACCAGCAGTGTAGGTGAAAGTGGTCTTGGGGAGGAACTTCTGAGCTGAACCCGTTGAAGAACCATATCCACGCCATGCGGAATTATAGTCTTGGCTTACACCGGTCCAAGCCAAAGAACTATAAGCTGATGTTCCGTTTTGGTAGACACCAATAAGGAGGTTTCCGCCTTCATAAGTATAATTCTCAGAGAAGGGCACTTCTATCTCAACATTTGTAGCACCGCTTGTGAATGTGAAAGTGCTGTTGAAAACAGTGGTGGCGTCAGTAGTTCCAGTATAGGCTGTCATGGTTGTAAAGTCCACCTCTTTTACGAAAATGGTGAAACTTGGCTCAATGGTGTTATAACCCACAGAGGCAAGATAGAATTTCATGGCAGAAATGGTACCATTTGTCATCTCTGCTAATTGTTCAGCTGGGATGACAAATTCGCATTTCACGCCTTCATCGCAATAAAGACCATAAATTGGAACATAATTGTTAGTAGTAGTTCCTTCATCATACACAGTCAGTGTTGTTTCCTGTGCATTTGCTGCCCAGGGCGCTAGTAGCGCGAATAGCAGCAAGAAAAGTAATGACTTTCTTTTCATTGTGATTTGAATTTAGTTAGTATTAAGTGAATTAGTCGGTATTAACTTATTGATTGTTAAGTAGTTGAATTATAATGAGATAATTTATTACATACTATTAAACGACCAAAGATACGGCTTTTTTTTTAAATGGAATAAAAAAAATGAAAAAAAAGGAAAAAAATTCTGCCATTTCATCTTATTAATAAGTAGCTATTCAAAATTAAACTACCCTATCATTTGTCTTCATTACATGGAACTTTGTGACTATTTGACTATGAAGAAAAGAAGCCAGCGGAACCCCCGCTGGCTTCTATAAAGCTTATTCGTTATTAAATAGATCAACGGTCATCATTCGGCATCATTTTTTCCGGGAGTTTTCCGAAGTTGGGATAGGCGCGGCGGGTTTTTGCTCCAGTTGAGTATATCAGGGTCTTCACCTCGTCGCTTGTTGAATAGTACATGTAGCCTTTTCCAGGCACCAGAGTCTGGAATCCCAACCAGGACCCCTCGCCAATAAATTCAGACACGCCATCGATACCGCTTTCAATTATGTCGCCTTCTGCAGCTTCGAAAAGACTAAAGGCTTCAGTGATTTCCATTTCCACAGAAACGGGGTACCCAATCCAGTTATATCCTGGATAGATGGTAATCTCAACGGTGGAGGGATTGGCAGGTATGCCCTGCAGTTCCACCGTGCAGTCGTTGGCAGCCTGGATGATGTACAGCTGTTTGTTAGAGATGCCATAATCGTCCAATTCGCCCATCCAGAAGCCATTGCCGAGATATTCCGTTATGCCATCGGCACCTTCGATGCTCAAAGCGTTCTCGCCGAGAGCTTCTTTCAACATGTCAAGCATGGCAACGGGGTCGTCCACTTCGATATAAGAACTGAACCAGTTCGGGCCTTCATTCAACACGATGGGTTTCCCAATGCGGTTGGACCAACAGATGGCATTACCCGCGTCTTCAACAAAAGCCCGGATCATCCAAGTGTAATTCAAACCATAATTTGCCAAATCATTCCAAGATGTACCGTTAGTACTAATCCAGCGGCCATTGGCATCGCCAGTGTTGGCGCAGGCAGTGGCGGGGTAGGAAACGCCTTGGTTATAGAAAGTAATCCAAAGGTTTTGTGTGGCATCAATAGGAATCATATTGTTCAGGTCAATTTCCATAAAGCTATTATTTCCAAGCATATCAAAAGACTGTGTGACGATAGGTGCCCCTGCAGGTGCATTGTCACCTCCAAGATAAATGTTCAGCGTAGTTGTACCTGAGTAATAAGTATATAAAGCCACTTTTGTTAAATTATAACCAGCGTTGGGGAGGAGAGAGGCTGAAGGTATCATGATACCCCAATAGAGAGTACCACTTGCACCCACATTTGTGGCATAAGTACCATTATCGTAATAGAGCCAACCCTCGTCGTAACTCACCCTTGAAGGCTCGCTAGGATTACTATTAAAGTTGGCAACGGGACTACCATAATCCTTTAAATCTATATTATGGCAACCCTCTATTGAAGGGGTATTGTTCCAATGGATTTCGCTCACTTGGCCTTTGGCATCCATGAGGCTGACCCCATAGGCGTAGTTGCCTGGGGGCAATGTAGCCCATTCGGTATCAATGTATTGGTTACCGGTTACGTTTTCGGCAATCATTTGCTGTCCACTACCGTCACAGAAGGCGCGATAGATGCAGTAGGTGGAGCGGTCGGATGATGTACCAGAATCAAGGGCCGATGATGCAGAACTCGCCCAGCTAACTTTCACATATTGGCTATTGGAGTTGGCTGCATCGGGATAGTATTGAGCCACGACCTGCAGTGACTGTGAAAGTGCAGCGAAATTGGCCACGAAATCGCCATCTTCCGTCACAGTGAAACTGTAAGTGCGATTGGTGGAAACCATAGTACCGTTCTTGGTCCAGTTGACGAAGCGGTAACCCACATAGGGGGTGGCTTTCAGGTTGACAACGGTGCCAGGCTCATAGACACCACCTCCAGCAACAATACCGGCTTCTTCGAGATTGGCAGCTACAGAAATGGAGACTGGGGTATAGGCATTTTCACAATCAATAGTAAGTTCATGTTGGAAACTGGCACTGAGATTCGCACCATGGTATATCGGAACATCGTTTTCAAACCTGATGTCGAAAGAACATTCGTTTATCCATGAGCCAGCAATCCATGTCAAGGTAATGTTGCTACCGGATTCGAACAATCGATAATAGGAAGCCGATGAACCACTTGTAATGGTGAACTGTTCGGAATGGCCATCACCAAAGTCAACGACTAAGTAATTACCATTCCATCCGTCGCCATAGGAGTCGTGCAAATCGAAATATACCCTGCACATAGCGCCTTCTTCAACAAAGTTGGCCACCAAATTTCTGTCTCCACTAACGGTAAAGGAGTAGTTGATGTCGTATGAAACCACTGTGCCGTCCTCTGTCCAATTGACGAAGTAGTAGCCATCGTTGGGAATGGCTGTCAAGGTGCATGGCGCTCCATAGGCATAATGACCAGCGCCACTCACCGTGCCATATTCGGCGGGATTGGCAGATGCAGTAATGGTATAAGGTATGCCGAGGATAATTTGGTTTTTCACAGACATAAGGGTTCCATTATATCCCGAGGGATTATAGGGATCATAATTGGTGTTATCGCTGTAAATGCGGATGGCCTGACTACCAGAAGTGCCAAACACTCTACAGGACATTCCACTTGAATAAGTGCCCGTGTTGTCATCTACAATAAGGGCAAGGTTTGAGGTGCCATTGTAGTAAAAAGGAGTGTCAAAGAAAATCGTCGTCCAACTGTTATTCATCATGGTGACACTTCCGCTATATACCATATCTTCCTCGGTGACATTGATCCAATCGTTGGCATTCTCGAAAGTGGACTTGTCGGTATGGGTCATGTAAATTGTATAGGAACGGGTTTTCTGTGAACCTGCGTTGAAGAAGGCTATACTTGCAATTTCACATGCCGTTCCGATTTCGTCGGTGGTATAAATTTGCTGTGACAAAGTATAATTATAGAAGGAATAACTAGGAAGATAACTGTTTGATATAGCTGCATCACCAATGGCAATGCCCTGAGTGACCCATTCAAATTCGGCCACATATTCTGCATCAGATGTCACTGTGAAACTATAAGTGGAAAGGCCCGAAACCACATTGCCATTCAATTTCCACCTCACAAAAACATAACCATCATTTGCTGTTGCGGTGATAGTACAAGTTGAACCTGGAACATATTTTCCAGCTCCAGAAAGTGTACCGCCTTCCTCTGGATTTGCCGAAATTGCGATAATGGTGTTTTTCAGAACCACCGAACCTTCAGCGACCATCCCGCCGTCAGCATTCAAAGTGAAAGTGAAGGGCAGCTGCTCAGATTCAGGACAGCCAGATGCAACATTCACATTGAATGTGCATTCAACTTGCTCACCAACCTCTAAAGTACCTACCGTATAGTTGTTGCTGGCGAAACTGACATAAGGGCTTGAAGAAGCGATGTGGGCAACAGCATTGGTAGCCACATAGTGACCTCTGTTCCTGAATGTGGCTGTGACGGTCATGGTCTCTCCTGGGTTGAAAATCTCTGGCCATGACACACCGACGTATTCCAGTACAGCTTGGTTAGCCGTGATGGACAATATGCCTGTCCAAGTGTCTCCTCCACAAGTCATGGTGACATTGAGGTGGAATTTTGTATTGTCGGGAACATCTTGTGCAATGATGAAACTGAATTCGTTTTCCAACGAAACGACTTGATTGCTGCCCAGTGCACCAAATTGACCTGTTCCGTCAATAATGGTCAGTCTGTCGTCAGTCGAATTAATGGTTACAGAAGTTGTACCTGTCGTGGCATCCAATCCAACATTCTTGAAATTCACGCTAAGCGAAGTTTGCTGATTGACAGGAGTAGCATTGGGAGTATAGCTATCCACCACAATGTATGACCCTTCGGCTGGCACCACCTCAATGGTGTCTTCATAACGAAGATAGTCTTGACCCGTAACCACTATATTAATAACTGTAGGCGGCACTTGAGGCTCAAACTCGATTGTTTGCGAGCTACCTGTAGCCGTTGCCACAGCAAGAATGTCCCAACCTCCGTCAATATTAGCTTTCACTAAGCTAATCGTGCATCCTTCCGGTGCCGAAACCGTCATGGCACCATAACCAGCCACAACTGCAGAGGAGTGTACAACATCCATTGTCCTAGGCACTTGGGTGTAAAGTCTCAAGAAAGCATCGCAGTGGGCGGTGAACATCTGATAGGTAATGACTTTCACACTGGAACTACTAGCCCATGAACTTTGTTGAAGGAAATACTTTCCTGCGACATTACCAAAGGCAGGTTGCCAGTTGCCCTCGTAGCTAGCGTAGGGGCCATAATCGGGAAGGAAATTGGGATCATATTGATCCATCAATCCCCAGACATAGGTGTCGTTGACAAACGAATAAGAGGTCTGAGTAGGTCCAATACAGCCCACAGCACCTGCATTTTGGCCATTGTAGGTGCGTCGCATGAAAGCTTCAACAAGACAGTTTGAGCTATAGTTAAAGGTACCTGTCTGACAATTGATGGTGTTTACGAAGGTCAACTTGCCCACATTAGTCATCTGATTGACATTGTTATTGCTGAATGATGGTTTACCCCATCCTTGATAGTAGCCATGATCGCGATGCTGGAGCATCATTGCCCCATTGTTTACGGCATTGACAACATCAGCTCCCGTGCCTCCAGTCCAGCCTCCAAGTTCAGAAGGAGATGCAGGAATATAACCTTGTCCGTTAGGGCCAAAGTAATTGACTACTGTAGACGTATTTGAGGCTGATGACCAAATATCGGCCGGCTCTGGAAGTGCATAAATCTCGTTGATACGAACAGGATGTTTCCCTTGGTTTCTCCAATAGCCTCCCACCACTTCCGAACAGATTTGGAACCAACGCTCAGTTTGCCATCCTAATGCAGTGATAGGTTGATCGTAAGTCGAAGCGTCCATATTGGGGCTGGAATACTCATATTCAATCTGCTTGCTCACCATCATCTGAGCTTCTGTGGCATTGGCAGCCACAAGGCGCGAAAACACCATATCTGGTAAGTTGTCGCCAGTAGGATCAGCATAACCATTGTCTGTGATGCAAGAACCTTCTGCAGGATGCGAAACAGTTTCAGCAGGAATATATTGGCTCATGTCGGTACCATGGTCGCCAAACAGCAAAATGGCGACAGGCGGTATCGTCCAAGTGTTATAGGCGTTGTGGAACCAAGCCTTCATTTCATCCGTAGTGGAGGCAGGCAGTTCATCAAGGCGATACACTTTGGTGAGGATGCCTTGGCGTGTGCGGTAGTCCTTCAGTTGGTTGGCATACTCTGCCCAATCATCGTTGTTGGGCGTAATGATGAGGTATTCGGCACCGTCGGCCTCATCGCGCAGCCATTGTTGCATACGGGCAGCATAGTCGATGACGGGCAACTGGTCGTAGTTCATCAGCTCAGCGGCGAGGATGGGATCCCAATAAGGCGAACGCAGACGGTCGTCACCGAAATGCCCGTTGCCGCCTTCATAGTTTACCGACAGCTCGATGTTGGTGTACACCTTCAGTTCCTTGGTCACTGGGTTATACTGGAAAGGTGAAACCGAAACTGCAACGACATCAACGCCACGAATAGACGTCCTTTCAATTGTGAAAGGTTGTTCGGGATAAAAAGCATTTTTCCCATAAACCTCCCGATTTTTCACATAATTGAATTCAGGTTCCTCGTTTTCGGGTTGGATGCGTAAGGCCGGAGCAATATCCACATTCCTTACGATCTCGCTCTCAACATTGACAACATTGAGTCGTGCATTTGCTCCTTGGGGAACCGCCAACAGGCGACTCTCCACTGGCAAGTTAGGACAACCTTCATTGTTGGGCAGGACCATGCCTGAAATACTGATTTCTGACATGCTCTCACCTCGATAGTTAAGTGGGCTCAAGGTAAACTGGCCCAAGTTGTAGCTGACATGCAGCCCATCTCTGGTTTTCTCTGATAATGAGAAACCTTGTTTGCCCTTTACTGGATAAGTAAAGGTTTGTGCCATTGCGAGACTTGTCGACATAGCAATCACCGCAATGAGAACCATGGTTTGTAAAAATCTCCTCATAACAGTAGTTTTAAAAAATGACAATATTTGTTTTTTTGAAATACAATCTCAATATGCAAATCCAGCTTCAAGATTTGGCAGCAAAGATAAAAACAATTGGATTAATAAGCAAATAAAATGAAAAAAGGATATAAAATCTTAGTTATTATGTGAATTAATTGAATATGACCCAAAAGAGAGGACCTTACAAATGAATCATTGTGTGACAAAAAAAGAGCCAGCGATACATCGCTGGCTCTTTTTTATTAATGAATAGTTTATTCCTTAATGCGTGGGTTTGTCTTCTGTTGGCACTACTTCAATAGGCTGTTTCTTAATCTTTCCAAAATTGGGGTAGGCGTGGCGTGCCTTGGCTCCACTTGGGAAGGTCAGCGTCCTCACTTCTTGGCTTTCCGAATTGTAGATATAGCCTTGTCCAGGAATCATGGTCTCGAATCCCATCCAGAAGTCATCGCCGAGATACTCTGACATACCTTCAGCGCCTTCGACCATGTCGCCTTCGACTGCGAAATTGCTAAAAGCATTCGAGATTTCCATTTCCTGTGAGACAGGGAATCCTATCCAGTTGGGGCCAGGATTGATGGTGATTTCTACTGTGGCAGGATTGACGAGCGTACCCTGCAATTCCACCGTGCAGTCGTTCTCAACAAAGATTAAGTACAACTGGTCGTTTGAAATGCCATAATCGTCCAAATCGCCCATCCAGAAGCCGTCGCCGAGATACTCGGTCATGCCGTTGCTACCTTCGATGCTCAAAGCATTATTGCCTAGGCCTTCTTTCAGCATGTCAAGCAAGACAATAGGGTCATCTACTGTGATGTACATGCTGATCCAGTTCCAGCCTGTTGTCAAGGCAAGCATCTGTGTGACGCCACACGAAGCACTCTGGTGTTGTGGAAGTCCGTGCTGTTGCGGCAGGCAAGGAGCCTGAGCCTGCACCTTTGTCATGGTCCCCAACATAAGGGCAACCACCGTTGCAATTGTCAATAATTTTGTTTTCATGGTATGGTGTTTTAATTATTAATTTAAATAGGTGTACGTTTTTATTGTCAAGCCCAAACAGCGAAGTGGCATAGTGTTGTATAGTGTAATATTCTGTGTTTCAAATAGATTTGTATTTTATTGAGTCGTTTTGTCTGTTATTTTGGGTTGTTTTGAGGCTTCAAAGGTAAGGATAAATTTGATATACACAAACGAAATGAGAAAAAAATATTGAAAATTTGATGAAACGCCTTCGGAGCGGGAGGAGGGTGGGTCCTATTTTTGTTCGTTTATTCATTAATTCAATTTGTTCGCTTTTATTATAAGTAACTGTTCAAAATTAAACTGCAATATCTTTTGACTTCGAGACGATGACTTGTGACTATGACAATGACCGCTTCAACCAAGGGCTGAAACCTTAGCATCCCCGTGGAAATGGTCATAGTCATTGTCAATGGTCATAGTCAAAAAGTCTCGCAATCTCGCGTCTATTATGTAAACTATATTTGTTCATCTACTTATTTGGAAATTAATTGTTTACAGGGTTCACCAAACGCACAGGATTTCCAGTACTTCGATTATTCGTAGAATTACTAAAACCGACATAATTATTGCCAAAATAAACACAGTACGCTTGGTTAATATCACTATGAGTGGATGACCAGTAATTACAGTTAGTGGTTATTGAAGTCCCATCGCGGCCAACTGTTTTGGGCAAGAAGACTGCTCCATTGGCTTCAAGAATCGTAGTCCAATCCGTTGCATTTATTGTGTTAGCATAGAAACCTCCATAATCATCATTTGTTTTGTTCAGCGTGTAGGTAGAGGCATTCCAATTGTCGGGCAACAAGATGAGGCCATCCACACCATTCACACTACCCATAGCAAATCGGATACCTGAAGGAGTATTACGTCCATTGATAATATAGGTCCATTCGTCGTTGGTCAGTGTGCGCCATCCGCTGTTTTCTTGGTTGCCGCCGTTACGTATTGCGTTGTAACCCCAGTCGGCCTGGCCTGTCGAGTTATAGAGCTCATAGTAACGGTTGCCATAGGCAAAGTAGTCGCTGTTTGTTTGGCTCGTGCTCCAAGGTTGGTAACAAACGGCGCCGTGGTTGTAGCCGCTCGTGCCCCAGCCAAAGAGGTCGCGGTCGACGTATTGGCTCGTACTGCCTTGTCCATTGTTGCCCAATGTCTCCCACTGTTTGTCGGCAAACTTCCAGTAAGGCGTGCCGGCACTACCGATGTATTGTAGGTTGCCTTGCGAGAACCGCACTTGGTCGCCATTGCTATTCACGGTAAACTTGCCTTTGAGGGCGCCAGCCGGCCTTGCCGAGGATATGGGATAATAGAAGTATTTGATCGTTGTCGTTTCCGTCAGTTTTACAAAGAAGGCACTCATTGGCGAAATAGGCCCAGCCGAAAGAGTCACCTTTTCACCCTCTTCGTTGTAGACCATGAGCTCCATCGGTATGTATTCGCCGTCATCGTCTTGCCTGTAGATATAAACGTCGCAGGTGAGGAAATTACCCAAGAGGCGCCATCCGTTGAAGGTGTTGTTTGGATTCTCATAATAAGGCACATTGGGGAGATTATAGGAGCCTGACATCATTGTACTGCCCGTCAGCGATAGCTCCTGGTCATTGGGGCTGGCAAAAAGATAACCCTCAAGCTGTTCAAGCTCGTCGATAGGATCTTGATTGCTGTTGCGCCACTCGGCATTCGGATAATTCTCGTTGAACTTATACAAGTCGCAGCCTGGGGAGGTCATTGCTGTCGGTACAGGTATGTCCTCAATGAACGGGGAGGCGAGCAGGTAATAGTGGTCCTGGTTGTTCGCGTTGCCGTAGCCTACGATGTTTTTCTTCATGGTGACCACAAGATTGTCGGTACGATGCCAAAGTTGGCCGCCGTCTTCAACGGTGATGCTGCCGCCGTCGAGGATAACATTCCTTGAGTATGCAGTATAACCTGCAGGGATGACGGCATCGGCTTGGATGATGACATCGCTGCCATCTTCGGGCACTTCGCCGATATCCCAGTTGCTGCCGTCGTTCCAGTAGCCGTCGGTGAGGAAGATATTCGAAAGGATCGGTTCGAAGTTGAAGTTGTCGAGATAAAGATAATACTCGTCGTAAGAATTGAGTTTGACAGCGACATATTTGGTGCCTATGGGGAAGGACGCTTCATAAAGATGCCAAGTTATGTCATTGGCGGTCACTTCCTCACCCCAGATGAAGGCATTAGGCGATTTTGTGGTTGTGGAATAACCCACTTGGAAAGTCTCAGGCCAGCCGTTCGAAGCGTTCTTGTAGTTGAACGACACGTTCATGCCTGTGGTTCCATCAAACTTGGGTGAAATGAGGTATTGGGGGGGAGCTTCGTTCCAATGGAAACCAAAGCCATAGTTGCCTTGGTGAGCTGCACTGCTGTTGATAGCTGAAGAGTTATGGCAATTCAGCTTGGTCCAGCAGTCGAATTCACCTGGGTCTTCGAAGCCGTATGCGTAGGGCAAACTCTTGGGATCACAAGCGGGAGTGAAGCCGAAAGTAGTCTTGGGGATGAAGTTGCGCTGGGTGGGGTCAATCTCTTCAAGGCTGGAGTAGCTGTAGCCTTGCACTGAAGCGTCGGTGACGGTCACGCCTGACCATGTGACGGACTTGTAGTTGCCTTTGGTTACATTGTACACACCGACCAGTAGGTGGCCGCCGTTGTAGTAGTAAGGCGTGCTGAAGTCGATGGTCATCTCGCTTCCCGTACCGTCGAGGAGGCCTTCGTACACAATGGTAGCTCCGTCAGTGCCGTTGAAGGCATCGATGGCAGTGTTGCCCACTTCCTTCATGAACACACGGAACGTGCTTGTCCAAGCCTCCGAAGCGGGAGTGGTGGCGTAGAACTTCATGCTGTTGATGGTGCTACCGGCCATCTCGGCAATTTCAGTGGAAGGCATCACGAACTCAGCCTTCAGGTAAGCGTCGGTATAGTAACCATACACTGGAACATAGCCGTTCGTAGTTGTTCCGTCATACACAGTGAGGGTTTCCATGCAGTGCATGTTGGTGAAGTCGCTCCAGCCCAAGGCCGATTGATAGTCTGCCAATGAGACGGATGGCACCGTCACCGGGATGTCCGTTGGCACATTAAGGAACACATTTGTACCCATGGTAGGCACTGACTCGGGATATACCATTATGGAAGTCAGGCTGGTGCAGTTCTTGAAAGCCTCATTACCTATTGAAGACACGGACCTGCCGATGGTCAGCGAGCCAGTGAATGAAGAGCAATAACTGAAAGCACTGTTGCCTATCGTGGTCACGGAATTGGGAATGGTCAGCGAACCCACGAAATGGTTGCATGATCCAAAGGCATAGTTGCCTATGGTAACCAAGGTGTTCGGGAGGGTCAGCGTGCCTGTGAAGCCGCTACAGTTATAGAAAGCGTAATTGGCTATAGCGGTCACGGTGTAGGTGTTGTCGTTATAGGTCACGGTGCTGGGGATGGAAAGCGAGCCCGAGGAGGTAGCGCCCGATTTGAGTTTCACCGTTACGGTCGTCCCATCGGCATTGACGGTGTAATTGAGGATCCCCTCATTGAAGGATTGCGCAACCAAATTCGTCACTCCGGCAGTGCATAGGAGGAGGAAAAGGAAGTGTAAAACTTTGTTTTTCATAGTGATAAGGTTTTTAGTGAATAAAATGGTAAACTTTCATGTTCATGTTTTTTATGTCTTTTGAGGCTTCAAAGATATGAACAAATAATGGGAAAATCAAAAAAATGGAAAAATAATATACACTTTCATGCCTTTGTCCACATGGCTAGCGCGGGCTTGACACACCTGTTGAGGCCTGCAACTAAGGCAGGGGTGACATGCTTTCTAAAGTCTGCTTGAGCTTTTATAGAAGCTCGCCTTTTATGTCATTGACTCCATCGAAATGCTCTGCATTCGACGAAGTCAATCTATGGAAAGCGACTTAAGATTCCCGTTCCGCACAAAACACGGTCAAATCACGCAAGGCAGCAGCGATTTCCGAAGAAGGAAAGCCTTCCAAGGCTTTCAAAGCTTTATTATAATAGGTGGGCAACAAAGTCCGGGCGTGTTCCATGTTCTCGCCATCGATAAGGTCGTCGCGAAGCTGGAAGAGGATGCCGAAATTGAGGCCGAAGTCAGCGATTTGCTGGACTTGTTCGGGTGAAGCACTCACCGAGAGGGCGCCTGCAGCACAGCAGGAGCGCATCAACAGGGCGGTCTTGCGGGTGATGATGTCCAAATATTGGGCTGTAGGGCTGTCACACTGTGGCAGTCGCGTTTGCGGATTTGCATCACTGCGGCTGCCGTGATACGACAGCCCTACAGACCCCTGTATCAATTCCCCTTCGCTCATGGCGGCCGTGGTGTTGAGCATTTCTCGCAGGATAGCATGGTCGATGGGGTGGGAGAGGAGCAGCATTGCCTTGGCCAAGAGGTAGTCGCCCGCCAATACCGCAGAGAGGTTGCCGAACTCCGCCTTCACCGAGGCTTTGCCCCTACGTTGGTTCGCGTTGTCAACCACATCGTCATGAATTAATGTTGCGCTGTGGACCATCTCGACGAAAGTGGCGGCACGCAGCGTCTGTTCATTGATTTCGCCAAAAAGTTTCGCGCCGAGCAGCACCAAGATGGGGCGCATGCGTTTGCCTTTTGAATCAAGCACATAATGCATGATGGAATTCATGGGTTCGGTTTCAGCCTTCATGGTTTGTTCGAAAAAGGCTTCAAACTGTGCCAATTCTGCGGCGATAGGGTGAATGATGTCGTTTAGATTTTTCACGCGGTTACAAAAGAAGCATTTATTTCATAATCTGTTATTATTACCCCTTATTTTCCTTCATTAGGAATTCCTTTATCTTTTCCTTGCTCGGCAACTGGAGTTCATATTGGGCTACGAAAACGTTTGGGTCGATGTTGGGGGTTACATATTCCACCATTTCTTGTCCATATTCTGTGCAAAGCAACAAACCGACGGGAGGGTTGTCATTGGGCAACATATAATGGCGACGATAGTACTCAATGTACATGTTTAGTTGTGCCATATCAGCATAATCAAGCCGATGCGCCTTTAATTCCACGATGCAATGGCATTTCAGGATACGGTGATAAAACACTAAGTCCGCCTTGAAATAGCGGTCGTCTATGAGCATCTTCTTTTGTCGCGATTCCAAGCAGAAACCCATGCCCAATTCAAGCAGAAACTCCTCGAGATGGTCTATAAGAGCCTGTTCCAGTTCATCTTCTTCAACGACATCCTTTGCTGCAAGTCCCAAAAACTCAAAGACATAGTGTGACTTAAGTTCTTCACGGAACGATGGCTTTTCTGCCTTTTCGTTCACTCTGCTTGCCAGTATTTCTGGCTTTTTGCTCCAGCCACTACGCTCGTAATAGTTGGAATCTATTTGGCGCTGTAGTTCTCTTACACTCCAAGGACCACGCATGGCTTCGATGGCATAAAAAGCTCGTTTCAAAGGATTGTTGATATGTATTAATTGAACTATGTGTGTGAAAGATAATCTATCAAACAACATCTGTGGAACCGCCATCACATCTCCATTTGCAGTCTGCATAGCAAACCCATCTTTCGAAATGGCATCAGATTCTGGCTCGTCGGAAAGGCTAATCGGTGATTGGCTTTTTGTAATTCTTTGATTGCTTTGTTGCTGAAAAAGGCTAATCAGTGATTGGCTTTTTTTAAGTTGCTGATTATCTGCTAATTCAGAAAGGACAAACACTGCTTGGCTTTTATGAATCTTTTCCTGCAAATACTTTGCAATAGGATGTGCCAAGTCAGGATAATAGAGATAGAATTGCCTATAGTTTTTCAAACTAGCCAACCCCAAACTTTTATCATCAAGCCGTTCTGCCAAACGTTTCAACAATTTGTCGCCATACTTTGCCCTGTCGTTACCATGTTGCTCATATTCCACAATATAGAATCCAGTCAGCCAGGCTCTCGCCGTAACATTGCGGTTGATGACCAGACGGGCATCTTCTTGTAATTCCTTGCTCGTCGACTGAATATTTCCAACGAGTGACTCAAAGTCTCCCTTGTTTTTATCAAATTCGTTCATTTGGCCTCTCGTTTATACTGTGTTTTGCGGGTGCAAAGATACTTAAAAATCCAACAGTTATATCTCTACAACAAAATAGGCATAATTTTGCACGATATTTGCTATTTTTGCGTTTGTTTTGGACTGCGGGACTTCGAGACTATTGGACTACGGTTTTTTGACTGGTTCTGCGTCACACAACAATTAAACAATTAAACAATCAACGATTCAACAATATGAAACACCTCGGAATCATCATCGCGACTGTGGCCTTGGTGGCCATCGGCCTGTTGGCATTTGCAACGCCCGACAAAACGCCCGACAATCCCAAAACACCTAAAAACGACTATGAGACTATGTGGAAAAAAGTAAAGGAAAACCTTGAAAAGAATCTGCCAGAATCGGCTGAAAAAGAGCTTGTTGCCATCGAAGAGCAAGCCTTGAAAGATAAAAACCAGACCCAACAACTGAAGACTTGGCTCTATCGGCAAAAGATTTACCAATTCACTGTGGAGGAAGATCCCGACCAGGCCTTCATCCAGTACATTGAGACCAAGGTCGGGCAGTTGGATGAGGTGCACAATGCCTTGCTGCACGAGGAAATCGCCCACGCTTATGCCGAGTATTTGGACCAAAACGAATGGCGCATCAGCGAGAACCTGCCCATCGACGGCGATATTTCAAAGGTGGAGATGAAATATTGGGACAAGGAGAGTTTCAAAACGCGCATCAACCAGCATTATGCCGAGGCTTTGAAGCCCGTCGAGGCACTGAAAAAGTCCAAGACCGAAGATTTCATGGTGTTGTACGAGAACAAAAACAACAACGAGGATTACATTAATTATGAAGCCTCGTTGTTTGAATTTATGTTCCACCGCGCGGCAAAATACTATCAGGAACAAGCCAATGCCGACGATGCCGAAGGCGACACCGACAAATGGTGGCTTCCCGCCAAGGATTTCGTGAAGACCGACTTGGGCACGACCGACAACCCGCTCACCAAATGCTTGAAAATCTACCAAGACATCATCGCCTATAACCTCAAGGAAAAGAACGAGGATGTGCTGATTTACAACGACTTCAAGCGTTTTTGCTTCGTCAACTCCATCTTGCAGAAGGATGCCCAATATCAAGCTGCAATGGAGGACCTGAAAGCGCAGCACAAGGACAATCCGCTTTCCGCCGAGATTACTTCCTTGATTGCATGCAATATGATGAACCAGTACGAGAGCAATAGCGAAGATAGCACCTATTTCGACAACTACAAGAAAGCCAAGACAATGTGCGAGCAGGCCATCGCCAAGTTCCCAAAGTCGAAAGGCGCGAAGAACTGCGAAAACCTCATCAAGCGCATTGAGGAGCCGCAAATCGACATCACGCTGAAATCGGTACAGCTGCCCAACGAGGCTATCCCCGCCGTGCTGGAATACAAGAACACGACCGCACCTTATTATAGAATCGTGAAAGTCAGCGAGAAAGAGTTGAGCAAACTCGACAATATGCAAAAGGAGGACTTGCTCAAAGAATTGAACAAAAAGTTGCCTGTTGCGGAGCAGGAACTCATCTTGGCCGCCGAAACCGACTATCGCAGCCATAGCACCTTGATTGCGCTTCCAGCCTTGGAGGAAGGTATCTACTACTTGACTGCCACCACCAAACAAGGCATCAAGAGCGATGATAAAACGCTGGTACTCAATTTCCAAGTATCCAACCTCGGTTACATCGTTGACCAAAAGGACGAAAAAATGACCGTGGTGACTGTTGACCGCAAAACGGGGAAAACCGTGGAAGGCGTCACCGTGGAACTCTACCGTCGCGAATGGGACTACAAAGCCCGCGAACATAAGACCATCATCCTTGCCACGATGAAGTCCGACAAAAACGGTCGTGTCGTGCTTGACGGCAAGGTGAAAGGCGATAGTTCCTTCTGCATCAACTTGCGCAAAGGTGATGACAACCTGCTTTCAGAAAGGTACTTCCGCCTCAATGAGCAGTACAGAAACAACAACGAGGTGTACGAAACGAAACTCTTCACCGACCGCGCCATCTATCGTCCCGGTCAGACCGTTTACTTCCAAGGTATCGTGACGCGCCGCCAAGGTGAAGACTTGAGCCTTGTGAACAATTATTCGGAAAAGGTTTCTTTCCGCGATGCCAACTGGCAAGAGATTACTTCGGCCAACTTTAACACCGATGAATATGGCTCGTTCAGCGGCTCTTTTGTCATCCCCTCCGACAGGCTGAACGGCGTGTTCCACCTCAACGCCAATCGTGGCAGCGTGGCCATCTGTGTGGAGGAATACAAACGCCCGACTTTCGAGGTGACTTTTGAACAGCCGAAAGAGCAATACAAACTGAACCAAGAAGTTACGGTGCGAGGCGACGTAAAAGCCTACGCCGGTTTCGGCTTGGACGATGTGGAATACACTTATCGTGTCGTCCGCAAGACCTCCTTCCCGTGGCGTTGCTGGTGGTGGTGGTACCCAGTCGTCGATGACGAGCAAATCACCCACGGCAAGGCCCGCACCGACGAGAACGGCAAGTTCGCCATCACCTTCAACCTGAAGCCTTCCAAGACCATCGCGCCCGAGAAACAGCCAATGTTCACCTACGAAATCGAGGTGACCGCCACGAGCAAGCAGGGCGAAACCCACGCCGACACCTACAGCATCCGCGCGGGCTACAACGAAATCGCCATTAGCACCGACTTGCCCCGCACCATCGAGAAATCGGACCTCGGCAAGTACCAAATTACCGTGAGCAACCTCAGTTGGCAGCCCGCCAAGAGCCGCATTTCGCGCAAGATTTACCGCTACGACGACAAGGCCAAAATTAATTATTTTGAAGCTATGCAACATTTGGAAGTCCTTGATCGACAATTGCATAGTGATGAACAATTGAGCAAACTCTTCCCCGAATACAGTTTCTATGACAAGCGAACCAAGACTTTGGTCGATGAGGCCGAAATTATGGTGGACGACAAGGCCAAGTTCTTGGAAAGCAAGACTTTGGAACCTGGAGAATATGTCGTTGAACTGAAGAGTTTGGACGATCCTTTGGCCGTTACGACGGAGGAATTCACCATTTATGAGAATCAGGCCAAAAAGATGCCTTATACCGCTATTGTTTGGAGCGATGTGGACAAATCGACCGCCCATCCCGGCGATGAAATCAAGTTCAGCATCGGCAGTTCGGCCAAGGATGTGGACGTTTGGGTGCAGTTGCTCCACGGCGACGAAATTCGTATGGACAAGAAAATCACTATCAGCAATGCGGTGCAGAACTTTACTTATAAGGTGACCGAAGGCGACCATGGCGATCTCAATTTCCGTTATGTCCTCGTGAAGGAAAACGCTTTCAGGACTGGGGACGATCATATTTCCGTGCCTTTCGACAACTATGATTTGGACGTGAAATTGGCCACCGTGCGCGACAAACTCAGTCCCGGAGCCGAGGAGACTTGGGA